>JAJDCQ010000170.1 GCA_029260755.1 Planctomycetota bacterium | reverse complement strand
GGTCACACCCGCGCACCGCGCACCCACGCACCCGTGAGCTCCCCGACCGCCGCCTCGGCCCCGTGAAGACCACCGCACCCGGGACGCCCGGTCACGCTCGCGCACCGCGCGCCCCGCGCCCACGCCCCCGTGAGCTCCCCGACCACCGCCTCGGCCCCGTGAAGACCACTGCACCCGGGACGCCCGGTCACACCCGCGCACCGCGCACCCACGCACCCGTGAGCTCCCCGACCACCGCCTCGGCCCCGTGAACACCACCGCACCCGTGATGCCCGGTCACACTCGCGCACCGCGCACCGACGCACCCGTGAGCTCCCCGACCGCCGCCTCGGCCCCGTGAACACCACCAAACCCGCGACGCCCGGTCACACCCGCGCACCGCGCACGACGCACCGACGCACACGTGCGCTCCCCGACCGCCGTCTCGGCCCCGTGAACACCACCAAACCCGCGACGCCCGGTCACACCCGCGCACCGCGCGCCCACGCACCCGTGAGCTCCCCGACCGCCGCCTCGCCCGTGAACGCCACCGCACGCGAGACGGCGGGTCGCTCGGTGAACACCCGAGCCCGGGCGGCCGGGGAGCGCGCCGCGGCCCCCGCGGCCCCCGGGGCGGCCGGATCGACGGCCGGCTCGACGGACTACCGGCCTACTCGACGGCCGACGGCCGAGTTCGCCGCCGGCTCGGCGACCGCGGCCGACACGTGAACGCCACGGCGGCGTACCGACGCGCTGACCAGGACACGCCTGATACAATGGCGACCCGCCATGACCCGCCTTCTCCGACCGACCGCGCTGCTCGTGGCTCTCGTCGCCACCGCGACGGGATGCGCTTCGGCCGCGCGCGCGGAGCGCGAGCGCCAGGCCGAGCCCGCGTTCGCGGTCGCCATCGCGGTCGCCGACTCCGTCTCGGCGGCGATCCGCGGGGCCCGGGTCGCCGGCGACGGGCCCCCGGGGCAGGACGCTGCGTCGCTCATCGCGGAGAACTCGGCGTCGGTCATGGCGGCCATCCCTGAACCACATGAGGACCAGGTCGCCGAGGTCCGGGTCGGTGTGCGCGTCGATGGGAAGACGTGGCGGATCGTGGCGATCCACGACGGAGGCTCGGTCGGCGATCGCCCCGACGGAGGCTGGCTTCGCCTCGACGAGCCGTCATGGCACTACGGTCTCCACCGCGAGGCGCGCCGAATCGTCGTGACGGTCGAGCGGACCCTGATCCACGACCGCCGGACGTGGATGGTCTGGGTGACGGCGTCGATCTCTCACGAGGGCGACTCGGACGCCTGGGAGTAGCTCGCGGCTCGCCGTCTCCGGGGCGAGTGCCGCTGGCCCCCGCCGTCGCTACGATGAGCACGGAGGCTCGGCATGGACCCGGTTCCGGCGTGGACCCCAACGACTCCGGTTTGCCCTCGCTGCCGCGCGCCGATCGCCCGTGGGGCGGTCGGGACGGTCTGTGCCCGGTGCGGCACGCCGCTTCCCCGAGGCGGCGCGGCCGCGCCGCTCACGCCGCGAGTCCCCGGCGCAACACCGGCCGCGGCCGCCCCGCCGCACCGGACGCCCGCTCCGGGAGGCGGCCCGGGGCGGCAACCTTCGTCGGCCGGTGATGGCCGAACCGCCTCGATCGGACGCTACATCGTTCGCCGCGAGCTCGGACGCGGCGGCATGGGCGTCGTCCACCAGGCCTACGACCCGCAGCTCCGCCGCGAGGTCGCGATCAAGATGATCCGCGCCGGCGCCTTCGATCAGGAGCGAGAGCGTCGCCGATTCGAGCGCGAGGCGCGCGCGACGGCTCGGCTCCGCCACCCGGGCATCGTCGCCGTTCACGAGGTCGGGGAGGAGCGCGGCTGCCCGTACATCGTGATGGACTACGTCGACGGTGAGACCCTCGAGGCCATGCATCAGCGCGCCCGCCCCTCCGCCCGGCGGGTCGCCGCGATCCTTCGTCTGCTCGCCGACGCTCTTCAGCACGCTCACGACCACGGCGTCGTCCACCGCGACCTCAAACCGCAGAACGTGATCGTCGACCGCGACGGTCAGCCGCACATCGTCGACTTCGGCCTCGCTCGCACGGTCGAGGCGAGCAGCGACCTGACGAAGACGGGCCACCTCATCGGAACGCCGCAGTTCGTCGCCCCGGAGCAGGCCCGGGGCGACCGCGGGAGAATGGGACCCCGCTCGGACGTCTACGCCCTCGGGGGCGTCCTCTACTGGGCCCTCACCGGCCGACCGCCCGCGGACGGCGACACGGTCCTCGGGGTCATCCATGACGTCCTCGTCCGCGACCCGCCGGCCCCGCGGTCCATCGATCCGTCGATCCCACAGGACCTCGAGACGATCGCGCTCCGCTGCCTCGAGAAGGACCCCGGTCGACGCTACCCGAGCGCCCGCGCCGTCGCCGCCGAGCTCGGCCGCCACCTCGACGGCGAGCCCATCCTCGCGCGTCCCCTCGGCCCCCTCGACCGCCTCCGTCGCTGGACCGGCCGGAATCGCGCCCTCGCCGCCCTGATCGGCGTCGTCGTCCTCGTCGTCACGGGCGCGGTCTTCGGCGGTCTCGCCCTCGTCGGGGAGATGCGACGCCGGGACACCGAGCGCGACGCCGAGGTCGCCCGGGCTCGTTCCGAGACCGAGCGGGTGCGCCGCGAGGTGACCGGCGGGGCGACCGGGGGACCCGGCGACGACGCCGCGTCCCCCGAGGCGACCGAGGGCGGCGCGCCTCGCTCCGTCGCCGCCGTCCTCGACGAGGTCCGATCCGGCCGCGTCGCCGCGAGCGCGGGCGGCTTCGACGAGGCGCTCTTCCGCCTCGTCCGCTCGGCGGACGCTCCCTCCGCCGCCGCGCTCGCGCGGGAGCTCGACGTCCTCGCCGAGCGCCTCGAGACGATCACGATCGCGGTCTGCCTCGGCGCCGCCCCGCCGAACGAGCTCGAGCGCGGTCGTGGCGAGAGCGAGATCGCGGGCGTCGCCGCCGCCTTCGAGGAGCTGTTCTCCCTCCCCCCGGGGGGGAAGCCGACGGCCGCATCCGCCGAGATCGTCGCGCGCGTCCGCGACCGGCTCGCGCGTCGCGCGAAGAGCGCTCGCCCCGAGGAGGCCATCGAGGTCGACGGCCTGGCCGTCGCGCAGACCGAGGCCCTCGGCGAGAACGATGCGATCCTGGCCCGGCTCTGCTGCGAGGCGCTCGGCCGGATCGCGCACGCCGGGTCGGTCCCCGCGCTCGGCCGCTACCTCCGCGTCGAGAGCGACCCGCTCCGCGCGGCGGCCGCCGGCATCGCCCTCTGCCAGATCGGCGGCCCGGACGCCGAGAAGCTCGTCCTCGCCTCCATGCTCCGGTTCGGCCCGAACGGCGCCTACTGGCGTCGCGTCTCGCGGTCGGCCGAGAAGATCGGCATCTCCGCCGCGGGGGCGCTGGCCGGGGCGACCGGGAGCCACACCGTCCGCGGCTTCGAGCTGCTGACCAAGGGCGACCTCGCCGGCGCCATCGCGGCCTTCGACGCCGCGATCGCCGAGGATCCCTCCCGCTCCGACGCCTGGACGAACCGGGGAACGGCGAAGCTCAAGAACGGCGACTGGACGGGCGCGATCGCCGACTTCGACCGGTCGATCGAGCTTCGGCCCGACGTGGCCATCACCTGGGGAAACCGCGGCCTGGCCCGCAAGTGGCTCGGCGACGCGTCCGGCGCGATGGCCGACCTCGACCGGGCGATCGCGCTCGACCCCGCCGACAGTTCCTACTGGAACAACCGAGGCACCCTGAAGCTCGCCCTCCGGGACGTCGCGGGCGGTGAGGCGGACCTTCGCCGGGCGATCGAGCTCGACGGCAACAACTCGGCCGCGTGGGCGAGCCTCGGCCAGGCGCTCGCCCTTCTCGGCGAGGTCGGCGAGGCCCGCGAGGCGCTCGATCACGCCATCGCGATCGACCCGAACCTCGGCGAGGCGTGGGTCAACCGGGGCACGCTCCGGATCGGCCAGAACGACCTCGAGGGCGGCCTCGCCGACTTCGACCGCGCGATCGAGCTGCTCCCGAACGTCGCGATTCTGCGCTACAACCGCGCCGTCATGCGCCTCAAGCGCGGCGACGCTCCCGGCGCGATCGCGGACCTCGACCGGGCCATCGAGGTCGACCCGAAGTTCGTCCACGCCTGGATCTGGCGAGGGATGGCCCACGCCGAGCGAGGCGCGAACGCGCGCGCGATCGCCGACATCGAGGAGGGTCTCCGCCTCGACCCGAACGTGGCGGGCGCCGCGAGCTGGCGTGAGAAGATCGTCGAGCTTCGAGCCGGCCGCTGAGCCGCTCGGACACCGGACGAGGCGAAGCACGACCGCCTCGGCTTGACGCGCCCCTGCGGCTGGAATGAACTGAACCCTTCTCCCGTCCGGCGCGTAACCTCGAGGGAGCCTGCCGATGGCCTCCATGGCCGAACGTCTTCGCGACAACCTGAACTCCGTCATCCGCGGCAAGCCCGCCGAGGTCGACCTCCTCATCACGGCCTTCCTCGGCGGCGGCAACGTCCTCCTGACCGACGTCCCCGGCGTCGGCAAGACCACCCTCGCCAAGGCGATGGCCGCCTCGATCAAGGGCGAGTTCCGCCGGATCCAGTTCACGCCCGACCTCCTCCCGGCCGACATCCTCGGCGGCAGCATCTACAACCCGAAGGAGGGGACGTTCGCGTTCCGCAAGGGTCCGATCTTCACCAACGTCCTCCTCGCCGACGAGATCAACCGGGCCAGCCCCCGCACCCAGTCGAGCCTCCTCGAGGCGATGGCGGAGGGGCAGGTGAGCATCGAGGGCGAGACCCACCAGCTCCCCGATCCGTTCTGGGTGATCGCCACCCAGAACCCCGTCGAGAGCCACGGCACCTACCCGCTCCCCGAGGCGCAGCTCGACCGCTTCGCCGCCCAGCTCGCCCTCGGCTACCCTCCCGAGGACGAGGAGGTCGAGATCCTGTCGAGCCACGACAACGGCTCGCCCCTGGCGAAGCTCGAGCCGGTCACCGATCCCGAGGAGGTCCTCCGGGTTCAGGCGGAGGTCCGCGCCCTCCACGTCGACGAGGACCTGAGCCGCTACATCGTCGCGATCCTCCGTGAGACGCGGCAGGAGCCCCGCACCGCGCTCGGTGTCTCGCCGCGCGGCGGCATCACCCTCTACCGGGTCGCCCAGGCGCGCGCCCACCTCCAGGGGCGCGCGGCCGTCCTCCCCGACGACGTCAAGGCGGTCGCCGTCCAGACGCTCGCCCATCGCCTCGTCCTCGAGACCAAGGCGCGCTACTCCGGCGTCACCAAGGCCGCCGTCATCCGCGACGTCGTCGCCCGGGTGAAGGTGCCGGTTTGATCCCCGACGCTCCCCCGCCGCCCGACGCCGATGAGGTCCCCTCCGCCGAGGTCGCCCGCGACCTCGGCGGCCCGCTCGGCCTCTCCACGGGGATGCCGATCATCGGCCGCCGCCTCGGGATGGGTCTCCGGGCGCACATGCCGGGGACCGGCCACTTCTGGCTGACGAAGCTCAGCCCGACCGGCCGCGTCCTCCTGATCGTCCTCATCCTCGTCGGCGCGGGCGCGCCCGGCCTCGGGATCTATCGACCGCTGTACTACTTCGCGAGCTTCCTCCTCTGCCTGTTCGTGATCGACCACACCCTCGGGCTGCTCCTCCGACCTCGCCCCTCGGAGGTGAAGATCGACCGCATCCTCCCCGACCGGTGCGCGGCCGGCTCGGTCGTCACGGTCCGCACCCGGATCGAGAACGTCGGCTCGCGCCCCCTCTTCGACCTCGCGGTGAGCGAACGCCGACCGCCCCCTCCCTGCTGGGTCGGACGCTCCCCGTACCAGGCCCGCCTCGACCCGGGCGAGACGATCGAGCTCGCCTACCCGATGATCCCGAGCGCGCGCGGCGCCCACGACTTCGAATCGCCGGCCCTCCTCACCGCGTTCCCCTTCGGCATGCATCACGCCGGCACCTACACCGACGGCCGCCACCGCCTCCTCGCCTACCCGAGCTTCGGAAAGCTCGGCACGATCGACCTGCCCGTCGGCACCAAGCACCAGCCGGGCGGCCTCGCGCTCGTCAGCCGCGTCGGCGAGAGCGAGGAGTTCATCGGCAACCGCGACTACCTCCCCGGCGACCGTCTCCGCGACCTCGACCAGCGGGCCTGGGCCCGGCTCGGCCGCCCCGTCGTCCGCGAGTTCCAGCAGGAGTACCTCTGCCGGATCGCCCTCATCGTCGACACGTTCGTCCCGAAGAAGCGCGACCAGGAGGCCGTCGACGCGTTCGAGGCGGCGATCTCGCTCGGCGCCGCCGTCGCCGACGCCGTCAGCCGGCTCGAGTACGTGATCGACCTCTTCGCGGTCGGGCCCGACCTCTACCACCTCCAGGCCGGACGCAGCCTCGCCTACCTCGACTCGATCCTCGACATCCTCGCCTGCATCGAGTCGTGCCCGACCAGCCCGTTCCACACGCTGGGCCCCGCGATCCAGGAGGAGCTCGGCCAGATCAGCACGGCCGTCGTCGTGCTCCTCGACTGGGACGAGGAGCGAGCACGCTTCGTCGAGACGCTCCGGCAGTGCGGCGTCGCCGAGCGCGTCCTCGTCGTCCGTCACGGAGAGCCGACCCTCGACCCGAGCGGCGCCGCCGGCGCGGCCGGACCGCCGAAGGTGCTCACGCCGTCCGAGGCGCGCTCCGGCATGGAGCGCCTCTGATGGTGATGACCGACGCCGCGGTCGGCTCCGGTCGCGTCGACGCCGTCGTCGATACGCGGGTCGCCGACGCCTCTGCGTCGGACGCCCGCGCCGGCGCCGGGTCGGTCGACGAGCTGCTGAGCGACCTGCTCATCGTCGCGATGCTCATCTGCGGCCAGGTCGCCCTCCTGATCGCCCTCGGCAACTGGCGAAGCGGACCGGCCATGATCGGCGCGGCGCTCCTCGTCGGCCCCTTCCTCGCCGCGACCGTCGCCCACCCGCTCCTCTCGCGAACCGTCACGATCCCCGAGCCGCGCTTCATCGGCTACCTCCTCCTCGGGCTGCCGTTCGCCTTCCTGAGCCAGGTGGTGACCATGCCCGGCCCGGCCGGCGTCGTCTTCCAGGCCGCCTACGTCGGCCTCTACTGTCACGCGATCGCGGTCATCCGGATCTACGGACCGCGGGGACGACCGCGCCTCCCCGTGACCCTCCTCGCCGTCGGGTTCTCGTTCTCCACGGCCGGGTACGCCCTCCCGCACACCCCCTACCTGATCCTCGTGATCATCCAGGGCACGCTCATCTGCATCGCGCTCCGGCGCGGCCTCCCCCGCGCGCCGTCCGCCCCGAGCATCGACCGCGAGACGGCCGCCCGGCGGCGGCGCGGTCACCGGGCGCGCCTCGGGGTCGCGCTCGGCCTCCTCGTCGTCTCCTCGGTCATCCTCTGCGTCGTGGCGCGCATCTACTACGACGACGTCAACCGCGTCATCTCGAAGATCACCTTCGGCGGCCGGAGTCGCGGGGGCTTCAGCAACACGGCGACCCTCGGCAGCATCGCATCCCTGAAGGCGAGCGGCGGCGACACGATCGCCATCCGCTCGTTCGGCGCGGAGGCCCCCGGCTACCTTCGGGGCGGCGTCTTCCTCGGCTACGACAAGGGAACCTGGGAGCCGGCCGTCTCGACCAAGCAGACGGCCGAGTCGCGACCGCTCTACGAGGGCCGCTGGACCTTCCTCGGCCGACTGCCGCCGGCCGTCGAGGCGGCGCCGGACTTCGAGATCTACCCGGCCGGCCAGTACGGTCGACACTACTTCCTGCCGATCGAGTCGAACGCCGTCGAGGCGACCGACAAGAAGGACGTCCTCCTCTGGCCGGGCGACGTCCTGACCGTCTCGTTCGGCTCGACCGCGCGCGGCTACGGCGTCTTCGTCGACGAGAGCCAGCCGATCCCCGGCACGACCGGCGACCCCGAGTGGCTCGCGCCGCCCGAGGACCCGGCCCTGGTCGCGAGCCTCGACCGCGTCCTCGAGTCGATCGCGCGCGAGCGGAGCCTTCCGCGGCCGATCGGCGAGGCGACGATCGACATCGACCGCTGGGTCGCCGCCCTCACCCTGTGGTTCGAGGCGCGTTACGACTACCGGGTCGGCATCGACCTCGACCCCGACCGCGACCCGGTGATCCAGTTCCTCGAGGAGAAGAGCCACGGTCACTGCGAGCTCTTCGCCGCGGCCGGCACGCTCCTCCTGCGCCGCCTCGGCATCCCGGCCCGCTACGTCACCGGCTTCGTCTGCGAGGAGAAGAACTCCTGGGGCGACCTCTACGTCGCGCGCTCCCGGCACGCCCACGCCTGGGTCGAGATCGGCCACCCGGAGCGAGGCTGGATCGTCGGCGAGATGACGCCGCCCGACGCCGCGCCCGACACGAGCGAGCCCTCGAGCCTCGCCGCCTTCGGCGAGTGGCTCTGGGGACTGGTGGAGCAGGCCCGCGGCCTGCTCGCCCGGGGCGGGATCCGCCGCCTGATGGAGCTCTCCCTCCGCGGCGTCCGGGAGGCGGTCCTCTGGCTCGTCGGCGCGTGGTGGCGGATCGCCTTGCTCGTCGCGGGGGCGGGCCTCTTCGTCTGGCGGCGCTCGCGGAGGAAGAGCAGCGACGCGATCGACGTGGCGCTCCGCGACCTCTCGCCCGAGCTCCTCGCCGAGCGCCACCGCCTCGCCCTCCTCGAGGAGCATCTCGCCAAGCTCGGCTTCCCGAGGAGGTCCTCCGAGACGCTCCACGAGTACGCGCTCCGGCTCCAGCGAGCCGAGCTCGAGGGGCGCGACGAGGCGGTCACCTTCCTGCGCACCTACGCCCTGCGCCGCTACGCCCCCGACGGAGCGGGCCTCGCGCGCTGACGGGCCAGCCCGTCGACGCTTGCGCCGGGACCCGGCCAGGCGTTAGGACGGCTCCATGGAGCCCGACCTCGACGCCGTCTTCCGCAACGGCGAGCGCCTCTCCTCGGCGCTCGGCACCTGGGCCGCGGAGCCGCGCACCGTCGCGCACCTCCGCGTCACCTCCGGCGGCGTCCTCGCCTGCGATCCGCTGATCGAGCCGGACACCCGCTTCCGGATCCCGGTCGAGCTGCCCGCGGGCACGTACCCCGTGACCATCGGCGTCCTCAAGGACCTCGACGACCCCGACCGGCGGGTCGCCGCGGTCCGGCTGGCGGTCACCGACGCCCCGGTCGTCGCCTGGGAGCGCTCCGTGGCCCACCCCGTCGACTCGGGCGCGAGCGCGCTCCTCGACGTCGCCGCCGTCTCGGCGATCGAGGCCGACCCGGTCGCGTTCTGCGAGGAGCTCGCCGAGCAGCTCGAGCGGAACGAGTCGCCGAGCTGGACGTGGGCGTCCGTCGTCCCGGGCGGCGACGACGGCGACCGGCCGAACGTGATCGCCTTCTCGGCGGGCTACGGCGACGGCCTCTACGCGAGCTACGTCGGCCGCGACGCGGCCGGCGCCGTCGCCGCGATCGTCCTCGGGTTCGGGATCGTCGACGGCGACGCCGCCGGCGAGGAGGATCTGCCCTCGTCCGAGCCGGTCGCCGCCGGACCGCAGTCTTTCCTCGACCGCTTCATGGCCCTCTGGAACGCGAGCGTCGCGGCCGACGACCCGGCGGCCGTCCTCGACCTCTTCGTCGATGACGCCGAGCTCTTCGTCCGGCCCGAGTCGATCCCGTCGACGCCCGAGGACGAGACGGTCGCGATCGACCGCTTCGGCGGCCACGAGGCGATCGGCGCCGCGATGCGCGATCGCCTCCCCTGGGAGGCGCTCCTCGTCTGGCACGACCCGGGCGGCGACGCGACCACCGTCCTCGCGACGTTCAACCCCGAGGTGAAGCCGTGGGTCGAGCTCGGCGAGCTCCGGTTCTTCCTCGAGGTCGGAGCGCCGATCAAGATCCGGCGGCTGACGGTCTCGTTGAAGGAACGCGCGTGATGGCCGGTCCGTTCGAGGGGAAGGTCGCGGTCGTCACCGGCGGCGCCTCCGGCATCGGTCGCGAGCTCGTTCGTCTCCTCGTCCGGCGAGGCGCCGAGACCGTCGTCGCGGCCGACATCGACGAGGCCGGCGCGGCGGCCGTCGCCGCCGAGGCGCCCGCGACCGTCGCCGCCGCGCGGGTCGACGTCACCGACGCGGCGGCCGTCGCCGAGGTGATCGAGAGGACCGCCCGGGAGCACGGTCGGATCGACCTCCTCTTCAACAACGCCGGCATCGGCATCCTCGGCGAGGTGCACGAGCTCGACCTCGAGGTCTGGTACCGGACGCTCGACGTGAACCTGCGCGGCGTCATCCACGGGATCCACGCCGGCTACCCCATCATGATCGAGCAGGGCTTCGGCCACATCGTGAACACCGCGTCGACGGCCGGCCTCGTCCCCTGCCCCGGCATCACGCCCTACGCCGCGAGCAAGTTCGCCGTCGTCGGCCTCTCGACCTCGCTCCGGGCCGAGGCGGCCGAGTTCGGCGTCCGGGTGAGCGCCGTCTGCCCCGGCGTGATCGACACGCCGATCCTCAACACCCACTCCGAGACGGTGAGCGACGCCGCCGCCCGTCACCGCGACAAGCTCCTCGAGGAGCTGCCGAGCAAGCCCTACCCGCCCGATCGCTGCGCCCGCGACATCCTCGCCGGCGTCGTCCGCAATCTGCCGATCATCCCGGTGACGTGGGTCGCGAAGAGCCTCTGGCTGCTCAACCGGATCTCGCCGACCCTCGGCGTGAACCTCGCGACGGCGGGCCACCGCCGGACGCGGCGGCGACGGTAGGCGACGAGGCCAGGTGAGCGACGCACGCCTCCGAGGTCGGGATTCCTGGACGCGATCATCTAGCGCCGGCCCAGCGATCGGAACCGGCCCTCAGGGTGCGAGCGTCTTCCGCACGCGCTCTCCGAGGAGGCCCGAGATCCGACGAACGCCGGAGTCGGTCAGCGAGCCCTCCGCCCGGGCGAGGCCGAGGGCGCTGTTGATCGCGTCGAGCAAGGAGCCGGACCCGTCGTCCGCCTCGACCTCGGCCACTCGACTCTCCCGGAGCCACCTCGCCACCTCGCCCCAGCTCCAGAGGGGGCGCCCCCCCACGTGGTGCTCGGGCGCCGGGAATCCTCCGGGTCCACGCTCTCCGTTGATCAGGAGCCGCACGGACTCGCGCGATCGCGCGAGACGCTCCGCGATCTGCGCGGCGTTCACGAGGTCTTCGGTCACCACGCGCCGCACGGCGCATCCCGCCAGACGCACCTGCTCGATCGCCGACAGGATCGCCTCCCGCAAAGACGGTGCGTCGCGATCGAACTCGAGGAAGACCGCGCGCCCCGACTGTGAGGGCGTCGCATCGTCACAGCCGGCCTCGAAGAGGGCGTCCTCGAGGTCGGGGGTCAGCTCGCTCGCTCCGAGGGCCAGCGTGAAGTTATGACTGCTCACTCTCGTCGTCTCCCGCAGGGCAGGCACAGCGCTCGACGGCACGGCCGAGTTGCCTCGCGTGGTTCGTCGGGCTCCGAGGCGTGGACCAGACGCTCGCGATGCAGCCGCCGCCTGGACAGAAGAGCCGGCCCCAGGCGTGCCCGCGACTCATCATCACGCGCCAGCCTCGCGCCTCGGCGCGCCCCACCGCGGCTTCGATCTCGGCGTTCGGATGCCTTGGCCTCGGCATCTCTAGAGACTACCGCTGGCGTTGACGTATGTCAACACCGGCGCTCATCGCCCTGCGAGCGTCTCCCACGCGCCCGCGGCCTCGAGCTCGTCGTAGACGACGGCGGCCATCGCTCGCGCGCCTTCATCATTGAGATGGATGAAGTCGTCGAAGAGCTGCGGGTCCGCGGGGAGCTTCTTCTGGACGTCGAGCAGCCACGCGTCCTGTTCGGCGGCGACGGCGCGGACGACGTCGGCCCATTCGCGGAGGGAGCGCTGGAGCTCGGCGGGGGTGAGGTTCGGGGTGTAGGAGCAGGCGAAGCCGGGCGGAGCCGGCTCCTCGAACTGACTCCGGGCGGTCGCGAACGTTCCGAGGGCGAGCCGAATCCCGTGGGCCTGGCAGATGCCGGCGATCGTGCGGAGGTTTCGCCGGTAGGTCTCGGTCGCCTCGTCGGGAACGGTGACCTCGACGCCGGCGTCCTGGCGCCCGGCGGCGCGGTCACGCCGCCTCCGCATCGAGTGCTCGATCTTCGCGAACAGGATGCTGCTCCGGAGCGCGCGCCGGATCGGGCCGGGCTCGCCGACGAAGCGCTCCGCCCAGCCGTGGGCGTAGTCGCTCCGGAACTCGGGGATCTGCGCGGCGGTCAGGTCGTTGATCCCGTGGTAGACGACGACCAGGTCGGGGTCGAGGTCGACGATCCGCAGGCTCAGGTTGATCAGGCTCGTCGCCGTGTTGTAGCCGGGGAACCCCGCGTTCACGACCTCGACGTCGAGCTCCGGCCGGCGTTCGCGCGCGAGCGCCTCGAGCCGGTTCGGCCACGTCCTGGCGTTGTCGGTCACGCCGACGTCGAACGTCGTCGACCCGCCGAGGCAGACGATCCGGATCCGGCCCGGCGGCTTCGGCGAGACGATCTCGTCATCGCGAAGCTGGTAGGCGTTGCTCTCGATGACCTTCGTCGTCTCGTCGCTGCGCTTCTCGTAGCGGGCGTTCGGACGAAGGACCCAGCCGAGGTAGGGGTGGCGCTCGTAGAGCGTCTCGTACCGGTCCTGGTAGCGGTCGGGGACGCCCCAGTGCCCCTCCTTGATCCGGTAGTGAATCCGCATGCCGCCCTCGACGAGCAGCAGCGGCGCGAGGACGAGGACCGCCGTGAAGAGCGCCTTGCGACTGGCCGACAGGGGCGGACGGGCCCCGCCCTCTCCGGTCGGAGCGGTCCCGGCGCCCGGGGACGGCGCATCGCCTGCTGAGATCGGTTCCGGGCTCCCCACGATCGCCTCCTCGGCCGCGCCAGGACTGGCCCGATCTTGGTGAAGACGGGCGGCGTGTCAAGCGGCGAGCCGCGCCGGGCCCCTACGGCGGCGGCAGCCGGAGGCGGACCTCGCCGACGGCGGTCCCCGGCGCCGGATAGATGCGGAGCGCCACGCCGTCGAGATCTCCGGAGGGGTCGGGGGTCGGCAGGGAGAAGGTCGCCTCACCGTCGATCGACACCTCGACCTGCGCCCGGTCGGCGCTCGCCCGGAACGCCAGGGTCCGGGTCATGAGCGCGAGGTTGCCGAGCTCCGCCTTCCGCTCGTCGGTGAGGAGGAGCGCGAGCGCCGCCCCGCCCCGGAAGAACCGGTCGCCGACCGGTCCGCCGATCGGCGTCGACGTGCGGTTCTGGACCGTCGCCCCGATGCGCTCGGCGGACGGGCCGAGCCCGGCGGCGAGCTCGACGGCCAGGAGCGGACCCGGCCTCCCGGTCACCTCGACCTCGACCTCGCCGAACCGCTCGAGCGCCCGGGGCAGGAGGAGATGCGCCTCGCCCCGGTGCCACCGGTCGAGAGTGTCCGCGTCGCCGATGTCGACCGCGATCCCATGCTCGTCCCGCGACCACCTCGACCCGGCGGCGCCGAGCGCGACCAGGGTGGCCCGATCATCGGGCCGGAGTCGGATCAGGCGCTCCTCGCCGAGGGTCTTCACGTCGGCGCTCACCCGGTCGAACGCCTCGCGCGCCCGGGCACGCAACCCGACCGGGAACGACGGCAGGGCGCTCTCGACCATCGAGCGAAGCCGGAACTCGAGCAGCCCGTGGAGCGACCCCGGCTGCTCGAGGAAGTCGTCGGCGGGAACCTCCTTGCCGAGCACCTCGAGGCGGCCCGCCCGGACGACCTCGACCAGCAGCATCCGCGCCTCGGCGATGCCGGTGAGCCCCGCGGCCGGGCGCTGGCCGACGATCTCCAGGAACAGCTCCGTCACCCGGGCGGGATCGTCCGGAGAGAGCGCGTCGGCGAGCGGGTGGCGCTCGGGGGCGGACATGAAGCGGAGTCCGCGCTCGGGGTCACCGTCGACCGCCCCCCCGAGGGCGTCGAGGGCGATCCGCCCGAGCGCCTCGGTGCGGGTCCGCACTTCGCCCGCGCGGGCTCGAGGAGCGCCGGCGAGCCGGTCCTCCAGGGCGAGGGCCGCGCGCCGCGCCCGCTCCACGCCAGCCCGGTCGGCGATCGACGCCCGCTCGAGGAGCGCCCCGAGCCAGAGGCCGTGTCCCTGCGCCGGAGAGAGCTCCCCGGCGGACGCCTCCAGCCCATCGAGCCCGTCGACCGCGGTCGCGCGGTAAGACGCGAGGACCGCGACCAGGTCGCCCGCCCGGACCGCGTTCTCGGCGAGGACGGGCGCCGCCCTCTCCTCGAGAGTCCGGCCCGGCGGCCGCCCGGAGTCCCGCGCCTCCCCCCCATCCGTCGGCGGGCTCCCGGCCTCCGAGGCCTGCGCCGCCTCGGCGACCGCCCCTGGCGAGGACGCAGGCGCGGTGAGCCGACCGATCGCCACGCCCGCCGCGAGCGTCGCCGCCCACGCGAGCGCGCCGCCCGCGACGAGGAGCGTTCGCCCGGACGGACGGCCACGTTCCGAGCGCCCGGGCGCGGCGATCGTCTCCCCGGCCCGGGCGCGATCGATGTCGGCCGCGAGCTCCGCCGCCGTCTCGTAGCGCGCGGCGGGGGACTTCGCGAGGGCGCGCGCGATGATCGCGTCGACCGCGGCGGGGCTCGGGGTCGGGCCGACGAACGTTCCGGGCATCGCGATGCTCGAGGCCGGCGGCGGTGTCCCCGAGAGGATCGCGTAGAGGGCCTGGGTCGCCTCGACGCCGGGGTCGACGGGCGGCCGCCCGGTGATCGCATCGAAGAGCGTCGCGCCGAGGCCGTAGACGTCGGTCCGGCGATCGACGTCGGCGCCGTCGGTGACCTGCTCGGGCGCCATGTAGCCGAGCGTCCCCACGACCACGCCGGTCGCGGTGAGCTGCGTGATCGTGGTCGCATCGACGATCTTGCCGATCCCGAAGTCGAGCACCTTCACCGTGCCGTCGGCGGCGACGAGGATGTTCCCCGACTTCACATCGCGGTGGATGACGCCGTGCTCGTGGGCGGCGTGGAGCGCGCGGGCGGCGTCCGCGACGATGCGGAGGCGCTCGCCGACCGGCATCCCGGCGACGAGGACATCGAGGCTCGCTCCCTCGACGAGCTCGATCGCGAGGTAGGGGGAGAGGTCGTCGGTCGTCCCGACGTCGAGGACGCGAACGACGCCGGGATGATCGACCTTGCCGAGCGCCTGCGCCACGCGGCGCAGGCGCGCGACGGCCCGCGCGTCGCCGGGCGTGCGAAGGACCTTCAGGGCGACAGGGCGTCCCGAGGCGAGGTGGGTCGCCCGGTAGACGATCCCCATGCCGCCCCGGCCGAGGGTGCCGGTGACGGCGTAGGGACCGATGCGTCGGGCGCCGCCGGCGCCGCCAGGGGGTGGAGCGGGATGCGTCGACATCACGCCTCAGTCTATCCTCGATCCATGGCCACGCCCCACCCGCCCCGCCGCCTCGGACGCTTCGAGCTGATCGACGAGCTCGGCCGCGGCGCCATGGGCGTCGTCTACCGCGCGCGCGACCCGGGGTTCGGCGGGCGCATCGTCGCCGTGAAGCAGATCCTGGCCGTCGACGGGGCGAGCGGCCAGGAGCGCCTCGCCCGCTTCCGGCGCGAGGCGGCGACGGCCGGGCGGATCGGCCATCCCGGAGTCGTGCCCGTCCACGAGGTCGGCCAGGACGAGGCCGGCCGCCCGTTCATCGTGATGGACCTCATCGAGGGCGAGCCGCTCGAGCGGGCGGGCGCCGGCCGCGCCCTGCCCCCGGAGCGGGCCGCCGCCCTCGTCCGCGAGCTCGCGAGCGCGGTCGCCGCCGCCCACGACGCCGGCGTGCTCCACCGCGACATCAAGCCGGCGAACGTCCTCATCGACGCCGCCGGCCGGCCGCGCCTGACCGACTTCGGCCTCGCGTCGGACGTCTCCGCCGAGACCCAGCTCACCCGGACCGGCCAGATCATGGGCACGCCCTCGTTCATGGCGCCCGAGCAGGCGTCGGGCGAGGGCGACCACGGGCCGGGCGTCGACGTCTGGGCGCTCGGCGCGGTCCTCTACTGGTGCCTCGTCGGCGAGCCGCCGTTCCGGGGAGAGCAACCGTTCGAGGTGATCAAGAAGGTGCTCTTCGAGGATCCGATGTGGCCGCGCACGAAGAACGAGGCCGTGCCGCCGGCGCTCGAGGCGATCGTCCTGAAGTGCCTCGAGAAGGAGGTCGGCGACCGTTACGAGTCGGCGGGAGAGCTCGCGGAGGAGCTCGGGCGATTCGTCGCCGGTGAGGCGGTGCTGGCGCGACCGCCGAGCACGCTCCGCGTCCTCGCCCGCCGCGCTCGAAGACACCGCCCCGCCTTGCTCGTGGCCGCGTTCGTGCTGCTCGTTGTCGCGGCGGGAACCCTCACCCTTCTCCGCCCCCGTGAGCAGGCCCTCGTGACCCGCGAGACCGGAGCGATCACCCCCGAACCCTCTCCGGCGTGGTCGGCCTGGACCGAGCAGGATCGCCAGGCATGCGTCGCGGTGCTCATCGGCGATCTCGAACCCGGCGGCGACGTGGCGCACGCCGGTTGGTTACTCGACCACCTCGTCTTGCGCCGGGCTGCGTTCGGTCCAGCTCCGCCGAGCAAGCAGATCGCCACCTTGCAGGCGCAGGAAACGGGTGCGCTCTACGATTATTGCCAGGCGCTGCCACGGGCGAACGACACCGACCTCGTACGTGCCCTCACCGCATCCGCGACCCTTTGCCTTTGGGATCTCTCCGCGATCCGGGAGATCGCGATCTACAACAAGGAGCTCCTCGCCGCGGACCTGATCGAGCGAGACCCGACTCACCTCGATGGTCGGCCCGTCCTCCAGCTAGCGTTCGCGAGGATCCTGGCCGCCGCGAAGCCTCGGAAGACGGACATCCGCGCAACGGCTCGGCAGAACGCTGAGGCGGGACTCGAGGTGGACGAGCCGTGGGCACGACTTCACGCAGCCTACGTCTTCCGCCGAATCAAGGACTTTGACGAGGCGGCACGGCTGGCCACCTCGCTCTTCGAGCACTCGGACCCGAACCGCTGGTGGTGGTCTCGCGCGGCGCAGATCCGTATCAAGTCGCTCGCGATGTCGAGGAACCCGATCGAGGCCGTTTGGGCGATCGCGGAGCTCCTCGACCTCGTCGAAGCAGAGCTTCCCGGAGACGCGCGGCGCGCGCTCGATTCCCGCCTCGAGATCGAGACGCTTCTCGGATTCCCCAAGAGCGATCTGACGTTCCCCGAAGAGCGCGCGAAGCTCGGCGAACGACGGAGCGAACTGTTACCCGAGCCTGGCTAACCCGCGAGCGCCCCATGCAGCGCCGCCACCACCTCGTCGAAGCGCTCGGTCGTCGTCCGCCGCGCCCGCCTCCCGAGACCCGCGAAGAGGCTCGCGCGCAACGCCCGGCTCATCTCGATCTGGACGCCTCGTCCGGTGCGGTTGCGGTTGCAGATGTTGCGGGCGTCCTCGCCGCGGAGATGGCGAGGCGCGTCGTCGGGGACGGTCACGCCGATCCTCTCGAGGGCCGACCGCACCCGCGCTCCGAGCTCGGCGTCGAGGCCGCCCACGTAGGCGACGGCGCGGTCCTCGTCCCCTTCGAGGCCGTGGAGGGCGAGGACGCGGTCGGCGGCGGCGACGAGCGCGACGCCGCGCGGCTCGTCGAATCGATGGCTGGTGATGTGGAGCTCGGCGTTCCCGCGCGATCGGGTGGCGACGAAGCTGTAGAAGGCGTGCTCGGCGCCCGCGATCGCGTCGGCGAGCTCGGTCGTTCCGCCCTCGATGCCTCCTCCGTGCGGGGCGATCACCGCCGTCCCCGAGCCGCCCTTGCGGAGACGGATCTCGTAGTCGGACCCCTCCTCGAGGGCGGCGGAGAGGTCGCTGAAGCTCCGGTAGCGGTCGGCCATCGCTCGCCCGCCTACGCCTCGTCGCGCCGACGCTGGACGCGCCGCGCGGCGGACCGGACGGCGCCCCCCTGGTCGCGCGCCGTGGCCACGTCGCCGTCGGTCGGCTCGATCGGGCCGTAGCGGGCTCGGTCGAAGGCCGACGCGAGCGAGACGAGCGCGTCGGCCGCCTCGTCGCCCGCCTGCTCTCGGACGCGCGTCGACACCGCCGCGGCGTAGCTCCCCGCCGGCTCGCCCTTGCCTCGTTCGAGACCCCGGGCGGCGAGGGCGACCTCCGCGACGAGCCACGCGTCGATCACCGCCGACCGGGGCCGGGACCACGCGCGCCTCGGCCGCCCGACGAAGGGGTCGCCGAGGTCGATGATCTCGGGCGGGAGGAGCTCGTCGACCTCGCCCTCGTCCTCCTCGACCGGCCGCCCCATCAGGCGCCCCCTCCCTTCGAAGAGGTGACTGAGCAGCCACCAGGCCGCCCACATCGCCGCCGCCACCGCGGCGAGCTTCACGATCAGCGGCGGCCCGTCGGTCTGGACCGGGAGGGCCGGCAAGAGCGTCCGCTCGCCGCCGAGGTCCCGCTCCCAGCGCGGCAGCACGGCGAGGAGGAGGGTCGCCATCGGGACGACGACCAGGAGGAAGGCGCCCGCCCCGACGCCGAGGGCGACGCCGACCCGCGCCGGCATCCGGTAGGCGAGGCTGACGTGGACCGACTCGAAGTGCTCGAGCGCGATCGCGCACAGGATCAGCAGGATCGCCGGCAGGACGAACGGCGCCGCCTGGGGATCGAGCACCGACGCGCCGATCGCGACGAGGCCGAGGTTCATCCGGAGGAGCGACCGCGCCCGCGGCACCGGCATGAGGAACGCGAAGGGGCAGCACCCGACGAGGCACACCTCGAGGGCGCCCCACCGCGCGGCCGTCGGGAAGAGGAGCAGGGCGATCGCGCTCGGCACGAGCGCCAGCGGGGTCAGCCGTCCGATCTCGCGGAGGCGTGCGGCCGAGCGCGCGTCGGTGTCGACCGCGACCGAGCTCGTCGCGAGGAACGGCAGGATGACGAGGGTGAACAGGGCCCCCATCGCCTTCACCTGATCGGCCTGGAGCTTGTCCGGGTCGTAGAGGATCACGGGCGCGGCGGCGACGACGATCAGGAGCAGGTCGACGAGCGTCCGTACCGCCCGCCACGGCGTCGGCCCGACGACGTCGACCGAGGGGTCGTCGGTCGCCTTCGCCGCGCCCGCCGCGGCTCCCTTCGTCGGGGCCGCGACGTTCACAGCCATTCCACCGCGGCGTCGACGTCGGCGTCGGGGTCCGGGCCGGGCGGCTCGTCGCCCGGCCGGAGCGGGTTCGCGAACGCCTCCTCGAGGTCGTCGCCGCTCCGCACGATCACGACGCTGGCCCCTTCGGCGAGGAGCGCCCGCGCGAGGTCGTCCATCCCGATCTGCTCCTCGGGTCGGCGGTGCTGCTCGGCCCAGATCGCCGTGAAGCTCTCCTCGTCGATGAGGACGGCCGTCATCTCGATCCGGCGCGCCCGGAGGAGCGCGACGACGTCCACGTAGCTCTCGAACCGCATGCTCATCGCGCTGAAGATCAGCACGGCCGTCGACGGCGCCTCGATCTCGGGCGCCCAGCGCCGGAGCACCTCGTCGAGCGGCAGCTCGCCGTCCGCCTTCACCATCGCCAGCTGCTCGAGGGTCTCGAGGAGATGCCCCTCGCCGCTTCCGGGGCCGACGCAGAACGACTCCTGGCCCTCGCCGACGACCCGGACGCAGCCGCCCCGCCGACAGATCCAGGCCGTGACGCTCCCGGCCACCCGGACCGAGTACTCGAGCGTGCTCATCCGGCCGAGGCCCCGCATCGACAGGCGATGGAGATCCATGAAGACGGTCACGAACGAGCTCGACCGCGGCTCGAACTGCTTGATCACCGGGACGCCGAGGCGCGCCGTCGCCGCCCAGTGGATGTGGCGCAGCCCGTCACCCGGTCGATACTCGCGCACCCCGAGGAAGTCGACCGACGCGCCGGTCAGGCGCGACACGATCGGCCCGGTGTCGAAGAGCGCCGCCGGCTCCTCGGTCGGCAGCCCCGGCAGCTCGGCGATCCGCGGATAGAGGAGCAGCTCCTCCCGCTCGCCGATCGCCGTCGTCCGCTCGAAGAGGCCGAGCGGATCCTTCACCGTCAGCCGCGCCGGACCGAGCGGGTAGCGTCCGCGCCGGGCGAGGCACTCCCCGCGGTAGCGGGTGAGGGCGGCCCGCCGCGCCGGCACGAGCGGGTAGACGACGGCCCGCTTGCGATGCGCCTTGTCGGGAAGAAACGCATCCTCGATGACCGGGCAGAAGAACGGGAGCGACGAGCGGTTCTCGAGGGTGAACACGACCGGGAGCGAGTCGTCCTCGAACGCGCGGCGTGGGTGGCGGCGCTTGATCGATGCGCCCCGCGCGCTGATGAGGGTCCAGGCCGCCGAGGCGAGGACGACGGCGAGGACTCCCGCGCCGGCCGCGGCCGCCTCCCTCGCGCCGTGCCCGACGCCCCACGCGAGCGCGACGACGCCGATGACCAGCAGCGAGACGAGATGGCGGTTCATCGCCGCCCCTCGACGGCGACGCCCGGGCCGCGCTCGCCTTCGCCGACGGCATCGGTCGCCGCCCGCCAGAGGCCGGCGTAGACGCCGTCGCCCCGGATCAGCTCCTCGTGGCTGCCGATCTCGGCGAGCTTCCCGCCGACGATCACGCCGATCCGATCGGCCTCGCGGGCCGTCGCCAGGCGATGCGCGATGATGAGCGTCGTGCGGCCCTTCGCGACCGACCGCATCGCGTCGCGGATCCGGGCCTCGGTCTGGAGGTCGACGCTGCTCGTCGCCTCGTCGAGGACGAGGACGCTCGGGTCGCGGTAGAGGGCCCGCGCCATCGC
Source organism: Planctomycetota bacterium (assembly GCA_029260755.1). Classification (GTDB taxonomy): domain Bacteria; phylum Planctomycetota; class J058; order J058; family JAJDCQ01; genus JAJDCQ01. The sequence goes on along the minus strand of JAJDCQ010000170.1, from coordinate 33,550 downwards.
CAGGAGCTGCCGCTCGCCGGCGGAGAGGTCCTGGCCGCGCTCGCCGACGACGGTGTCGATCCCGTCGGGGAGGCCATCGACGACCTCGCTCGCGAGGGCCGTCTCGAGCGCGTGCCGCATGCGATCGCGGTCGGGCGAGGCGTCGTCGAGCGTGATGTTGTCGGCGAGGCTTCGGCTGAAGAGGAAGACGTCCTGCGGAACGTAGGCGAGCCGCGCCCGGAGATCGGCCGGGTCGTGGTCGCGGACGTCGCGCCCGTCCCAGGTCACCCGCCCCTCGGTCACGTCGTAGAAGCGACCGAGGAGGCGGGCGAGGGTCGTCTTGCCCGCGCCGGTCGCGCCGACCAGGGCGAGGCTCTCGCCGTGACGCAGCCGCAGGGTGACCCCGTGGACGACCTCCTTGCCGTTCGCGTACTGGAACCGGACATCGTCCCAGACGATCTCGTCGCGGAGCGGCTCGACCGGCGCCGGATCGTCGGGGATGTCGACGAGCTCGTCCCGCCCGAGGAGGCCGGCGATCTTCTCGAGCGAGACGAACGCCCGCTGGAAGATCGCGTACTTGCCCGAGAGGTCCTCGAACGGGCGGTAGAAGCGCTCGAGGTAGTCGATCAGCGCGATCAGGGCGCCGAGCGAGATCCCGACGGCCGCGCCGTCCGCCGCGCCCTCGGCGCCGGCGCGCGCCCACCCGGCCGCGGCGACGATCGCGGCGACGCTCAGGAGCGAGGCGAGCTGGATCACCGACGACAGCACGCTGTGCCAGGTCGTCGAGGTGATCTCGACGTCGAGCTTGTCCTCGTTCTTGAGGTCGAACTCCGACAGGGTGCGATCCTCGGCGGCGAAGGCCTGGACGACCGCCATCCCGGAGAGGCGCTCCTCGAGGAACTCGTTGATCGCGCGGGTCAGGCCGCGGATCCGCTCGAAGCACTCCTTGAGCTTGAGCCGGATCCAGCCGAGGACGATCACGAGAAACGGGAGGGCCGCCAGGGCGGCCAGCGCCCACCACCCGGCGACGACGAACATGCCGACGACCGCGCCGATCAGGACGGCCATGCTGGCGAACGAGGTGACGATCCCCGACGCGATCGCCTCGTGGAGCGCCTCGGTGTCGTTGGTGATCCGGGTCAGGACGGCGCCGACCGGCGTCCGGTCGTAGTAGGACGGACGGAACGAGACCGCCCGCTCGAACAGCCGGCGCCGCATCTCGTCGACGGCCCGCTGGCCGGCCGTCACGCTCGCGAGGTGCTGACCGTAGAAGAAGACGCCGTGAGCGAGCACGGTGACCAGGTAGATGACGACGATCGGGATGAGCCGCTCGGGCTGCCGGTCGGCGATCGGGCCGTCGATCGCCGCCTTCACGAGCAGCGGCTGGCTGAGCTGAGCCGCGGTCCCGAACGCGAGGCACACCATCGCGATCGCGATCAAACCGCGGTAGGGCAGCACCAGCCGGAGGAACCAGACGAAGAGGCCCCACTCGCCCGGGCGGTCGGGGAGCGGCACCGGAGGCTGGGTCTCGGCCCGGCCGCGGCGCGGCGGCCTCGCGCCGGCGCCGCCGGGGATCGACTCGGGCGTCGCGATCATCGCTCCACCTCCGCGCGGTCGCGGCTGGAGCCGACCGACGCCGGCGCCCCTTCGGACGCCTCCGTCTCGGCGGCGAGGCGCGCGAACGCGGCATCCTCCCGTTCGCGCGCGGCGAGGGCCGCGAACACGCCTCCGGTTCGCGCCGCGAGGTCCGCCGGCGTTCCGCGCTCGACCTGCTCGCCCCGGTCGAGGACGATCACCTCGTCGCAGAACGCGAGCGTCGCGGTGCGGTGGGCCGCGATGACGACGGTCGTGCCGTCGGCGTCGGCCCGCGCCTGGAGGCGCCGCATGATCCGCGCCGCCGTCTCGGTGTCGACGTTGCTCAGGCTGTCGTCGAGGACGAGCAGGCGCGGGCGGAGGAGCAAGGCCCTGGCGAGGGCGAGGCGCTGGCGCTGTCCACCCGAGAGCCGCACGCCTCGCGGGCCGACGAGCGTCTCGAGCCCGTGGGGGAGCGCGTCGAGGTCGACGTCGAGCGAGGCGGCCGCGACCGCATCGCGCACCTCGGCATCGGTCGCCGTCGGCCGCCCGAACCGGACGTTCTCCGCGAGCGACGCGCTGAAGAGAAACCCGTCCTGCGGGACGTAGCCGACCTCGCTCCGCCACAGCGCGAGCGGAACATCGTTGAGGTCGACGTCGCCGACGTGGATCGCCCCGTCGGGGAGCTCGACCAGCCGGCAGAGCGCGCGGAGCAGGGTCGTCTTCCCCGAGCCGGTCGGCCCGGAGACGCCGATCGCGCGGCCCGGGGCGACGTCGAACCCGATCCCGGTCAAGGCCGGTCGCCGGCGCTCGCTCCCGGGATAGACGATCTCGAGGTCGCCGATCGAGACGGTTCGCCCGAGATCGATCGGGTCGGTGCGGACCGACTCCCGGTCGCGGATGGAAGGCACCTCGTCGAGCACCTCGCGGATCCGGGCGATGGCGGCGAGGCCGCGCTGCGCGAGGCTGATCACCCAGCCGAGGGTCACCGTCGGCATGACGAGCAGGCCGAGGGTGGCCACGAACGCGGCCAGGTCGGCGATCGTCAGGCGCCCGTCGGCGACCGCCTGCCCGCCGATGAGGATGACGAGCAGGGTCGCCGTCCCGCCCGAGAGCGAGACGAGCGGAGCGATCGCCCCGCGCCATCGCGCCTCGGCGACGTTGAGGCGGAGGTAGTCCCGGCTGCGATCGCTGAAGCGCTCGGCCTCGCGCCGCTCGAGGTTGAAGGCGTGAACGACGCCGATTCCGGCGAGCGTCTCCTGGACGCCGCTGCTCAGCGCGCCGAGCGCGTCCTGGGCGGCGCGGGTCGTGCGCCGGACCCGGTGAGCGATGAACATGACGAAGAGCGTCAACGGCGGGAGCGGGGCGAACGTCGCGACGGCGAGGATCGGGTCGAGGGTGGAGAGCCCGGCGAGCGCGACCGCGTAGACGAACACGGTGTTCGCGGCGTAGAGGATCCCGGGCCCCATCAGCGCCCGGACGAGCATGAGGTCGTTCGTGGCGCGGCTCATCAGGTCGCCGACGCGGTTGCGGGCGTAGTACGACGGCGGCATCCGGGCGAGGTGCTCGAAGATCCGGCGCCGGTAGTCGCGCTCGACGAAGCGGCCTGCCCCGAGGACCGTTGTCCGCGAGACCGTCCGGACGACCGCGCCGACGACGGCCACGGCCGCGACGACCGCCGCGGCGATGAGCGCCCCGCGCGGCTCCCCCGCCTCGAGCGACTTGATCGCCGCGCGGATCACCCACGGGATCGAGAGGAAGAGGATGTTCGTCAGGAGCAGGCACGCCAGCCCGACCGCGTAGCGCAGACGGAGTCGGCCGATGGCCCGCGAGACCGGCGCGGTGACCGATCCGGGAGCCGGCGCGTCGCTCGCATCCGGGGACGTCGGCGGCGTCATCGCGATCCGTCGCGCGTGATCACGATCTCGGCCTCGGTGACCCGATGGCCGCGACCGGGGCGGAGGCCGCGGACGAAGACGCGGGTCGTCCCGACCCGATGCGCATCGTTCGCGACGAGGAGGCCCGGGCGGCGACCGGCTGCCCGGAAGCGGGCCACGCCGGCGGCGTCGAGCGAGGGCAGGCGCCAGAGGAGAACGGCGTGGTCGATCGGATCGAACGGCTTCGGCGCGCGCTTCAAGCCGAGCCAGACCCGGTAGAGGGCGCGCCCGGCGACGCGCTCCGGGCGGGGCGGGGCGCGGTAGCCGCCGTCGAGGCCCGCGCGATCGAGGAGCTCGATCAGGAGGCCCTCGCCGTCGACATCGTCCGTCAACGGCACGAGGACGGCCCGAGGGCGCCGCGCGGGAGCGGCCGCGATCCGCGAGACGATCACGACGCCATCACACGCCTCGTCGAGCCCGAGCCGCACGATCGTCGGGGCCCGCCAGGGCGAGCCGTCGGCGGCGGTCGAGGCGATCGCCGCGCGCTCGAGCGCGGAGAGGGCGGTCGGCTCGGCGTCGGCGTCGGCGACGAGCGCCTCGAGCTCGACGTCGTCAGCCGCCCCCGACGGACTGCCGAGGAGCCGCTCGGTGACGCGCACCCACGCGGCCGGTCCGTGCCCGATCGCGACGACGGCCGCGGGAGGATCGGTGACGGTGACGGACGGAGTGAGCTGGTCACGCGCGTCGGGCGCGCCCGGAACGACGAGGAGCGCCGGGCGGGCCGGATCGGGGTCGTCGCCGCGGGCGGCGAGGGCGGCGGTGACGTCGCGCCAGAGCGCGGCCTGTCCGTCCCAGCGACCGGCCCCGTCGCCGGCGTCGACCCGATCGCCGCGGTCGCGACCGTAGGCGCTCCTCGGGCGGTCGAGGCGGACGATCGGCGCGACGGCGGGCACGAGCTCGGGGAAGGCGCGCCGGACGGCCGCCATCGCGGGCGAGGCCTCGCCTATGTCCGCGCCGAGGAGCCGTCCCCAGTACCCGGCGACCGCATCGAGGCGCCCCTGGAGGAGCGCCGCGACGTCGTCGGGATCGTCGAAGTCGGCGTCGGCGAAGGCGACCGGGATCAGCACCGGCGGAAGCGACTCGTCGCCGCTGCCTCGCGCGGGCGGCGCCGCGCTGAGCGCGCCGAGGGCGACGCCAATGAACAGGACAATGGAGACGAGCCAGCGCATGAGGGCGCGATCATAACACCGAGTCCTGACGCGGGCCAGACGACCGCTCCGCCGGGCGTCGGTCGCCTCTCGACGTAACTGCCGTTGGAAGAAGGGTCGCGACCGAGCCATCCTCGCTTCCGATGCAGGCGATCGGACGCTACGTCATCCAGGGTGAGCTCGGCCGCGGCGGGATGGGGGTCGTCTACCGCGGCTTCGACCCGACGCTGCGTCGCCCCGTCGCGATCAAGACGATCCTCGGTGCGGTCGATCCCTCGCGCCTCGCTCGCTTCCACCGCGAGGCGAGCGCGGCGGCGCGCCTCCGTCACCCCGCGATCGTGAGCGTCCTCGAGGTCGGCCAGCAGCCGGTGGCGCCCGGCCAGCCGCCGAGTCCGTTCATCGTGATGGACCTCGTGGAGGGCGAGGCGCTCGACGCGAACCTCGCTCGCGGCGGATCGCCGCCGCGCCGGGTCGTCGAGCTCCTCCACGAGATCGCGCTCGCCCTCGCCCACGCCCACGAGCACGGGATCGTCCACCGCGACGTGAAGCCCGGCAACATCCTCATCGACGGCGACGGCCGGCCGCACCTGACCGACTTCGGCCTCGCCCGCGATCGCCTCGACGACACCGCCCTCACCCGCACCGGCGACGTCGTCGGCACCCCCGCCTACATGGCGCCCGAGCAGGCCGACGGCGGGAGGAGCGCCCACGACCCGCTCGTCGATGTCTACGCGGTCGGCGCGGTCCTCTACGAGGCGATCGCGGGGCGCCGCCCCTTCGTCGCGGACAGCCACGTCGCGCTCCTCAAGAAGGTGCTCGTCGATGATGCCGTCCCGCCGTCCCGCTTCCGGCCGGACGTCCACCCCGACCTCGAGACGATCGCGCTCCGTTGCCTCGAGAAGGAGCCCGCGCGTCGCTACGCGTCCGCCGAAGCGCTGGCGGCGGAGCTCGGGAGGTTCCTCGCCGGCGAGCGCATCACGGCCCGACCGCTCGGGCGGCGCGAGCGCGCGAGCCGCTGGATCCGCCGCAATCGACTGCTGACGGCCGCCCTCGTCCTCGCCGTCGCGGGCGTGATCGGCGGCGCCGTCGCGGCGATCGGCGCGACGGCGTCGGCGCGAGCTCGCCTCGTCGGCGAAGCGCGGAGCGTGGCCCACGAGGCCCGGACGCACTTCGAGATGGCGCGCGCTCGCCCCCTCGATCCGGACGAGAGCGCCGCGCGACGGCGCGAGCGCTTCGACGAGCTGCTCGGCCTCGGCCTCGCCGCCCTCGAGGCGTCGGGTCGCCTCGTCTCGATCGACGGCTCGACCGAGGCGCTCGCCCAGGCCGAGGACGCCGCTCGGGGGCTCGGCGAGGTCGCCATCGAGGCCGAGCAGTGGGGCGTGGCGCGGGCCGCGCTCGAACGCGCGCACGACCTCGCCGCCGGCACCGAGCGCGAGACGCGCGCGGCGGCCGCGCTCGCCGAGGTCGAGGTGGCGCGCTCGCGCCGCCTCGAGCAGCAGGCCGCCGTCGTGCGCCGCTGGCTCGACGCCGCCCGCGCCGGCGAGCTGAGCGACCGGGGCGGCGCCTACGAGGACGCCCTCTTCGACCTCGTCGGCCTGCGCGAGACCGCGTCGATCGAGTTGATAGTCGGGGCGCTCGACGCGCTGAGCGCGACCCTCGCCGCGGTCGCTCGCGAGGCCTATGTCGGGGTCCTTCACCCGTCGCCGGACGAGGCGGCCGCCGGAGGGCGCGTGCTCGAGGGCCTCGCGGAGGCGGCGGACCGGCGCCTCGCCGGCCTGCCCGCCGAGGACGGCGACGACGCCCTCCTCGAGGCCGCGCACGATCGGATCGAGGAGCGCGCGTCGGGGCCCAAATCGTTCGAGATCGCGGCGAGCGCCGACATCATGATCGCCGAGCTCCAGAACGCGCGCCTCGGCGAAGAGGGGCGTGTCCTGACGCGGCTGCTCTGCGAGGCGCTCGCGCGGCTCGGTCACGCGCGCCTCGCGGTGCCCGCACTGCACCGCTACCTCGCGGCCGAGCACGACGGACACCGGGCGGGTCCGGCCGGCATCGCCCTCTGCATCCTCGGCGGCGAGGATGCCGAGATGACCCTCCGGCGTGCCCTCCTGCGCCTCGGGAAGCGCGGCCTCCACGATCAGGTCCAGCCCTTCCTCTCGCGGACCGGCATCGGCACCGAGGCGCTCGCGAACGCTGGCGCCGACGAGCTCGCCGAGAAGGCGCAGCTTCTGTTCGCGCGCGGCGACCTCGATGCCGCCCTCGCCGCATTCGTCCGCGCGACCGAGCTCGCCCCCGACCACGCGCTCGGCTGGGACGGAGTCGGCGTGATCCGGCTCGTCGGCGGAAGCCCGGACTCGGCCATCGAGGCGTTCGACCGGGCCCTCGCCGGCGATCCCGACTACGGCCCCGCGCTCCGGCACCGCGCCCGGGCCCGGCAGAGCACGGGCGATCCGCGAGGCGCCCTCGCCGACGTCGAGCGGGCCGTCGCGGTCGACGGCCGCAACCACCAGAGCTGGCTCGAGCGGGCGCTCGTCCGCGACGCGCTCGGCGACCGAGCCGGCGCCGTGGCCGACTCCGCGCGGGCCGTCGAGCTCGCCCCCGACGAGCCCGACGTGCTCCGGCAGCACGCGACGAGGTTGCTGATGGCGGGCGACCGCAGCGGAGCGCAGCCGTTCGTCGAACACGCTCTCCAGATCGACCCACGGCACGTCCGGACGCTCCGGCTCCGCGCCCGGATCCGATCGACGTCGGGCGACATCGAGGGAGCCATCGCGGATCTCGATCGGGCGATCGACGTGGCGCCCGACGATTTCGACGCGCGCTTCCGGCGCGGTCTCTGGCGGATGGAGCTGGGCGACCTCGACGGCGCGGACGAGGATCTGCGGAAGGCGATCGCGCTCGACCCGAGCATCGCGAACGCCCACGTCCGACTCGGCCAGCTCCTCGTTCAGCGCGGCGACCTCGCCGAGGCGCTGACCGAGCTCGAGCTGGCCGTCGAGATCAGGTCGGACTGGGCCGTCGCGTGGGTCGCCCTCGGCAACGTCCGCCGCCAGGTCGGCGACCTCGAGGGCGCCCTGGCCGCGTGTGAGCGCGGCGTCGAGCTCGATCCGGGGCTCGCCCTCGGATGGGTCCGCCGCGGGCTCGCGCTGGGAAGCCTCGGCCGGACCGAGGCGGCCCTCGCCGACATCGAGAAGGCGCTTCGGATCGACCCGAACGAGGGAACCGCCCTCGTGAACCGGGCCGTCTTCCTGAGCGAGCTCGGCCGGAACGAGGACGCGCTGGCCGACCTCGACCGCGCCGTCGAGCTCGCTCCCGACGATGCCCATACGAGGAGCAACCGGGCCGAGCTCCGACGACGGCTCGGCGATCTCCGGGGAGCGATCGCCGACGCGACCCGCCTCGTCGAGCTGCGGCCGCGCGACCCGGAGGCGTGGAAGGCTCGCGTCGCCTACCTGCTCGCGGCGGACGAGGTCGATGCCGCCCTGCGCGACGCCGACCGCGCCGTCGCGCTCGCGCCGCGGGACGCGCAGGCGTGGGCCTACCGGGCGAACGCGCACATCGGGAAGGTTCAGCTCGAGAATGCCCGCCGCGACGTTCGCCGCGCCCTCGAGCTCGATCCACGTCAGCGCGACGCGCTCCTGGTCCGGGACCGTCTCGAGGAGCTACGCGGAGCGCCCGGAGGCGACGGTGACTGATCCACGCGTGGGTCGTTTCTGAAGTTACGTCCTTTCTGTAACAATCCACCCCCCTCACCCGTTTCCGGGTCGTGGAAGCCCTCATCGCCATGCCGAGATCCCAGGACGTCGCCGCGCTCGTCGACGCGCACCACCGGACGGTGTGGCGTTACCTGCGGTACCTGGGCTGCGAGCCGGCCGTCGCCGACGACCTCACCCAGGAGACGTTTCTCCGGGTGCTCGAGCGTCCGTTCGAGGAGCGGAGCCGCAACGAGACGGCCGCGTATCTCCGGACGGTCGCGCGCCACCTGTTCCTCGACCAGGTGCGGCGGAGCAAGCTGATCCGCACCGTCGAGGACATCGACCAGGCCGACGCGGCCTGGGAGCGCGCCGGCGCCGACGACTCCGACGCGCGCCAGCGCGCGCTCGAGGAGTGTCTCGAGGCGCTCGAGGGCAAGGCGCGCCGCGTCCTGACCCTCCAGTTCCGGGAGCGGCGCTCGGGAGCCCAGATCGCGAAGGCGCTCCGGATCTCGGCGGCGAACGTGCGGGTGATCGCGCATCGGGCGCGGGCCGCCTTGAAGGCGTGCATCGCGGGCAAGATGCGGGAGCGTGGCGCGTGACCGACGACGCATTCGAAGAGCTCGACGATGCGATGCTCGACCGCGAACTCCGCGAGGCGCTCGGCGACGACGGCCCGAGCGAGGAGCTGCGCGCGCGGATCCACGCGGCGATCGAACGCGGTCGCCCCGCGCGAGCGCGACCGACGCCGCGCCGTCCGAAGGTGGGCCGGCCCGCGCGTCCGGTCCGGCCGGCGGGCGGCGGAGGCATCGCCGCGGGCCTCGCCATCGCCGGCGTCGTCGCCGCGACCGTCGCGCTCGTCCTCGTCCTTCGAGCCGCCGAGCCCGAGCACGCCCCGCCCCGCACGGCGGACGCCCCCGACCGGCCCGACGCTCCGACCGTCGCCGAGGCGCCGTCCGTCGACGAGGCTCCGCCGACGCCGCCGGACCACGCCCCGGACGCCGGGACGAGCGGGACGGATACAGGCACGGGCACGGCCACGGACACGGGCACGGGCACGGGCACGGGCACGGGCACGGACACGGACGCGGGCACGGCCACGGATACGGGCACGGGCACGGGCACGGACACGGACGCGGGCACGGGCACGGGCACGGGCGCGGACACGGGCACGGGCTCCACGCCCGAGGCGCCGGATCCGATCGCGCCGACCACGGCTCCCGCGACGGTGATCGCGCGAATTATCACGCCGGATGCCCGGGTGCGGATCGACGATGGCTCGGGCTGGACCGAGCTCGCGGGCGACGCCGTGCTCGCCGGCGCGCGACTCCGGTCCTCTCGCCCCGTCGACCTCCGCCTCGCGAACGACGTCCTCGTCCGCTTCGACGGGCGCCTCACGGTCACCAGCGGAGACGAGCTCGAGCTGGACGAGGACCGCGTCTGGATCGACGCGGTCGGACTTCCAGCGGTGATGACGGTCCGGGCCGGCGACGCGCTCCTCACGATCGAGGACACCGAGGCCGCCCTCCGTCTCCGTCGGGTCGGCGTCGAGCTCACCTGCGTCCAGGGAAGGATCGCGACCGACGATGGCGTGATCACCTCGGGCGTCGAGGCGCTCCTGGGCCCCCGGGGGCTCTCGAGCCCGGAGGGCTTCCGCCGCCCCGCCCGCGATCGCTTCTGGGCGAACCTCCCCCGTCGCGTCCTCCTGCGCGAGGAGCTCGACGTGCAACCGGCCGGGAAGGGCCTGTTCAAGGGGAGGCTCGAGGGCGGCGCCGCGATCGCCGACGAGGCCGGCAAGGCGATCGGCTTCACCTTCGAGCGCGGCGTGAGGGTCGTCCCCGGCGCAGTCCTGCGCATCCGCATGCGCAACGCGAACGCGACCGACGTCGAGCTCGAGATGCGCGCCGAGGGGATCCCCGGCGGGTTCTATCTACGATTCACTCCGGAAGAGAAGGGTCGGTGGTGGGTCTTCGAGCGGCCGCTCCGCGACCTCCCGAGGCGGGAGGATGCGGACACCATGGCCACGGCGGGTGAGGTCCTGACCGACCTCCGCCTCGACCTGTGGAAGGAGAGCGGCAACCGCCTCGAAGTGGACTGGATCGAGATCGTGCGCGTGCCCTGAGCGACGCGCCGCTTCCGGAGACGACGACGATGAACGTGACGCGCGAACGACGCGGCCTGGCCGCGGCGGTGGCCATGCTCTGCCTGGCTGGAACGACGCTGGCGACGGCGTGCTCGAGCGGGAGCCGCTCGAGTGGGGCGAGCAACGGCGGGACGACGACGACCGCGAGCGCTCCCGCTCCGAGTCCGAGTCCGAATCCGAGCCCAGTTCCTGCGCCGACGCCGAGTCCGGCGCCCGCGCCCGCTCCCACGCCCGCGCCCGCCCCCGCATCCGCGCCGGCTCCCTCACCGAGCCCATCGCCGGCCGCCTCGGCCATCGAGGGCTACGGCGCCGTCACCCAGGGCGCCGCGAGCGCGCCGGGCGGCTTCTCGGTCGTCACCGTGACCACCCTCGCCGACTCCGGGCCGGGATCGCTCCGCGAGGCCTGCAGCCAGGACGCGCGCCGGATCGAGTTCGCCGTCGCCGGGACGATCACCCTCGAGAGCGACATCGTGATCCGGCAGCGCTACCTGACGATCGACGGCGAGACGGCGCCGGCGCCCGGAATCACGATCCAGAAGCGCAACCAGACCGACGGCGAGGTCATCATCGCCGGCACCCACGACATCATCGTCCGCCATCTCCGGTTCCGCGGCGTGTTCACCCACGGGATGCCGAACCGGAACAACGCGGGCACGATCACGATCGACGGCGACAGCCGGCCGGACCGGGTCGCGCAGCGAATCGTCCTCGACCACATCACCGCCAGGAACGCGACCGACGGCGGCCCCGACATCTGGGGCGAGGTGCGCGACATCACGGTCCAGTGGTGCCTCTTCTTCCAGAACTGGCACCCGACCACGATCAGTCACTACGGCGCCGCGAGCTTCATGACGAGGCAGCGCCTCAGCCTCCACCACAACGTCTGGGCGAAGAACGGCGAGCGGAACCCGCAGGTCCGGGCCGACGTCCGCGGCCTCGACTTCGTCAACAACGTCATCTACGACTGGGGCTTCTACAGCACCGGCAACTTCGGCTACGGCATCCGGATCAAGAACGAGCCCGGGGAGCCGCCGGTGAGCGCGAACCTCGTCAACAACGCGTTCGCCCTGAGCGGCGTGTCGCCGCACGTCCGCGACGCCTCCGCCCTGATCTTCGGGATCACGCCCGGCCCCGACGCCAACGACGGCGGCCCGACCGGCTCGGTCGCCCAGGGGACGGTGCTCGGCACGACCGCGATGGGCGACCTCTGGGTGGCGGGCAACCATCTCCCCGCGGCGAATCAGGACCACTACTCGACGATCTCGGCGCCTCTCCCCGTGCCCGTGGCGGCGCGGGTGACGACGTGGCCGGCCGACCAGCTCGACACGCGGATGCTGCCGCACGTCGGGATGCAACACCGGGACGCCGAGGAGACCGCGCTGTTCGACGAGATGGCGCGCCACCTGCCCTAGTAGGAGACGGACGCCGCGTCACTCGCCGCCGACGAGGGCGCGCCCGGGGTGCTCGGGGCGCGTCCCCGGCGGCCAGGCGTAGGCGTGCCAGCCGAACAGGGCCCACGCGAGCGCGTGCTGCCCGTCCCACACGCCGGTCGCGTTGTGGGCCCACCCGAGACGGTAGAGGGCGACGAGCCGGTCGGGAGCGACCGGACCGGTCGCGTCGGCCGCGGCGAGGTCCGCCAGGGCGACCGCCTCGGTCGTGCGGTCGACCGAGGCCTGGAGCGCCAGCTCGAGCTCGGCCCGGAGACGCCCGAGCTCGACGCGCTCGACGGCGGTCGCGGCGCGGGCGCGGATGCCCTCGGCCCGGGCGACCGCTTTCTCGGCCGCTCGCAGGAGCGGGTCGAGACGCTCGGGCTCGTCGGCGCGACGCGACGCGCCGACCGCCGCGAGCAGGTCGCGGCAGACGGCGAGCCGGTCGAGGCGGCTCGACAGCTCGAGGCGCCAGCGGGCGCCCGGTTCGAGCGGACGGTAGAGCCGCCAGTCGAGATCGGCCATCGCCGCGAGCCGCTCGGCCGCGGTCTCGAGCGTCATGCCGGCCGCGAGGGCGACGGTCGCATCGAGGCGGCCGTCGGGGACGGCGAGCGCGACATCGACGTCGGCGGCCGCGGCGGCGAACGGACCGCCGACGTCTCCGAGCCGCCCGGCCCAGGGAGCGTCGAGCTGCGCCGCGAGGATCGTCCGCGCCCGCTTCCGACCGCGCTGCGCGGCGGCGCGTTCGTCGCGCGCCGCCGCGGCCTCGTCGGGCGAGAGGAGCCACACGCACCGATCATCGATCTCGACCTCGAGCCCGTGCTGGTCGGCCAGCCCCTTCAGGATCGCGCCCGCGGGCAGAGCGTCGTCGTCGGCGACGACGAGGGCGTCGCGGTCGACGCCCTCCCCGAAGTGGATCATCGCGCGGACGCGCGCTCCGAGGATCGCGGCGGCATCCGCGATCGGCGCGCCCGGCTCGGGAATCCTCAGGAACGTCTCCTCGGCGAGGGCGGCCCGCCAGCGCTCGGCGCCGCGGTCGGCGCCCTCGGCGGCGAGGTCGACGTGGTCGTGCGTCGGCGCCTCGTCGGCCTCGAGCTCGCGGCGCTCCTCGTCGACGACGACCTCGATGGAGCCGTCCTCGAGGATCTCCCAGGCGAGCTGGTCGCTCGCGGCGATCACGAGCTGCAGCGTACTTCGGAGCGTGATCGCTCGAAGCCGGAGCGAGACCTCGAGCTCCTCGTCCTCGACGAGCGCCGCGGCGCGCGGCGACAGCCTGATCGGGAGTCCGGCGCCCCGGCCGAGCGCGTCGAGGACGTCCTCGAGCGGCACGCGATCGAGGTCGACGTCGACCATCCGGAGGTCGGCCTGTCGGTGGGTCGCGGCGGCCGGCGGCGTCACCCCGGCGGGCGACGCCTCGAAGGCGACGTCGGCGAAGCCCTCGGCCCAGCGGCTCACGAGGACGATCGGCGCCGCCGGAAGCTCCGGCGCGGCCCCCTCGCCCTCACCGGCCACGGCCACCCTCGGAGACGCGGCGGCGGGCCTCGCCGGCAAGGCCGGCGTGGTGACGGGGCGCGCGGGTTTCTCGGGAGCGGCTCCGTCGGCCCCATCGGCGTGGTCGGCGCCGTCGTGACCATGATCCTCGTGCCCGTCGGCGCCGGCGGCGATCAGCGCTCCTCCGCCCGGGCCTGCGGAGTCGATCCCGTCGGGGGCGAGAGCGACGAGCAGCGGGATGGCCGCGACGACGGCGAGGGTCGCCGCGGCGAGGCCGCCGCCGACGGTCAGGAGCGCGCTCGTCTTGGCGACCACGACCGCCTTCGTCGCGATGGGGGCGACCGCCGGGATCGGCGGGATCGGCCCGACCGGCGTGGGCGCCCGCAGGAGCAGGGCCGGCAGCGAGACCGACGCGACGACGAGGCCGGCGCCGGCGAGCGACTCGCGCAGCCGCTCGGTGGCGCGGCGAACGCGCGAGGTCGCCGTCCCGACCGAGCAGCCGAGCGCGTCGGCGACATCCTTGAGCGGGAGGCCCTCGAAGTAGCGCAGGACGACCGCGTCCCGGAGCTTGTCGGAGAGGCGCTCGACGTGCTCGGGGAGCGCGGCGGCCGCCGCGGAGGCGTCCTCCTCGGTCGCCGGATCGGACGCGTGCGCCCGGCGCTCGGCGTCGACCCGCGCGGCCACCTCCTCGTGACGCGAACGCCGCGTCTCGCTCCGGTGCGCCTTGCGGGCCGTGTTCAGGACGATCGAGCAGAACCAGGGATCGAACGCGCGATCGGAGCGGAAGCGGCCGGCGCTCGAGGCGAGCTTGCAGAACGCCTCCTGGGCGACGTCCTCGGCCGCGGCGGGGTCGCCGACGAGCCGGCGGGCGAGGCCGAAGGCCCGGCTCCAGTGGCGATCGAGGAGGGTCGCGAGCGCCGTCTCGTCGCGGTCCGTCGCCCAGGCGGCGAGGAGCGCCTCGTCCGGGCGAGGGTCACGGCGATCGGAGCGAGGTCCCACGGTCATGGTGTCGGTCGTCGGTGCGGCGGCGAGCCGGATCATTCTAGCGCCTCCCGGACCGCGGTCGGCGGCCCACGAGGCTTACCCCGGCGGGCGAGAGATCATCCCTTGGTTTTCGAGTCGGACCTAACTGCATTCCCTCGAGGCGCTTGAGGGGGTCGGCTCGTCACTCGGGGAGGTCGAGGAGTCCCTTCGGCGGCTCGGGGCCATCCACCGGGCGCCAGCGGATGACGGCGCGGGGCGGGTCGGCGAGACCCTCCTCGACCCGCGCCGCGGTCCAGAGCTGTCCGCCCGGGCCGTCGGCGGTCTCCCCGTCGGCGATGACCGTCGCCCCGGCGGCGAGGTGGTGGAGCGAGACGTTGCGCAGGAACGCGTCGACCTCGCCCGGATCGACGCGGCCCGACTTCACGAAGACCGCCTCGAGGTCGGGCACCTCGAGCTGCGCCATCCCGACGGTGTCGAGCAGCACCCAGCCCTCGCGCGTCAGGTTGAAGATGCGCGCGTTCGCGTAGAGGTCGAGCGGGACCGAGTCGTTCTCCGCGGCGTGAAAGAGGCTCTCGCCGACCGCGGAGGCGTCGGCGAGCACCTCGCCGCTCGGGTTCCAGAGCAGCAGCGCGCCCGGCAGCGAGAGCAGCTCGCGGGCGACGTCGGTGACCGCGGCGAGCTCGGCGCGCGGATCGTAGCCGGCAGGCGTGACCCGCGCCTCATCGCCGGCGCCGATCACCCAGCTCGAGCGAACGCGCAGAAAGGCGCGATGGCGCGGCGCGAGCTCCTTCGCCTCGGGACACGTCCAGACCTGGCGCGTCGCCCGGTCGAGACCGCCGGGATACGCGAACGGCCCGAGGTGACCGAGCGTCCAGGCCCCGAAGAGATCCACCTCGGTCCTCGGATTGCCCATCCCGTCGGGCCAAGGCGCGTCGAGCACGTCGACGAGGATCAGCCCGTTCCGGTCGACATCGAACGCGCCGAGGACGCCCTCGCCGCCGAGCCAGACATTGTCGTCCGCATCGCGCCGGCCGCGAGGCTGAAGCCCCTCGATCGCCTCGACCCGCTCGGCGACCGCGTCGATCGAGACGGGCGCCTCGAGGAGAACCGCGACGCACTGAGTGAAGATTCCCTTCGGCATGGCGCGCATCCGAGCAGGTCGCCACGATGTCGTCAACCGGAGCCGATCACCGCTAGTGTGATTCCAGGGGTCAGGTCCAGGATTCACACCATGATTCCAGGGGTCAGGTCCAGGATTCACACCAAAGGGGCCAGGTCACACCAGAGGAGCCGCGTCACGCGAGCCGCTCCGACTGATTCGCTAGTGTGATTCCTGGACCTGACCCCTGGATTCACACCAGAGCGCGATCTAGCGGTCGCCGGACGAGCCCGGCTGAAGCGCGCCTACTCGAGGACGAACCGCTCGCTCTGGATCACCGTCTCGTCGGGGAAGCGCACCGCGGTCAGGACGCCGTGGCTGATCGTGTCGAGACCCCAGCAGCCGTTCTCGTGGACGTTCGGATAGGGCCAGCCGTCCTTGCCGAGGACGGCGTCGTCCCAGTGGCCGAACGCGACGGGGAGCTTGCCGCCGTAGCTGCCCGGGAAGTTGGTCACGCCCCAGACGAGGCCGTGCTCGTCGGCGTCCTCGAGGGCGTCGCCGTCGCCGGGGACGCCTGCGTGCGCGCAGATGACGTCGTCGGTGCGGTGGAACGTCGGGGCGTCCGCGATGAGGGCGAGGTGGCTCGCGGGCATCGCGTCGAAGAAGAGCTCGTAGGAGAGCTTTCGCTTCTCGGTCAGCAGCGCTGGCCCGTGCTCGCGGAGCTGGAGCCCGAGCATTGCCGCGGCCTCGGGGTCGTAGCTCTCGACCGTGACGAGGCCGTTCATCCCCATGAGCCAGCTGTGCGAGGTCGGGTCGTGGAAGCTCTTGAGCATCCATTGCTCGTGGTTGCCGAGCACCGTGAGCACCGTCGCCTCGCTCGACGCCGCGAGCGCGACGATCCGTTCGACGCAGCCGCGCGCGTCGGGGCCGCGGTCGATCAGGTCGCCGAGGAAGACGAGGTGATCATCGGGACGGAGGTCGGGCTCGACCTTCTCGAGCAGGCTCTCGAGGGCCGGGAGGTTTCCGTGGACGTCGCCGATCGCGATGGTGGCCATCTCGAACCCGAGGAAATCCTGGACGAAGGGGCGGCGGATCACCTATCCATGGTGGTGGAGGGTGGTCTTGCCTCGATCTTGCGACAAGGAAGGTTGCGTCTGGAACGACCGCGCGGGTGGGCCGCCCTGGCCGCTCGTCGCCGGGGCGTTTCTGTGGATGGTCGGCACCGTCGTCTTCCTGGTGGCCGCCCTTTTGTCGTAACCCGCTGTCAGTCTTGACCGCTCCCCGCGACGGCGCTAGCATTCCTCGCTTCGCAACACACCGTCAGCGAGCCAGAGGGAGCCTGCCATGCCTACCTGCGCCGAGATCATGGACCAGATGCCGGGCCGTATCAACACCGAAGCGGCCAAGGACTGGAACACCGTCATCCAGTTCAAGCTCTCCGGCGACGGGGGCGGCGACTGGAACCTCACGATCGTCAACGGCGAGGCCACGATGGCCACCGGCGAGGCCGCCGAGCCGAAGGCCACCGTCCTGACGAGCGCCGAGAGCTGGGTCGGAATGACGACCGGCACCCTCAACCCGATGCAGCTCTTCATGAGCGGCCAGCTTCAGGTTCAGGGCAACATCGCCGACGTCATGAAGATGAACGACCCGAACGTCTTCAAGAAGGAAGGCTAGCGCCCGCCTTCCTCGTCGCCCGGCTCCGGAGGCGGCGCGTCCGGCTCTCCGGACCCTCCCGGCTCTCCCGACTCGCCCGATGACCCGTCGTCGGGCGTCGGGTCGGGCGTCGGGTCGGGAGTCGGCTCGGGGAGCGCCGCGACTGCCGCGGCCGCGTCCGCCCGGAGCGCCTCGAACTCCTCGTCGCCCGGCAGGTCGACCAGCGCCGCGTCCACCGCCGCGAGCGCCTCGCGCGGGCGCTCCAGCGTGATGAGCAGCTCCAGCCGACGGCGGTGCGCCACCCGGAGGGTGCGCCCGTCGTCGCCCGCCGCGGCCGCGAACCGCGCCGCTTCCGCGAGCCGCTCCAGCACCGCGTCCGTCGCATCGGCATCGGTCCCGGCGCGCGCCGCCTCGAGGCCGACCATCGCGGCCGCGAGGTGCGCGGCGCCGAGCTCCGGCCCGAGCGCCTCCGCCTTCAGCGCTGCCTGCTTCGAGCTGCGCACGTCGCCCAGGATGACGAACACCTGCGCGAGGATCGCCCAGGCGCGCGCGTTCGATCGGTCGCGCGCGGTCATCCGCCGCAGGCTCGTCCGCGCCTCCCGGAGGAGCCGTGACGCCTCCGCCGGATCGGTGAGCTGGGCGAGCTCGGCCTGGATGAGGAGCGCCTCGCCGCGCAGCCCGAGCGCGGTCACGTCCTCCGAGGCGACGTCGCCGGGCAGACGATCGAGCGCGTCGACCGCGGCCGTCGCGCGCCCCTTTTCGATGAGGTCGGCGGCGCTCGCGACGATCTCCGCCGTCGCGGGATCGATCGGATCGGCCGGATCGTCCGGCCGACGCCCGGCGGCCGGGGACGCCGAGCCCGGGGCGCCGCGGGCGGCGGCGACGCCGCCCGCGTCGGTCCCCGAGGTCCGCCCCGCGTCCTCGAGGAGACGACCGCGGTACCAGAGGCCGACGCCGAGCGCCGCGATGCACAGGGCCGCCACCGCCACCCGGATGGCGAGGCGGCTCGCCGCGTCGGGGGCGGCCGGCGGGGGCTCGGAGATGATCTTCGGCGCCGGAGCCTGCGGCGCCCCGGGAGGCGTGGACGGGGTCGAGGGCGCCGGCTGACCGCCGCCCGCCCCGCCGCCGCCCGGCCCGTCCTCGGGCGCATCGCCGTCGGTCGCATCGCCGTGAGGGGCGCGGAGCGCGGCGAGCGCGGCCGACGCGTCGCCCCGGGCGTGCTCGACGTCGGGGCCTGGGGGATCCTCGCCCGAATCCTCGCCCGAGTCGACGCGGACGCCCGATCCGCTGTCGCTCATCGAGAGCTCCTCGGTCGTCTCCGATCCCTGGGCGAGGGTCCCCCGGAGCGCGCCCAGGGCGTGCTCGAGCGCGAAGACGAGATCGCCGACGCTCGCGTGCCTGCGCTCCGGATCGCTGGCGAGCGCGCGGGCGATGACGAACGCGACGATCGGGGGGATCCGGAGCTGGCGCGAGATGGCGCCCGCCGCCTCCGGCCCCTCGACGAGCAGCTCGGCGACGTCGCGGTCGTCGCCGACGGCGCCCCGGAGAGCCAGCGCGCCGAGCGCCGCGACGGCGCCGGCCGGATCGGCCTCGACGTTCGTCAGGCCGGCCCGGATCCCCTCGGGAAACGAGGGGAGGACCGGGTCGAGGCGCGGCGTCCCGAGCGCCCGGGCGAGGTCGAGGGTCATCTCGAGCGCCTGCTCGATGGCCACCGCCCCGGCGGACTTGCCGGCGCCGGCGCGCGCGCCTCCGCCCGCGCCGGTCGCGCCGGGGATCGCGCCGCCGCCGCTCTCCGCCTCGAACGCGTCGATGAGCGCCTCGATGTCCGGCCGGCAGCTGTGGCAGCCGCTGCACGCGCGCGAGTAGTGGCGGACCTCGTCGATCCCGCCGAGCCCATGCTCGGCGATGACGCGCCGGAGCTTACCCTCGCGCACCTGGAAGCACGTGCAGACGAGCGGCGTGTCCTTCTCGAGCTCGATCCGGCTCTTGCGGCCGCGATGACCGGCGATCGCGTCCTCGAGGGCGTCGCGCACCATGACGAGCGCGAAGTGGAGGTCGTCGGGCAGGCCGCCGAAGAAGGCGGCGATGTCGCGATCGCGGATCGCGAGCGCCTCGTCGATCACCCGACCGCGGATCATCTCGGTGAGCGCGCTCGCCGGCGCGATCAACGACGGGATGCCCTCGACCTCGAAGCTCGCGTCGGCGATCCGCTCGCCCTCGAGCCGAAGATAGATCGAGACGCGGTCGCCCTTCGCCTCGCTGTCGACGGTCCCGACGGCCGTCGCGTCGGCGAGCGCGCCGCGGTTCCTGGGAGACTGCGCGAGGTCGAGGAACTTCGGTCCGGGGCCGCGAATCACTCGAGCTCTTCCAGCCACGCCATCTGGATGCGCTCGAGGACCCCCTCGTTGCTCCCCTTCGGGTCGTCATCGAACTCGGGGATCTCCACGACCCACGCGTGGAGGTCGGTGAAGCGCACCGTGAGCGGCTTCACGTCGGGATGGAGCTCGACCAGGCGGATCGCGATGTCCTCCGAGTCGCTCCACTTGAGCTTTCCGTCAGGCGTCACGACACCAGCCTCTCAGCGACGGCGACGCGGGGGCGCGCCGCGCGCTACTGCTTCGCCGCGTCGGTCACGGCCGTCGAGAGGACGACGTCGGCGAGCGGCTTGGTCTCGGCATTGAGGTGCTCGACCGCCCGGTGCAGCAGGTCCGGGTCGTCGGTGTCGAGCAGCCTCTGGAGGTCCCTCGTCGCCTCGTCGATCTTCTCGAGGATGACGGGGTCGAGCTTACCACGATGCCGCTCGAGCGCGCCCTGGGTCGCGCGCAGGGTCGTCTCGGCATCGATCAGCAGGCTCGCGAGCCGGTGGCGACGGATGTCGTCGACGGCGTGCTCGATCGAGTCCTCGACCATCTGGTTGACCTCGGTCTCGGTCAGCCCGTGGCTCGGGATGACCTCGACGGTCGCCTTGGTCCCGCTCCGCTTCTCCACCGCCGTGACGGTGAGGATGTTGCTCTCGTCGATGAGGAACGTCACCTCGATCCGCGGGATCCCGGCCGGCATCGGCGGGACGCCGCGGAGCTTGAATCGACCGAGGCTCCGGCAGTCGCTCGCCATCTCCCGCTCGCCCTGGAGGATGTGGATGTCGATCGAGGTCTGCCCCTCGGCGAACGTCGTGAACTCCTCGCTCGCCTGGGCCGGGACGGTCGAGTTGCGCAGGATCAGCTTGCTCACCGCGCCGCCGAACGTCTCGATCCCGAGCGAGAGCGGGGTGACGTCGAGCAGGAGCAGGTCGCGCGTCCCGCCCGCGAGGATGTTCGCCTGGACGGCCGCGCCGAGGGCGACGACCTGATCGGGATCGAGCTCGGTGTGCGGCGTCCGGCCGAAGAGCTTCTCGACCCGCTGGCGGACGAGCGGCACCCGCGTCGACCCGCCGACCAGGACGACCTCGTCGAGCTCCTTCGGGCGGATCCCGGCGGCCTTCGCCGCCTCCTTCGCGCAGGTGAGCGTCCGGTCGACGAGCTCGGCGATCCGCTCCTCGAACTCGGCGCGGGTCACCGTCCGGGTGAACGAGACGCCGGGGCACTCGACGACGAGCTCGGCCGTCTCGGCGCTCGAGAGGGCGCACTTCGCCTTCTCGGCGCCGGAGCGGAGCGCCTGGAGCAGGGCCGGATCGTCCTTCGCCGGCTCGCCGGTCTTCGCCTCGAGCTCGGGCAGGATCAGGTCGATCAGCGCCCGGTCGAAGTCGTCGCCGCCGAGATGCGTGTCGCCGTTCGTCGCGAGGACCTGGAAGACGCCGCCCTCGATCCGGAGGATCGAGCAGTCGAACGTGCCGCCGCCGAGGTCGTAGACCGCGACGGTGCCGCTGCGGATCTCGGCGTCGTCGTCCGACTCGCCCCCGGCGGACTTGGCGAACCGCTCCTGCAGCCCGTAGGCGAGGGCCGCGGCCGTCGGCTCGTTCACGACGCGGAGGACGTCGAGGCCGGCGATCCGACCGGCGTCGCGCGTCGCCTGCCGCTGAGCGTCGTCGAAGTAGGCGGGCACGGTGATGACGGCCTTCTTCACCGGCCTCCCGAGCTTCTCCTCGCCGAGCCGCTTGATCTCGACGAGGATCTTCGAGCTGATCTCTTGCGGCGTGTAGTCGCGATCGCCGATCCGGACCATGACGAGCTTCTTGTCCCGATCGACGACGTCGTAGGGCACCAGCTCGAGGGAGGTCTCGATCTCGTCGGCGCCCTTGCCCATGAGCCGCTTGACCGAGTGGATCGTGTGCTTCGGGTCGGCGATCGCCTTCTCGCGCGCCGGCCACCCGACGGTCACCTCGTCCGGTCCGCCGAAGTGGACGACGCTCGGGACGAGACCGCTGACGCACCGGGGCGTGCCGTCGGCGTCGACGCTCGCGATCAGGGAGTACGTCGTGCCGAGGTCGATGCCGACGATGAGCTCGCGCTCGGTCTCGGCGGCGCTCGCCTCCTCGGTCATCTCCCCGGTCCCGAGCTGGACGCCGAACGGCTTGTCCTTGCAGCTGTCGGGGATGCTCTCGAGGTCGAGTTCGTTCGTGTTGGTGTCGGTCATCGTCGGTCCGTGCAACTGAGGGCTCCGTGCAGGCTCGCCGGCGTCGTTCGTCGGCCGGAAGGGGGGCGGCTCGCGCTCAGGAATCGAGCTCGTTCAACATGTTTCGAAGGTAGACGATCACGTTCTGGCCGAGCCGCGCCGTCTTCAGGGCGGCCTCGCGGGCCGCGTCGTCGACGCCGTCGCCCGTCGCCTCGCCGAAAGCGGTCGCGACCTTGCCGCGCCACTGACCGAGGCGATCCTCGAGGTCGGTCGTGATGGCGTCGATCCGGTCCTCGTCCCCGGCGGCCTTCGCCTTGGGGATCGCTCCCTTGAGCTTGAAGACCTCCATCAGGAACCCGTTCGGGACGCTCTTGTCGTCGTTGGGTCCCGGGCCGCCGAGCAGCAGGATCAGGTACTCGGCGCGCTTGAACTCGTCGCGGAGGACGCCGTAGGCCTCGTTCAGGGCCGCGGCCGCCCGCTGCGCCTGCGCGTGCTCGGCCTCCGACTTCCCTCGCCAGAAGTCGGGGTGAAGCGAGCGGCTCTGCTCGAGGAAGTTCTTCTGGAGCGCGGCGAGGTCGACGTCGAACCGCCTCGGCGCGGAGAGGCGCGCGAAGTGGTCCAGGTCCTGCACGTCGATCGCCTCGGCCACTTCGGTCTGCTCGTTTCTTCGCTGCTCGATCCCGCGGCCGGCGCGGGACTCGAGGTCACACCTGGAACGACGATCCGCAGCCGCACGTGCCGTTCGCGTTCGGGTTGGAGAACGTGAACCCGCCGCCGAGGTTGGTCTTGTCGTAGTCGATCACCGTCCCCCCGACGAAGATCAGGCTCTTCTTGTCGCAGAAGATCGGGAGCCCGTGCGACTCGAACTTCTCGTCGAAGTCGCGCGGCTCCTGCTCGAGGTCGATGAAGTAGTTGAACCCCGAGCAGCCGCCACCCTTGATCGCGAGGCGCAGCCCGGTGCCCTCGGGCGCGCCCTTCGCTCCGAGAACGCGCTTGATCTCGACGGCGGCTCGCTCGGTCAGGGAGACGGCCACGATCTAGCCCTCACTCCCGGCGGCGGCGGCGGTCGTCTTCTCGCCCGACTTCTCCTGCAGGTTCTGCAGGGCGGCCTTGACCGCGTCCTCGGCGAGGACCGAGCAGTGGATCTTCACCGGCGGGAGCGAGAGCTCCTCGACGATGTCGGTGTTCCGAAGCTTGAGCGCCTCGTCGATCGTCTTGCCCTTGAGCCACTCGGTCGCGAGCGCGCTCGAGGCGATCGCGCTTCCGCAGCCGTAGGTGGTCCACTTGGCGTCCTCGATGATCTGGGTGTCATCGTTGACCTTGATCTGGAGCTGCATCACGTCGCCGCACTCGGGCGCGCCGACCATGCCGGTCCCCACGTTCGGATCCTCGGCATCCAGCTCGCCCGCGTTCGGACGCGTCCGGAAGTAATGAAGGACC
Source organism: Planctomycetota bacterium (assembly GCA_029260755.1). GTDB lineage: Bacteria > Planctomycetota > J058 > J058 > JAJDCQ01 > JAJDCQ01. The sequence continues at coordinate 10,434 of JAJDCQ010000170.1, read as the reverse complement.
TTGTCACTGTAGGCCATGTCTGTCTCCTGAACCTGTCTTCGTCACGCTGCTGACGTGTCTGTCGTGAGTGTCTGTTTCGTTCGGTCGGTCTCTCGTCGCGCGTCGGGGCCTCAGGCCCCGGCGCCGGCCGGCTCGTTCGCGTCCGGCACCATCACCTGACTTCCGGGCGCCACCGTCACGCCCTCCTTCTCGAGGTCGCGGAGCTTGTGCCGCCAGAGCGGCGAGATGTCCCGCGCGCCGGCGACGGCATCGACGACCTGCTCCACCGCGAAGTCGACCTCCTCCTCGGTCGTGAAGCGGCCGATCCCGAAGCGGATCGAGTTGTGGGCGAGGTCGTCGGTGACCCCGATCGCGCGAAGCACGTAGGAGGGCTCGAGGCTCGCCGAGGTGCACGCCGAGCCGCTGCTGACGGCCAGGTCGGGCATCCCCATCATGATCCCCTCGCCCTCGGCGCCGTAGAAGCTGACGTTGAGGTTGCCGGGGAGGCGCCGCTCGGCGTGCCCGTTGAGGTAGACCTCGGGGAGCTTCGCGCGGAGACCTTCGAGGAGGCGCTGGCGGAGCTTGGTCTCGCGCTCGGCCTCGGCCGCCATCTCGTCCTTCGCGAGCTCGCACGCCTTGCCGAGGCCGACGATCGCCGGGACGTTGAGCGTGCCGCTCCGCATCCCCCGCTCGTGGCCGCCGCCGTCGATCACGCCGGCGACGCGAACCCGAGGCCGCTTGCGCCGGACGTAGAGGGCGCCGATGCCCTTCGGCCCGTAGAGCTTGTGTCCCGAGATCGCCGCGAGGTCGACCTTCATCGCCTCGACGTCGAAGGGCACCTTGCCGACCACCTGAGCCGCGTCGCAGAAGAAGAAGACGCCCTTCTCGCGGCAGACGGCGCCGATCTCGGCGAGCGGCGCGATCGTGCCGATCTCGTTGTTCGCGCCCATGATCGAGACGAGGATCGTGTCCTCGCGGATCGCTCCCGAGACCATCTCGGCGGTCACGGTGCCGGTCCGGTCGGGGTCGAGGTAGGTGACCTCGGCGACGCCGGAGCGCTCGAGGCGCTTGCAGGTGTCGAGGACGGCCTTGTGCTCGGTCGACGCCGTGATGATGTGCTTGCCCTTCTGGGCATACATCTCGACGACGCCCTTGAGGGCGATGTTGTCCGACTCGGTCGCGCCGCTCGTGAAGATGATCTCCTTCTTGTCGGCGGCGCCGATGAGATCGGCGACCTGCTGACGCGCGAGATCGACCGCCTTTTCGGCCTCCCACCCGTAGGGGTGGCTCCGGCTCGCGGCGTTGCCGAACTTGTCGGTCAGGAAGGGCATCATCGCGTCGAGGACGCGCGGATCGAGCGGCGTCGTCGCCAGATTGTCGAGGTAGACCGGGGTCTTCACGCCTCAAACCTCCGCCGGCTCTCACCCTCGCTCGGGCAGGCCAGCTCGTGGGCCCGGGAGTGCCGGGCCGCCTTCGTCTCGGTTGGCTCTAAGCTTCAATCACTCTGTTTGCAACTCGGTAGGACGGCCGACCGCCGGCGGCGTCCGCGAACGTGACATCCTCGAGGACGTCGCGAATCCTCGCGTGCATCCTCCCGACCGCGCCCTTCACCGGGCAGCGACCGAACGTCTGACAGCTCGTCTCCTCCGCCTCCTCGAGGCCGGTGCACTCCGCGAACCGGAACCGCCCCTGGAGCGCCTCGAAGACGTGGAGAGCCGTGATCTCGGCGGGGTCGCGGGCGAGCCCGTAGCCGCCCTTGGTGCCTCGCATGCTCTGGACGATGCCGGCGCGGGCGAGATCCTGGAGGATGTTCGCCAGCAGCCCCGCCGGGATGCCGTACCCGGCGGCGATCTCGCGCGCGCTGGCGAGCTCCCCGTTCGGAAGCGTGCACAGATGCGCGACGGCGATCATGCCGTAGTCGACCTTGCGCGTGAGGTTGAGCATGCTTGGACCGCCTCGGGCTGGGCCTTCGGTGGTTTCGACGCCATCACGGGATGTAATTCACACTACTGAGGTGTTATATCGAAGGATGAATATACCACTCTTCCGGTGGCCTTTCAACGGATGTTCTCGGGGGTGGGCGTGACGCGCCCCGGCAGCGACTCAAATCAAAACGGAGAAGGTAGTTGCGGTCCGAGCTCGTCGCGGTGGGCTTCGATCCAGGCCCGCCACCGGTCCATGAGCAGCCCGTGCTCCTGGCCGGTGAGCTTCTCCAGAGCGAGGGCGATCCGCCGGGCGTGCTGGAGCGTGGGGCCGCTGTCGCCCGGGTTGCCGAGCCGCCCCGAGCCCGGGTCGATCGAGACGCCGAGCCGCTCGAGCGCCCCGAGGAGAGCCACGATCGCGCGTCGATCCTCGAGCGACTCGATCGCGCTGACGGCGGCGAACTGGACGTCGGCGCTGTCGTCGACGAGGCGCTCGATCAGCACGAGCGTCACGCTGTCGTCCTCGCGCTCGCTGAGCGCGGCGACGGCCACCTCCCGGACGAGCGCCTCCGCGTCGTTGCGCGCCGCGTGGACGAGGCCGCGGGTGGCTCGCTCGCCAGGACGGTTCGCCAGCTTCTCGGCCGCGAACGCCCGGATCTCGCGCGACTGGCCGACGAGCGCGCCGATGATCGCGTCGGTCGCCTCGTCGGTCGCCGAGAGCTCGAGGGTGAGGAGGGCCGCGACCTTGTGCCCGTCGGTCGCGTCTGCATCGTCGAGGACCGCCGCGACGACGAGCGCCCCCGCCGAGCCACAATGCTGCCCCAGGACGAACTGAGCCCGCGACTGGGCGGTGTCGCTCGGCGACGCGATCGCGAGGTCGCGGAGCTGGACGAGGCACTCGGCCGTCCCGAGCCGGGCGAGCTCGGCGGTCGCGATGTCGGCGAAGTCCTCGACGCCGACGGCGACATCTGCGAGCGCCCGGGGGAGCGCCTCGTGGGCCTCCAAGCTGGCGTAGGCCTCGAGCGCGGCGGCGAGAGCCTCCCGGAAGCTCGGGTCGGTGACCTCGACCTCGTCCAGTGGGTCCGCCGGCGAGAGGCGCGACGCGACGGCGACGGCCACGACGACGACGAGCAGCACCAGGCTGAGGATGTGGAGCTTGGGGCGCCCCGGGCCCTTGTCGGTCGTCTCGGACGTGGCTCGGCTCTCCTGCACGTTCAACGGGGCGTTCATGATACCCGCACCCGCGAGCGCGCGCGCGAGTTCCAGGTCGGCCGGCCCGAAAGCCGATAGGAGAGCGGACGGGAAGCGCACGCGAGACCCCGAGCTCGCGCCCGCGACCCCGGACTCGAACAGCTCGCTCATTTGGAGGCCATCTCATGACTCGCACCGGAATCCGGACGCTCGCCATCGCCACGACCGCCGCCATCGCCCTCGGCTCGAGCCTCGGGTGCACCTCGGTCAAGAGCCGAATGTCGGAGGAGTGGGAGGCGATGAAGCGCGACTTCAGCTTCCGCGGAACCGACAAGATGCCCCGGCGCGCCGACGTCCGAGGCACGCCCGAGATCGTCGACCCGCGCCCGCTGATCGGCGAGCCCTACGGGGACGAGCCGGCCGAGATGGCCCGCGCGCCGATCACGCCGTCCACGCGACCCACCACTCCGTCGCCGGCCCCGGCGATCGCGGAGCCGCATCGCAGCTACGAGTCGCCTGGCTCATCGGTCGGCACGCTGCCGGTCTACGAGGCGACGCCGACCGAGCCGACGACCGAGAACGCGTCGGTCGTCGAGATCTCGCCGCCCGCGCCCGCGCCCGCGCCGCCGCCCGCGCCGAAGACCTACCGGGTGAAGAGGGGCGACAGCCTCAGCAAGATCGCCTCCGCGGTCTACGGCGACGGCCGTCGGTGGCGCAAGATCTACGACGCCAACCGGTCGATCCTGCGCGGCCCCGACCATGTTCGGATCGGGCAGATCCTGACGATCCCGGAGTAGGGAGGTCGGGCCGCACCGACCGACGCACGGACCGACGACCGAGACGGACACGACGAGACGCGGGGCTTCCGGGAGGAGGCGCCGCGTCTCCGTTTCGATGCTCGCCCCGTCGAACGCCGAAGCCTCCGGTGCGGCATCGACTCGGCGCCGACCGGAACAGTCCGCGCGATCCGCGCAATCCGCGGTTTCGTTCTCCCGGTGCGAAGAGCGGAACCGCGGATGACGCGGATTGCGCGGATTGCGAGCTGCGAGCTCCCGGTTCGCGTTGCGGTCCGGAAGCCGCCGCGCTCCGGCCCTACCGCCCGGCGGCCTTCACCCGATCGTAAGCCGCCACGACGCTCTCGACGTGATAGCTCGCCCCCCCGAGGCCGGCCCCCGGGTCGGGCTCGAGATCCTCGAGCGCCTCGTTGATCGCCGCGGCGACCTGGAAGAGCAGCGCGTCGATGTCGGGCACCCGATCGCGGCGGGCGAACTCGGCCAGCGCCGCGGCCGCGCGGTCGGCCAGGTGATCGGCGTAGCGACGCCGCAGGGTCGACCACGCCGCCCGCTCCCGCTTGTCGCCCGAAGGCCCGGCGAGGAGGTGGCGCTCGTCGTCGACGGCCAGACCGGTCGTCGCGGGGAGGAGGAGATTGTCGACGTCGCCCGAAGGCCCGGTCGAGATGATCACCGCGCCCTCCTGCTGGAGCGCCTCGATGAGCGAGGCGTAGAGGAGGTCGGGGCCGAACCCATAGCGGTCGGCGAGCCCGACGACCGGCTCCGACTCGGTGATCGCGCGCTGCTCCGGAACGACGACGAAGCCGTCGCCGATCTCGGGGAACAGCTCGCCGCGACGATCGAGGAGCTCGCGGGTGACCCGCTCGATGAGCGCGACACGCTCCGCGAGCGCCCGCTCCGTCGTCCGGCGGAAGAGGTCGCGGTGATCGTCGCGCACGACGCCGAACCGCTCCTCGAACACGCGGGTCGAGAAGCGCGACAGCTCCAGCCAGAGGCGCAGCCCCGGGGCGCTCTCGTCGGCATCGCGCTCGTAGAGCTCGAACTCGTTCCGGAGCTCCGGGTGACGCCGGAACACCTCCTCGCGGAGCTCGGGCGAGTCGTCGCGGTCGGCGACGATGCGGAGCTCCTCCTCCATCGAGTCGAGGAACGCGAGCGCGTCCGCGAGCCGACCGCGCGCCGGCTCGGCCCGATGGACGCCGTGGCGGTCGCGGTGGAGGAAGTTCACGTGGACGCGCCCGTCACGCTCGAGCGTCTCGATCAGCCCGCGATCGACGAGCGGCTGCACGGCCGCGTCGCGGTCCGCGAGCCGGCGGGCCTCGCCGAGCGGGTCGTCGCCGCCGGCCGCGGCCAGGGCGAGGTAGGCGCGCAGCTCACCCGGGGTGAGGCGCGGGAGCCACCGCTCGAGGAAGTCCCGGCCGAGGAGAACGCCATGCTCGAGCGCGTCTTCGCGGTCGGGGCGGTCGCCGTCGTCCGAGCCGAGCTCGATGACGGGCAGGTCGACCGCGCTCACGGCGCTCGGCCCGCGGCGACGTCGAGCAGGGCCGCGTCGATCGCCATCCCGAGGTCCTCCACCTCCGCGCCGAGCACGTCGAGGGGAAGGACCACGCCGAGCCAGCCCTCGTCGGCGTCGCCGGTCGCCGCCGCCGGGGCGACGAGGATCACCCCGCGCCGGCGGCACGCCGCGGCGACCCGCGCCGGCCCCCGGACGCGGAGGGCGGCGATCAGCCCGTGCCCATCGACCTCGAGGACCGCATCGGGGTGCCGCCGGGAGAGCTCCTCGAGCGTCGCCGCGAGGTAGCGACCCTTGACGCGCGCGTTCTCGACGTAGGAGAGGCCGTCAAGCACCGGATCGCGATCGAACAGGATCGCGTCGAGCCCCGCGCCGGCGACGCCGACTTCGAGGAGGCCGACGTCCGCATCGGCCTCGCGTGGCCACGCGGCGAGATCGGCCGCGACGCTCGCGCGGCTCGGCGGGGGCGCCGAGAGGGCGCGCCGCGTCGCGAGCGCCGCGAGCGGCTGGCCGCGACCGACGATCACGGCGTCCGCCTCGACGTGCTGGGCGGCGCCATCGAGGAGACGGCCGCACCGGGCGAAGGTCCACGACTCATCGAGGGCGACCGGGATGCCGTCGTCGGCGACGGCGTCCCACACCGCGACGGCCGTGCCCCGCTCGGCCAGCCGCGCGGCGCGCTCACCGTCGAAGGCCGGGACGAGGACGGCCGCGATGAGCTCGGCGGGAACGCGACCGTCGGCGAGGCTCGCCGCGAGCCGGCCGGGCGTCGCGAGGAGCTCCGGCAATGGGCGGCGGTCGACCGCGGCCGCGACGGCGCGGGCGACCTCGCCGGGGGCGTGCCCGTCGGGGCGCACGGTCACCCCGCCGAAGCCCGGACGGGCGGCGCCGGGGAGGAGGAGGAGCCGGGCGAGGGGCGCGGCCCCGGTCCGGGCGATCCCGTCGGGCCCGGGCGCCTCGACGCCGAGCTCGCGGGCGAGCGCGCGGACGGCGTCGTCGCCGTGGGCGCTCCGGACGCGCTCGACGCACCGAGCCGACCCGAGCCGGAGCAACGCGAGCGCCGCCTCCGCCTCGTCCCGGACCGGCAGGACGCGGAAGGGATCGCCCCCGAGCTCGCCGCCCACCGCCTCGGCGAGGCGCTCCGCGAAGGCGACCGACGCCTCGACGAGGGCGCCTCGCTCCCGGAGACGCCGTCCGACCGATCCCCGCTCGGCGAGCGAGCGCGCGACGCGCACGATGGTCGGGTGATCGTCCGAGAAGAGCGACCTTCCGTCGCCGGCCGTCGCGTCGAGGGTGACGTCGCCGGGCGCGAGGCAGTAAGGCCCCGCCAGGTTGGTCGACTCGCGGACGATGCGGCCGTCGCGGGCCGCGACCCGAAAGGCGCCGCCGACGACGTGGCGGTCGAACCGCGCGCGGAGCTCGCCGACCGCGCGTCGCGCCTCGGCGTCGGCCCGCTCCTGCGCCGGGATCCCACCGCCGGCACGCGCGACGAGGAGCGGGCGCTCGGATCGACGACGGCGGAGGTCGTCGATCGGGAGCCGCTGCGCGCGCGCCCGCTCGCGATCGAGGTCGTAGCCCTCGATCGAGCGCGGCAGGGCGTCGGGCAGATCGACGGCGCCGAGCTCGGTCTCGGCCAGGTGAAGCTCGTTGATCTCGGCGTTCTCGGCGGTCACGATCGGCGCATTCTACGACGGGGGCGGGGCCGTTGGGAAGCCGTCGCGGGCGTCGCGACGGTCATTGCCGGCGGGCGACGAAGTGCTCCGCGAGCGCGCGCAGGACGGCGCCGCGATCGCCGAACGGGGCGAGGAGCGCGACGGCCGCCTCGGCGAGGGCGTTCGCCTTCGCGCGGGCGCCCTCGAGGCCGAGGAGGGCCGGATACGTGAGCTTCTCGGCGGCGGCGTCCTTGCCCGCGGTCTTGCCGAGCTCCTCGCTCGTGCGGCTCACGTCGAGGACGTCGTCGGTCACCTGGAACGCGAGGCCGACCGTCCGGCCGTATCGACCGAGCGCGTCGAGCTGCGCGTCGGTCGCCCCGCCGGCGAGCGCGCCGAGCTCGCAGGCGCTCGTGATCAGGGCGCCGGTCTTCCAGCCGTGGAGCTGCTCGAGCGCCGCCTCGGTCCGGGGGCCGTCGGTCCGCATGTCGATGACCTGGCCGCCGACCATGCCAACCGATCCGGCCGCCCGCGCGAGCCTCCGGACGAGCTCGATCGCCAGCTTCGGGTCATCACCGTAGCCGTTGGCGAGCGTCTCGAAGGCGAACGTGAGGAGGCCGTCGCCGGCCAGGATCGCCGTCGCCTCATCGTAGGCGCGGTGGCAGGACGGCTTGCCGCGGCGAACGTCATCGTCGTCCATCGCGGGGAGGTCATCGTGGATCAGCGAGTAGACGTGGATGCACTCGACGGCCGCCGCCGCCGCCATCGCCCGAGCCCGATCGCCGCCGACCGCCTCGCACGCGGCGACGACGAGGGCCGGCCGGAGGCGCTTGCCGCCGCCGAGGGCGCTGTAGCGCATCGCCCCGTGGACCTCGCTCGGCTCGGCGTCCTCGGCGGGGAGGCGCGCGGCGAGCTCGACCTCGGTCGCGTCGCGGACCGACTCGAGGAACGGCCCGAGGACGTCGCCGCCGGCGCTCACGACTTCTCTCCCGCGGCCGGGACGGCCGGCGCCTCCTCGACCGCCGAGGGCGCGCTCGACTCATCCGCGGCGGCGGGAGCGGACGGCTCGAGCGGCTCGGGCAACGTCGGGAGCGGCCCCTCGAGCGCCACCTGGATCCGGTGCACGGCGACGGCCCGCCCGGTCCCCGAATCGATCGAGAAGATCGCGCCGGTCGCGCGCGCGTCGTCGGTCGCGACGACGAACCGCTCGGGCACCTGCGTGATCATCTTGCGGAGGACCGGCTCGATCTTCCGGCCGATCACCGAGTGGTGCGGCCCCGTCATTCCGATGTCGGTGACGTACGCCGTGCCGCGCGGGAGGATCCGCTCGTCGGCCGTCGGCACATGGGTGTGGGTCCCGAAGACGGCGCTCACCCGGCCGTCGAGGTGCCAGCCGAGCGCGACCTTCTCGCTCGTCGCCTCGGCGTGCACATCGACGAGGATCACGCGGGCGCGATCGGCGCACTCGGCGAGCGCGCCGTCGACCGCCCGGAACGGGCAGTCGAGCGTCGTGTTCATGAAGAGACGTCCGAGGACGTTGACGACCGCGATCGGGACGGCGTCATCGCCCTCGCCCGCATCGACCACGGTCACCCCGCCGCCGGGGAACTCGGGCGGGTAGTTGGCGGGCCGGAGGAGGCGGTCGCGCTTGGCGAGGATCGGGAAGACCGCGCGCCGGCGCGGAATGTGGTCGCCCGAGGTCATCACGTCGACGCCGGCCGCGAGCAGCTTGGTCGCGATCGCGGGCGTGACGCCCGATCCGTCCTCGGCGTTCTCGGCGTTCGCGATGACGAAGTCGAGGCGAAACGCTTCGCGAACCTCGCGGAGGCGACGCTCGAGGACGAGGATCCCCGGCCGGCCGACGACGTCGCCGAAGCAGGCCACCCTGAGGATCCGCCCGGTCGGCGGCGTCGCCTCGTCTCCCGGATTGGCCGTCACGATCGCCTCCCTCGCCGGTCCGCCCACGACGGCGGCGCGTAGCGTAAGGGACGGTCAGGAGCCGGTCAAGGTAGGGTTCTGCACGGGGCCGCCTCGCTGCAGCCGCTCCATGCCATCTGCCAGGCGCAGCCTGCACCATCTCGACCCCTCGCCGCCCGCAACCCCACGGATCCAGGGCATCCCTCCGTTCGGCACCGGATTTTCGATGGGAGAGCATCGCGCGCCCCCATCGGAGATCGAGCGGTGGGCGCGTTCTCGAACGAAATCGGACACATCAGGGAGATCGCATGGAAGCCGTGGTGACCTTGGGTCGGCGCTTGCCGATGGCCGGAAAGCAGCTCGGTGAGGTGGAGGCGCGCCCGTCGGGACTCGCCCCGCTCCCGCCTCCGACGATTCCGCGCCCCGACGCCGCGACGGCCGGAGTGAAGGTCGTCGGCGTCGACGCCCCCGGCGAAGTGAGCCGCTCCCCGATCTGGCGCGAGCACCATCAGCACGGACTGATCAGCAACATCTGGCGGACGTTCCTCTTCGTCCTCCAGGCGGCGGCGTTCCCCCTTTGGCCGATCTTCATCTCGTGGGGGCTCCGGGACTGGTCGTTCACGCGGCGCTACTTCCACACCCTCGCCTACTGCGCCAAGACCGCGTTCCCGAAGATGAACGGCCACTCCTCGATCTCGCGCATGATCAAGTACAACATCCTCACGACCCCCGCGCAGCTCGAGGCGCAGCTCCAGAAGCGCCGCGGCGCGTGCACTCGATGCGCGCGCTGCTGCAAGGCGCTCGACTGCATCTTCCTCGGCTACGACGAGGAGGCGAGCATCCCGTACTGCCGCGCCTATGGCACCCGCTACTGGCACTTCGGCACCTGCGGTCGCTACCCGATCGACCAGTCCGACGTCGACGACCACGGCTGCCCGGGCTTCTCGTTCCCCGACGAGGAGCACGAGCCGACGTCGACCATCCGGGAGACGATCTCCGTCTAGAACGCCGTCTCACCCCCCGCAGGACGCAAGACACGAAGAGGCTCCGGCGAACGCCGGAGCCTCTTCTCTTTGGCCAATGAGAAAGGGCGCGCCTCTCGACGCGCCCTCGCTCATGCTTCCTTTGAGGAGTCCTACATTCCGAACCCGGCCTCAGGGACTGGGGGCGGAGCCGGCGGGGCGGACTTCCTCGGCGCCTTCCTCCCGCCGGACTGCTTCGTGGCGGAAGACGCCCCGGTATTACCGGACTTCTTCTTCTTGCGGCCGGACGACTTCTTCTTCTTGCCGCCAGCCTTCTTCCGGCCGCCAGCCTTCTTCTTGGTTCCGGCCTTCTTCTTGGTGCCGGCCTTCTTCTTCTTCTTGGTTCCGGCCTTCTTCTTCTTGGTGCCGGCCTTCTTCTTCTTGGTGCCGGCCTTCTTCTTCTTCTTGGTTCCGGCCTTCTTCTTCTTGGTGCCGGCCTTCTTCTTCTTCTTG
>JAJDCQ010000169.1 GCA_029260755.1 Planctomycetota bacterium | reverse complement strand
GTTCCTGGAACAGCCCGCGCAACGGCAAACGAACCGGACGCTGGCAACTCGCACTCCGCGTAATCCGCGTAATCCGCGGTTCCCACTGATTCAACGCCGACAGAGACCGAACCGCGGATTTCGCGGATTGCACGGATTGGTTCGGGCGTCGCCGAGCCATTGCCGACGCGTCCCGGTGCTCCGCCCGAGACTCCTGTTCCTGGAACGGGAGCGCAGGCGTCGGCAATGAACTGCGCGCCGGCAGCTCGCAATCGGTGTAGTCCGCGTCATCCGCGGTTCCTACTGGGTTCCACGCCGAGAGAGACCGAACCGCGGATGACGCGGATGGCGCGGACTGTTCCGGTCGGCGCCGAGTCGGTGAGGCTTCGCAGGGCGGCGACCGCCGGGGCTCAGCGGGTGGGGGGCACGGCGACGAGGCGAACGCCGACGTCCTCGAGCAGCTCGTCGGGGACGTGTTTGCCCCGGTGGCTCGCCCGGGCCATCGACCCGTAGTCGTACCAGGAGCCGCCCCGGAAAACGCGCTCCCGGCCGGCGAGCGGTCCTCTCGGGTCCGTCGCGGCGGCCGGCGCGTAGGGGTGGTAGCGGTCGGCGCACCACTCCCAGTGGTTGCCGATCATGTCGTGGAGGCCGAGGGCGTCGGCGCCGTAGCTGGCGACGTCGGCCGAGACGAACGCGCCGTCGTCGGTGTCGAACATGCCCCAGTCCACCTCCCCCTCGTTCCAGACGATGCTCGGGTGGTTCCACTGATCGCGCATCGTCCGGTCGATGAGGTTCGCCCAGCGGCCCGCGTCGCGTCCCCCGTCGGCCCAGATCCGCGTCTCGATCCCGCCGAGCTTCGCGGCGCGTTCCCATTCGGCCTCGGTCGGTAGGCGGTAGTCGAGGGCCGCGTCGAGGTCCGAGAGCTCGCCACAATAGTCCTCCGCCTCGCGCCAGGTCAGCAGCGTCGGCTGCGCCTCGCGGTCGATCGAGAAGCCGAGGAAGGCGGCGAGCGAGTGATTGGGCCAGATGATCCGGGCCTGCGCGTTCGTCAGCTCGGTCCGGGCGAGGTAGTAGGGCCTCGTGATCGTGACCTCGTGGCGATCGGTCCCCTCCTCGTAGAAGGGGTCGTCGCGCTCGACGCCCATGGCGAACGTCCCCGACGGGACGAGGACGAAGCGCATTCCCCAGTCGTTCTGGATCGCGAGGGGCAGGCCGGTCCGATCGGCCTCGGCGAGCTGCTCGGGCGTCGGCGTCCACCACGGCTCGATCGCCGGGAGCTTCGGCGGGGGGAGGTCGTAGGTGACCGTCACGACGACCCGGTCGGTGAGGCCGCGGTCGTCGGTCGCGATCACCTCGATGTCGTTCACGCCGACCTCGAGCCGCGCGGGCGCCTCGAACGCGCCGCCGGGGCAGTCGACGAGCTCGCCCCGGACGCGGACGACGCAGCCCTTCTTGCTGACGGTGCCGCGCACGAGGATCGACGCGTCCTCGGTCCGGACCCGCTCGGGCAGCCCCTCGAGCGTCAGCTCCGGGGCGAGGAGGCGCGCCCGCGCGTCGGTCGTCGGCGGATCGATCGGCCGCCCCGAGCGCTCGTCACGGGCGCGGAGGGCGAACCAGGAGACGCCGGCCACGATCGCCGCGGCGAGCACGAGCGACGTCAGCGCGACGGCCACGAACGGCCGGCCCGGGTTCACCGCGCTCCGGTCGGCGATCGCGGCGCCGCGGTTCGCGGCGACGAGGCGACCGCTCGAGAGCTTCGGCGGCTTGCCCTCGAGCCATCGGTCGAGGTCATCGGCGAGCTCGGATGCGGTCGGGTAGCGGCGCACGACCATCTTCTCGAGGCCGTGGAGGATCACCTTCTCGAGTGAAAGCGGGACCGCCGGGTTGAGGGCGCTCGGCAGGACGGGCGGGTCGCGGACGACCTTCGTCATGATCTCGACGGCGCTCGGCCCCTCGAAGGGTGGCCGCCCAGTCACCGCATGATAGAGGACGGCGGCGAGCGAGTAGATGTCGCTCGTCGGCGCATCGCCGCCCGGGAGCGCCTTCGCCGCCTCCGGCGACATGTAGAGGGGCGTCCCGACCGTCGTCCCCTCCGTCGTCAGGCGGCCGTCGCGGCTGCTCGACGCGTCGAGGGCGAGGCCGAAGTCGGCGAGCCACGGGGCGCCCTCGCCGTCGATCATGATGTTGGTCGGCTTGATGTCGCGGTGGACGACCCCCTCGCGGTGCGCGAAGTCGGTCGCGCGGGCGACCTTCGAGATCAGCCGGACCGCCTCCTCGACGCCGATGCCCAGCACGATCTGTTCGAGCAGGCTCACCCCCTCGACGTAGGCCATTGTGAAGTAGGGCTGCCCATCGATCTGGCCGACGTCGAAGACCGAGATGATGTTGGGGTGCTGGAGGCGCGCCGCGGAGCGCGCCTCGCGGCGGAAGCGCTCGATGTCGCGCGGGGTCACCTGCGGGCCGGGGGTCAGCACCTTCAGCGCGACCGCCCGCCGGAGCTCGGGATCCCAGGCCCGATGGACGATCCCCATCGCCCCGCGTCCGATCTCGTCGAAGATCACGTAGCGGCCGAAACGGTGGCGCGGGTCGTCCTGGAGCTCCGCGGCGGCCGCCGCGAGGCGCTCGGGGTCCTGGCCGAAACCGGCGACCGGCGGGCCGCTGGCCATCGTGTCTTCGCTCGAGTCCCCGAGAACGCCCGACAAGCCGCCTCCCGCGGTAGTCCGACCTGGCCCCAAGGAATTGTGGCGGAGTCGGTTGTGCGCCGCAACCCGAGGGTCGCTCGCGCGATTGATCGGCGCAACACGCGCCGCTACGCTGCGTCATCGAGATGAGTGCGACGACGATTCCGAGATCGTCGATCAACCGGGGATGTCTGCGCGGTTCGACATCGACCTGGCGGCGAGCAGGTCTCCCTCGTTCGCCCGATTCCTCAGGAGCGTCGAGGAGCTTGCTCGCACGCTCTCCCCGAGTCTGCGGGGCTGAGCTGCGCTACGGCTCCCGCGGGCCCTCGTAAGCTTTGGACTGGTGGGATGATCGCGCTTGACCGGCCCCAGCAGCGCCGCTAGTCTCCGAGACCATGAGCGACCAGCCGATCTACCTCGACCACAACGCCACCACGCCGATGCTCGACGAGGTGCGGGAAGCGATGCTGCCGTTCCTCAGCGGCGGCCACGGGAACCCGTCGTCGGGCCACGCGTTCGGCCGCGAGGCGCGTCGCGCGGTCGATGCCGCCCGCGAGGAGGTCGCCTCCTACCTCGGCGTCTCGCCGACCGAGATCATCTTCACCTCGGGCGGGACCGAGGGGAACAACCTCGCGATCAAGGGGCTCGCCCTCGGCCACCTCGCCAGGAAGGGCGCGAAGGCGAAGGGTAAGCGGATCGTCATCAGCGCGATCGAGCATCCAAGCGTGGTCGAGCCGGCGCTGTGGCTCGAGCGGACGCTCGGCTTCGAGGTCGTCCGGGTCGGCGTCGACGAGACGGGGACGGTCGACCTCGACGAGCTCTCCGAGCTGGTGAACGAGGACTGCATCCTCGTCAGCATCATGCACGCCCACAACGAGGTCGGGACGGTCCAGCCGATCCTCGACCTCGTCACGACGGTCGCCGACCGCGGACCGATCTTCCACTGCGACGGGGCGCAGGCGTGCGGCAAGATCCCGACCGGGATGCCGCTCATCGGCGTGAGCGCCTACACGATCGCCGGACACAAGCTCTACGGACCCAAGGGCGTCGGCGTCCTCCGGGTGCGGCGCGGGCTGCCGATCGAGCCGCTCCTCCACGGCGCCGGCCACGAGTCGGGCCGCCGCGGTGGCACCGAGAACACCGCCGGCGTCGTCGGCCTCGCTGCCGCGATGCGCGCCGCGAGACGCGACATGGCGTTCGAGTGCGAGCGGGTCCACGCGCTCCGCGACCTGCTCCACGCGCTGCTGGTCGACGAGGTGCCGGGCCTCGCCGTGAATGGCCATCCGACGCGGCGTCTCCCGAACACCCTCAACGTGAGCTTCCCGGGTTGCCTCGGCCCCGCCGTCGCCGAGGCGGCCGGCGACGTCGTCGCGTTCTCGACCGGCCCCGCGTGCCACGACCGTGGGCTCACGCCCACGCCGTTCTTCGAGGCGAGCGGCCTCGGGGCGGAGCGGGCCGCCTCGAGCGTCCGCCTCGCCCTCGGCAAGTCGACGACCGAGGACGCCGTCCGGGCCGCGGCGAAGGCGATCGGGGCGGCGGCGCGGAGCGTCCGCGGCGCCGCCGGGATCCCCGACTCGTTCGAGGGGCAGCCGGGCGTCAAGACGGGCCCCGAGTGCAACCGGTGCGACGGGCGGCAGGTTCTCCACGAGAAGACCGAGCACGGACCGGCCCTCCGGTGCGACGGCTGCGGGCACGAGCGCCTCATCAAGGAGGCGACCGGCGAGCTCACCTGCGACGTCGCCGGCTGACGGCAGATCCGTTGGCCGAGAGGGCGACTCCGCCGGCGACCCGCTTCGCCGTCCAGCGTCACGAGACGCCCGATTCCGCCGAGAGCCACTTCGACCTGCTCGTCGAGCGCGACGGCGTCCTGGTGACGTTCCGGGTCGACGATCTCGACGCCCTCGCCGAGCTCGCCGAGGGCGAACGGCTCGCGGTCGAGCGGATCGCGGACCACCGAATCATCTACCTCGACTTCGAGGGGTCGATCTCGGGCGACCGCGGGACGGTGACGCTTCGTGATCGCGGCCCCGGCGAGGTGCGGCCCCGCGGGGACGGCTCCCTCGACCTGCGAGTCGCCGGCGACCGGGTACGCGGGACGTTCCGGGCGGCGCCGGCGGCGCCCGAGGCGGAGGCTGCGCCGCTCGGCCCCTGGGTTCTGGAGCGCGTCCCGGACCCGCCCGCGTGAGGCGTGGGGGGGCTGCAGCGTCCAAAGCAAACGTGGGCGCCGCCCCCCGAGCCGTCCTTGCGACGATCCGGCGGAGCGTGCAAGCTCCCACGCTCACCCTTCGAACCCCGTCTGGCACCCGACTCCGGATCGCGCTTCATGGGACACCCCATCTCGGATGTCCGCACCGGCGACATCGTCGTCATCCGGGGCGGCGCCGCCGGCGGCGGCGACCTGAGCTTTCAGGTCACGAAGCTCCACCGCTACGTCACCGACGACGACGCGTGGTTCGAGGTCGAGGGCGGCTCGGCCGAGGGGCAGCTCGCCCTCGAGTGGTGGGAGGACGACGAGCTCCTCTTCGGGCTCGTCCGGCCGGCCGACCGCCTCGCGCTCGACGCGACCGGGCTGACCGAGGACGACCTCGTCCGCATGGACGAGAACCCCGACGAGGACCACGGCCTTCATCTCCGCGGAATGGACTACCGCTTCGAGGAGAGCTACGAGACCGGGTGGGGCGCGGGCCGCGGCGAGCCGACGGCGGGCTTCTACGCCTGGGACTTCGAGGCGGTCGACGGGGAGTCGCTCGTCGGAATCGAGAAGTGGGAGGACGAGGACTTCCAGGTCTTCGTCGCCGAGTACCTCGACCCCGAAGAGGTCGAGGTTCTGTCGAGTCGCTAGCGAGACCACGGCGGCCGGACGCGCCGATCTCGAGGTGGGAGAACGGGGGAGACCATGAACGAGGCGCTCACCGTGGTCCTGGTGGACCTGGGTTACGTCGTCACCGCCTTCATCCTGCTTTTGATCGCGAAGGTGACGCTCGACGTCGTCACGCCGTACAAGCTCGACGACCAGCTCTCGGCGAAGGACAACCCCGCCGTCGGGCTGAGCCTGATCGGCTACTACCTCGGCGTGTGCATCGTCTTCATCGGCGCCACGTTCGGGGAGGGCGCCGCCGACGCGGCGATCGAGGCCGGCGAGATGCCGGGCATGGACTACGTCCGTGAGCTCGGGATCGATGCGGCCTGGGCGCTCGGCGGGATCGTTCTCCTGAACATCTCGCGGCTCATCCTCGACAAGGTCGTCCTCCGCCGGTTCAGCACCCGGAAGGAGATCGTCGAGGACAAAAACGTCGGGATGGGCGCGGTCGAGTTCGGCACCTACGTCGCGAGCGCGCTCGTGGTCGCCGGCGCGATCTCGGGCGAGGGCGGCGGGATCGAGACGGCGCTCGCGTTCTGGGGCCTGGGCCAGGTCGCGATGATCGTCTTCAGCTTCATCTACCAGGCGCTGACCCCCTACGACTTCCACGAGCAGCTCGAGAAGGACAACGTCGCGGCCGGCGTGGCCCTGGGCGGCAACCTGATCGCGATGGGCGTCCTGATGATGGCGGGCGTCGCCGGCGACTTCGTCGGCTGGCAGGAGAACCTGACCCGGTTCGGCTGGCTCGCCCTCGCCGCCGTGGTCCTCCTCGCGGTCGGGCGCTTCGTGATCGACGGCGTCCTCCTGCCCGGGGCCGACCTCAAGACGGAGATCGCCGCCGATCGCAACGTGAACGCCGGATTCCTCGAGGGTGGGCTGCTCGTCGGGCTCGCCAGCGTCATCTTCTTCACGGTCATCTAGCCAGAGCGCAGAGAACAGGCGAGTCCCGAAGGAAGCGAAGCCAAAGGAGCGAGAACCATGGATCTCAAGACGATCGCCGCCTTCTTCTGCGCCGTGGTCCTCCTCGGGGGAATCATCGTCGCGATGGCCGTCTTCGGCGGAGGCATCAGCTACGCCGCGCAGACCGAGGCCGCCGAGGAGGCCGCCGCCCTCGAGGCCGCCTGGGTCGAGATCGACGGCGACAAGCGCAAGCTCGACGAGCTGCTCGGCGGCGGCGCGGGGGCCGAGAAGCCCGCGTGGGCCGACGTCATCGGCAAGCTCGCGGCCGACGGCAAGTGGTCCGCGACGGTCGAGGACGCCCACGGAGCCGTGTCGAGCCTTCGCGATCGGTGGCAAAAGGAGGCGAAGCCGATCCTCGACGCCGACGACGAGAAGCGTGAGGAGCAGCTCCTGACCGTCATCCGCGCTTGCCGCGAGGAGCGGGAGAAGGCCGACATCGGTCGGGCGACCGTCCTCGTGAAGAAGGCCGTCGACCTCGTCGACGCGATCGAGAAGCGCGAGCAGTACGTGGCGCAGGGGGAGAAGGACCTCGAGACCTGCAACGGGCTCGACCTCTCCGACCTCGAGCCGGTCGTGGCGAAGGCGGTCGCGGCGTGGCCGGACAAGAAGGAGGCGCTGCAGCGGCAGGTCGACCGGCTCAAGACCGTCCCCGGACGGGCGGTCCGCGCGCACGCCGCCCTCTCCGAGCAGGCGAAGAAGGAGCTGAAGGACCTCAACCCGCGGGCCCTCCAGGTGAAGGCGGGCGAGCTCGCCGACCTCGCGAAGTCGGTGACGGCCGAGAAGGCGAACATCGTGGCGCTCTGCGGGCAGCTCGACCACTCCTGGGACAAGATGCTCGTCGACATGGAGATCAAGGAGGGGTACGAGGACTCCGAGTTCCTCCACCAGTACAAGGTCGTCAAGGTCGACGCGAACGATCAACACACCGAGCAGTCCGAGTGGAAGAAGGTCGGCGAGGCGGTCTACAAGGCGCACGAGCCGTACATGGGCATGACGCTGGAGAGCAAGCCGAAGGGCCTCTTCGACCACGAGGCGGTCAAGGTCGTCAGCCCGCCGCTCTACTCCTACATCGGCAACCGCCACTACGGGCAGTGGAACGAATACCAGGGTCGGCGGCGCTGGGTGTGGCACAGCCGCTACGGCTGGATGCGCCGGAGCTACTACTACGACGACGACTACCACTGGTATCACGACGACTGGGACGACTGGGACAGCCACCGCCGCTCGGGGCGGGTCTACTACGGCCGGTCGACCCGCGGCACCGTTCTCTTCGGGACGAGCGGCTCGCGCACGAAGAGCCGTTACGGACAGAGCCGCTACGTCAAGAACGACGGCTACAAGAAGAGCGCCTGGAAGAGCTCGGGCGGGAAGTACCGCGGCAGTCGCTACACCGCGAGCAACACGAGCTCGGGGTCGAGCTCGACGCGGCGGACCGGCTCGAGCGGCTCGTCCTACGGCAGCAGCGGGAGCAGCAGCAGCAGCTCGAGCGGCTACCGGCGCGGGAGCAGCAGCAGCTCGGGGAGCCGGAGCAGCGGGAAGTGAGCGTGGCGCAAGCGCCCGCCGCCCCCGTCGACGCGCCAGAGTCGTCCGACGCACCGCAGCCGCCGGGCGACGCCGCCGAGGCGCCGCTCTCGGGGCGCGTCGCGACGGTGCTCCTCGGCGGCTCGATGCTCGTGATGGGCGCGTGCGGGATCATCTACGAGTACGTCCTGAGCGTGCTCGGCAACTACCTCCTCGGCAGCGGTCACGAGGAGATCTTCATCATCATCGGCCTGATGATGTTCGCGATGGGCATCGGCGCGGTCGTCCAGCGACAGATGCGTGGCGGCCTCGTCGACGGCTTCCTCGTGATCGAGGGCGTCCTCGGCCTCGTCGGCGGGATCTCGGCGATCGCCGTCCACAGCGTCTTCGCGGTGAGCGAGTCGTACCGGATCGTGCTCTATCTGTTCGCCGGAGCGATCGGCGTCCTGATCGGGATGGAGATCCCCGTCCTGATCCGGATCAACCGCGAGTACGCATCGAGCCTCCGCACGAACCTGAGCCAGATCCTGTCGATGGACTACGCCGGGTCGCTCGTCGGCGCGCTCCTGTTCGCGTTCGTCCTGCTGACGAACGTGACCCTCGCCCGGATCGGCTTCATCCTCGGGCTGACCAACGTCGCCGTCGCGGTCGTCGGCCTCATCGTCCTGCGTCGCCACGTCGAGCGCCCCCGGACGATCGCCGCCTTCTTTCTCGCCACGACGGCGGTGCTCGTCGGCGGCTTCGCGATGGCGCCCGACTGGACGGCGTGGGCCGAGCAGCGCTACTTCCGCGACCCGATCGTGCACCGCGAGACATCGCCCTACCAGCACATCGTGATCACCGAGCGGGGCGACCGCGTCGGCCTCTATCTGAACGGTCACCTCCAGTTCTCGAACGTCGACGAGGCGATCTACCACGAGATGCTCGTGCACCCCGTGATGGCGACCGCGCCGCGGCGAGCGCGGGTGCTGATCCTCGGCGGCGGCGACGGCCTGGCGCTCCGTGAGGTGCTCCGGTGGCCCGACGTCGAGGAGGTCACCCTCGTCGACCTCGATCCGGCGGTGACGAGGCTCGCGGCGACCCATCCGGCGCTGGTCGAGGCGAACGGAGGGGCGCTCGCCGACGAACGGGTGACGGTCCGGACGGCGCCCGTCGCGCCGGCAGACGAGACCGAGACGGCTGCGGTCCGGAGTCAGCGCGACACCGAGCTCCTCGACCGGGAGACGCATCCCGTCGCCGAGGTCCACGTCCTGAACCTCGACGCCGACGGCTTCCTCGCCGAGGCCGAGGGGAGCTTCGACGTCGCGATCCTCGACTTCCCCGACCCGAAGCAGCTCGAGCTCGCGAAGCTCTTCAGCCGCGAGTTCTACCGGACGCTCCTCGCGAGGCTCGCCCCGGACGCGACCATCGCGCTCCAGGCGACGAGCCCGTTCCACGCCAAGCGCGTCTTCCTCTGCATCGGCGTGACGCTCGAGGCGGCCGGCTTCGACGCCGTGCCGTACCGGCAGACGGTGCCGAGCTTCGGCCCATGGGGCTTCTGGCTCGCGAAGCCCGCGTCGGCGGCCGGGCCTGCGGCGCTGCGGAACGAGCTGCGCGCTGGAGTGGCGCTCCCCGTCCCGACGACGTTCGTCACCTCGGAGGTGATCGCCGCGGCGACGGTGTTCGGAAAGGGCGCGCTCGTCGCCGATCCCCCCGTCGAGCCGAACTCCAAGCTCGACCCGGTGATCGTCCGCTACTTCCGCGAGGCGTGGCGACACTACTAGCGGGTCTCCGAACGGGCAGGTCTCCGAACGGGTCCCACGAGTCGCCAGGCGACGAGTGTGTCGGGGCCGCCTGCCTTCCCATCGAGCCGGGCAGGTTCAGCACGCGGTCGGCGCCCGTTGCCGAACCTCGGAGCGTCTCGCTTCGGGCCAGCCGTCGGGGTCGAGAGTACGAGTCCCTCCCGCGGGCGTGAGGTTCGGGTCGCTATCCGCTCGTCGTCGCCCGCTGCCGACGTCGTCCCCGTCGCGCGGGCGCGACTCGTCGGCGGGCCGCCGGATCAGCCTGGGAGCGGATGCCAGGGTGCCGGGGGACGTTCGACGATGAGGGTTCCGTCGGGCTCCTTTCCCGGGATCGAGAGGACTCCGTTCGTCTTGAGGCGGTGGTGGCCGACGCAGAGGGGCACGACGTTCTCGGGATCCCAGCGCCTCGCGGGCGCTCGAGATCGGGGGACGATGTGGTCGACCTGCAGGTCGACCCGGCAGCCGCAGCCCGGCACCCCACAGATCCAGCCGTAGAGCTCGAGCGCATCGCGGCGGAAGACCCGATCTCGCTCGAGCTCGGTCTCGGTTGCGGCGCGCAACTCGGACTCGGGAGCGTCGTCGGCGGGAGGCTTCACCGACTCGGGCGGGTCGAGGACCTCGGACTCGTCGATCGGCGTCTCGAGGTAGTTGTGCGCCAGGACGTCGATCGCTTCGGCCATGCCGACGTCGACGCCACCTACGCGGCGGACCTTCTCGAGCGCCTCCTGGAGCCGGGCCCACTGATCCGCCTCGACCTCGAAGCGGACGATCTTGTTCGGCCCGTCGGCGGGGAGAAACCGCTCGTCCCGGTCGATCCGCTCGCGCAGAACGTCCCGCGGCTCCCGACGCGCGCGCTCGAGCCAGAGCGCCATGTCGGAGCCGCGAGAGATCCGGGCGAGCTCATCGACCTTGCCGTACGAGATCTCGCCACGCTCGAACGCCGCACGAACGGCCGGGTGCTTCTCGCAGGCACGCGCCGCGCGAAGCAGACGATAGGTCCGATGGCGGCTCAGACCGAGCATCGCCTCGGCGAAGCGCCGCGTGTCGGGGTGCCCGTACAGATCGTGGAGCCTCTGCGTCTCCACTTCCCGAAGGTGGAAGGCGACCGTCGCGTCGCATCGGCCGCCGATCTCGACGAGCCGGCGGAGGCGACGAAGGATCTCGTCGGGCGGGAGACCAGCCTCGCAGGGCGGGAGGTCGATCGCTTCGGTGAGTGCGTTCATCGGTGACTCCCTCGTCGTTGGTCGCACCTACCTAGACGCTCGAGGTGAGGGAGATGTTTCGTGTAAACTGAGGTTTTTACCGTAGCTTCTTGCCCCAGCAAACCGGGGCAGTTTGCGCCGCGCGTTGCGCCGCGCAACGGAGGAGGCGTTGGCGCCGAACTGTCGCGCGTGGATAGCATCTCCGCGTGCCACGCTCGGTGCGGATAGAAGGGAGACTCGGTGAAGAAGAAGGCAACTAAGAAGGCCGCTCGCCGGGTTCACGCTGGAGATCGCATTCGTGGAATCGTCAGAAGCGCGTCGCCGAAGTGGGGCGAAGACGACCCAGGGGTCATCGCCTTCATCCAACCGTGGATTGACGGTGCAGGTCGTCCGCAGCCCAAGGAGCTGCGTGTCGTCGTTTCCATGACGAGCATCCGATCCCGAGACCGGGCGGTGCGTGAGTGGGAGGGCAGTTGCCAGGCGCTCTCGATCGTCAAGGCCTGGCCAGCACGGAAGAACACAATGGAGTCTGCGCTTGCGACCTCGGCACGGACGGTGCAGCCCGAGTCGCGCCTCCGTTCGATGGCGAAGCAGTTGGCGAAGCCGCGACTTCTCCAGGATCGAGTCCTGGGCGACCTGGAGTTCGCCCGCGACATGGGCTGTTTCACCGGAGAGAGACGCACGTCCAAGCTCGCGTACGAGGTCATGATCGATGCGGACGATCCCGACGATGGCGACGAGGTGATCAGGCTCGTCGAGAACGCGAGGAGGCACTTGCTCCGGGCCGAGCGCAACCTGCCGATGATCCGAGACGCCGCCGCCGATGAGCTCCTCGCGGTGTGCAATGAGAGCTGGAGTGATGGCAGAGGTCCGGTGTCGCGCGCGGCCTTCAAACGTGAGCTGAGCCCGAACTCAATGCACGTCTTTCCGAGCGGCGTCATCCTCTACCTCGGATCGGGCGAGCTGTTCGCGGATCACGGCGTCGAGGTTCGACTCTCCGAGGGCGGCGAGGTGAGCGAGGTTCTCGTTTCTTGATCGAGATGGGCGATTCGAGCGTGGGCGACAGCTCGACATCATCATCCGAGGCAGAGACCAGACGATGAGGCGCCCGATCTATCAGCTCAAGATCAGCCTGAAGGGAGCCAGTCCTCCGGTGTGGCGGCGCGTCCTCGTCTCCGGGAATCGGAGCTTGAAGACCGTCCACGAGGTCATCCAGCTCGCGTTCGGTTGGACGAACAGCCATCTGCACCTGTTCGAGTTCCCTGACGGCTCGGTCTACACCGATCCGCGCTTCATGTTGGACCACGTCGGGAACGACGACGAGGGCAAGGTCAAGCTGCGCACGCTCGCGAAGACCAAGGGCGCCCGATTCAACTACGAGTACGACTTCGGCGACGAGTGGAGCCACACGATCGAGGTCGAGGACATTCTCGACCCTGACGGGGTCGGGCGGACGCCGAGGGTGATCGCAGGAGAAGGCGCCGGTCCCCCCGAAGACGTCGGCGGGGTCCGCGGCTACAGCGAGTTTCTCGCGGCGATGGCCGATCCCACCCACGAGCGGCACGACGAGCTCAAGGAGTGGATCGGCGAACACTGGCCCGTCTTCGACATCGAGGGGACGAACCAGGCACTGCGTTCCGCGTTCGGGCGATCGCGCTGAAGCTACGTCTCGCGGGCGAGGTGTCGGTCCGAGCTCCTTCGTAGCAGCGCGGCGATGTCGGCGTCGCACGAGGTGCAGACGCCTTCTCGCACGTCGACGACGGCGGCGCACGCCGGGCACTCGACCCGGATGCGGACGTGGTAACGACTCGTTGGCCGTCGCCTCCCCTTCTCTTCCGCGGGTGACGATCGGCTCATCACGGGCTCCTTTCCGGCGACCCGCCGGAGAGGAAGCAACGGAGAGTCCACGGCGGCGGCGCGCGGCGCTAAGTCGCGCGGTCGGCAAGGGCTGGCGCTTCTCGACCGGGCGGGGCGCGGGAGCGCTCTCCTGCAGCGATCTTCGAATCGACGCAACGGCTTCGCTGCGGCGTGCGTGCCGTTACCGGCGCCGCATTCCCAGGATGCTGATGAAGAAGCTGAACAGGAACGTCTCGAAGCCGAGGGCGGCGAGCACCGTTCCCGGGATCACCCAGGGCAGGGTGTCGGGGTAGTGGAGGTCGGGGTAGCCGGCCGCCTGCCATTGCCAGGCGACCTTGCCGATGAGGCCGAGGCCGCCGATCAGCATCACGACCCCGCCGATCAGGCCCACCTCGAGCTTCACGTAGTCGAAGAGACGGGTGAAGCCCGGGTCCTCGCGGATGAGGCCCTCCTCGGTGGCGAACGTCTTCGCCATCACGCTGAAGAGGACCGATTGGTAGCCCATCAGGATCGCGAGGCCGCCGACGAGGAGACTGTGGGGGCCGATCTCGACCCCGCCGATCCGCATCCCGGCGAGCGCGACCATGCCGAGCGCCGCGCCGAGGGCGGCGAGGAGCATCCCCGGGTAGAGGAAGAGCCAGCTCGGGCTGAGCATCAGGAAGAACCGGAGGGTGCGCCAGCCGTCGCGGAACGTCTTGAGGTGCGGCGCGTGCGCCTTGCGGCCGTCCTGGTGCAGGGTGATCGGCACCTCGGCGATGCGGACCTCGTCCTTCCACGAGCTCGCCTTGATGATCATCTCGGTCGCGAACTCCATCCCGGTGCAGCGCATGTCGAGGCGGTCGTAGAGCGCCTTGCTGAACCCGCGGAGGCCGCAGTAGACGTCGTTGATGGGGGCGCCGAACATGACGCGCACCATCAGGGTGAACATCGGGTTGCCGAGCCACCGGTGAAGAAACGGCATGGCACCCGGCGCGACCGTTCCTCCGCCCGCCGGGAGGCGGCAGCCCTGGACGAGATCGTTCCCCTCGCGGAGCTTCGCGACGAGGTTCGGGATCTCGCCGAAGTCGTAGCTGTCGTCGGCGTCGCCCATGATCACGAACCGCCCGCGCGCGGCGTCGATGCCGCCCATGAGCGCGCTCCCGTATCCGGGCCGGGCGACGGGCACGACCCGGGCGCCGAGCCCCCGGGCGATCTCGGGGGAGCCGTCGGTGCTGCCGTTGTCCGCGACGACGATCTCGCCGACGGCGCCGGTCGCCTCGATTCCGGCGAGCGCCTTCTCGATGCACGTCGCGAGGGTGTCCGCCTCGTTCAGGCACGGCATCACGACGGTCAGCTCGACCTCGGCGGTGGCGAGCGGCTCCTCGGCGGCGGGATCGGGGCGCGGCGGCGGCACGTCGGTCATCGTCGGGGGGAGCTGCTCCGGGTGGTCGGGCGCATTATGTCGGATCGACCGCGCTCCCGCCTCCGGACGGGTCGGTCGTCGAGGGCTCTCCGAACGATGGTCGGGCTCGACCCACGAAAGTCGCGGCTCGCCGATACCGATAGCAGGGAAGGCGAGGCCGGTCCGCGGAGGGTCCGCGTGCGCCGCGCCGGCGCGACGGAGGGAGGAGCTCGATGAGGAACAACGGCAAGCTGCTGGTGGCCGGCGGGGTGGGCGTGATCGTCGCCGGCACCGTCTTCTACCTCGGGGGATGGCTCCTCTTCGGCGCGGGCGGCGAGCCCGGCACCCTCCCCGCGACGACGACCGGCAGCCTCGTCGGCTCGCTCGCCCCGACGTCGGCTGGCGGGGCCGACCCCAGCGGGTCGACGGGCGGCGTCTCGGCGGCGCCCGGAGCCGAGCGTCCGGCCACGCCGGCGCCCGGAGGCGGCGCCGGTGGCGCCGGCGGGGGCGCCACGACGCGCGGTCCCGCGGGATCGCGGTCTGCCCCGCCCGAGGCGGTCGCCTGCCTCGACGCGGGGCGCAGGGCGCTCGCCGAGGGCCAGGTCGAGTCCGGCCTCATGCGCCTGCTCCGCGTCTGCCGCGAGTGGCCGGGGACCGACGCGGCCACCGTCGCCGAGGGCGAGCTCGCCGGGCGACGCTCGATCGCGCAGGGCGAGGCGCAGGCCGCCGGTCAGGCCGGCGACGACGCCGCGCGTCACGTCGCTCTCAGCCGCCTCAGCTACGCCACCGTCTCGAAGACCGACCGCGACGTTTACAAGGCCGAGCTCGACTCCCTCGCGGCGAAGCTCTACTTCTCGAATCGCCCGGGACCCTCGAGCGTCATCCACGTCGTCGAGGCCGGCGACACGCTCTCGGGGCTCGGCCGTCGATACGGCGTGCCCCATGGTTTCATCAAGCGGGTCAACGGGTTGCGCTCGAACGTGATCCGGCTCGGGCAGCGACTCAAGATGATCACCGGCGAGATCGGCATCCTCGTGATCAAGCACGACTTCCGCCTGATCGTCACATTGGACGGCCGATACCTCAAACAGTACGATGTCGGAACGGGTAAGGATGATAGGACTCCGCAGGGGGAGTTCGTCATCGACACGCGGCTCGTCGAGCCGACCTGGTATGGACCCGACGGAGTCTATCCCTACGGGCATCCCAAGAACATCCTCGGAACCCGCTGGCTAGGGTTCGCGGCGACCGAGGACTACGCCGGCTTCGGCATTCACGGGACGCCCCTGGACGACTCGATCGGCACCGCCTCGTCGATGGGCTGCGTGCGGATGCACAACGGCGACGTCGAGGAGCTCTACGACCTGGTGCCGTCTGGCACACGAGTTCTGATCACCCGATAGCCGTCCGCGCCAACCGGCTCGTGGCGAACGACGCCCGCCCTGGAGACCTCGCGTCTCCGAGCGGGCGTCCTTGCACGTCCGGGGATCTGGTCGCTGGCGGCGGGGGATCGACGGGGTCGACAGGGACCACGGCATGACAGGAGCAGACGAATGAGGCGCATGCTTACGACCACCATCATGGCCATGTTGCTCGTGGTGGGTGTCACGACGCCGGCGTGGGCGCAGGCCCCCGACCCCGCGATGATCGAGCAGATGGTCCGCGAGGAGCTCGACAAGATCCCGGACACGGTCGTCGAGATGGATGGCCTCGCCAAGATCACCTACAAGGCGATTCCGACCGACCCGGCCGAGATCGTCAAGAACAACCCTCAGCTCGCCCAGCGGGTGCCGCCCGGCTTCAACATCGACGCCATGGCGAAGCAGTACGGGCCGATGATCCAGGAGTACCTCAACAAGTACCTCGCCGACATCGCGACGTTCGAGGCGCTCGAGGACCTGAAGTACCGCAGCAAGACGATCCCCAAGGGCAAGTACACCATGGGCCTCGAGTTCAGCAACGCCGACATCGTCGGCGCGGTGATCTACGGCGAGGGGCTCAAGAAGCCGGTGGCGATCCGCTTCAAGACGAAGTCGACGCCGATGCCCGAGAAGGAGCTCTCCCTCGAGATGGAGGAGAACGAGAAGGAGACGAAGAAGGGCACGCCGTCCTTCGACATCGTCGCCAAGTTCGCGAAGAGCACCGGGAAGTCGGCCTACCCGCTCAAGAAGGACTAGCTAACGACGGCGCGGCGCCGTGAGGTGAACGACGTCGCCCCGGCGGGCGCTCTCCATCGGGGGGGCGCCCGTCGCGCTCATTGTCCCCGGAGAGAACGACCCCGATGGCTTCGCCCCGGCCCAACTCGACTGTCGCCTCGACCGACGAGCGGATCGGCGACCTCGAGCGCGCCCTCGAGCGGAGCGAGCAGCGCTATCGGGTGCTCGCGGAGAACACGCCGGTCGGGATCTGGCAGATCACCCAGCCCGGGCGGACGGTCTACATGAACTCGGCGATGGCGTCGCTCCTCCAGATCGACGGCCCCGAGCTCGGCGAGGAGACCTACCACCGCTTCTTCACCGACGAGAGCCTCGAGGTGATGGAGGTGGAGCACCGCAAGCGGTCCGAGGGGATCGCGAGCGCCTACGAGGTCGAGCTCGTCGGGGCGCGCGGGCGGCGGCGGAACGTGGTGATCGCCGGAGCGCCGATCCTCGACGAGGACGGGACCGTCCAGAGCGTCATCGGGACGTTCACCGACATCACCGAGCGCAACCAGGCCGAGGCCGCCCTCCGGGCGGCTCGCGATGCGCTCGAGGAACGGGTCGAGGAGCGGACGGCCGAGCTCCGGGCATCCGAGCGGCGCTGGCGGTCGCTCGCCGAGCACTCACCCGACTTCATCATCCTGCTCTCGCCCGAGGGGCGGGTCGACTACGCGAACCGCGTGCTCCCGCACCAGGAGTACGACCAGGTCCTCGGCTCGTGCGTCTTCGACTACGTCGCGCCCGAGGTGAAGGAGCACCTCCAGGCGCTCCTCGCCGACGTGGTCGCCTCGCGCCAGGGGCGGACGTTCGAGGCGCCCGCGGAGGGAGTCGGCGGCGGGACCGCGTGGTACGTCTGCCGGATCGCGCCGATCGAGGCCGAGGGAGGCGCGCTCTCGGTCCTGCTCATCTGCACCGACATCACCGAGCGAAAGGCGGCCGAGGAGGCGCTCCGGGGTTCGGAGGCGCGCTTCCGATCGCTCGTCGAGGGGTCGCCCGACTTCATCATGTCGGTCGACCGCGACGCCCGGATCACGTTCATCAACCGGATCTACCCCGAGTTCGAGATGGGCGACGTGATCGGGAGTCACGTCAGCGAGTACATGCCGCCCGAGAGCAACGAGCTGGTCGCGGCGGCGATGGAGCGGGTCTGGAAGACCGGCGAGATCGAGACCCTCGAGGTCCGGGCGACCGGCCCCGAAGGCGGCATCGCCTGGTACATCGACCGGATCGGCCCGATCCTCCGCGGCGGCGAGGTCGTCGCGATCACGATCACGGCGACCGACGTCACCGAGCGGCGGCGCGCCGAGGAGGAGCTTCGGGCGTCCGAGGCCCGCTACCGCGCGCTCGCCGAGCATCTCCCAGGGGTCGTGACCTACGTGACGCGGAAGCCGGGCACCAGCGCCAGCTACATGAGCCCGCAGGTCCGTGAGCTCATCGGATACACGCCCGAGGAGTGGTCGACCGACCCCGACCGCTTCGTGAACGCGATCCATCCGAAAGACCGCCGGCGGGTCCTCGCCGAGATGGAGAAGCAGCTCCGGGACGGCGACATCTTCAGCCTCGAGTACCGCGTGATCCATCGAGACGGCCGGGTGCGGTGGTTCCACGATCACGGCGTTCAGCTCCGCGACGCGGCCGGCGCCCCGACCCTCTATCAGGGCGTCATGGTCGACATCACGGCCGAGAAGGACGCCGAGCGCGCCCTCCGTCGGAGCCAGGCCCGCCACGCGGCCGTCGTCGACGCCATCCCCGACATGCTCTTCCGGGTCAGCCGGGAGGGCGTCTACCTCGACTTCAAGCCGTCGCGAGAGTCCGAGCCGTTGCTGCCGCCCGAGGAGTTCGTCGGTCGCCACCTCGACGAGGTTCTGCCGCCCGAGGTCGCCGAGCAGTCGCGGCGGAGCATCGAGGCGGCGTTCGAGACCCGCGAGACCCAGGACTTCGAGTACGAGCTGCCCGGTGCGGGCGGCGGCATGCAGTCTTGGGAGGCGCGCATCGTCGTGAGCGGCGAGGACGAGGTGATCGTCATGGTGCGCGACATCACCGACCGCCTCCACCTCGAGCGCACGATCCTCGAGACGAGCGAGCGGGAGCAGTCCCGGATCGCCTCGGATCTCCACGACGGTCTCGGCCAGGAGCTGACCGGGATCGCGTTCATGAGCAAGGTGCTCCACCGGAAGCTGACCGAACGTGGGGCGGACGAGGCGGACGACGCGGCGAACATCGCCGAGATCGTGAACCAGGCGATCACCACGACGCGCGGCCTCGCCCGCGGCCTCCACCCGGTGGAGGCCGAGCCGCACGGGCTGCCCTCGGCCCTCGAGGAGCTCGCCGGCACGACGCGGAAGCTCTTCGATGTGGACTGTCGGGTCGAGGGCGCGGCCGCCGTCGAGCTCGACGACCACGATGCGGCCAACCATCTTTACCGGATCGCGCAGGAGGCCGTGACCAACGCGGTGAAGCACGGAAAGGCCCAGAAGATCCGGATCGGGCTTCGGGTGAACCCCGATGAGAGGGTCGTGCTCGACGTCCGGGATGATGGGGTGGGATTCCCCACCGAAGTACGTAGCCCCGGAATGGGCTTGAGGATCATGAACCACCGGGCGAGAATGATCGGAGCCTCGTTCGAGATCACCGCCGGGTCCGACGGTGGCACCGTCGTTCGGTGCACGTTTCGTGATGATGGAGCTGCGCTGTAGCGGCGCCACGGGTCCGCGGGTCCGAGTCGGGCAATTGTGAAGACGTCATCGGGGGGAGGGTCATGATAATGACCGAATCGAAGACGCAGGCACGTAGGATCCTCGTCGTCGACGACCATCCGATCGTGCGGCAGGGTCTGAGCCAGCTCATCGACCACGAGTCGGATCTGGCCGTCTGCGGCGAGGCCGAGACCGCGGCCGACGCTCTCGGCCAGCTCGACGGCGCGAAGGCCGACATGTGCATCGTGGACATCTCGCTCCGCGGCACGAACGGGATCGAGCTCATCAAGCAGATCAAGGCCGAGAGCCCGAGCCTGCCCGTCCTCGTCCTGTCGATGCACGACGAGAACCTCTACGCCGAGCGGGCGCTCCGCGCCGGCGCCAAGGGCTACATCATGAAGCAGGAGGCTCCGGAGAACGTCCTCGTGGCGATCCGGAAGGTCCTCTCGGGCGACATCTACCTCTCGCCCGCCATGTCGGCCCGGATGCTCCAGATGCTCGTCGAGGTCCCCACCTCGAGCACGACCTCCAGCGTCGAGCGCCTGTCGGACCGCGAGCTCGAGGTGTTCCGCCTGATCGGGCAGGGCCTCGGCACCCGCCAGATCGCCGAGCAGCTCAACCTGAGCGTCAAGACGATCGAGAGTCACCGCGCCCACATCAAGGACAAGCTCAACCTCAAGACCGCGACCGAGCTCCTCCAGCACGCGACCCTCTGGGTCCAGGCCGAGGGCGGCGCCTAGCTAGCAGCAGGCGGTTCGCGGAGCTCGACGGAAGCGCACGGGGCGGGCTTCGGGCCCGCCCGCGTCGTGTACTGGCTCTCAGCGGGGACGCAGGAAGATAGAGAGGTCCCGAATCATGGCCGCGGGCTCGACCGGCGCCGTCATCAGCGCCATCGGCGCGAACACCGTCATCACGATCGCGAAGTTCGTCGGCTTTGGCCTGACGGGGTCGGGCGCGATGCTCGGCGAGGCGATCCACAGCCTCGCCGACGTCTTCAACCAGACGCTGCTCTTCGTCGGGATCAAGCGCTCCGAGAAGGACGCCGACCAGCACCACCCCTACGGCTACCACGCGGAGCGGTTCGTCTGGGCGCTCATGAGCGCGGTCGGCGTCTTCTTCATCGGCTGCGGCGTCACCGGGTACCACGGCGTCCACTCGCTGATGCATCCCGAGGAGGTCCACGGGATCGGGATCGCGCTGATCGTCCTGATCGGCAGCCTGATTCTCGAGGGGATCGTCTTTCTGATCGCGCTCCGGGCGATCAAGAGGGACGCGGGCGATCGGCCGCTCTGGCGCTACATGAAGGAGGAGGCCGACCCCGCCGCCATGGCCGTCCTCCTCGAGGACGGCGTCGCGGTGACCGGCGTCCTGATCGCGCTCGGCGCGATCGGGCTGACCTCGGTCACCGGCAACCCGATCTGGGACGCGATCGGCTCGTGCATCATCGCGGTCCTCCTCGGCGCGGTCGCCCTGATCCTGATCGCCCAGAACAAGCGGCTGCTCGTCGGCCCGTCGGCGGGGCCGGACGTTCGCAAGAACGTGATGCGTCTCGTCCGGGAGAACCCCGCCGTCGAGGGCGTCTACGACTTCAAGAGCCGGCAGCTCTCGGTCGACCTCTACCGCGTCCGGATGGACGTGAACTTCGACGGCCGGGTGATCGCGGAGAAGGCCCGCATCATCGACGAGGAGGGCTGGAAGAAGATCGAGTCCTTCGAGGAGTTCAAGACCTACACCGGTGAGTTCGCCGAGCGGGTCGTCGAGGCGCTCGGCGACGAGATCGACGCTCTCGAGGCGAAGATCCGCAAGGAGGTCCCGGGCGTCGAGCACGTCGACATCGAGACCGAGTGACCCGCTCGACCCCGTTCGCTTCGCCTTCGGCGAAGGGGATCTCACCACGGAGACACGGAGGACACGGAGGATTCACGGAGAAAGACGCGAGGAGCTCGTCCCGGGCTGGCCCTTCCGTCCGTCCGTTCTCTTCGACGGAGATCTGGCGCCCCTGAAGCTCCTCCGGGCCTCCGCGTCTCCGTGGTTCGATCCTCGTCGCGAAGCGACAACACCAACCCCGTAGGCGCCGCCCGCGCCTCTCCGTGATCCTCCGTGTCCTCCGTGTCTCCGTGGTGCCATCCTCCTCGCCGCAGGCGAGCCTGCGACCAAGCAGACTAGCGGAACTCGATCCGATACAGCCCGAACGGCTTCTTCGGGCGGTCGCCCTCGTGGATCCGGGCGGTCGTCACCCAAACGCGCTCGCCCGGGCCGACGGCCATCGAGTCGGGCCAGACGAGGCGCTCGTCCTTCACGATCGTCTGCACGCCGCGCGTCTCGTCCCACCCGCGGATCGCGTCGTGCTCGAGCGATGTGAGCCAGAGGCGGTCGTCGGGGCCGAACTCGATCCCGTCCGAGGCGCCGACCTTCGCCACCTCGGCGACCTGCGCGGCGAGGACGTTCGGCGGGAGGCCCTCGTCCCGGAGGGCGGCCGTCGGCACCCGGTAGAGGGTCTTGCCGGTCAGGGCCTGGAAGTAGAGATGGACCCCGTCGGGGGAGATGGCGAGCCCGTCGGCGTGGATGCGCGGCGGCTCGCCCTCGATGACCCAGACGCCGTCGCCGATCTCGAGCTCGAACCGGGGCTCCGCCTTCGTCGCCTTGTGCCGCTCGAGCACCCGACGGGCCTTCCCGGTGCGGAGGTCGAGGACGATGATCGCGCCGAGGCCCGAGTCGGTGATGTAGGCGACGTCGCGGGCGACGTCGACGCGCACGTCGTTCAGGTAGCTCCGGGGCGGCGCGATCGTCGCGTCGAGGAGGATCGTGTCGATGACCCGGTCGCGCTTCGGATCGACGATGACGAGCTTGGCCGCTCCGGGCAGCGTGCCCGCGAAGCTCGGGCTGGCCGCGTCGAGGATCAGGAGCCGCCCCTTCGCGTCGACGTGCACGCTCTGGACGCAGACGAACCGATCGGCGGCGCCGACGGCGTTCGACCAGCCGTTCCAGCGCCCGTCGGGGTAGGGGCGCAGCTCCTGGGTGCGGACATCGACCTCCGCGACCGAGATCGGCACGTCGTCCGACCACCGCGGGAAGCAGACGAACACCCGCTCGTCCGGCGTCACGGCCACGCCGGTCCAGCGTCGGCTGGAGGTCGCCATCTCCTCGATGCGCCACTCCGGCGGCGGCGGGCCCGGGACCTTCACCGGGTCCGGCTCGCTGCAGCCGCCGATCGCGGCGACCGCGAGGGCCGCGAGGGCGGCGGGCGGGATCGCGCGAGACGCAGTGGCGCGCTCAGGCGCGCCGTGCATGCTCGTCGCGGAGGCGCATGACGTCGAGGGCGAGGCTGC
This sequence comes from Planctomycetota bacterium, assembly GCA_029260755.1. Lineage (GTDB taxonomy): Bacteria > Planctomycetota > J058 > J058 > JAJDCQ01 > JAJDCQ01. The sequence continues at coordinate 9,900 of JAJDCQ010000169.1, read as the reverse complement.
TCGGCTGGAGCGCGACCTGGCGTCCGCCTTCGGGCAGCGTCGCGTCGCCCGGCTCGAGGGCGTGGAACTCGAAGGTGCCCTCGGGCGCCTCGAGCAGCTTGCGGGCGGCGTCCTCCCCGTCCTCGTCCTCGGCGGTCGCCGCGACGATGATCCCGCGCCGGAAGAAGACCTCGCCCGAGCGACCGGCGCCCGAGATGAGCAGGCGCCCCTCCTTCTCGTGGAGCTCGAGGAACTGAACGATCTCGAGCAGCTCGAACCCGGTGAAGCCTCCCCCGAACGTCCGCGTGCCGAGGCCCTTCGCCTTCGCCGGCAGCTTCGTCTCGCCGCTGCCCGACGCGGTCCCGTCGTAGTCCTCGGCCGCCTCCTCGTCCTCCGCGTCGGCGCGGCAGCTCTCGAGGAGGGCGTCGTCGAGGGCGCGCTCGACGTCCTCGCCGGTCTGGTAGCGGTCCTGCGGCTCCTTCGCGAGGAGGCGATCGACGATCGCGTCGAGGTGCTCGCTCACGCTCGGGACGAGGTCGGCCAGGCGCGGCGGCGGCTCCGAGAGGACCTTCCGGAACGCCTCGAGGCGGCTGCCCGTGAACGGCGGGCGCCCGGTCACGGCGTGGAACAGGACGGCGCCGAGGGCGTAGAGATCGGTCCGCAGGTCGACCACCCGCGGGTCGCGCGCCTGCTCGGGCGAGCTGTAGGTGAGCTGGCCGACGATCTCGCCGAGCTTCGTGAGCTGCGTCTCGCTCTCGCTCTCGACGTCCTTCACGAAGTCGAAGCCAACGAGCTTCACGACCCCGCCGTGCAGGATCATGATGTTGTGGGGCGAGAGGTCGCGGTGGATGATCCCCTCGGCGTGGACGAGCTTCAGGGCGCGCGCGACCTGGACGCCGATCGAGAGCGCCTCGCGGGTGCCGAGGAGGTGCTTCTCGGTCATCCGGGCGAGGGTCTGGCCCTCGAGGAGCTCCATCGTGAAGAAGTGGAGGTCGCCGGCCGCGTCGACGTCGTGGACCCGTACGATGTTCGGATGGTCGAGGCGGCGGAGCGCCTCCGCGCTCCGGAGGAACCGCTTCACCGCGGTCTCGCTCGCCCCCTCCTTGAGGATCTTCAGGGCGACCTGCCGCCCGCCGGTCGAGGGGCGCACCCGATAGACCTTGCCGGTGTTGCCCTGGGCGAGCTCGCCGAGGACGTCGTACCCCGGGATCTCCGGGCCCGCGACGCGCGGCCGGGCGACGGTCGCGGCGGCCCCCTCGGCGGTCTCGGAGCCCCTGGGCTGGGCGTGGGTCCTGGTCGTCCCGGTCCGGGGCCGCTCGACGAGGATGTAGGAGGTCCCGACCTTGATCTGGTCGCCCGGGCGGGCGGTGATCTCCCCCGAGATCCGCGCCCCGTTGAGGCGGGTGCCGTTCCGGCTGCCGAGGTCGCGGACGACGAGGCCCTCGGCCGTCCCCTCGAGCTCGCAATGCCGCCGGCTGACGAGCTTCTCGTCGATGCAGAGGTCGGTCTCGGGCGAGCGCCCGAGCGACAGGACCTCGCCGAGGTCGATCTTGAGGCGGACGGAGCGTTCGCCGAGCAGCTTGACGGTGAAGGCCATCGAGTTTCTCAGACGCCGGGCGGCGTGACCGGAGCGCGACCGCCGGGAGGTGGTCCGGGTGACCGGCTGCTGCGTTATAAGTCCCCGGCGCTTTTCGATCAAGGCGCGCGCGACCGGGCCCGGTCGGCGCCGCGGGCGTGTCCTGCGTCCGCCCCGCTCTCGGCCCGGCCGGCGTTTGCGTCCCGGTCGCACGCGTGCCAGCATCTCCAGCGGGGATCATGGGCTACGCCGAGGCGGGGAGCCGCCCGAGGGGACCCGCCGACGCCGTGAATCGACGCACCTTCCGGACCCAGCGCGGGGTCCCCACGGGGCCCGTTCCTCCGCCATCCGGCGCGCCGCCGGGGGCGCCGCTCGGCGCGCCGCCCGGCGCGTCCCCGGCGCCGCGGCATCCCGGGCTCGCCGACGCCGACACGATTCACGGCGGGAGCGGGTCGGCCGCGGGCGCCACGCCGGGGAGCGGCTTCGCTTCGCCGGCCCCCTACGTCCAGTCCGGCCACTTCGGCGCGATCGACGTCCCCGAGCAGGTCGGCCGCTACGCGGTCGCCGGAGTGATCGGGCGAGGCGGGATGGGCGTCGTCTACCGCGCGATCGACCCCTCGCTCCGGCGCGACGTCGCCATCAAGATGATCATCGGGTCGGGCGAGGGCGGCGCGGCGGATCCGGTCGACCGCGAGCGCTTCCTGCGCGAGGCGCGGGTCTGCTCCCGGCTGCAGCACCCCGGGATCGTCCGCATCCACGAGGTCGGGACGCACGCCGGGCGCCCGTACATCGCCATGGACTTCATCCGCGGCAAGAGCTTCGAGGCCGCCCTCCGGGAGGAGCGCCTCTCGGCGCGCCGCGTCGCCGAGGTCGCCCGGGCGGTCGCCGAGGCGCTCGACCACGCCCACCGTCACGGCGTCATCCACCGCGACGTGAAGCCGCACAACATCCTCCTCGACGCGGACGGGCGCCCCCATCTCATGGACTTCGGCCTCGCCGTCGACGCGAGCAGTCGGCAGCAGATCACCGTCTCGGGCGACGCGATCGGAACGCCCGCCTACATGGCGCCCGAGCAGGCGCGCGGGGCGCGCGCCGAGCAGGGGGCGCCGACCGATGTCTGGGGGCTCGGCGCCGTCGTCTATCGGGCGCTCACCGGGTCGACCCCGTTCCGCGGCGCGACCCCGATGATCGTGATGCAGAACCTGCTGACCGAGGACCCGACGCCGCCCCGGGCGATCGACCCGAAGATCCACCCGGGGATCGAGGCGATCGTCCTGCACTGCCTCGAGAAGGACCCGACGCACCGCTACCGGTCGGCCGGGGAGCTCGCGGCCGACCTCGACCGCTTCCTCGCCGGCGAGCCGGTCCACGCGCGAGCCCCCGGGCGGCTCGAGCGGCTGCGGCGCTCGGCGTCGGGTCATCGCCTCGCCGCCCTCGCCGTCTGCGCGATCGTCCTCTCGCTCCTGGCGGTGGTCGGCACGGCCGTCTCCGTCAGCATCGAGGGGCGGAGCCGGGCGGCCGAGGTCGAGTCGATCATCGCCGCCGCCGAGGCAGGCGAGCTCGCCAGCGCCGCGGCCTACGAGGAGGCCGTCTTCGGTCTGGTCGCGCTCTCGGGCGCGGCGACCGTCGAGCGCCTCGCCGGCGTGCTCGACGCGGTCGGCGCCGACCTCCGCGCGGTCACGGCCGACGCCCTCCTCGAGGCGGGCCGCGCCGGGGCCGCAGCCGACGGCGACCGACTCGAGGAGGCCGTCGCCCGGTTCGTGCGCGTCGGCACCGACGATCGCCTCGATCCGGCGGCCGAGTCGCTCGTCCGTCGGGCGGGGCTCGCCCTCCTCGAGGCGGAGGGGCAGGGTCCGAGGCTTCGCGTGCCGACGCCGACGGAGGGCTCGGCCGAGGCCGCGACCTCGGCGGTGCGGCGGAGCATCTTCGACGCGGTCCAGTCGGTCGTGGCGCGGCGACAGCGGGAGCGTCTGGGCTCGGAGCGGCTGCTGACGGCGCGCCTCTGCTGCGACGCCCTCGCGCGGCTCGATCCGGCCGGGGCCGCCGAGCCCCTCGGGGGCTATCTCCTCGCCGAGGCCGACCCCGGCCGGGCCGCCGCGGCCGGGATCGCCCTCTGTCTGGCCGAGGGCGAGCGCGCCGAGGAGCTCCTCCTCGGCGCCGTCGATCGCTTCGACGCGGCCGGCCCGTTCTGGGACGAGGTCTCCCCCTACCTCGACCGGTCGAGCGCGGCGCCGCGGCTCCGCCGCGCGATCGCCGACGCCTCGATCGAGCGGGCGGAGCTGCTCTTCCGGGACGGTCGCCGCAACGAGTGCGTCGCCCGGATCGAGCGCGCCCTGAAGCTCCAGCCCGATCACGGCGACGCGCTCGCCCTGCGCGGCCTGGTCCGCTGCGCCGATGGCGAGACCGCGTCCGGGCGCGCCGATCTCGAGCGCGCCGTCGATCTCTCGCCCGACAACGCCCGCGCCTGGAGCGGCCTCGCCGTCGCGAAGGAGCGCGGCGGCGACCTGCCCGGCGCCATGGACGACCATCACCGCGCCCTCGAGATCGCCCCGGGGCGCGCGCCGCTCTGGGTTCGTCGCGCGGCCACGCGCCACCGCCAGGGCGACCTCGAGGGAGCGCTCGACGACCTCTCCCGCGCCATCGAGCTCGACGAGGGTCTGGCCGCCGCCTGGCGGTGGCGCGCGATCGTCCGGGTGAAGGCGCGCGACACCGGCGGGGCGCTCAAGGACCTCGACCGCGCCCTCGAGCTCGACCGCGACGACGTCGAGGCCCGGCGCCAGCGCGGCTTCGTCCGCCTGATCGAGGGCGACCTCGACGGCGGGCGAGCCGACTTCGAGCTCGTCCTCGCCTCGCGCCCGCCGGTGGCGATCGTCTCGCTGATCCAGGGCGCGCTCAAGGGCCCGACCGGCAACCTGAGCGGCGCCGTCTCCGACTTCACCCGGGCGATCCAGCTCGACCCGAAGCTCGCCGACGCGTGGCGATTCCGGGGCTTCGCCCACCTCGAGGCGGGGGAGATCAAGGAGGCGATCGCCGACCTCGAGCGGGCCGTGAAGCTCGATCCGAATCACTGCATCGCGTGGGACGGGCTCGGCGGGGCGCGCCGCTACGCCAAGGACCTGCCCGGCGCGATCGAGGCGCTCGACCGGAGCATCGCCCTCGCCCCGCGGGCGACCCGCGCGTGGCGCGAGCGCGGCGTGGCGCGCTTCCAGGCCGGCGACTACCCCGGCGCCCTCGCCGACCTCGACCACTGCCTCGAGCTCGACCCGACCTTCGTCGAGGTCTGGAACGACCGGGGGAGCGTCAAGATGATGGCGGGCGACCTCCGCGGGTCGATCGCCGATCTGACCCGGGCGCTCGAGCTCGACCCGGCCAGCCGGATGAGCCTCTTCAACCGCGGCCTCGCCTTCGAGAAGGCGGGCCGGCCGCAGGAGGCGATCGCCGACTACCGCCGCTTCCTCCGGATGGCGCCGATGGGCGACCCCTACGCCGAGTCGGCCCGCCGCTCCATCGACGCCCTGACCGGGCGGGGACGTCAGTGAGCCCGAGCTTCCTGCCGCCGTCGTCGGGCCGCGTCCCGTCCGGATCGGCGCCGGGCTCCGGCTCCGGGTCGGGCTCGGGCGCGCGCCGCGCGTCGGCGAGCAGCCGTCGGCTCGCGCCCGGGACGGGCGGACGGGTCGGGCGGTTCCTCATCACCGGCGAGCTCGGGCGCGGCGGGATGGGCGCGGTCTTCCGCGGCCTCGACCCCGAGCTCGGCCGCGATGTCGCGGTCAAGGTGCTCCTCCCGCGCCCGGGCGACGACACCCTCGCCGCCGCGCGCAGCCGTGAGCGCTTCCTGCGCGAGGCGCGCATCACCGCGAAGCTCCGGCATCCCGGGATCGTCGCCGTCCACGAGGTTGGCGAGTCCGATGGGCGGCCGTTTCTGGCGATGGACTTCGTCGACGGCGAGACGCTCAGCTCGCTCCGCGAGCGCGGCCCGCTGCCCGCCGAGTCGGTCGCCGAGCTCGTCCGGGGCGTCGCGCGCGCGCTCGAGCACGCGCACCGCGCCGGCGTCCTCCACCGGGACGTCAAGCCGCAGAACGTCCTCATCGACGGGGTCACCGGCGAGCCACGCCTGGTCGACTTCGGCCTCGCGCGGCAGGAGGACGCGCCCACCGAGATCACCCTGACCGGTCAGCTCCTCGGGACGCCGCAGTACGTGGCGCCCGAGCAGGCTCGCGGCGAGAAGGACGCGGTCGGGCCGGCCGCGGACGTCTACGCGCTCGGCGGCGTCCTCTACTTCGCCCTCACCGGCCAGCCGCCGTTCGAGGGCGACAACATCCTCAGCCTGCTCCGCCAGGTGATGACCTCGGAGCCGCCGCCGCCCCGTTCGATCGACCCGACGATCGCGGTCGACCTCGCGACGATCGCGCTCCGCTGCCTCGAGAAGGAGCCCTCGGCCCGCTACCGGAGCGCCGGCGCCGTCGCGGCCGACCTGCAGCGGTTCATCGATGGCGAGATGATCGAGGCGCGTCGGCCGTCCTCGTGGCGCCGCGTCGCTCGAACCCTCGCCCGACATCGCGTCGCCCTCGTCTCGATCGTGGCGCTCGGCGTCTCCGCGGTGGCGGGCGGCGGGGTCGTCGCCGCCCGGATCCGAAGCGATCGGGCGGAGCGGGCGGCCGTCACCCGGATCCTCGACCGCGCCGTCGGCGGGGACCTCGCGCGCGACGACGCCCTCTTCGCGCTCGCCCAGCAGCCGGCGCCGACGGCCGCGGCCGTCCTCGGGGCGGCGCTCGACGAGGTCCTGGCCGAGCTCGCCGCCCCCGGCGCGGAGCCCGGTCCGGCGCGCGCGCGCGCGCTGCACCGGCGGGCGCGGATCGCGTGCGAGGGGCTCGGTCGCCTCGGCGTCGTGGACGGAGCGGTCGGTCCGCTCGGGCGCTGGCTCGCGGCCATCGACGATCCCGGTCGCGCCGCCCCGGCGGGGATCGCGCTCTGCCGGCTCGGCGGGAGCGAGGCCGACCGGCACCTCGTCGCCGCCGCCGAACGGTTCGATCCGCGCGGCCCGTTCTGGGAGGCGCTCGCGCCGTGGCTCGCGGGGACCGGCGTCCCCGAGCGGATCGCCGCGGAGGTCGCGGCCGGTCTCTGCGAGCGCGCCGAGGAGACGCTCCGACGCGCGCCGGAGGAGGCGCTGCCGTCGCTCGACCTGGCGGTGCAGCTCGCGCCCGGTTCGGGCGAGGCGCGCCGTCTCCGGGGCTTCGCCCACCTCGAGGCGGGGCGGGTCGAGGCGGCCATCGTCGATCTCGTGCGCGCGATCGAGCTCGACGCCGGCGACGTCGAGGCCCGGACGACGCTCGGCGAGGCCAGGCTCCTCGCCGGCGAGGTCGACGCGGCGCTCGCCGAGCTCGACCGAGCGGTCGAGCATGCGCAGCGGCGGGGGTCGCTCCCGGCGAGGACGCGGGCGCGCGCCCTCACCTGGCGCGGGATCATCCGGTACGAGAAGCGCGACCTCGAAGGCGCCATCACCGACCTGAGCGCGGCGATCGACGTCGACCCGACCGACGCCACCGCGTGGTGCCGGCGCGGGATCGCCCGGCGCGCGAACGAGCAGCTCGCGGCGTCCGCGGCCGACCTCGAGCGGGCCGTCACGATCGATCCGTCGCTCGCGAAGGCCTGGCTCGACCTCGGCCTCGCCCGCTACGACGGAGGGGAGGACTGGGAGGGGACGATCGAGGCGCTGACCCGGGCGATCGACCTCGGCGTCCGCGACGCGACCGCGTGGGTCGCCCGCGGCGTCGCCCGCCGCGAGACGGGCGATCGCGAGGGCGCGATCGCTGACCTGTCGGCGGCGCTCGAGCTCGACGCCGACCACCGGTCCGCCTGGTGGTGGCGGGGCATCTGTCACCACGAGGGCCACGCGTGGGACGACGCGATCAGCGACCTGACGATCGCGATCGAGCTCGGGGCCGACGATCCGGCCGTCTGGCGGATCCGCGGCCTGTCGCGCCTGATGCAGGTCCAGGACCTCGACGGGGCCATCTCGGACCTGAGCCGGAGCATCGCCCTCGACCCCGACGAGCTCGAGGCGTGGCGGCATCGAGGCGCCGCCCGGCTGACGAAGGGAGATGCGGTCGGCGCGATCGAGGACCTGAGCCACGTGATCGCGGCGGCGCCGGACCACCCGACCGCCTACGACTATCGCGGGACGGCGCGGCGGGTCGCCGGCGACCTGGCCGGCAGCCTCGAGGACCTCACCCGGGCGATCGCGCTCGACCCCGATGCCGTGAGGCCGTGGCGGGAGCGGGGCGTGACCCTCACCGAGCTCGGACGACTCGACGACGCGCTCAGCGACCTCGACCGGGCCCTCGAGATCGACCCGGAGCTCGCCCACGCGTGGGCCGACCGGGCGCGGGTGAAGCGCGAGCGCGGCGACGTCGTCGGCGCCGTCCGGGACGCCGACCGCGGCATCCGGGTCGACGGGGGGCTCGGGCGGGCCTGGACGGAGCGAGCCCTCGCCCGCCGGGCGGCGGGCGACCTCGCCGGCGCGCTGGCGGACGCCGAGGAGGCGATTCGCCGGTCGCCGTCGGGGCCGCACGTCGCCTCCGCCCGATCCCTCCTCGTCGAGCTCGGCCGCCGATGAGGCCCCGTTAAGCGGCGCGGAGTCGCCGGCGCCGGCGTCGTCGTCCTCGTCGGCTCCGGCGACCTTGCGTCGCGACCCTCCCCGCCGGCATCCTGGCGGCGTCATGTCTCCCCGACGTCTTCCCGAGCTGACCGCCGCCCGGATCCTCCTGATCGAGGACGACCCCGACGACGTCGTCCTCATCCAGGCGATCCTCGCGGGCGTCGGCGCGAAGAGGCCGCGCCACGCCGGCTCGATCGCCGACGCGACGCGTCTCATCGAGGAGGACGACGACGTCGACCTCGTCCTCCTCGACCTGACCCTCCCCGACTCGGTCGGCACCAGGACGGTCGGCGCGGTCCTCGAGCTCACGCCCGAGGTGCCGATCGTCGTCCTGACCGGCGCCGACGACGAGCTCGGGCTCGCGTGTGTCTCGGTCGGCGCCCAGGACTACATCGCGAAGGGCGAGCTCCGCGGGCCGCTCCTGGTGCGCACGATGCGCTACGCCCTCGCCCGAGCGCGCGACCTGGCCGAGCGACGGCGGCTCGAGCGCGAGATCCTCGAGATCCGCGTCCGGGAGCAGCGCCGGATCGCCCACGACCTCCACGACGGCCTCGGTCAGCAGCTCGCCGGGATCGCGCTCCTCGGCCGCGCCCTCGCCTCGAAGCTCGCCCGCCGGGGCGTGCCCGAGGTCGAGGAGGCGGAGCGCCTCGCCGAGCTGATCCATCAGACGATCGTCGAGAGCAAGGACCTCGCCCGCGGTCTCGACCCGGTCACCGACGACGAGGGCGGGCTCGGCGCCGCGCTCGATGACCTCGCCCGATCCTCGGAGCGCATGTTCGGCGTGAGCTGCGAGGTCCGGACCGACCGGACCGTCTCGATCGACCGCGAGGTCGCGACGCATCTCTACCGGATCGCCCAGGAGGCGATCTCGAACGCCGTTCGCCACGGAGAGGCGAAGAGGGTCGTCGTCGAGCTCGCTCTCGGCGAGGCGCGCCTCGTCCTCTCGGTCGAGGACGACGGCAACGGCTTCCCGGCGAAGCCGGACGCGCGCGAGGGTGGAAGCCGCGGCCTCGGCCTCCGGATCATGGAGCATCGGGCGCGCACGATCGGCGGCTCGCTCGCGGTCGATCGCTCCGCGCCGGCCGGCGGCGTCCTCGTCACCTGCTCGGTCGGCCGCGACCGGATCGGGCTCGAAGGCTAGCCTCGCTCAGGCATCCTCGGCCGGGCGCGTCGCCGGCCCCCTCACCGGCAGGGCGACCCGGAAGGCCGAGCCGCGGCCCGGCTCGCTGTTCGCCTCGAGCCGGCCGCCGTGGCGCTCGACGATCCGCTGGCAGATCGCGAGACCCATCCCGACGCCCTCGTACTCGCCGCGCCCGTGGAGGCGACGGAACGGGCGCAGGATGTCGGTCGCGCGGGCCGGGTCGAACCCGATCCCGTCGTCCTCGACCCGGATCCAGACGACCGCATCGACTCCCTCGCCCTCGGCGCGGGCGCCGACCCGGACCTCGGAGGGGCGCTCGGCGCGGCGGAACTTGAGGGCGTTCCCGATCAGGTTCTGGAGGAGCTGTCGGAGCATCGTCGGCTCGGCGACGACCCGCGGGAGCGGCCGCTCGATCTCGACCGTTCCGCCGGTCTCGCGAACGAGCACGTCGAGGTCGGAGACCACCTCATCGACGGCGTCGTCGAGGTCGACCTCGACGTACGACCCATCGCTGGTCGTCACCCGCGAGAGCGAGAGGAGGCTCGGCAC
>JAJDCQ010000168.1 GCA_029260755.1 Planctomycetota bacterium | reverse complement strand
TTGCGTGGTTCTGGGGTTCTGGTCTTGTTTTTTCTTTTTGGCTCCCAAAAGCAAAAATTCGTTCCCCTCACCCCTCTCTTTGAACCCTCTCCTAATGCGAACATCCGAGACCTGACCCCTCTCTTTGAACCCTCTCCTAATGCGAACATCCGAGACCTGACCCCTCTCTTGGCTGGACAGATAATGGAACGGTCGATATATTCTTGACGGTGCTAGAACGATCATCATATTCCGAGCGCCGAGGAGCCCCGACCGATGACGACGACCGCGGACGCCACGACGACCAAGACCGAGACCAAGACCATCACGACCCACCTCGCCCGGCCGCTCACCCTTCGCAGCGGTCTCACGTTCTCGAACCGCTTCGCCAAGGCCGCCCTCTCCGAGATGCTCGGCGATCGGGCAACCGGCGCTCCGACCGATCGGTTGATCCGTCTGTGGGAGCGCTGGGGCCAGGGCGGCGCCGGGATGCTCATCACGGGCAACGTCTTCTTCGATCGGGGCGGGATGGAGGCTCCGGGCAACGTCCTCATCGAGTCGGACGACGCGATCCCCGGGCTCCGCCGCTGGGCCGAGGCGGGCCAGGCCGGCGGCACGCCCGTCTTCGTGCAGATCAACCATGCCGGCCGCCAGACGCCGCTGCGGATCGCGAGCCAGAGCGTCGCTCCGAGCGCCGTCCCGCTCGCCATGAGCGCGAAGCGGCTGTTCGCTCCGCCTCGCGCCCTCGAGGAGCGTGAGATCCTGGCGATCATCGCGGGCTACGCGGCGACGGCTCGGCGCGTCCGCGATGCCGGGTTCGCCGGCGTCGAGATCCATGGCGCCCACGGGTATCTCGTCAGCCAGTTCCTCTCGCCGCTCGCCAACGTTCGCGACGACGGCTGGGGTGGCGATGCCGAGCGCCGTCGGCGCTTCCTCCTCGAGATCGTCCGGGCGACGCGGCGCGAGGTCGGCCAGGACTTCCCGATCGCGGTGAAGCTCAACTCGGCCGACTTCCAGCGGGGCGGCTTCTCGTTCGAGGAGAGCCTCGAGGTGATCGCCGCCCTCGACGCCGAGGGGATCGACCTCCTGGAGGTGAGCGGCGGCAGCTACGAGAGCCCGAAGATGTTCGAGGGCCGCGACGACGCGACGGTCTCCGAGAGCACCAAGGCGCGTGAGGTGTTCTTCCTCGACTTCGCGAGGCGCGTCCGCGCGGTCGCGACGCTGCCGGTGATGCTGACCGGCGGCTTCCGGACGACGTCGGTCATGGAGGACGCCGTCGCCGCCGGCGAGATCGACGTCGTCGGGCTGGGGCGGCCGATGATCGTCGAGCCCGACCTCCCGCGGCGGATCCTCGAGGGCGGCGCCGAGGGCGCCATGCGGATCGGGTCGCTGGCGCTCGGCTGGCGGGCGCTCCGAGAGCTCGACTCGGGCGCCGAGGCGTCCTGGTATCGCCGCCAGCTCGACCGGATGGCGGTCGGACGCGAGCCCGACCCGCGCCTGTCGGCGTGGTGGTCGCTCGTCGTCGGCTTCCTCGGCACCTACGCCGTCAACCCGCTCCGGCTGATCCTCCCCCGACGTCGCGCCGCACCGGTCGCCGGAGCGACGGCGTGAAGAAGGGCGAGCGGAGCAAGGCGCGCATCCTCGAGGCGACGGGCCACCTCCTCGCCCGGCAGGGCTACCACGGCACCGGCCTCGCCCAGATCGTGAAGGAGGCCGACGCGCCGCGGGGCTCGCTCTACTTCCACTTCCCCGGCGGCAAGGAGGAGATCGCCGCGCGCGCGCTCGTCGAGGTCGGGCGCCGAACGCGCGGCGAGCTGGCCACCGCGCTCGAGGGCGCCCGTTCGGTCGGCGATGCGCTCGACGCCCTCCTCGGCTACTTCGCCGAGCAGCTCCGGGCGAGCGACTTCGAGCTCGGATGCCCGGTCGCGACGGTGGCGCTCGAGGCCGCCGCCACCAGCGCGCCGGTCCGCGAGGCGGCCCTCGAGGTGTACGGCGCCTGGCAGGAGCTCGCGACGCGGTTCGCCCACGGCGTCGGCCTCGAGGGCGACGCCGCGAACGACATGGGCCTCGCCATCCTCTCGACGATCGAGGGGGCGCTCCTCCTCGCGCGCGTTCAGCGGAGCACGGAGCCGCTCGAGGCGTCGGGTCGCGTCCTGCGAAAGCTGCTCGGCGTCTGACGCGCCGGGCGCGCGTCAGCTCCCGTCCGGCGAGACGCCGAGCTCGGCCATCGCGGCGCGGACCTCGCTCATGACCGCGTTGGTCGGACGAGGTCGACGCGCGAAGTACTCCCGGAAGTCGGCGAGCGCTCCGTCTCGGTCGCCGCGGGCGTGGCGAACGAGCCCGCGGTCGCCCCAGCCGGTCGACACCTTCGGCGCGAGCTCGATCCCGCGGGAGAAGTCGTCGAACGCGCCGTCGAGGTCGCCCGATCGCTGGCGACAGACGCCGCGACGACGGAAGGCTCCCGCGTTCTCCGGGTCCAGCTCGACCGCGTGCGTGTAGCAGGCGATGCCCTCGACGTAATCCTCTCGCTTGCGCCGGACGTCGCCGAGCCAGACCCACCAGCGCGGCTCGTCGGGCGCCAGCTCGGTCGCGCGGCCCAGGTCGACGAGCGACTGCTCCAGGTCGCCGGTGAGGTAGCGGGCGTAGCCGAGGCCGCCCCAGGTCGATCCTCGGTCGGGCGCGAGCCGCGTCGAGATCTCGAGATCGAGGACCGCTCCGGCGAAGTCGTCGGCGGCGATCTTCGCGAGGCCGCGGCGTTCCCAGCCGGACGACGACTCGGGATCGAGCTCGAGGATCCGGTCGAACAGCTCGATCGCCCGGGCGTTCTGCCGGGCGCGCCGGGCCTGGTGCGCCTCCTTCATGAGCCGGCGGATCTCGGCGGCGGTGCCGGTCGCGGGGGCGGGGGGGGCTTCGGGGGTCTCGGGGGTCTCGGGGGTCTCGGCGGTCTCGGGGGTCTCGGGGGTCTCGGACTCGGACTCGGCCTCGGCCTCGGGCACGGGCACGGGCACGGGCACGGGCACGGAGTTGGACGCGACGTTGGACGTGGGAGTCGATGGGGCCTCTCGACGGCTCACGATCGCGAAGGCGGTCACTCCCGCGGCAATCGCGAGGGCGGCGATTCCCGCGATGGCCAGGAGGGGTGACCGGCGCGCGGGGGGCGCCTTCTTCGCCGGGCGGCCGGTCGCCAGACGGCCCGAAGCGATCAGGTCGTCGAGGATCTCGGCGAGCTCCTCCGCGCTCTCGATCCGGTCGGCGGGGTCCTTCTCGAGGCAGGTCAGGATCGTGCGCTCGAGCTCCTTCGGGATGGTCCGGTCGATCCGCCGCGGGGGGATGGGTCGATCGAAGAGGACGTGCTTGAGCATCCCGAACGGGTCGCTCGCCGCGAACGGCGGCTCCCCCGTCAGGCCGAGGTAGAGGAGCGCGCCGAGGGCGTAGACGTCGGTCGCCGGGCCCGGGCGAACGCGCTCCTCGCCCGCCTGCTCGGGCGCCATGAACGCCGGCGTCCCGAGGATCTGCCCCGTCATCGTGAGCTGCTGCTGCGCGCCCTCGTCGCTCGCGACGCCGAAGTCCATCACGAGCGGCTGGCCGTCGGCGCGCAGCATCACGTTCGAGGGCTTCACGTCGCGGTGGACGATCCCGAGGTCGTGCGCGTGCTGGAGCGCCCGGGCGACCTCGGCGGTCACCTCGACCACCTGCCGGGCCGACAGGGCGCGGGTCGCCAGCTTCCGTTCGAGCGTCTCGCCTCGCACGAGCTCGAGGACGAGGTAGGGCTTGCCGTCATCGACGCCGACCTCGTGCAGGGCGACGATCGCCCGGTGCTCGAGCCGCGCGACCGCCTGCGCCTCGCGGACGAACCGCTCGCGCGCCGTCGTGTCGGACCCGCGTTGATCCAGGAGGATCTTGATCGCCACCTCGCGGCGCAGGTCGGGATCCCACGCCCGATGGACGACGCCCATCGCGCCGCGGCCGAGCTGCCCGAGGACGACGTGACGTCCGATCCGGCGGGCGCCCCGCGCGAGGGCGGCGGCCACCTCGGGCGGCGGCGGCGGACGCCCGAGCGCCGAGCTCGCCGGACCGACGGTCGGCGCTCGCGAGGCCCCGGACGGCGGCACGCCCGGATGACTCGCCGGAGGCCCGCCGGCGCCGATGTGCGACCCGAACGGGCTCGGGGTGAGGTTCCTCGGATCGCGGTCGGCGGGGTTGGTCGGCTGGCCGGGCATCGTGCTCTCTGGCAGGATACCGATCGCCTCGCGCCCGCGCTCTCGCGCGGGCCGACCGCCCCCGGAGGAGGCCGCCATGAGCCACCGAGAGCTCGTCGAGACCTGGTTCCGCCGCGTCTGGACCGAGCAGGACGCGTCCGCGATCGACGAGCTCTTCGTCCCCGACGGCACGACCAAAGGTCTGGCCGCGGGACCGGCGACCGACCCGGCCGGGTTCCGCGCCTTCCACGCCGCGATGTCCGCGCAGCTCTCGGACCTCGCGTTCACGGTGGAGCGCGCCGTCAGCGAGGGCGAGTGGGTCTTCGCCGTCCTGAAGCTGACCGCCCGCACGTCGCGAACGGGCGACCCGATCGCCACCCAGGGCGCGATCGCCTGGCGCGTCGCCGACGGGAAGGTCCGCGAGGCGCACGACCACTGGAACTTCGTCGATCTCTTCGCGCAGGCCGGGCTCCTCCCCGCCGACGCGATGGGGCGGCTCCTCGCCGGCGAGAAGCTCGCCTGAGCAGCGGCGCTCAGCGCGCGATCATCTCGACGCGCGGGGCGAGGAGCGGCGTCTCGAGCTCCGCCTCGAGCTGCGCGCGCTCGAGCATCTTCTCCGCCCTCTCGAGCTCGGCGTGCTCCCAGCCGCCGCAGTAGAGAAGCTCGACCGTCACCACGTCGCCCGGCTCCGCGCCGAGCGCCTCGGCGTCGAGGTCGAGGGTGAGCCGGATCCGCCGAGCCGTTCCGAACAGACCGCCGCCGTGGCCCCACTCCTCCTTCGCGACCTGCTCCGGATCGGGGACGAAGGCGCGACCGTCGACCCAGTAGCGGGCGATCCAGTGCTCGCGCGCCTCGGAGAGGACGAGCTCGCGCTCCGAGGTGATGAGGATCGTCGCGTCGCCCTCGAGGCGCGCGTCGAGCCCTGGCGCGGGCCGGGCGGGGATCGCCGTCGGCAGCGACTCCCAGCCGGGGCGCGGGGCGTCGCCGACGAAGATCGGACGGTCCCCCTCCCATCGCGGGATCACCGGGTCGTGGCCGTGACCGGTGACGGCCAGGTACGCCGCGGCGGTCGGCTCCTCGCCGGGCACCGCCCGCTCGAGCGTGGCCTTCTCGGTGAGGGGACGACGGAGCGAGAGAAACGGATGATGAAGGCCCGCCCGCCCGAGCAGGCTCGTCGCGAGGATGGGATCGCCGAGCGGCGCGTCCTCGAGCGACTCCGGCCCGCAGCGACGTCCGTCGCCGGCGAGCACTGGCGCGCGGTGCACCTCGACCTCGACGCGACCGACCTCGTCGACGACGACCGACCGCGCGAAGAGGCGCCACCTCCCGGCATACAGCTCGAGGAGCTGCTGCGCCTGCTTGCGCCGCTCCTCGGCGCGTCCCGGACGGCGGACGACGAGCCGGAACGGACCGAGGCGGTCATCGTGATCGACGTCGGGCACCGCGCCCGCGTCGCCGCCCTCGACGAGGCAGTAGACGAGGACGGGCGCGCCGCGGACGACCTCGGTCGCCTCGATCCCGAGCCACGCCTGGCCGCCGTTCGTCAGAAGGACCGGCTCGCCGGCGATCAGGTCGCCCCAGGTGCGGACGGTCTCGAGCGCCCGCGTCGGCTCGACCTCGGCATCCGTCGCCTCGCCGGCGACGAGGCCGGTCTCGGCGTCGCCGCCCGACGGCGCGGGCGGCGCGTCCGAGGAGCAGCCCGTGAGCGCGGCGACCGAGGCGAGCAACGCCATGCCCGCCCTGCCTGGTCGGTGGACTCCTCGCGACATGGTGACCCCTCCTGCGCGGACGATGGCCGGCGCGTGGGCGATGGGACGGCCGAGGCCGGGCGGGGATCTCCGCGATTCGACCTCGACCCGCCGGGCTGCCATCCTGCGAGCCTCGCATCGCCGGCCGGAGATCCTCGTTGAGCGCCAGCGTCCAGCCCGGCCATCGGTTCGGGCCCTACATCCTCGATCGCGAGCTCGGCCGCGGCGGCTTCGGCATCGTCTACCGGGCCCGCCACACCGGGACCGGGTCCGCCTACGCGGTCAAGCTCGTCCGGACCGACCTCGCGTTCGATCCGTCCGACCTCGTGAGGTTCCGGCGCGAGGCCGAGCTGCTCGCGCGCCTGCGTCACCCGGGGATCGTCACCGTCCACGCGATCGGCGAGCAGGACGGCATCCTCTACACCGCGATGGAGCTCGTCGCCGGTCGCTCGCTCGCCGCACGCCTCGACGCGGACGGTTCGCTCCCGCCCGACGAGGCCGTCCGGATCGCCGTCGCCGCCGCCGACGTGCTCGCCTTCGTCCACACCGAGGGCATCGTGCATCGCGACGTGAAGCCCGCGAACGTTCTCCTCGGTGATGATGGCCGGCTTCGCCTCCTCGACCTCGGTCTCGGGTTCGATGCGACCCTCACCCGGATCTCGCAGTCGGGCGAGAGCGTCGGGACGCCGTCGTTCATGGCGCCCGAGCAGGTGATGAACCCGGACGCCGTCGGCCCGGCGGCGGACGTGTACGGCCTCGGCGCGACCCTCTACGCGCTCCTGGCCGGGCGCCCGCCGTTCGTCGCGGCGGACGTCCGCGAGGTGCTCCTCCTCCGCATCGAGCACGCCCCGGAGCCGCCGAGCACGCACCGCCCGGGCCTCCCCGCCGAGCTCGACGCGATCTGCCTCCGCGCCCTCGCGACCAGGGCGGTCGATCGCTACGCATCGGCCGAGGCGCTCGCGGACGACCTCCGGCGCTGGCTGCGTGGCGAACGACCCGTCGCCCTCCCGGCGGCGCCCGGCCGGCCCGGCCCGGCGGCGATCGCCGCGGTCGTCATCGCGCTGCTCGCCGTGGCCGCCGTCGCCGCCCTCGCCCTCGGCGGCTCCTGGATGGCCGAGGACCTCCGCGATCCGCACGCCGTCGCCTTCGATGCGGCGTTCGCCGCGCTCGCCGCCGGCGACGCGACGGCCCTCGAGCGGGCGAGCGCCGCGCGCGCATCCCTCGCCGCGAAACCGGCCCTCCTCGCGGTCCGTGACGAGGAGCTGGCGCTCCTCGATCGCCTCGCCGGGCTCGTCGAGGAAGAGGGAGGCACGCCGGGCCAGCTCCACGCGTTCCTGACCCACGACCGCGTCGGCGAGCACGGTCCGATCCTGCTCGCGCGCCTCTTCGCCGACCATCCCGATGCCTCCCGACTCGCCCGGCTCGTCTCCGCCCGCCCGACGCTCGTCGACGATCCCGACGGCGCGGCCGTCCTCTCCGACGTCCTCGATGCCCGGCCACGGTGGGAGAACGAGGACGCCCGCGGCCTCCTCGACGCGGTCGTCGAGGCGCTCGACGCCGCAGGCGTCGCCGCTGACCGGGAGACGAGCGCACGCCGCGCATCGATCCGGGCCATGATCGCGCGCCGGCGCCTCGAGACGACGATCCTCGGCCCGATCGGCTCGGGCGACGACTCGGGCGCCGACGCGCTCGAGGCGGACCTCGACCGCGTCCTGCCGTGGGTCGGCCGGGGCTACACCGCGTCCCTCTCGGACGAGGCGCTCGCGACCACGCGAGGCTACCTCGACGAGACGACGGTGGGTGGGCGGACCCGCGAGGCGCTGATGCTCGTCGCCGCGGTCTTCCTGCCGCCCGACGACGCGATCGGCGAGGAGGCGCGCTCCGGTCTGGAGCGGCGAATCCGGGAGAGGTCGACCGGCCAGACCCCCGACGAGCGGGCGGACGGCGCGTTCCAGCTGACCCTGCGGTTCCAGCGCTCGGGCGTCCGCGAGCTCGACGGGCGCAACCTCGAGTACCTCCTCCGCTCCGGGCTCCCGCGATGGCGCGCGCAGGCGCGCCGCGGGGACGACGAGGTGCTCGCCGCGTGCATCCTCGAGGCGCTCGTCTTCGTGGCGCGGTGCGACGAGAACCGGAGCTTCATCGTCGACCCGCTCGTGCGGGCGCCCAGGATCCGCGCCGTCCTCCACGAGCATGTCGACCTGGTGTCCTCGATCCTCGAGCGGGAGCGCCGGATGGGCGACGCGCCGCCGTGGGTGCTCGCGTGGCTCGCGGACGTCCTCGGCGAGGCCCGGCTCTGGGATCCTGCGACGCTCGCCGCCGAGGCACGCGCAGCCGAGCTCGCCGCGGAGGTCATCGCGTCCTTCCGCCCGGCGACCGATGCGTCCGCCGAGGCGGCGATGGGAGAGCTGATCGACGAGCTCATCGCCCGGGCGCGCGCCCGCTCGGTCGACCGTCCTCTGCGGCAGCGCCTGACGCGCGTTCCCTGGGCGTGGCTGCGGCGCTCGGTGAAGCATGGCGGCCAGGCCGACGACGAGGAGGCGGTCGAGGTGCTGGTCGCGGCGCTCACCGAGGCGCCGCCGATCGAGCTCTCGGCCAGCACCTTCCATCACGGAGAGAAGCAGACCACGAACGAGCTGATCGAGCTCTCCGTCTACATCGTCGCCCGAGACCTCGCCGACGACGCGGACGAGGGGGGGGACTGCGAGCACGGCGCGATCGTCGAGCGCGTCATCCGGCTGATCCGAGATCGAAAGACGAAGCCGACCTCGGAGCCGGACGTGCTCGCCGCGATCCACCACATCCGCCACGACCGCGCCGGGAAGGCCCGGGGGGCGCTGCACCGAGCGCGGAGGATCAGCCGCGGCTCGACGGCGCACTTCCTCCTCGCCACCGCGACCGCCTGGCTCGAGCGCGGCGCGATCGACGCCGCGCGCCGCGCGCTCGAGCTGATCGTCGTCGAGGGGCTCGACGAGGCGATGGCGGGACGCCGGATCGAGCTGCGCGCGGCGATCGAAGCGGCCGAGCGGGGCCGCTGACCCGACCGCGGGCCCAAAGCGGCGTCCACCTCAATCCGATAGGTCCCGGGAGGAGCCATCCGCGCGCTTCCAGGGGGACACCATGCCGACACGCCCGCTCGCCGCCGCCCTCGCCGCCGCCTCGACGATCCTGGTCGTCGGCTGCCTGTCGACGCGGCCGAGGCCGCAGCCGGCCCGCCTGCCGAAGGCGGCGGCGGCCCCGGCGGCCGCGCCCGCGGCGCCGTCGGTCCCCGAGGTTCCCTACTACGACCTCGTCGCCGAGCTCGGTCTGAGCTCGAGGATCGACCTCGCCTCGGGGCGGCGAATCTGCCGCGACGCCCGGAAGAACGAGGTGAGCCTCGTCCCGGGCGACCGGTTCGTCACCGTCAACGGCGCCCGGGTCGACGTCGGCGGGCGCATCCGCTGGACCAACGGCGTCCTGATGGTGCCGGCGGCGGCGAGCAGGTCGATCCGGGCGCGCCTGGCCGCGACGCCGCCAGCGAAGGCGGCGCCTGCGACCGCGGTGATCGCCGCCCCGCTCCCCGCCGCCTGGAAGACGAAGGCGAACCGGCGCTGGCGCTGGATCGTGATCCACCACAGCGCGACGGCCAAGGGCGGCGCGAAGAGCTTCCACGCGAGCCACAAGAAGAAGTGGCGCCACGGCCTCGGCTACCACTTCGTGATCGGGAACGGGACCCACACCCGGAACGGTGAGGTCGAGGTCGGCTCGCGCTGGACCCGCCAGGGCCAGGGCATCGACGGCGCCCACGCGGGCAACAAGCGCTACAACCAGCTCGGGATCGGCGTCTGCCTCGTCGGCGACTTCAACGAGCGCGCCCCGGGCGCCGGTCAGCTCGCGTCGCTCCGACAGCTCTGCCGCGCGCTGATGAAGCGCTTCGAGATCCCGCGCAGCGAGGTGCGCCTCCATCGCGACGTCCGCCGCGGCTCGACCGAGTGTCCGGGCAAGCGTTTCCCGTTCCAGAGCTTCCAGCGTTCGCTCTAGTTGCCACGGCGCCCGGATCGCCGTAGGCTGATCGGAGATCCGGAACCAGGGAGCGCCGCGCGTGCACGGGATCATCCTCGCCGAGCTCCAGATGTTCGTGGAGGCCAAGCTCGGCCACGCCGCCTGGGAGGCGCTCCTCGTCCGGGCGGGGGTCGGGTCGAAGGTCTACGACCACGACCACGCCTACACCGACGAGGAGGCGCTCTCGCTGATCGCCGCCGCGGTCGAGCTGACGAGCATCCCGCGCGACGCCCTCCTCCGCGACTTCGGCGAGTTCCTCGCCCCCGCCCTGATGCGCCTCTGGCGCGTCCTGATCCAGCCGGGCTGGCGAACCCTCGACGTGATCGAGAACGTCGAGGGGACGATCCACCGGGTCGTCCGGGCGCGCCGCCCCGACGCCGACCCGCCCGAGATCCGCTGCGCCCGGGAGGCCCCGGACCGGGCGACGATCCGCTACGGCTCGAAGCGTCGCCTCTGCCCGGTCGTCCGGGGGATCGTCGCCGGCCTCGCGAGTCATTACGGCGAGACGATCACGATCGATGAGCCGGTCTGCATGCTCCGCGGCGACCCCGCCTGCGAGCTGCGCCTCGCCCTCGCCTCGTCCGGATCGTCGGTCCACGCCGCCGAGACGCTCGTCGGCAGCGTGAGCGACCTCGCCGGGGGCTCGTCCTCGCTCGGGGACATCATCGGCCGCTCCGGTCCCGGCGGCGGCGCCGGCTCGGTCCCCGGCGCCGGGATCACCCTCGCCGGTCGCTACGAGCTGCGGGGCGAGCTCGGGCGCGGCGGGATGGGCGTCGTCCTCCGCGCGCGCGACACCGAGCTCGACCGCGACGTCGCCGTCAAGATCCTCAAGACCGACGCCGGATCGGGCGAGGCCGTCGAGCGCTTCCGGCGCGAGGCGCAGGCGGCCGCCCGCCTCGATCATCCCGGGATCATCGACATCTACGACGTCGGCGAGCACGAGGGCCTGCCTTACTTCGTCATGGCGTTCGCGGAGGGCGAGACCCTCGACGCCTGGCGAGCCGATCGCCCGACGGCCGAGGTCGTCCGCGCCGTCCGCGACGTCGCCCTCGCGATCGAGCACGCCCACGGTGAAGGCGTCATCCACCGCGACATCAAGCCGCTCAACGTGATCATCGGACCGACGGGGCAGCCGATCGTGATGGACTTCGGCCTCGCCTGGGACGCGACCGCGGCGACGCGGCTGACCCAGACCGGCCAGATCCTCGGCACGCCCGACTACATGGCGCCCGAGCAGTTCGACGGGATCCCGGGACTGCTGGGCGCCCACACCGACGTCTGGGCGCTCGGCGCCCTCCTCTTCTTCGCCCTCGCCGGCCAGCCGCCGTTCGCCGCGGCGACGATCCCGGCGATCGTGAAGAGCGTCCTCGTCGACGACCCGCCGACCCTCGCCGAGATCGGCTACCCGGCCGACCCGTCGCTCGAGAAGGTGATCGCGGCGTGCCTCGAGAAGGACTCGGCGAACCGCCCGGACTCCGCGGCGGCCCTGGCCGATGACCTCGACCGGTTCACCCAGTAGTCGAGTTTTGGGTTGGCGCGATGAAGATGGAACCACGGAGGCACGGAGACACGGAGGATCCTCTGCTTGGCGCGATCTGCCTGGGGTAGAGGCGACCACGATCCGACCAGGGGGAGGCGTGGCCCATCCCAAGCCCCTCGGTGTCTCCGTGCCTCCGTGGTGACATCCTCTTCGCGGCAGGCGAAGCCGCGGACGCCCCCTCAATCCTCGACGAGCATCCCCGAGAGGATCGTGTGGTCGATCGATCGGCCCGCCTCGCGGAGGATGATCTCGAACGCCTCCTCGGTGCGTCCGTCGGCGGCGAGGGCGACGCCGAGCTGGCGGGCGACGTGGAGCCGGTCGTCGAACGGCCGCCGGGTCTCGAAGACGCGCGCCGCGTAGCCGTCGTTCCGGTAGCTCGCCGGCGGCGCCGGCGGCACCGGCATGGCCGCGAGGGCGCGCTCGAGGGCCGGGATCGCGACGTCGGGTCGACCAGCCCGGCGGGCGCAGGTGCCGAGGGCGGCGAGGAGTTGCCCGGGCGGCGATCGCCCGGCCTGCTCGAAGAGCTGCACGGCGCGGGTGAGGTCGGTGTGGGCCCGGACGAGGTCGTTCGCGCGCATCCGCGCGACGCCGGCCAGGATCCGGTTGGCTGCGGCGGCCGCCGCGCTCCGCGGTCGCTCCCCGTCGAGCCGGTCGAGGAGCGGGTCCTTCTGGAAGTTCACGAACGACAGGATCCGGATGTCGTCGAAGCGCGGATCGGCCCGGACGGTGACCATCGCCTTCTCGATCGCCTTGAACTCGGTGAACGCGCCGAAGCTCGACCAGCCGCGTCCGATCGCCTCGGCGAAGAGCTCGAGGGCTTCGTCGGCCTCGCCGTGGAGCGCCTCGACGCCGGCCTCGAAGACGACGAAGTGGTATCCCGTCGGCGAGAGGCGCCGCCCCCTCACGACGTCGGCGCGGGCGGCGTCGGGGCGCCCGAGCTGCGTCCGCGCCCAGCCGCGCTGCGCGAACGCGATGGCGCAGCTCGGCGCCTCGGCGATCACCGCCTGGAGGAGCCGCTCGGCCTGCGCGTACTGCTCGGGCAGATCCGCCGACCCGCCCTCCCCGCCCGGCGCGCGATCGAGGGAGCCGAGCGCCTGATCGCCGACCTGGATGAGGGTGACGCCGTTCAGGAGGAGGCTCCCGGCGTCGTCGACGTCGGGGACGATCTCGCCGGTGAGGACCGCCTCCGCGATCGCCTTCACGTAGACGGTCTCGAGCGGCGTCCCGTCGCGGAGGGCGAGCTCGCCGACGCGCCTTCGGCTGGCCGCGTCGGCGAGGCCGGTCCGGAACGCGTCCTTCACGCGCGCCCCCCGGATCGCGCGGATCGCCTCCATCGCGTCGCCCGCGGCGTTCGCCCGGTCGGCCACGTCCTGCGCCGCGCCGGCGGTCTCGCGAAGCAGCTCGCCGACCGCGACGGCCCGCTCGGCCAGACGCACCTGCCCCACGAGATCGTCGGGACCGGCGAGGGCGGGCGCTTCGGGGAGCCGCGCGAGGAGGGCGTCGGCGTCGTCGGTGCGGCCGAGCGCGACGAGCGCGCGCAGGCGCGGGACGAGGAGGTCGTCGGCGGCCGCGTCGGGCTCCGCCGGGATCGAAGCGTCGAGGAGCTCGAGCGCCCGCGCGGGGCGCTCGGCCGCGAGCGCGGCGCGCACCGCCAGCCGGCGCGCCGCGGCGGCGATCGTCTGGCCGCGGCTCACCCGGCCCGCGACGGTGTCGACGGCGCCGCGAGCCTGGTGGAGGTCGCCCGTCCGGACCGCCGCCGCCGCGAGCGCCGCCATCCGGTCGAGGTCGGGCCCGGTCCGACGCTCGAGGAGGGCGACGAGGGCGACCGCCCGGGCGAGCTCGGTCGCCTCGCCGGCGACCCGCGCCCGATCGAGCGCCGCGTCGGCGAGCCGACCGGTCCGGGCGATCAGCCCCGGCACCGACGGCGCGACGACGAGCCGGGCCGCCTCGTCCTCGCGCTCGAGGGCGCCGTCGCGATCGCCTCCCGCCGCCGCGAGGTCGGCCTGGAGCCGCGATCGGGCCGCGCGCGCGGCCCGCGGCGCGTCCGCCGGGATCTCGCGCAGCTCGGCCGACGCGGCGAGCGCGTCCGCCTCGTCGGCGCAGCGGAGCAGCACGGCGATGAGCCTCGCGAGCAAGTGCGGGTCGCGCGATCGCCGGGCGCGGTGCAGCTCCCCGAGGGCGAGGTCGGCGCGCCCGGTCACCAGGAACGCGTCGGCGCGGATCGAACGGCGCTCGCGCGGGGAGAGCCCCGGCGCCGCCGCCGCGTTCACCGCGCCGCGGCGGTCCCCCGCGGCGGCCCGGACGCCGGCCTCGATGGCGGCGGCCCTCGGACCGAGCCGCGCGTCGAGGGCGACGGCGGCTCCCAGCCGATCGGCGACGCGGTCGGGCTCGACGGAGGCGACCACGTCGAGGGTCGCGCCGAGGAGAATCGCCTCGGCCCGGATCGGCGCCGGGGCGCCCGTCTCGGCCAGCGCATCGGCGAGCCGCCCCGCCGTCGCGCGATCGCCGACATCGGCGGCGGCCTCGGCGAGGACGAGGGCGCCGAGGTGATGGAGCCGCTCGAGCGACGCGCGCTCGAGCCGGCCCCGGGGCGGCGGCGCCCGGACGAGGCCGACGGCGAGGTCGGCGACCTCGTCGGCGGCAGCGACGGCCGCGAGCACGGCCGCCGGCGTCTCCCCCGCCCGGGCGATCGCGACGGCGCGCGCCACCCTCAGGCTCGCGATGAGATCCGATCGGCCGTGGTCCTCGCCGTCGTCGAGCCCCTCGAGCGCCGCGATCGACCCCTCGAGACGCGCGGCGAGGTCGCCGAGGTAGACGGCATCGCCGCGCCGGCGGAGCCGGTCGATCCCGTCCGGCGACTCGGGCGGGAGCAGTCCGGGGAGGCCGTCGGCGAGGACGTCGACCGCCCGCTGCGCGGCCTCGCTCGCGCGGCGCTCCGACCCGAGGCGACCGAACGACGCCAGGCCGAGCCCCCCGACGGCGAGCACGGCCACCAGGCCGAGCGTCGCGGCGATGAGCCGTCCGCTCCGTCGAACCGACCGGGCGAGGCGCGTCGGCGCGCCGAGTCGGCCGGCGACCGCCTCGCCGGCGAGGAAGCGGTCGAGGTCGTCGGCGAGGGCGGCCGCGCTCTCGTACCGATCGGCCGGCTCCTTCTCGAGACACCGCGACACGATCGCCTCGAGCGCGGCCGGCGCGGTCGCGGCGAGCGAGCGGAGCCGCGGCGCGGGCTCGCGGACGATCGCCGTCATCACGTTCATCGCCGAGCCGCCGGAGAACGGCGGCCGCCCGGCCACCGAGCTGAAGAGGACCGCGCCGAGCGAGTAGACGTCGGCCGCCGGGCCGACGCCCTCGGGCTTCGATGACACCTGCTCGGGCGGCATGTAGTGGATCGTGCCGAGCATCTCGCCCGTCTTCGTCAGCCGCTCGGCGCTCACCTCGTCCTGGGCGAGACCGAAGTCCATCAGCGACACGCGGCCGTCCTCGCCGACGAGGAGATTGCTCGGCTTCACGTCGCGATGAACGATCCCGCGCTCGTGCGCGTGCTGGAGCGCCCGGGCGACGGTGGCGGCGATGAGGGCCGCCTCGCGGTGATCGAGCGGACGCCCGAGACGCGCCTCGAGCGTCTCGCCGGTGATGTAGTCCATCACGAGATAGGCGACGCCGCGCTCGGTGCCGACGTGGTGGACCCGGACGACGTTCGGGTGGTCGAGGCGCGCGGCCGCCTGCGCCTCCCGGCGAAAGCGCTCGAGAATCCGGGCGCCCGCGTCCTTGCCGGCGGTGACGACCTTGATCGCGACGTCCCGACCGAGATCGGGGTCGTGGGCGCGGTAGACGACGCCCATGCCGCCCCGGCCGAGCTCGTCGAGGAGACGGTAGCGCCCGAAGCGACGGCCGCCGGCCCCGAAGAGGCGCCCGCTCGGCGAGCGCGGGCCGCGTCCCGGCTCGGGTCCTCCACGCGGTCGGGTCATCGCATCAGCGCCGCAGGGCCTCGAGCGCCTCGTTCGCCCGGGCAACGCGCGGATCCCCGGGCGCCAGGCCCACGAAGCGCTCGAGGTCGCCGACCGCGCCGGCCCGGTCGCCCGCCGCCCGCCGGGCGAGCCCTCGCTCGAGGTGGACCACCGCCGCGCGCGGATCGAGGCCAAGCGCCCGGTCGAACGCCGCGATCGCCTCCGAGAGCTTGCCCGCGTCGCGCAGGGCCGTGCCGAGGTGGTTCCAGGCGCCCCAGGCTCCGGGCTCGAGCTCGGTCGCCCGGCGACAGTCGGCGACCGCGCCGTCGTGATCGCCGCTCCGGCGTTTCGCCTCGCCGCGGTTGCTGAACGGGACGGCGGCCGACGCCTCGCCGAGAGCGTCGATCGCGCGCGAGAACGCGGCGATCGCCTCGTCGAGCTCCCCCGTGTTCATGAGCGCCCGCCCGCGCGAATCCCACGCGACGGCGTGTTCAGGTCGGAGCGCGACCGCCCGTCCGAGATCGTCGGCCGCGCCCTTCGGGTCGCCGTGCTGGAGGCGGAAGGTGCCTCGCTCGAACCAGCCGTCGAAGAGGTTCGGGTCGAGGGCGATCACCATCCCGTAGTCGTCGGCGGCCGCCTGCCAGAGACGGAGCGCCTTCCGGAACCTGGCCCGGGAGATGAGCAGACTGACCTTCCTGGGTGAGAGCTCGATCGCCCGGTCGAGCGATCGCAACGCGGCGGCCCGGTCACCGCGGGCGACCTCGAGCTCGGCGCGCAGCTCCCATCCCGGGAGGTGCTGCGGCGCGAGCTCGGTGGCGCGGATCGCGTCGGCGGCGGCGTCATCGATGGCGCCGCGGTCGCGCCGATGGGCCGCCCGACGGATGTGGGCGACCGCGAGGGTGAGGCCCCGTTGGTAGAACTCGCCCTCGTCGAGCTCGCGCCGCGCGTCCAGCTCGATCGCCGCGGTGTAGTCGACGAGCGCCTCGTCGATCCGCCCGATGCGCTCGTAGACCTGCGCTCGCTGAACGAGGATCGAGGCATCCTCGCCGCCGGTGAGCTCGACCGCCTTCGTCAGATCGACCATCGCGCCCTCGGCATCCCGCCCCTGCAGCCTCGCGACGCCGCGCAGCTTCCAGGCGAACGCGAGCCCTGGATCGAGGTCGACCGCCCGATCGAGCGCCGCGCGCGCACGCGTCGGATCGCCCCCCAGAGTCGCCCATCCGAGCCAGCACCACGACTCGGCGCGATCCGGCGCGATCTCGACGGCGCGCGTGAGATCGGCCACGGCGCCGGCGCGGTCGCCCGATGCGAGCCGAGCCTCGCCCCGTCCGGCCCAGGCCTCGGCGCTGCCGGGATCGGCATCGATCGCCCGCCCGAACGCGTCGACCGCCTCGCCGTACGCCATCGCGTCGCGGAGGCGCCGCGCCTCGACGAGCTCGCCCGAGGCCGCGCTCGGCGGCGCGGACGGGACGTCGGGCTCGGGCAGATTCCCGAGGACGAGGCCGAACTTGCCCGTGCGTCCCCCGAAGCGGCCCCAGCCGATCGCCCGCAGGGTCGCGGCCGCGTCGGAGCCGACGGACCGAGCGAGGACCACGCCGGCGCGCGCGGCCCGGAGCTGGTCGTGCTCGATCACGACGTAGCGAAGGAGCGCGGCCCGGACGCGGTGGTCCGCCGCGCCGAGCCGATCGAAGGCGAGGACGCAGACCTTCGCGAGCTCGAGCGTCTCGGCGGGCACGACCTCGGACTGGCGCGCGGCGACGAGGGTCGTCAGGGTTCCCCCGTGCACCGCGCGCTCGACGATCCGCCGCTCGGCCCGCTCGAGCCGGTCGAGGTCCGATGCGTGCAGCGTCGCGTCGCCCGACGCGCGGAGACGCGCGTCGAACGCGTCGGCGACCCCGTCGATCCTCTCGCCGCCCGCGACCACCTCGGCGGGCGACGGCGTCGCCGCCTCGAGGTAGAGCTGGCGCGTGGCGTCCTCGAACACGAGGCTCGCCTCGTCGAGGGCGCCGCTCAGCAGCTCGAGCGTCTCGGGCCCCGCGTCCCGGACGAGCGCGTCGACGGCCCGGTCCGCGCCCCCGCGAGCCCGAAGGGTCGTGCCGTCCCGGACCTCGTCGAGGATCAGCTGCACCGCGGCCCGCCGCGCCGCGGCCTCCTCCTCGAGCCGCGCCTCGACCCCTTCGAGCGCCGTGACCGCCGCGGTCCGCTCGGTCTCCGCGCCGACGAGCGCTGCCCGGGCGGCGTCGCGCTCGGCGCTCGCGCGATCGGCGCCGGCGCCCGCCACCGTCCACGCGAAACCGCCCGCGAGCGGGGCGAGGATGAGTCCGACCGCGCCGACGACGAGCGCCGGACGCCGCCGAGCCCAGCGCCCCAGGCGCTCCACGGCTCCGAGCGGACGCGCCACGATCGGATCGCCGGCGAGGAACCGGTCGAGCTCGTCGGCGACCGCCGCGGCCGTCTGATAGCGACGCAGCGGCTCCTTCTCGAGGCAGCGAAGGATGATCGTCTCGAGGTCGGGGTGCAGGCCCGGGCTCACCCGCCGGGGCGGCGTCGGATCCTCGGTCAGGACCCTCCGGACGACCGACATGAAGCTCGCGCCGGGAAACGGCTTCTCCCCCGTCAGGGCGAGGTAGAGGATCGCTCCGAGCGCCCAGACACGGTGGGCGGCCCGGGCCGGGCGCGGGATCCATCGGCCTGCTCGGGCGCCATGAAGGCCGGCGTCCCGAGCATCTCTCCGGTCGCCGTCAGGCCATCGCGGTCGAGGTCGCGGGCGAGGCCGAAGTCACCGAGCCGCGGGCGGCCGTCCTCGGCGTCGATGAAGATGTTGGCCGGCTTGACGTCGCGGTGGATGACGCCGTTGTCGTGCGCGTGGTGAAGCGCGCGGGCAACGTCCCGCACGATCTCGGCGACCCGATGCGGAGGAACCCGCCCACGTCCGAGGAGGTCGCCGAGCGTCTCGCCGCGGACGAGCTCCATCGCTAGGAACGGTCGGCCCTCGTCCTCACCGACCTCGAGGACGCCGACGATTCCGGGGTGGCGGAGCTTGGCGGCGGCCTGCGCCTCGGCCCGGAAGCGGGTCAACGCCTTGTCCGAGCCGGCGCCGGCGTCCGTCATCACCTTGAGGGCGACCTCGCGCCCGAGGCCGGGGTCGCGGGCGCGATGGACGACGCCCATGGCGCCGCGCCCGAGCTGCCCGACGACCTCGTACCGACCGATCTGGAGCGAGCGGGCCTGCCCGACGGTGACGGCGGAGGGGCTCGCCGGAGCCGGCACGGGCAAACGGGTGGTCGGAGCCGGTGGCGGCGACGAGGGCACGAACGCCGCGGCGGAGAGCGGAACGCTCCGCGCGTCTCCGGGCGGAACGAGGATCGGAACGCCGCAGCGCGGGCACGCCGCGGTCCGATCGGGACCGGCCGTCACGCCAATCCGGCAGCGGGGGCAGGCGACGACCATGACTGGAGACTAGCCGACCGGCCTCCGCGGCCGCCATCGCCCCGCGTCAGCGAAGGCGGCCCACGTAGGTCAGCCAGTCCTTCTCGATCCGCGTCAGGTCGATCCGCCCGAACGTCTCGCCGTAGGCGTCCTCGTTGCTGCGCCCCTCGCGGAGCGCGCCGAGGTAGCCGAGGAGCAGCTTCTTCAGATCGGGCTTCGAGAAGAAGTAGTGGACCATGCTCCACGCCTGGGAGTAGTGGAACGACGCGCCCTCGGCGTAGAACTCCGCCTGGGACATGAGCATGATCCGCTCGAACGGAACGGGCGGCCAGCCGAGGTCGAGCATCGACCGCATGACCGCCAGCCGCTCCTTCTGCACCAGGCCGGTCCGGACGACCTTGCCCTTCTTGACCTCGCTCGCGCCGAAGTACTCGGCCATGCCCTCGTCGAGCCAGATCGGCATCGCCGGGGCGACGTGGTGGCTGTACTGGTGGAACGCCTCGTGGTACATGACCCGGAGGGTCTGCTCCCGCTCGAGGTCCTCGAAGAGGAGGAGCTGCTGGTACTGGGGGTGGAAGTAGCCGAGGGTGTGCTCGGCGCGGTCGTTCGTCGTCAGCTCGGCGTAGGTCTGGTAGGCCTCCTGCGTCTTGAAGATGAGAACCTGGCTCCGGCCCTCGGGGAGGCTCTCCGGCTCGAAGAACTCGGTGTAGTGGGCGTGGATCGCCTCGAGATGCGCGGCATAGAGGGCGAGGGCCGAGCGGTCGAGGTCGGTCACGATGAGGAAGTGCTCGGTCTTCTTCTCGCGGCGATCGCGCGGCGGGAAGCTCGGCCCCGCCAGGACGTGGCGCACGTCCTTGATGGCCTGTCGGATCTCGAGGTCCTTCGGCGCGAGGACGCGGGCGAGCTCGAGGTGGTCGAGCGCCCCGGGGTCGCGGTCCCGCCAGAACGAGACGAGGCCGCGCATCATGTGGGCGTGGGCGTTGTCGGGCTCCGCCGCGAGCGCGCGCGAGACGGCGAGGTCGGCGTCGTCGTGGCGATAGAGGTAGGCGAGGATCTCCGCCGAGCGCAGATGCGCCGCGGCGAGCTCGGGCGCGCGCGCCGCGGCCGCCTCGTAGTAGTCGAGCGCGGCGGCCTCCTCGCCCAGACGCTCCATCGCCACGCCCAGGTAGAAGAGGACCGTGGGGTGCGAGGGAGCGACCGCCTCCGCCTGACCCAGGGCGATCAGCGCCGCGAGGAGACCGGCGACGTCCCCCTCGCGCTGCGCCGAGCGGAGCAGCTCGAGCCCCCGGGTGACCAGGCTCTGGACGGCCGAGGCGAGCGGCGGGAGGCGAGACGCGTCGATCTCGGGGACGACGTCCTCGAGGATCGCGACGTCGGTCAGCTCGAGGTCGAGCTCGAGGGCTCGGCGGAGCTTCGCCTTCCCCTCGAGCTCGTTGCGCTGGAACCAGCCGGGCGGGACGCGCCCTTCGATCTCGACCGCCTCGAAGGTGGCGCTCTGGCTGCCGCCGGTCTCGTTGTAGCCGCCGATCACGACCCAGCAGTCGCTGAAGCCGCCCTCGAACCCGGACCAGAGCGTTCGCTTCCCGGCGAGGAGGGTGATCTGGCCCCGGTTCATGACCAGCGAGATCGGCTCGTTCGGCTTCACGTCGAACAGGTCGTTCACCTGCGGGACGAACGCCTCCTGGGTCTCGCGGTAGAGCGCGATGCTGCCGTCGGCCGCGTGGCGTATCACGAGGAGGGTGAGGAACCGCTCGCTCGTCAGGAAGAACCGGAGCCCGAACGCCGCCTCGGCCGTCCCGCCGAGGCCGAGGACGCGCACGGCGACCGCGTCGCGAAACCGGGTCTCCTTGAGGGTCGCCTCGAACACGCCGCGCGGCCCGGTGACCGAGAAGCGCCCACCGCCGACCCCGATCCGGACCTGGTCGCCGGGCTCGAAGTCGGACGCCTCGGCCTCCTCGTCGAACGCCCAGCGAATCCGAAGCCCCTCGCGTCCCTTCTTCGACCAGTCGCCCGCGAACAGCTCGGGCTGGACCCGGAGCTGATCGAGGTCGGGGATTCGGTCGGCGTAGCTCGGATCCGCTGCCGCCTTCGCGAAGCACCGCTCGGCGGGCCCGAGCTTGTCGTGGAGCGCCATGTAGCGACCGAGCGCATACCAGCCCGACGCATCGTCGTCGCTCAGGGCGATCCGGCGGAGCAGGTAGACCTGATCGAGCGGAAGCTGGTTCCAGCGGACGCGGAGGGTCGCCTTGGGACCGGTGAGCGCGACGCCGTCGGCATCGAACGCGGTGACCTGACAGGCGCCGAGGTCGACGCCCGCGATCTCGAGCTCGATCGGAGTCTTCTTCGTCCGCTCGGCGACGCGGGCCGCCCGCGCCGCGAGCAGCTCCGCCTCGCGCGCTCGCTCGGCGGCGAGGGTCTTCCGGGCCGCGGCGAGCCGCGCGGCGCCCTCGGGATCGGATGATGGCGCTGGATCGGTCGGCGCGATCGCCCCGGTCCCCGGACGGACGACGACGACCTGCGGACCGTCGTCGTCGTCGTCGGGTTCGACCGGCCTCCCCTCCGCGAGCGCGGATCGGGCGAGGTCGATCCGCTGCGCGAGGCGATCGATCCGGGGGCGGAGGGCCGGCGAGGCGACCTCGCGGAGCTCCTCGACGATCCGCTCGGCCTCGCGGAACGCGCCCTGCTGGAGCATGGGCCCGAATCGCCGCTCGGCCTCGGTGATGAGGCGGGCGAGGAACGCGTCGATCTCCCCATCGAGGTCGGTCGCGGCGCGAGCCCAGGTCGCGGCGTCCGCCCGGTCGTCGAGCTGCGCGCGGAGCGTGGCGACGGCGCGCCGGGCGGCGCCGATGTCCGAGCGCCCGATCGCGGCGCGG
Organism: Planctomycetota bacterium; assembly: GCA_029260755.1. Classification (GTDB taxonomy): domain Bacteria; phylum Planctomycetota; class J058; order J058; family JAJDCQ01; genus JAJDCQ01. The sequence continues at coordinate 220,200 of JAJDCQ010000168.1, read as the reverse complement.
ACCTCGGTCCGGGCGTCGACGACGAGGTCCCAGCGATCGTCATCGGTCTGCCCGATCCCGTCGTCATCGTCGTCGGTCTCCTCGGGCGAGACGTCGGCGCTCTCCGGAGGATCCTCGGTCGATGGGAGCGCGGCGCGGAGGCCCGATCCGGAGTCGGTTCCGACCTCGGCGGGGGTCGCGGCGGGACGCGACGGTGGGAGCACGGCGGCCAGGATGATCCCGCCGACCGCGAAGACCACCGCCGCCGCGATCGCGATGGTCTGCCCGCGCGGGCCGGCGCTCGGGCGGCCGTAGCTCGCGACGCGGCGGCTCGGATCGGTCGCCGCCCGACGCCGCTCGCTCTTGGCGCCCGCCGGGCGCCGCGCGGGGGCCCGTCGGGCGGAGACCCGACGCTCGCCGGTCGTCTTGCGCGCGCGCAGCCGACGGGAGCCATCGGGCTTCGAGGGCTCCGCCCCGGCATCGTCCGAGGCGGCGTGGTCTTCGCCCTCGTCGCCCCGGGAGGGAGGCGCGCTCGGCGCGGCCGACGGCGCGGGAGGAGCGGCCGACGGCGTCGGGGTCGGACCGGGCGGCACGATCGGAGCGATGACGGGCAGGCTCGGAAGACCATACGCGGGCGCCGGCACCCCGGTGGGGAGGGGGTACGCCGGAACCGCGACACCGGGCGGCGGCGGCGGCGGCACGGACATCGGATGCGGGGGCAGCGGCGGAGGTGGAGCCATGGACGGCGGCGGGGGCGGGGGCGGTAGCGACCCCGGCGCGGACATCGGGGGCGGTGGCGGTGGCGGCGGCAGGGGCGGCGGCGGTGGCGACCCCGGCGCGGGCACGGCCGAGGGCGACGCCGCGCTCGCGAGCGGGGGAGCGGGATCCTGCTCGACCTGGTCCTTCCGGAGAACGGCGGTCGTCGTGCAGCCCGGGCACTCGAAGTCCTCCCCGGGGTCGACCCGGGTGCGGACGAGCCTGCGACACTCCCGACATCGAACGAGCTTTGCCGGACGAGCGAGCACCTCTTCATTGATCACCACCGGGGACGACGCTTCGCCTCCCCGCGCCGGATCTTCGCTCTGACCCGCATCTCCCGCCGATTCCGGTGCGTCACCCACGGTCGGTCCTCCATCAAGGACCACCCGTCATTGCATCATTGACGACCAAGGACAATCGGGGATTACCTGACCATCGCGTCGGGGTCGATCAATGAGGCGCCTGGTTGAGCTCGACGGCACGCCCGTCGGGGTCGAGGACGACGGCGCGCCGACCCCACGGGACGTCCTGCGGCTCGATCTCGACGCGGCCGCCGGCCGCCCGGACGGCCGCGACCGCCTCCTCGAGCGAGGGGACGCGGAAGCCGACCAGCGACGAGCCACCGTGACCGCGGGCGAGCGCGTCGCCCGTTGCCTTCGCCTCGAAGAGGGCGACGTGCGCTCCGCCGAGGTCGCAGGCGAGGTGAGCCGGCCCCTCCTCGTGACGCTCGTCCTCGAGGGGGAGCCCGATCGCGCGGTAGAAGGCCGCCGTCTCCGCGAGGCGGGCCGTGAACAGGACGAGAGCATCGATTCGCTCGATCATGACGGTTCCCTATTCTCTTTCTCGACTTGCGCCGGCTGGGCGGGAATTGTAAGGTCTGCGGCCCGACAGTGGGGATCGAGGGGAACGATGACCACGACGACCGAGCGGAGCGAGCTCCTCGCCTTCGCCCTCGAGCTCGCTCGCCTCGGCGGCGCGACGGTGATGCCGCTCTTCCGGAGCGAGAACCTCGCGACCGAGCTCAAGGCCGACCGCACCCCCGTGACCGAGGCCGACCGCCGCGCCGAGGAGGCGATGCGGGCGCTCATCGAGGCCCGCTACCCCGAGCACGAGATCCTCGGTGAGGAGCTCGGGCACCAGGAGCGCGGGGCGAGCCACCGCTGGATCCTCGATCCGATCGACGGGACGGTCTCGTTCATGAACGGCGTCCCGCTCTTCGCGATCCTCGTCGGGCTCGAGATCGACGGCGAGCCGATCATCGGCGTCGCCCACTTCCCGGCGGTCGGCGAGACGGTCTGGGCAGAGCGCGGGAAGGGCTGCTTCTGGAACGACGCGCCGGCGAAGGTGCGGCGATGCGAGCGGCTCGCCGACGCGCTCATCTCGACCTCGGGGATGCACGCGACCGACATCCGCGCCCGGAGCAGCGAGGAGCCGCTGATCGCGCTCGGCGCCCTGATCCGCAAGGTCAAGGACCACCGCGGCTGGAGCGACGCCTACGGCCACTGCCTCGTCGCCACCGGCCGGCTCGACGCGATGATCGATCCGCGGATGGCCCCGTGGGACTCGGCCGCGATCATCCCGATCCTCGAGGAGGCCGGCGGCACGGTCACCTCGCTCAGCGGGAGCCGAGAGCGCCTGACCTACGCGGGCAGCCTCATCTCGACGGCCGGTGGGATCCATGACGAGGTGCTCGGCGTTCTCGGAGGCGAGGGAGTGAGCTAGGGTCGGTGGTCCGTTCGTGGAAGGGACGACGGGAAGCTCTACGCTGATCGGTTTCGATCCACAGATTACACAGATTACACAGATTTCCGCCGCGGCTTCGGACCGCGGCCCGGGCCGGAGCGACGAGCTCGTTCGCGCGAGGAACGACCGTCTTCGGCAACTCCTATCTGTGTAATCTGTGTAATCTGTGGATCGTTCCCCGTTCGGAGCGCGAGACTCACGCTTCCGCATCGCCGCGATTCCCAGCCCCTCTGGGCGAGAACGAGCCGCCGATGAAGCGAGGGCCCGGTCCGCCTCTCGGCGAACGGGCCCTCATCGTGAGCTCGGCGTTCCGCGACCTCCCGGTCGCCGGGTCCGCCTAACCGCCTACCACTTGCTCGGCTTGTTGATCGTCATCGGGACGTTCTTCGGGTGGTGACCCGCCTTCCCGACGAAGATCCGCTTCGGCATGTGGTTGCCGTCGATCTTGAGGTCGAGGGTGATGCTCTCCACCCGCGGCCCGACCTTGAACGCGAAGCCGTCGATCCCACCGGCGGTCGTGGTCTTGAACCGCAGGCCGTGGCGCTTCGGCCCGACGATGACCCAGTCCTGGAGCGCCTCGAGGTTGTGCCGCTTCACCTCGGTGATCTTGCCGCCGGCGACCTTGACGCTGCCGTTCATCGCGTGGCTGTTGCCGGCCGTCGTCCACGCGACGTGCCACCACTCGCCCTTCTTCCAGACGCCGTACTTGACGACGTCGCCCTTGTCGAGGGTCGCCGGGCGTCCGGTCGGATCCCACTTGCCGCCGCCGCCGTCGTCACCGCCGGCATACTTCTCGGGGGCGGGCTTCGGAGCGGGCTTCGGAGCCGGAGCGGGCGCCGGCTTGGCGGGCTCGGCGTAGGCGCCGTCGCCGCCGCCGTCGCCGGCGTACGACCCGGGCTTCGTGACGCGGATCGGGAGCGTCTTCGGGTTGAACCCCTCGCGACCGACGAAGACACGCTTCGCGCGCGACTTGCCGTCGATCTTCATGTCCACGTTGAGCGCCTCGACGCCCTCCATCTTGAAGCTGAAGCCGTCCATGCCGCCGGCGGTCTTCGTCTTCCACCGGACCGTGTGACGCTTCGGACCCACGACGACCCAGTCCTGGAGCGCCTCGAGGTTGTGACGCTTGACCGGTCCGAAGACGCCGCCCTCGAGGTTGATCACCCCGCTGAACTCGTGGGTGCCGCCGTGGGTGGTCCACATCACGTGCCACCAGCCGCCCTGGCCCTTCCAGAGGCCGTACTTGGCGTAGTCACCCTTGTCGAAGCCCTTCGGCTTCCCGCTTGGATCGCGGTCGGGCGCGGCGTGGGCCCCGCCGACCATGGCGAGGACGAGGACGGCCGCGAACGCGGCCCCGAGACGGAAGTTGCGCATCGGTTGCTCCCCCTTGTGGCTGATGCCGGGCGCCCCCGCTCGGGAGCGATCGCCGAGTATGCCGCTGCCCCGGCATGGGCTCAAGCCGGGGCGGAGCGGCTCGGAATCGACCGAAGGTGCGGCCCGGTCGGGATCGAGGAGCCCACGGGGGATGGATACGAGGTGGGCGGAGATCCTCTCACCTGCCGGCCGGCGTAGCCCACATCCGCGTCGGCAGCGGAGTCGGAGCCGGCAACTCGCAATCCGCGTAGTCCGCGTAATCCGCGGTTCCCGTTCGTTGAACGCCGAGAGAGACCGAACCGCGGATTGCGCGGATTGCGCGGATTGCGCGGATTGGCTCCGACACCGCCCAGTCGCTGTAGACGCGTCGCGACCTGGCCCTCCCCGGGACGACGACGGGCCGCCCCCGAAGGAGCGGCCCGATCACCGTCTTCGTCCCGTCCGTCGGGCGGGGCTACGCCTGTTGCTGCTTGATCGTGTAGACCGACCCCTTGCCCTTGCCGTGGCACTCGATGATGCCGCGGTCGATCAGATCCTTGATGTCGCGCCAGCCCGTCGACTTGCTCACGTTCATGAACTCGTAGTAGTCGCGGTTGCGGATCGTTCCGTACGCCTTGAGGTACTCGATCAGCTTCCGCTGGCGCTCGTTGAGGTTGAAGTAGGCCGGGTCCCGAACGGGCGTGCCGCTCGAGGGGAGCCCGCCGGTCGGCGGTGGGATCGAGCCGGGCAGGCCGCCGAGCATCCCGCCGCCGCCGCCTCCGACCGACGGACGGTTCCCGCCGATGCCCGCGAGCATCGCCGCGGCCGGGTCGCGGTCGGGCGAGTCGGCGATCGCGTCGAGGATGACCGCGTCCTTGGTGATCACCTCGCCCTCGCAGATGATCTTCCCCCGCTCGATCACGTTCTTCAGCTCGCGGATGTTTCCGGGCCAATGGTACCGGAGGAGCATGTTCATCGCCTCGACGTCCAGCCGCTTGATCGGGCCGTCGACATCCTCCTTGAGGAAGTAGTCGGCGAGCAGCGGGATGTCCTCCTTGCGCTCGCGCAGGGCCGGCAGGTCGATCTTGACGACGTTCAGACGGTAGTAGAGGTCCTCCCGGAACTTCCCGTCCTCGGTCAGGCGCTTGAGGTCCTTGTTGCTCGCGCTGATGATCCGGACGTCGATCTTGATCATGTCCTTGCCGCCGACGCGCCGGACCTCGCCCTCCTGGAGCACGCGCAGCAGCTTCTTCTGCATCGACAGGCTCATGTCGCCGACCTCGTCGAGGAACAGCGTCCCGCCCGTCGCGATCTCGAAGAGGCCCTTGCGGTCGGCCTGGGCGCCGGTGAACGCGCCCCGGACGTAGCCGAAGAGCTCGCTCTCGAGGAGCGTCTCGCTCATCGCGGCGCAGTTCTCGCTCACCATCGTCGCCTTGCGCCGCGGCCCGTTGTAATGGATCGCCTTGGCGACGAGCTCCTTGCCGGTGCCGCTCTCGCCGTGGATGAAGACGGGCACCGGGGTGTCGGTGATCCGGTCCAGGAGCTGGAAGACCTGGATCATCTTGGCGCTCTTGCCGACGATCTTCTCATAGTCGTACTTGAGCTCGATCTCGCGGGTCTTCGCCTCGAGGTCGGCCCGGACCTCGTCGAGCTCGCGCTCGCGCACCTCGAGCTTGTTCTCGAGCGCCTTGTTGAGCACCTCGACGCGCCGGTAGAGGCGCGCGTTGTCGATCGCCTGGGCGACCTGGGCGGCGAGGGTGTCGAAGAAGGCGAGGCCCGCCTCGTCGAAGCCCTCGCTCGTGCGCTGGCTGTCGACGTAGATCGCTCCGATGGTCGCCCGGCGCCCCGCCGTCTTCTCGACGACGGTGAGCGGCACGCACATGACCGCGCGCAGCTCCAGGCGCTGGATCGAGTGGCTGCTCTCGACCCGCGGGCCGCCCGTCTCGATGTCCTCCATCCGGACGGCGTTGTCGCCCTGGACGACCTTGTCGACGACGCTCCGGCTGTACTCCTGCGGCTCGACCGTCGCCTTGTTGCGGTCGCGGGCGAGGCGCGGCTCGATCATGCCGGTCTCGTCGTTCCGCAGGAGCAGGATCCCTCGGTCGGCGTGGGTGACGTCGATGATCGTGTCGATCACGAGCGGCAGGAGCTGCTCGAGGTTGAACGTCGAGCCGATCGACGAGATCGTCTCGAGCAGCATCAGGACGTTCCGGTAGTCGCGGGCGGGGTCGCCGCTGAACACGCCGGCCAGCTTGTCGGTCCGCTTGGCCGTGTCGGCCAGCTCGGCCGAGAACGTCCGCCAGCACCCGCCGCCGTCCTGCTTCGCCTTGTAGAGGGCCTGATCGGCCCGCTTCACGAGCATCGCCGCGTCGTCGCCCTCCTGGAGCCAGCCGAGGCCGGCCGAGAGGGTGATCTTCTCGCGACCCTCGAGGAAGGTCTCCTCCTCCATCGCGTCGAGGATCTTCTTGGCGACCGACTCCGCGCCGACCACGTCGGTCTGCGGGAGGATCACCGCGAACTCGTCGCCGCCGTAACGAGCGCAGACGTCGATCCCGCGGGTGCGCGTCGCCATCAGCCGGCCGATCTGACCGAGGACGACGTCGCCGACGTCGTAGCCGTGCGTCTCGTTGATCCGCTTCAGGTTGTCGAGATCGGCCATCAGGAGGGAGAGGTCGCTCCCGCTCTTGCGCGCGAGCTTGATCTCGTCCTTCAGGCGCTGCTCGAAGTGACGCCGCGTGAACAGGTTCGTCCGCTCGTCGGCGGTGGCCTGCTGGTAGAGGCTGGCGTTGAGGATCGCGGTCGTGGCGTTGTTCGCGAGCGCCTGAAAGAGGTCGAGGTCGGCCTCGGTGAACGAGGTCGTCACCGCCTGGCTGTCGACGTAGATCACGCCGAGGATCTTCCGGGTCGTGAGCTGGACGATCGATCGGTGGTCCTTCAGCGCGCCGCGCTCGTCGCGCAGGGTGATCTTGAGCGGCGCGCACATCGCCGACATGATCTTCAGCTTGATGATGGAGCTGAGCTGGCTGAACCGCGGGTCGGTCTCGACGTTGCTGACGAAGCTGCCCTTCTCCGACCGGATCACCGCCTCGGTGATCGACCGGCTCACCTCCCGCTCGTCGGGCGGGAGGCTCTCGTAGGTCATGTTCTTGGCGAGCTTCACCTCGAGGCGATCGTGCTCGTCGTAGAGCATCAGGAAGCCGCGATCGGCCCGCGTGATCTGGATCGCCATGTCGAGGATGATCTCGAGGATCTCCTCGAAGTCGTAGATCGGCGAGTTGAAGAGCTGGCTGATCTCGTAGAGGACCCGCCATCGCTCGTCGACCTTGTCGCCGAGGGCGCCCTCTCCTGAAGCGAGGGCTCCGGCCGCCTTCGGCCCGAGCCTCTCCTTCACCTCATCCAGTCCGTCGAAGAAGTCATCGTTCGCCACGGAAGGACTCCTGTCAGCTCTCGGTGTCGCCGGACTCCGTCGGAGCGCCGCCGCCGGCGGCGCCCTCCGGAGCCCGTTCGTCGCCGGCGTCAGAATCCGGACGCCTGCTGCTGATTCTCGTGAACATCTCGCGCACCCTCACGCGGCGCGGGTCGGCCAGGTAGCCGCCCCGGAGGTCGGTCGGCAGCCCGTTTCGGACCGTCCGGAGGACCTCCATCGCCGCGACGGCGTGCTCGACCGCCGTCTCGTGCTCGCCGGCGGCCTCGGCCGTCCGGGCCGCTGCGTCGCGCGCGATCCACTCGACCTCGCGCGACATCGACTCGCTCGCCGCCTCGATCGCGGTCTGCGCGTGCGCCCTCGCCTCGTCGAGCCGGCCGTCCTCCAGGCTCATCGAGGCGGCGAGGGCGGCGAGGCGCGCGTGCGCGGCCGCGGACGGCGGCAGCAGCATCGGGCCCTCGCTCGGCGCGTTCAGACCGGCCTGCGCGTCCGACAGCGTCTTGGTCGCGATCCGCCGGGCGACCTTCGGCATGCCGCCGGCGAGGAGCGCCTCGACCCGATCGGTGACCAGGTCCTGGAGCGCGACGCGGTTGCCGATCGACTCGAAGATCTCGCGCGCCCGGCTGACGGTCTCGAGCGCCTCCTCGACCTGGCCGGCCCGGAGGAGCGCCGTGACGGCCGCCTGGTGGCCGTAGCCGGCGAGCCAGCGGGCGCCGCCGTCGCCGGCGAGCGCCCCGCCCTCGCGGGCCGCCTCGACGGCCGCGTCGAACGCGCCGACGTCGCCGAGCACCTGACCGAGGTTGACCAGCGCCAGCGCCATCCCGATCCGCGCGCCCATCAGGCGGTGGAGGTCGAGCGCCCGACGGTATCCGGCGATCGCCGCCGCGTGCTCGCCGCGGAGGCGCCGCAGGTTGGCCGCGTTGTTCTCGGCCCAGGCGCGCCCCTCGGGGTCGCGGCAGGCGTCGAGGAGGACGATCTTCCGCTCGTAGTAGCGGAGCAGGCCCGCCCCGTGAGCAAACAGGTCGTGGGCCGTCCCGAGGTTGGTGAAGTAGAGGGTCACGCCGCCCGCGTCGCCGACTCGCCGCCGCCGCCTCGGGCGGCCGCGCTCGTCGGCCGACAGGCCGCGGGCGTGGGCCGTCGCGTCGGCGACGACGACGTCGCGGGCGGCCGCGTGACTGAGCAGGTCGTCGAGCGGGACGCCGAGGCGCGCGGCCAGGTCGAGGGCGCGCTTGCGGTTGCCCTCGCTCACCGCGAGGCTCCGGTCGAGCCAGCCCCGCGCCTCGCCGAGGTGACCCCGGAAGAACGCGGCGTGGTGGAGGAGGTGCAGCACCGGCGCCGTCTGCGCGACCGCGTCGGCCACCTCGAACTGCTCGAGCGCCTGTCGGGCGGCCGTGTGGCAGCCCTCGTAGCTGCTCCGCCACAGCTCGATCTCGGCGCGGGTCGCGAGGAGGCGCGCCCGCTCGAGGGCGATCTTCGGATCGGCCGTCTCGTCGGTCGGATCGACCGGGCGCGGCGCGGCGTCGAGCGCCGCGAGGCCCTCGCGGACCGCCTGGGCGGCGAGGCCCATGTCGCCGCGCCGGAGCTGGGCGCGCGCCATGGCTCGCTGGGCGCGCGAGACGAGCTCGGCCGGCGCGCGGGTCCCGATCGTCACCTTGGCGAGCGCCCGGTCGAGGCGCTTGATCGCGCGGTCGAGCTCGCCGATCTCGATCAACGCCTCGCCGAGGCGCACCTCGAGCTGGAACGCGCGCACCCGCGCCTTGGGGCCGTCGTCGAGGCGCTTCAGGAGTCCGAGCGCCTCCTCGGTCAGGTCGGCGGCGCGCTGTCGCTCGTAGCGGGCGCGGGCCTGGTCGGCCGCGTCGATCGCGTGCTCGAGGGCGCGCTCGGGATCGTCCGCCGCCGCGTAGTGCCGCGCCAGGGCGGCGGCCGTCGCCGCGGCGTCGCCGAGCTCCTCGCCGGCCTCCGCGAGGACCGACGCGGCGGCCAGATGAAGCGCCTTCCGTCGGTCGGGCTCGATCGCCTCGTAGACCGCCTGCCGGATCGACTCATGGGCCGTCCGCCACGACGCCGACGCGCCCGAGTCGAGCGAGGCGGGCCGCACGAGCAGCCCGCGCCGCTCGAGGACGACGGCCGCCTCGGCCGCCGCGTCGACCTCGATCCCGGCGACGCTCGCGAGGATCGCGAGGGGGAGACCGTCGACGGCGACCGCGGCCGCCTCGAGGAGCGCGCGGACCGGCGGGTCGAGGCGCGCGAGCCGCCCGGCCACCGCCTCCTTGACCGACCCGGCCGGCTCCACCGTGAGCTGCTCGGTCTCGCCGGGGAGGGTGAGGGCGCCGTCGGCGCCGACGAGATGCCCGTTCTCGATCAGGCTCTTGACCGTCTCCTCGACGAAGAGCGGGTTGCCGCCGGTGACCGCGGCGACGCGCCGGGCGAACGGCTCGGGCACGCGCTCGGTCTCGACCCCGAGCATCGACGCGAGGAGCGCGCGCACGTCGGGCTCCGGCAGCGGCTCGAGGGCGACCGTCGTGACGCTCGGCAGCTCGCGCAGCCCCTCGACCGTCTCGAGCGCGTCGCCCCCGAGCTCGTCGTCGCGCACCGTCACGAGGATGAGCGCGCGGAGGCGCTGCGTGCTCCGGGCGAGGTAGCGGAGCAGGGCGAGGCTGCCCTCGTCGGCGACGGTGAGGTCCTCGAGGACGGCGAGGAACGGCGTCGCCCGGCTCGCCCGGACGAGCCGGTCGGCGAGGGTCGCCGCCTCGCGCAGCCGCTCGGACCGCCGCCCCTCGGGGTCGAAGTTGCCGGTGTCGCTCTTGGTCCGGGCGCCGGGTCGGGGCGCGGGCTCGATCGGCGATGCGCCGTCGGCGCCGCCCTCGGGCGGGAGGATCCGGTTGCGGACGAGGGCCGCCTCGATCCGCCGGAACGCGGCGTAGGGCTCGCCGCCGGCCGAGGCGAAGCTCGCCACGTAGACGGGCAGGCCCCGCACCTGCGATGCGATCCGGTACTCGTGGGCGAGGCGCGTCTTGCCGACCCCTCCCTCGCCCGTCAGGAGCGCGACGCGGATCGGCGCGGGCGCCGTGGTCTGCTCCACCACGACGCGGGCGCCGAGATCGTCGGGCGAGCGCGACCGGTCCGGCTCGGTGGTGCTCGCCCCGCCCTCGCTCGCCTCGGTCGCGCGGTCGAGCAGGGTCTCGAGGCGGTCGAGGGTGTCGTCGCGTCCGACGAGCCGCGCGCTCCGGATCCACGACTCGCGGGTGGACGCCGTCTCGAGACCGTGGCTGCTCCCGAGCCCGTGGTTGACCGCGCGGATCACGTCGTTCGCCCGCGGGAAGCGCCGCGCCGGCTCCTTCTCGAGGAGCCGCATCACGACGGCCTCGAGGGCCGGCGGGACGTCGGGGCGCAGGTCGCGGAGGCGTCGCGGCTCGTCGCGGACGTGGGCGCGGAGGAGCTCGCCGGCGTCGCCGGTCTTCGGGAACGGCAAACGGCGGGTGATGACCTCGTAGAGGACGCAGCCGAGGCCGTAGAGGTCGGCGCGGGCGTCGACGTGGCGGCCGAGGACCACCTCGGGCGCCATGTAGGCGATCGTCCCGCGCAGCCCGTCGAGGTCTCCCATCCCGACCTCGCGGGCGAGGTGGAAGTCGAGGATCTTGACCCGGCGCGGCTCGCCCTCTCCCTCGCCGCGGACGACGTAGATGTTGTTCGGCTTGATGTCGTGGTGGACGAGGCCGCGCGCGTGAATGTACTCGAGCCCGCGACAGGTCTGCACGATCACGTCGACGATCGCGTCCCAGGAGGCGTCCTCGGTCGCGCGGACGACGTCGGTGCCATCGAGGAGCTCGATCGTGAAGAACACCTCGGGGTGATCTCCGCTCGCGTCGGTCCCGGGCTCGGCCGCCGGCGTCGACGCGGGCGCGCCGGCGTCCCGCGCCTGATGGACGAGGTCGAGCTCGTAGACCCGAGCGACGTTGGGATGGGCCAGCTGGGTCAGGTAGGCGAACTCGTGGCGCAGGAACGCGATCCCGTCGCTCGTGAGGCGCTCGGGTCGAACGACCTTCAGGGCGACCTCGCGGTCTCCGGCCGCGAGATCGGTCGCGGCGAACACCCGGCCGAGCGAGCCGATCCCGAGCTCGCGGCCGACGCGGTAGCGTCCGTTGACGACGTCGCCGGACGTGATCGCCTGCGGGGTCGCGCGCTCGGCCGTCACGAGGCCGCCTCCAGCAGCCGCGCCCGGAGCTCCTTGAACCGCTCGCTGACCGCCCGGCGCCCCGGGTGCCGGAGGTAGACCGCCTTCAGGGCGGCCGGCAGCTGCGCGTGGAGGCGCTTGAGGATCTCGAGCGCGTCGACGCAGGCGGCGGCCGCCCGCTCGAGCGCCCCGAGCCGCTCGAAGCAGACGGCGGCGCCGGCGGCCGCCCGCCACTCGAGCTCGGGCTTCTCGAGCCGCCGCGCGCCGTCCTGGGCGCCCTGGAGATCCTCGAGCGCGCCCGCCGGATCGGTCTCGGTCCGGAGCCGACCGCGCACGAGGAGATGCGCGACCTCGAGCTTGTGGAGGCCGAGCTCGGCGACCTTCGCCGCCGCCGCGTCGATCACGGCGCGCGCCCGGTCGGCGCCGCCGCCGTCGAGGAGGAGCTCGGCGATCTCGAGCTGCACCTTCGCCGCCTCGTAGCGCGCGCCCGCCCGCTCGAAGATCGTCAGGGCGCGCAGCAGGTACGGCTCGGCCTCGTCGATCTGCCCCTGCGCGCCGCGGAGCGCCCCGAGGGTGAAGTAGCAGTGCGCCTTCAGCGCGGTCGCGCTCTTCTCGGCGTCGGCGCCGCGCGGGTCGAGCAGCATCGCCTCGCCGAGCGCGTCGCTGGCGTGGTCCTCGGCCTGGTCGAACGCGCCGACGGTCGTGTAGATCCGTCCGAGCTGGGTGAGGGCGCTGGCGAGCTCGTCCCGGTCCTCCATCCCCGCGCACAGGCGCCGGCTCTCCTCGAGCTGGTGGATGGCGAGGTCGTGCTGGCCGAGGTCGTGATAGAGGACGCCGAGGCGGTTGAGCGACCGGACGATCCCCTCCCGGTCGTCGATCCGCTTGCGGATCGCGAGCGACTTGCCGTGGAGCTGCCGGCTTCGCTTGTAGTTGCCGGCCGCGTGATGAACGTCGCCGAGGAGGCCGGCAGTCTCGGCGACGCCCTGGACGTGGCCGATCGCCTCGGCGATCTCGAGGGCGCGGTCGTAGCGACGGGTGGCCGCGGCCAGGTCGCCGCGGTCGGCCGCCAGGCTCCCGAGGAGGCACAGGCTGCCCGCGATCCCCGCGCTGTTGCCGCTCCGCGCGTGGATGTCGTGACTCTTCTGGAAGTTCGCCTCGGCCTTCCGGAACTCGCCGGAGCGGCCGTGGGTCAGGCCGAGGATCTCGTAGATCCGCGCGACGTCGGGCGTCTCGGGGTAGGCCTGCACGATGTCGCGAGCGCTCTCGGCCCATCGACGCGCCTCGGAGTAGCGGTCCTGATCGGGGAGGTCGGCCGTCTTGAGGAGGACGCTCGCGGTCGCCGCGCGCAGGTTCGCGTCCTCCTGGCTGCCCGCGACGCTGCCGATGCAGCTCCGGTAGGCATCGAGGGCGGCGTCGTAGGCGCCGCGGCGCTCGTGGATCGCGCCGACGTTGCGGTTGATCCTCGCCCGGGCGGCTGGCGCGAGCTCGGGCCCCGAGGACTCGTCGTCGGCGCCGAGGATCGTCTCGAACAGGCCGAGGGCGCGGTCGTACTCGCCGGTGAGGAGGTACACCTCGGCGAGGCGCTCGGCGATCCCCCACCGCCGGCGCGGCTCGACGGCGACGGCGTCGAGGAGGGCGAGCGCGCGCTGGTAGTAGCGGATCGCCTCGGGGAGGGCGAATACGGCGCGGTTCGTCTCGCCCGCCCGGACGCAGTAGTCGAACGCGCGCGCCCGCTCCCCGGCCCGCTCGAGATGGTCGGCGAGCTCGCCGGGATCCTCGGCCAGGTCGCCCTCGCGGACCATCGCCTCGAGCGTGTCGGCGACCCGCCGGTGGAGCTCGACCGATCGCTCGGGCGCGATCTGCTCGTAGACGGCCTCGAGGGTGAGGCCGTGGGCGAGCTCGTAGGCGACGAGGCCGCCGCGGGTCGAGCCGTGGACGATCTGCTTGCGCTCGAGCGCCTCGAGGAGCGGCAGCACCTCGTCGCGCCCCGTCCCCGAGATCTCCTCCAGCTCCGCCATCGTGGCCGCCCGGCGGATCACCGCGAGCCACGTCAGCACCTCGAACTCCCGCTCCCCGAGGCGACGGAGGCGCTCCCCGATCACGTCCTTCACGCCCTTGGGCAGCGAGAGCGCCTCGACGTCGGCGGCGCTCGCCCGCCACTGGCCGGCGACGACGCGGACGAGACGCTGCTCGAGGAGACTCTTCATCACCTCCTCGATGAAGAACGGGTTGCCCTTGGTCTCCTCGAAGAGGCGCCGGGCGAGGAGCTCGGCGTGCGCGGCGAGCTCGTCGCGGCTGGCCTTCTTCCCCTCGCCGCCCTCGATCCCGAGCATGCTGGTGATGAGGCGGAGGACGTCGGCCTCCGCGAGCGGCCGCAGGTGGAGATCTTCGGTCGGGCACTCCGCGGCCAGCCCCTCGAGGGCTCGCCCGAGGGCGCCGGAGTCGGCCTCGCTCGGGCGGTAGGTGACCAGGACGAGCAGCTTCGCCTCGAGCTCGGCGCCGACCCGCATCTGACGGGCGAGGAACCGGAGGAGCTCGACGGTCGTCTCGTCGGCCCAGTGGGCGTCGTGGATGTAGAGGACCATCGGGCGGTCGGCCGCCAGCTCGACGATGAACCGCGAGACGCGGTCGAGGAGTCGGACGCGGTCCGCCTCCGGATCGAGGAAGGCCGCCCGCTGCGCGCCCGCCTCGACGGCGAGCTCGGGGACGAGCTTGGCGACGTAGGCGCCGTGGCGCTCGAGGAGGGCGTCGACCGCGTCGCGCCGAGCCGCCGACGCCGCGCTCAGGAACGCCGCCGCCGACGAGGTCCCCGGCTTGGGGAGCGGTCGATCCTCGGGGCGCGCATCGGCGGCGCCGCGCGCCCCGAGCGCCAGGCGCCTCAGGATCTCGACGAACGGCTGGTAGGCGCGCCCCTCCCGGCTGCACGTGCCCTCGTGGATCTCGACGGCGGAGAGCTGGACGTGGTTCTTGAACTCGCGGAGCAGCCGCGTCTTCCCGATCCCGCTCTCGCCGCTCACGAGGATGAGCCGCGACGGGGCGTCTGGCGCGGCGTCGGCATCGGCGGAGGTCTCGGCGGTGGCGTCGCCGCCCTCGTCGGCGGCGAGCGGGTCGCCCGGAAGCTCCACCGGCACCGCGATCGTCGAGCTGCCCGGGCGCGCCGGCGAGGCGACGACCGGGGGCAGCTCCCCCGGGCGACGCGGCCGCAGCTTCGCGGGGTCCGATCCGAGACTGAGGAGGGGGTCGGAGTCGTCCTCTCCGCCCGGCTCGGCCGCGGCGGTCGCGGCGCTCGACGCCGCCGTCCTCGCCACGTCGCCGAAGACGCCGGCGAACGCGGCCTCGAGGCGGGCGAACTCGGCGCCCCGCCCGACGAAGCGCCCGGTGTAGATGTAGGACTCGGTCGTCTCCTTCGTCTCGACCTCGAAGCTCCCGCCGGTGATCCGGTTGATCGAGCGGATCACCTGGTTCGCCGACGCGTAGCGCGCGCCCGGGTCCTTCTCGAGCAGCTTGAGGATCACCGTCTCGAGCGCCTCGGGGAGGTCGGGGCGCAGGTCGCGCGGGCGCCGCGGCGGGATGTGGATGTGCTGGCGGATCACCTCGAGGTTGGTGTGCCCGACGAACGGCAGCTCGCGGGTCGCGCACTGATAGAGCGTCACCCCGAGGCTGTAGAGGTCGGCCCGCTTGTCGATCGGGATGCTCTTGGCGACCTCGGGGGCTATGTAGCTGACCGTCCCCTTGATGACGTCGATCGCCTCGCCCGGCCGCCGCTCCTCGGCCAGGCCGAAGTCGATCAGCTTCACCTCGATCCCGCCGCCGTCGGCCGCGGGCCGGGCGGCCACCAGGATGTTCGAGGGCTTGACGTCGTAGTGGATCAGGCCGCGGCTGTGGATGTACTCGAGCCCGCGGCAGGTCTGGACGATCGCGGAGGTGAAGTCCTCCCAGCTCATCGCCTCGGTGGCGGTGATCAGGTCGATGCCGTCGACCCACTCCGAGGTGAAGAAGTACTCCCCCGTCTCCTCGATGAGGCCGAAGTCGTAGACCTCGGCGATGTTGGGGTGACGGAGCTTGGCGAGCGTCCGGAACTCGTGCTTGAAGTAGTCGACGAACTCGCTGAACCGGCTGCCGACCGGGATGCACTTGAGGGCGAGGTCCGCCGGCGCCGGACGGTCGGCGAGGCTCGCGGTCCCCGCGCCCGAGCGCGACGGTCCGGGTCCGGGCGGCTCGCTCGCCGGCGCGAGGAGGTCGCGGACCAGGTAGACGCGACCCATCCCTCCCCGCCCCAGGATCTTCTGGACACGGTAGCGGTCGTTGATGATCGCGCGGTCGAGCGTTTCGGAGTCCACGGTGTCGGATCCGTCTCGCCAGGGACCAGTCGGGCGTTCGGGCGGCCCGTGCTCGGGCGGAAGGCGGGGAGGCGCCCGCCGATTTACGTTCCGTCCGCCGAGCGCGCTAACTCCCGCCACTCTATCAGGAGGACGGGGAGGCTTCAAACGATCTCGGGCGGGATCGCAACGTATCCCGGACGAATCTGCGCCAAAAGAGGCTCGGCGCCGAAGAGACGGATGCGTGACGCTGCGAAGACGGACCGGCGCGACGACCGGGAGACGGTCCGGAAGAGCGCTTCGCCCGGGAAGCGGCACGCTCGCGGGCGGCTCGCAGAACCTCCCGATGGACCGTCGCTTGGCACCGGCGCACCGTACGTGCCGCGGGCCAGACACTTCGTGCCTGGCCCGGACGAAACGTCTCGCGACGTTCGACGGCGTCAGAAGGTGGCGCCGGCCTCGGCTCCGGTCTCGATCCCGGCCGCCTTCGCGCCTTCCTCGGCGAGGCGCTCGGCCTCCTCGATCGCGGCGATGAGCGGGATCGCGTCGCCGTAGCGCTCGAGGATCCGGTTGAACTGGTCCATCTTGCCGTCGACGACGATCGCGTTCTTGATGCAGACCTCCTCGCAGAGGCGGCAGGCCGTGCAGATGTCCTCGTCGACCCAGGCGACCTGCTGCGGCTGGACGCCGCCCATGCCGAGGTTGCCGTTCTCGCGGTCGTGCCCGGCGCCGTAGGCGCTCGGCCCGTCCCACATCGTGATCGCGTCGTAGGGGCAATGGTCGACGCAGAACTCGCAGCCCGTGCAGTTCTCCACCTCGACGAAGGCGTGGAGCTTCTCCTTGAGCTTGACCTTGGGGACGGTGACGCCCTCGTTGTCGACGATGCAGGCCACGGGGCAGACGTTGCCGCAGACATTGCAATCGATGCAGAGCGAGCTCTCGATCACGTGGAAGACCTGCGAGGCGCCGTGAATGCACTGCGTCGGACAGAGCTTGGCGCAGGCGGTGCAGCCGATGCAGGTGTCGTGGATGAAGTGCGGCATTCGCACCCTCCGAGGTTGCTCGATGGCCGGCGTTCGATACGGCTCCGCGAGAGTGCCACTTTAACCGGATGCGCCCGACACGTTCAAGGAACGAGCCCCCGGCCGACCGCCCGATCGAAAGGCCAACCCAAGGCGCTCAACGCGTTCGCCCTACTTTGACATACGCTCGCCGCCCTGCTTCAATGCTCCGTTGAGGAACGAGATGGAGACGGACCCGCCCCGCGACGGGGCGACCGTCGGTCGCAGCACTTCGAACGGCTCGACTCCCCTCGGAGCAGCTCGCTTGGCACAGCAGAGGCCCGACCCGCTCGTCGGCCGTGAGGTCGGAGGCGCGCAGATCGAGCGGCGCATCTCCAAGGGCCTCATGGCCAATGTCTATCATGGCCGCCTCAAGGCCACGAACCAGCCGGTCGGCATCAAGGTCCTCTCGGCCCGGGCCGTCGTCTCGGGCGCCGTCAGCCCCGAGCGCTTCATGCGCGAGGGACGGGTGATCGCCTCCCTCCGCCACCCGAACATCATCCACTGCCACTCGATGGGCGTCGACGGCGGGCACTACTTCCTGATCATGGACTGGCTGGAGGACGGCGCGAACCTTCACCAGATCGCATCCGACGCCTTCATCGCGCCTCGCCGAAGCCTGCTGGTCGTCCGCGAGATCGCCGACGCCCTCCAGTACCTCCACGACAAGGGCCTCGTCCACCGCGACATCAAGCCGGCGAACATCTGGCTGCTGAGCAACGGCCGCCCGGTGCTCATGGACTTCAGCATCATCAAGCCCGAGGGCTCCGACATCCAGCTCACCGCGCCCGGGACGATCATGGGCACGGTCAACTACATGCCGCCCGAGCAGGCGCAGCCCGACGGGCCCTACGGGCGCGTGACGGCGAAGAGCGACCTCTACAGCCTCGGCGCCACCCTCTACTGGATGCTCACGGGCAAGCCGCCGTTCGCGGGGCGCAGCCCGATGGAGACGATCATCAAGCTGCTCCGGGAGGACCTCGTCGCCCCGGGCAAGCAGAACCGGAAGGTCACCCGCGAGCTCGACCATCTCTGCATGCAGTGCCTCGCCAAGCAGCCCGCGGACCGGTTCGCGAGCTGCCGCGAGCTCATCATGAAGATCGAGAAGCTGCTCGCGAGCGGCAAGGCGGAGACCGGCCAGCCCGCGATCCAGCCGCCGCCGTTGAGCTCGCGCGTCGAGGAGATGAAGCGCGCATCCTCGGGGCAGTTGCAGGCGGTCAACCGCCACCCGCCGCCGCCCGAGCCCCCGATGTCCGACCCGGCGAACGACACGAACCCGATCGACGCGTCGACCGGGCTCACGCCGATCCCGGTCGACGTCTCGCCCATCGACAAGCCGACCGGCCTGACGCCGGTCCCGGTGGACGATGTCGTGCCCGCCGCGGCTCCCGCGGCCGCGGCGTCGCTTCGTCCCTCCGAGAAGCCGACGGGCCTCACGCCGATCCCCGTCGCCGACGTCGTGCCGGTCGCCGAGGTGGTGCCGGTCGCCGAGGCCGTGCCCGTCGCCGAGGAGGCGGTGCCCGTCGCCGAGGCGGTGCCGGTCGCCGAACCCGTCGCCAGCGCGGCGGTCGCGTCGAACCGGCCCCCGCCGGAGATCGGCGGATCGACCGAGCCGGACTTCGAGACCCCCGCCCGCGCCGCGGCCCTCGCGACCGGAGAGGCCCCGGCGGCGAGGCCGGTGGTTTCGCCGCCGCCTCCGCCGCTGCCGCCTCCGCCGCTGCCGCCTGCGGCCGAACAGGCGCCGCCAGCCGAGCAGGCGCCGACGCCGGCGGCCGTCCCGGCCGCGGCCGCCGCGGCGTTCGAGCTCGACGAAGCGGACACGCGTCCGTCAGGCCGCGCCCCGGCCGCGAAGGCCAAGAAGGCCGGCGTCAAGACCGACTCGAGCCGACCCGTTCTGTTCATGAACGACATGCCGAGCGGGCAGACCGAGTCGCTCCTCCCCTGGGTGCTGCTCGCCCTCGTCGTCTTCCTCGGCGGCGCCGCGGTCGTCTTCTTCTACTTCTTCCGGCCCTGATCGGCCGCGGGAGGGCCTCGAGATGACCCGAGAGGCCGCCCTCGTCGAGCGAATCCGCAAGCTCACCGGAATCGGGATCGCGCTCTCGGCCGAGCACGACCTCGACCGCCTCCTCGAGCTGATCGTCGAGGAAGCGCGCGGCTTCTACGAGTGCGACGCGGCGAGCCTCTACATCGTCGACGGCGACGAGCTCGTCTTCCGCGTCGCCCAGAACGAGACCCTGAGCCGGCGTCGGCGCGAGGCGGGTCTCAAGAAGGAGCCGTTCCGCGCCAAGCGCCTCCCCCTCACCCGCGCCAGCCTGGCCGGCCACGTCGCGATCACCGGCGCGATGCTCATCATCGACGACGTCTACGACCTGCCGCCCGAGGCGGAGTACGGCTTCGACCGCTCGTGGGACGAGGCGAACGAGTACCGCTGCCGGTCGATGCTCCTGATCCCGCTGTCGGATCGGAGCGGGCGCTCGATCGGCGTCCTGCAGCTCATCAACCGTCTCGACGCCGACGGCGCGCCGTGCGGGTTCGACGACGCGAGCGCCGACATCGCCCACAGCCTGGCGTCCCAGGCGACGATCGCGATCGTGAACGCGCGGCTCCTCGAGCAGATGCGCCAGGCGACGCTCGATACGATCTTCCGCCTGTCCGTCGCCGCGGAGTACAAGGACCCGGACACGGCGGCCCACCTCGAGCGGATGAGTCGCTACTCGGCCGTGGTGGCGCGCGAGATGAAGCTGGCCCCCGATCGAGTGACCATGATCCGGCTCGCGGCGCCGATGCACGACATCGGCAAGATCGGCGTCCCCGACGCGATCCTCACCAAGCCGGGCAAGCTCACGGACGACGAGTACCTCGAGATGAAGCGCCACGCGGAGATCGGCGCCCGGATCCTGGCGGGCTCGGAGACCGAGCTCCTCCGCCTCTCGGAGATGATCGCGCTCACGCACCATGAACGCTACGATGGGACCGGATACCCCCGCGGGCTCAAGGGCGAGGAGATCCCGATCGAGGGGAGGATCGTGTCGGTCGCCGATGTGTTCGACGCGCTCACCACGAAACGCTGCTACAAGCCGGCGTTCCCCCTCGAGGATTCGCTGCGGATCCTCGACGAAGGCAGAGGCAACCACTTCGATCCCGACTGCGTCGACGCGTTCATGAACGGCCTCGACGAGATCCTCGAGATCAAGGAGCGGTTCGGCGACTAGGACCCGTCCTGCGCCGGACGCCGGAGGAAGACCAGATGTCGGACGCGGCCGCCTACGAGCAGCAGATCCAGAGCCACGCCGCGATCATCGGTGAGGCGCAGGCCCGGATGCAGGAGCTCGACCAGTTCATCGAGAAGCACGGAACGATCGGGACCGACGAGGCGAACCTCAAGATCCGCGAGCAGTACATGGAGTACGAGTCGCTCGTGAAGAAGTGCGAGGATGCCAAGGCGGCGATCACGAGCATCGCCGAGACGGCGAGCTGGTCGGTCAGCTTCGCGAAGGACTTCACCTTCGAGCTGAACAAGGGCGGGTAGGTAACCTCACGCAAAGGCGCAAAGGCGCAAAGGAGCTCCGCCGGATCCGGATCTCGGCCCGGAGCGACGACCCTTTGCGTCTTTGCGCCTTTGCGTGAGATTACGGCCCGAGCAAGCCGGGGGGAGGGGTCGGGTCGCCGCCGCCGTCGCCGCCGCCTGCCATGAGCAGGAAGGCCACGACGCCGAGCACGGCGACGAGCGCGATGACGATCGCCGCCATCACCACGGGCGACAGCCCGCCGCCGCCGCCGCCTGCCGCCGAGGCGGGCGTCGAGACGCGGCCGCTCGCCGGACGACCGAACTTGCCCGACGGTCGTCCGACCCGGCCTCTTTTGCGGGCGTCCTTGACTGTCTTGCCCGGCGCCGCCGCGGGCGCGAGGTCGCCGCCGGGTGCGTCGAGGGCGGCCTTGGCCTCCTCGAGCGCGGCGATCAGCTCGTCGGCCGACCCGATCCGGTTGTCCCGCTCCTTCTCCATCATCTTCTTGATGACCGAGACGATCGCGGGCGGGAGCCCGGGGACGACCTCGTCGGGCGGCTTGATCTTCTCGTGGGCGCGCCCGCTGAGGACGTCGAGGGTGTTGAAGCCCGCGAACGGCTGCACGCCGGTGACCATGTAGTAGAAGGTGACGCCGAGCGAGTAGACGTCGACGCGGCCGTCGATCTCGCTGACGCGGCCGATCTCGGGCGCCATGTAGAGCGGCGTGCCGATGATCTGTCCCTCGGCGGTGAGCTTGACATCGCTCCCGAGGTCCTTCGCCAGGCCGAAGTCCGCGATCCGCACCTTGTTCTCGGTGGTGATGAGGATGTTCTCGGCCTTGATGTCGCGGTGGATGATCCCCGCCTTGTGCGCGACCTCGAGCCCCTTGGCGACCTCGAGGATGATCCTCAGCGCCTCCTTCGGGGCGAACTTCTTCTTCGCCCGGATGAGCTCGTTGAGGTTCTCGCCGTCGACGTACTGCATGATGATGTAGTGGACGCCACCCTGGGCGTCGTCCTTGCCGACGTCGTGGACCCCGACGATGTTCGGATGCTCGAGCCGGGCCGCGGCGCGCGCCTCGCGCACGAAGCGCTCGACGGTGCGCGGGTTCTCCGCGAGCTTCTGCGGCAGGACCTTCACGACGACGTCCTTGCTCAGCGCCTCGTGGCGCGCGCGGTAGATCGCGCCCATCCCGCCGGCGCCGATCAGGCTCATGATCTGGCAGCCGCCGAGGTTCCTTCCGAGGAGCGCTTCCGCGGTGTCGCCATCGCCGGGGTCGGACGACGGCACCGGCGGACGCTGCGGCGCCGGCGCCGGCGCGGGCTGGGGCGCGGGGGGCTGCGTCTGCGGGAACACGGCGTTCGGCCAGTTGCCCGACGGGGTCGGCGGGCTGTTGCTCGGACCGGGCGCGGCGGGAAAGGTGGTCGGCGTGAGCGGGTTGTTGCTCGGACCCGGCGCGGCGTAGTTCCCCGGCGTTTGCGGGTTGTTGCTCGGTCCAGGCATCGGAGGCTGGACCTGCGGATAGCGGTCCGATCCCGGGTAACCCGGCGCGGCGGGTGCCGCGCCCGAGCCCATACCGGGCCGAGGGTCGGCGGGAGGATACCCGGGCGCCCCCGGCGGCGGCCCCTGCTGGGGCAGCCCGTGGCCGTTGCCGCCCGGATAGGACGGCCCCGGGCCATTCGCGGGGAAGTTCGGAGGCGGCTGGCCCGGCCCGGGCGGAGCGCGGTAGGGCGCGCCCGGCGGGGCATGTCGTTGACGCGGAACCGGCGCCTGCTCGTCGGACCCGGAGCTGGACGCCCGTCGGGCGACCGCGATTTGACGCTGAATGCGGAGGATGAGGTCGACCTGATCGCGCGAGAGGAACCCACGCTCGAGGAGGATGTCCCCGAGGGGTCGGTTGGGTGCCTGCTGGCGCTGGAAGATCAGCGCGTCGTTGAGGATCTGCTTCGAGAGATAACCCTTGTTGAGGGCTATCTTCCCGAAGAGCAGGTCTCTTGGTGCGTGCGCCAAGGGCATTCGGCCCGCCGTGCGGTCACGATCGCGTGTCTCGGTTGACCCATTCGACACGCGCGTGACCACTCGTCCTTGCGTTAGAGCAGGAAATGCCGCCGCTGGAGATGACTATACCAGTTGCGGCATTGCCGATCAAATCACCCGTCCAGTATGGCGGTGCCGGATCGAGCGGCGCAACGCGCAGAGCGACGGCATCGCACCTCAACCAGACGGGGCAAGGACTTGCGCCGGACGAAGGCCCCCTAGGGGCCGGTGCTGGAGGCGGTCAGCGGGAGCAGGTCGTGGCCCGCATTGCCGCGCGGCGGGACGTCGTGCGGTCGCCGCTGCGCGCCCATGTAATCGAGCTTCATCCAGTAGGGCGTGCGACGGCCCTGTCCCGTCTGCTCGAGACCGATCCGAACCTGGTAGTAGCCGCGCTCCGCGGGGTTGTTGTACTCGAGGAAGACGTGCCCGACGCCGCGCTCGTGGTTGAGGCGGTTGCCGTCCCTGTCGAAGAGCGCGACGTGCACCGCGAGGCTTCGATCCTGAAGCCACACGTCGACCTTGATCGGCTCGCCGGGCTCGGCGACGAAGCGCGTGCTCGGTCCCCAGAACTCGCCGGCACGGGCGAGGTCCATGTCGACGTTGCCTTCGTACTCCTGGACGGTCCGCCGCGGCGGCGCCCACGGAATCCGACCCTGCTGACCGTCGGGCGCGTAGCAGACGTAGCCGCCGGGCGGGATCGAGATGCGCGCCCAGCCGTGCTCGTTGGTCCAGACATCACCGACGCCGAGAGCGTAGTCGTGGAGCTTTCGGTTGGGTCCGAAGTCGGTGCGCACCCACTCGGTCCGCCACGCGTGGCCGTGGTCGTTCAGACCGACGAGGAGGTTGCCCTGCCGCTCGAACACGTAGAGATCCTGGTCGGCCCAGCGCTCGACGAAGCGTCCCCGGGCGAGGACGTGGCGGATCCACATCAGGTTCACCAGGTACGGCCGCAGGTTGCCCTGACTGTCGTAGAGGTCCTTCCAGTAGATGCTCGAGTAACCGGTGGAGCCGAGGACGAGGGCGGCCGCCATGTGGGTGCGATGGAAGATGTGGAGGCCGTTCGCCCGCTCGAACGTGTCGTGGTTGTTGAAGAAGGGGGAGCTCTTCTCCTCGTCCCAGAAGCGCTCCCGGAGCCCGCGCATGTCCCAGTAGCCGCCGCCGCTCGTCATCTGGACGAGGCGGAAGAACAGGGTGAAGTCGAAGACCGCGCTCCGACGGCGGGTGTCGTTGACGTAGCGGCTGAGCAGCCACGGGTTGCCATCGTAGAACTCGCTGACGGCATACTTCCACTTCCCCGAGCCCTCCTGCACCTGGTAGAGGAGCCCCTCGATGAAGCCGGGGTCCATGTGCTTCGCGGCGTCGATCCGGTAGCCATCGGTGTCGGTCTGCTTGTCGAACCAGCGGATCCAGCGGTGGAACTGGTCGCGCACGGCCGGGAGCTCGTGGGCGATGTCGCGGCCGCCGCCGAGGTCCATGTCCCAGTCGCCCTGGCCGCCGCGATGGAAGTCCCACGGAGCCATCGGGAACCGGCCCGGTCCCTCGGCGCCGATCGGGCTGTAGGAGTAGCCGTCATCGTTCCCGCCGGCGCGATGGTTGACGACGATGTCGGGATAGATGTCGATGCCGTTGCCGTGCGCGACGGCGATCATGTTGAGGAACTCCTCCTTGCTCCCCCAGCGGGTCGGGATCGTCCCGCGCTGATCCTTGCTGCCGAGGTCGTAGAGGTCGTACGCGTCGTACCCGGCGCTGAAGCCGCCGCCGGCCGCCTTCGTCGGCGAGGGGACCCAGAGACCGGTGACCCCGAGGCGCCGGAACTCGGGCATCTTCTCGGTCAGGTGGAGCCACCAGCTGCTCTCGGGCGGGCTGACGTAGTCCTTCTGCTCGAAGTACCACGCCTGGAGCATGATCCCATCGTTCTGCAGGACGATCGCGCCCGCGTCGGCCGCGGGGGCCGGCGTTCCGATCGAGAACGCGAGCAGGAGGGCGAGCCCGCAGGCGACGCCGGCGAGGCCGGTCCGCCGCAGGTCGGAAGCGCGCAAGTTCTTGCCGAAGATCGCCATAGGTCGTGTTTCCCCCCGCCGGGTCGCCGGTGCGCGACGCGGTCTGCGGGAGAAGTGACCCTTCGAGCGGGGATCGGACACCGAACCTCGGACTATCTTCGGTCCCTGGAACAGCGGCAGGGAATCTCACGCAGAGCCGCAGAGACGCAGAGCATCTCCGCCAGAGGCCCCGCCGCGAATCGGTTCGACTCTCCCTCGTGGTTCACCGTTCCTGGAACAGACGGACGAGAGCTCACGCAAAGGCGCAAAGACGCAAAGGGTCGTTGCTCCGAGCCGAGATCTGGATCGGGTGGAGCTCCTTGGCGCCTTTGCGCCTTTGCGTGAGATTCCGTCGTTCCTGGAACGGAACGATCTCACGCAATGCCTCGGAGGCCGGGAGGGGTCAGGGGCTGCCGAAGGAGATCGGGCAGCGGTCCACCCCGATCGCGATCGGCTCCTGCCGGACCCCCTCGAGCCCCGCCCGGAGGCTCGTCTCCCGGCCGACGTGGATCGCGAGCTCGGTCAGGCTGACCCGCCCGTCGCCGTCGGCGTCGGACTCGCCCGCGAGGGCGCGGAGGACGTGGTAGGTGAAGAGGCCGTGGCGCGCCTCGTCGAGGTCGGTCGCGACGCCGTCGCTCGAGCAGGCGGCCAGGACGGCCCGGCCGGGCGCGGCGGCGAGGAGGGCGAGCGGGTCGGGGCCTTCGCCTCCGTCGGCCGGGGTTGCGGCGGGGGTGACGCCGGGGAGGATCCGGGTTCCGCCGCCGAAGCCCGCGTCGAGAATCACCGCGATCGAGCGCGCGTTCACGCCTTCGAGCGCCGCCGCGAGCTCGTCGATCGGCAGGGTCGTCCCCGCGAGGTCGTCCGGGTCGACGTCGTGGGGGCAGAGCACCGGCCGCGGCGCGCCGCCCTCGACGCTCGGCGCGATGCGGGTTCCGTAGCCGGCGAAGGTGACGACGACGTCGTCGAAGGCGCTCGCCTTGGCCGCGAGGAAGGTCTCGATCGCCTCGAGGATCCCCGCGCGCGTCGCCTGACCATCGAGGAGCACCCGCACGTTCCGCTCGGCCAGCCCGTCCCGGCCGCGGATCGCGTCGGCAAGCGCGGCGGCGTCATCGCCGGCGTAGCGGAGCGGCGTGACCGAGGGGCTGGCGTAACGGCCGACGCCGATCGAGAGGACGAGCGTCGACGACAGGAGCGCGCGGGTCGCCCCGCCGGCCTCGTCGACCGAGGCGCGAAGCGGACCGTCCACCGCGGCGACCAGCTCCCGGCCGACCTCGCTCCAGGCGTAGGGCGTGACGACCCGGTCGACCAGCACCCAGTTCTCCGGCCCGAGCGAGCCGGGGACGAAGATGATTCCGAACGCCTGCCACCCGCGGTCGAAGTGGTCGAGGTCGCGGACGGCGTGGGCCGCGATCCGCTTCCGCCAGAACTCGCGCCCGCTCCGCACGCTCCGGAGCGCCACGTCGAGCTCGAGGTGCGCCCCGTACTGCTCGTCGGCGACGAACCAGGCCGGCCAGATCCAGAAGGCGTAGTTGAGCAGGTTCGGAAAGAACCAGCCGTTCCGACCCTCGTAGGTGCTCTCGTAGCGGATCAGCTCCACCGAGAGGATCGCGTCGAGCCCCTCGCGCCAGGCGAGGTCGACGAGCGCCTCGGGATCGGTCGGGGCGGCGGCGAGGGCGCCGTCATCGACGGGCGCGACCGTGTCCGCGGGATCGCCACCCTCTTCGCCGGCGTCGTCGCCGTCGGCCGCGGCCGACGCATCGTCGCCAGGCGCGTCTTCGGCCGCGTCCGCGCTTCCCCCACCCCCCGCGCCCGGCTCGAGGAGGACCGCTCGGTCGAACAGCTTCGCCCCTTCGAGCAGCCGGATGACGTCGTCGCGGATCTCGACCGGATCGGGCCGGCCGAGCCAGCGGGTCGTGTCGTCGGTCGGCTGGTCGTCGGGGTCGTAGAGGACGCGCAGCGGCGCGACGCCCACCCGCAGCGGGAGCGGCGCGTCCCTCGCGCCGACCTCGGCGACGAGCGGGTCGTCATCGATCGTCCGGAGCTCGTTGCTCGAGCATCCCGACGCGATCCCGACGGCGAGGAGCCCGAGGCCGCCGACGCCGATCGCGCGCCGGCCGGCCGACCGGAACCGGCGCCCCGCGATCAGGACGAGCGCGACGAGGAGGAGCGCGAGCGGCCCAGCGTCGCCGCCGCGGCCGCCGGCGAGGCACCCGCCGCCGCCTCCGCCGCCGCCGCCGCCGCCGCCCTCAACGTAGGTGAACCCGTTCGCCTCGGTCGCGACGAGGCCGTCCGCGCTCGTGACCGTGACGTCGACGCGGCCCGCGTCGGCGGCCGCCGGCGTGGTCGCGCGGACGATCGCCGCCGAGACGACGTCCACATCGGAGGCGCGCGCGCCGCCGATCCGGACGACGAGGCCGTCGGCGAAGCCGGCGCCGCGGATCGTCAGGCGCGTCCCGCCCGCCACCGAGCCACGCCCGGGGGCGACGGCATCGATCTCGGGAGCGACCGCGTAGACGAACGCGTTCGGCGCGGTCACCTCGGCGCCGTCGACGTTCTCGATCCGGAGGTCGACGATCTCGGCGGCGCCGTTCGGAGCGGCCGGGACGGTCACGATGAGCCGGGCGCTCGAGGCGAGGACGACGCTCTCCGCCTCGGCGCCGCCGAAGAAGACGCGCGCCCCCGCGGCGAACCCATCGCCATCGATCGCGACCTCGGCGCTGCCGTCGAGGCCGGCGACCTCGGGATCGATCCGGTCGATGCTCGGGGCGACGTAGGTGAAGCCGCCGACGAGGGGGGCGGCCGTCGTCCCGAGGGCGAGGTTGGTGAAATCGACGTCGACGCTGCCGGCCGTCGCGGCCGGAACGCTCGCGGGGAGGGTGACCCGGACGACGCGGCTCGCCCCGGCGCCGACGTCGATCGCGACGACCGCCGCGACGACGCCGTCGAAGCGGACCTCGGCGTCGGCCGGATCGGCGCCGAGCCCCGCGTCCTCGAGGACGACGCCGACGGTGATCCCGCCCGCGGTCGGGCCGATCGGCGGGTCCACCCGGATGAGGATGGGGTCGCCCGCGTTGAGGATCACGTCGAGCCCCGTCGTCGTCGCGCCGGCGGTCGCCGTCACCGCGGTGAACGCGTCGGGGTCATCGGGCGGATCGCTCGCCGCCTCGTCGACGCCGCTGAAGTACTCGATGAAGCCATCGAACTCGGCCAGGTCGAGGGGAGGGTCGAGCGGGCCGACGCTGCTCCCGCCGGTCTGGCTCGGGTCGAGCTCCTCGACCTGGATCGCGTAGTCGGCCCCATCGGCGAGGCCCGGGATCCGGTAGAAGCCCTCGGAGGTCGGACCGACGGCGCCGAAGAGATGCCCCGAGACGAAGCTGACCGCATCGCCGAACGGATCGGCGACGTTGCGGGCGACCACGTTCAGGCCGCGGATCTCGGCGGTCTGCTGGCCGTTGCGGATCGCGCCCTCGAACGTGCCGGCGTTCAGGAAGAAGTCGTTCGCCCCGCCGTCGGCGACCGGGTAGAGGGTCGAGAGGGCCACCTCGTCGTCGCGGTGGAGCGTCCGGCCGTCCACGCCGGTGAGCGAGAACGCGAACATCGTCGCGACCGCCTCGGCATCGATCGGGAGGAACGCCGCGAAGCCCGGAGGAGCCTCCTGATCGATGAACGCGAAGCCGTTCACCTGGGTGTGGTCGAGGCCCTGGAGATGCCCGAGCTCGTGGACGGCGACGCCCTCCATCTCGGCGACCGGGATCTCCCCGTTGGTCGGGTCCCCGTCGACGAACGCCCCGTTCAGGACGGCCGACGCCTCGAGGATCTCATCGTTGCCCGGATCGAGGAACTCGGGGCCGGCGAAGCCGAGGACGCCGCTGCCCGCCCCGAAGAGGGCGTCGGTGATCGAGCCATCCGCGTCGAAGATGATCGGCGTGTTGCCGTCCTGGACATCGACGAACGCATCGAAGTTGCCGGCATCGACATCGACGCCGGTGTCGCCCGCCTCGACGAACCGGATGTCCGCGGTCGGGACGGCATCCCAGACGACGAACGCGCTCGTGATCAGGGCGACGGCCGCCGTGTTGTCGAGGAGGCCGAGGTTGCCCTGGTCGACGAGGTAGGGGATGTCGGCCGAGGCATCCCAGGTGAACGGGTTGCCGTCGACATCGACGATGAGCGGACCGGCGGCCCGGCCGACGGTCGCCGGGGCGAAGAGGACACAGGCGGCGAGGACGACGGGCAGCGCGAGTCCCGAGGGAAGCGAGCGACCGATGGCGAACGAGCGCATCGCTACCGCCCCCTCGCGCGGATCTTGCCGACGCAGTCGAGGAGGTCGCCGAGGGGAGCGGCGCGACCGGGTGAGGTGATCACGGCCGACTCCGCCGGTGTGAGGCGGAGCGGGGTCAGATCCGAGGCGGAGAGACCGTAGGCGACGGTGCGGTTGCCCGCGTCGTTGACGGCCACCACGACCCGGGTCCGCGGATCGGTCCGCACCCGGAAGCAGCCCTGGGCGAGCCCGACCGGGGAGCAGAAGCCCTTCGTGCTCGCGGGAGTGAGGAAGAGGAGGACCCGCTCCGAGACGGCGAAGCGGGGCATCCCCGCGACGGTGGCGCGTCGGAGGCGTCCGGCGGCATCGCGGACGGCGACCGGGGCGCCGTAGATCTTGATGACGAGGACGTCGCCCGCGTCGGCGTTGGCGATCCCCGAGACGACCGCGAGCTCGATCCAGCTACAGGGGATGTCGTCGGTGTCGGCGCCGTAGGTCACGCGGGTGACGTCGGCGACCACGATCTTGTTGGCCCGCTCGGTCACCTGGAGGAGGTTCAGCGGCTCCACCGAGGTGGCGAAGGTGGTCGCCGACGACACCGCGAACCCGCAGATCCAGGCGACCGCGAGAATCAACAGACGGAACCGCGGATGACGCGGATTACGCGGACCGTCCCCGGAGACATCATCGCGTCTGGCCATGGACGAATCTCTTGAAGCGGAGAGATGGCTCTCCGAAGTTGATGAGCGTTCCAACGAGCATCCCCGTCGCCCTGAGGGTGTTGATGATCTGAGCGTCATCGACGACCGTGAGGCAGCGCTGAGCCTTGATCTCGACGATGACCGAGCCAAACGCGACGAAGTCGGGAATGTAGTGAGTCCGCAGTCGCGTACCCTTGTAGGAGAGCGTCACCTTCGGCTGAGCGACGAACGGGACACCTCGGAGCCCGAGCTCGATCTCGAGAGCGGACTGATAGACGGCTTCGAGGAATCCGCCTCCCAGCTCGTGATGAACCTCCAGGGCGGCCCCGATCAACTCGAACGTTCGCGGGTCGCGCATGTAGAGATCGGACATTCACCATCCCATCTCCTCCCTGGTCCTCTGAAGCCTCGCACGGCAACACTCGGGAACGGTCAGCGACCGTCCGCGCAATCCGCGTAATCCGCGGTTCCGTTTGTGCCGTTCCGACGGCGTAACCGTCGTTCGCGATGTTATCGAACGAGGCCGCGAGTTCATCAAGCGTTCGAGAATCCATGAAGCGTGCGTCGGCCCGTCCCGTACGTCCATCACCGGCCGACCACCAGGACCTCATCCACGAACCAACCTGGCCCCGTCACGCTCCCGTCCGAGGTCAACCGGAACCTCACCGCCACCGTCGCGTTCCCGACGAACGGGGTCAGATCCACCTCGACGCCCTCGAACCCGTCGCTCCGCCCTCCGAACGCGCCCTCCGCGCCGCCGTTCACCGTGTCGTTGTAGCCGCCGACCGGGTCGACCAGGACGAACACCCCGCCCTGGCCTCCCACGCTCACCTCGATCTGACCGCCGTCGAAGAAGCTCTCGATGTCGAAGAAGTGCTGGAACGTCAGCGACGCGCTCGTCACCGTCGACAGATCCACCTCGATCGTCACCAGCCGCGCGTCCGCGTCGTTGGGGTAGTCGATCGCCAGCCCGGTCGCCGCGACGTTGGCGCCCGCCGCCGCCGCTCCCGGGCCCGAGGTCGGCGCTCCGAGCTCCCAGGTCGGCGCCGCGCCCTCGTCGAGCGCCCAGCCGGCCGGCAGGCCGACGCCCTCGAAGCCTTCGCGGAGGAGATCGAACGGGGTGTCGTAGCGGAGGATCGTGTCGGCTCCCAGCGCCAGGCCGACGGCGTTCTCGATCGTCCCGCTCACCTCGAAGCGCACGGTCGTTCCGAACGGGAAGAACGTGTCGGCCGCCGGCGTCACGACGATCGTCCGGAGGTCCGCTCCGACCGCCACGTCGGCCGCGACCGGCGCGCCGCCGTTGCCCTCGTCGAAGACGAGGACGCTCTGGGCGTCGATCGAGCCCGCGTCGAGGAAGTCGCTGAAGGTCAACGTCACCGTCGCGAGCGGGACGTCGAGCGCGCCCTCGGCCGGATCGACGTCGATGATGCGCGGCGGCGTCTGATCGGTCGCCACCTCGGCGATCAGGGTGAACGGGGCGCGACCGGCCGCTCCCGGCGCCCTTCGCACGAGGACGATCGCCTCGACGCCCGGCACGAGCGCGCTCTCGTTGAGGTCGTCGCCCGGCAGCTCCGGCACGGGCGTCACGTCGATCGTCTCGGCCACGGCTCCGTCGCTCTGGCTGACGTGGCTCGCGACGATGAGCCCGCTGCCTCCGTGCTGCGTGGCCGGGACCTCCTCGGCCGTGATGCCGAGGTCGAGGTCGACCGGCAGCGGGTCGAACCGGTCGGGGCCGTTGGGTCCGGCGAGGACGAGGCGAATGCTCCGGGCGTCCGCCGGGACGAAGAGCCGGAACGCCCGCTCGACCTCGTTCGCCGCGAGCGCGCCGACGAGGACGACATCGGGCTCGAGCCCCTCGATCCCGTCGAACGGGTCGTCGAGCTCCTCGGCGAGGACCGCTTGCTCGCCCGCGTCGAGGTCCGCGACGCGGCGGGCGCGGGCGATGATGAGGTCGGGGCTGACGCGTCCGGCGGTCACCCGATCCTCCGCCCAGGCGACGATCACGGCGCCGGTGTCGGGGTCGCCGGCGAGGCCGTGCTGCTCGATCGTGCCTCGCCCCGCGATCTCGCCGATCGCGGACGGCGCGGGCGCGAAGCTCGCGCCGCCATCCAGGCTCTCGGCGACGAAGAGCGTCTCGCCGAACCCGCCGGCCGATGACGGATCGACGTTGAACCGGTTCGGCACCTGACCGGTGAAGGCGACGGTGACGCGACCGTCGAGGTCCATCACCACGGCCGGCGCCCGCTCGGAGCTCGCGGCGACGTCATCGGCGTTGACCTGGACGTCCGCCCCGAAGCTCCCGCCCCCGTCGGCGCTGGTCGCCGCGAAGACGTCGGTCGCGCCCGCCGCGCCGCCGCTGGCGCGGTCGTCCGCCCAGACGACGACCACGTCGGCGCCGAGCCGCGCGCCGAAGGGCTGCCGCCTCGTCGTCGCCGGGTCTCCGTCGTCGACGATCGCGCGCTGGTTCGCCGGGAACGACAGCCCTCCGTCGTCGCTGCGGGCGAAGACGACGTCCTCGCCGCCGAGGCCCTCCTCGATGAAGACCGCGCCGACGTCCTGGCCGTCGGCGGTCACGACGAGGGCCGGCTCGCGGAACGACGCCCCGGCCGTGCCGTCGTCGGCGACGACCCGGATCTGATCGATGAACCAGCCCTGCTGCTCGACGACGCCGTCGCTCTGGAACAGGAAGCGCACGGCCACGTCGGGCTGCCCGACGAAGGCTCCCAGGTCGAAGACGGCCGTCTCGTAGCGCGGGATCGTGCCGGTGTAGCCGACGCCGCCGGGGTAGCCGCCCTCGGGATCGATCGTCACGAAAGGGCCCGCCTGGCCGTTGGTGCTCACCTGGACGAAGCCGAAGTCGAAGGCGGTCTCGATGTCGAAGAGATGGAGGAACACGAGGCGCGCGTCGACCGCTCCCGAGAGGTCGAACGCCGGCGTGATCAGGCCGGTGTTCGCGTTCGAGGGGTAGTCGGCGGCGAGGACGGTCGCCGCGCCGTTACTGCCGATGGCGACGTCGTCGATGAGCGGGCCGAACGTCACCGGCGTCCCGACCTGCCAGATGTCGGTCGTGGTGTCGTCGATCAGGAACGTGCCCGGGAGGGCGCCGCCTTCGAACCCCTCCGCGATGAGCGCCGGCGCCGGGTTGACCGCCACCTCGACCTCGTCGACGAACCACCCCGGCGCGGTGACCGAGCCGTCGCTCCGGAGGCGGAACCGGACGTCCACGTCGTCGAGGCCGACCCCGCAGAACGGGCTCAGGTCGACGCTCACCGACTCGTAGGGCAGGCCGTTGCTCACGCCCGAGAACGCGCCCTGGTCGATCCCGTCGTCGTCGACCGCGTCGGGGTAGCCGCCGTCGGGCGTCAGGACGAAGAAGGTGACGCCGTCGACGCTCGCCTCGATCCGGCCCGAGTCGAACCCGCTCTCGATGTCGAAGAACTGCTCGAGGGAGAGGACGGCCTGGCTCACGTTCGAGAGGTCGAGCCCCTCGATCACGAGCGAGGCGTCGGAGTCGTTCGGGTAGTCGGCCGCCAGCCCGGTCGCGGCGACGTTCTGCCCGGCGGCCGCCTGCCCGGGCGGGTCCTGGAGCGGCGCGCCGAACTCCCACACGCCGCCGGCGACGGCGAAGCCGGCCGGCTGGCCGGCCTCGAACCCCTCGCTGATGATCGTCGCGTTCACCTCGACGATCGCGTCGGCGCCGAAGCCGGCGCCGTCGTCGCGGTCGGCGCGGAGATCGACGACGCTCTCCCAGAGCACCCGGACCGTTCCCGTGTCATCGAGGTCGAGCGACAGCCGGACGACGGCCGGCGCGCCCGCGTCCGAGGCGGCGGCCGGCGCCGCGAAGCTCGCGCCCGCGTCGTCGCTCGCGGCGACGAGCAGCGCTCCGTCCTCGACGAACGCCACCGCGGCCCTCCCCGCGCGCAGTCGCACCGCCGGGTCGCGGGTGGCAGGCGCCTCGATCGCGACCTCGAAGACCTGCCCGGCGAGCAGCGCCTCGGCGCCGGTCGGCCCGTCGAACGTGATCGTCGCGCCGCGCCCGGCCGCGCCGAGCGCGATCGCGACCTCGTCGAAGACGGGCGCCGCGGCCGGGCCGTCGTCGCCGGTGGCGCTCGTCACGGCGACCTCGGCCGTGCCGTCGATCGCGCCGCCGGTCGTCACCGTGATGGTGAAGACGTCGACGATCGCCGCGGCGTCGAGCGCCCCGCCGGCGTCGACGGCGATGCCGACGACGGGCGCGCCGGCGACCTGCGCCGCGTCCCGCACGACGAGGTCGGCGTCGCTCACCTGGATCGGCCGGCCGAAGCTCTCGCCGCCGTCGTCGCTCGCCGCGACGAACGCCTCGTCGGCGCCGGTCCGGTCGTCGACCCACGCCACCAGAACCCGGTCCCCCGAGACGGCGATCGCCGCCCGGTCGCCGAGCCGCTGCGCCCGCTCGCCGGCGGCGCCGTCGCTCGCGCGGACGGGAGCGTCGAACGTGACGATCGACCCGTCGTCGGGGAGGGTGGCCGGCGCCCTCCGCCCCCCTCCGCCGGAGGATCCGCTGCCGCCGCAGCCGCCCGTCGCGACGGCTGCCGCGACGGCGAGCGCGACGCCGAGGCCGCGCGCCGCGCCCCGCCGACGCGGGCTCGAGAGCGGGCGAGTCGTCTCGGTCATTGCGTCGACTCCAGGCGTAGCCGGTCGATGAACCACCCCGGCGCCGTGACCGATCCGTCGCTCTTGAACACGAGCCGGACCGACACCTCGGCGTTGCCCGCGAGCGAGGTCAGGTCGAAGACGGCCTCGGCGTACTCGGTCTCGGCCGGGAACGGCTGACCGAAGACGTTGCCGAACGCCGGCTGGCCGTCGTCGGCGAACGCGGGGTAGCCGTCGGGGACGATCGGCTCGAGGACGACGAACGGGCCGCCGGCGCCGGTCGTGCTCACCTCGACGCGCGCGCCGTCGAAGCCGAACTCGATGTCGAAGTTGTGGAAGAACGAGAGGACGGCCGTCCGGGCGTCGGTGAGGTCGACCGTCGGCAGCAGGACGAACACGTCCGCGTCGTTCGGGTAGTCGGCGTCGAGCACCGTCGCGAGGACCGCGTTGCCCTCGAAGGCGCGTCCGGGACCGCTGGTCGGCGCGCCGAACTCGAACACGCCGCCGACGACGATGAAGCCCGCCGGCGCGCCGTCCTCGAACCCCTCGTCGATGTGGACGCGGAACGGACGCGTCGCGAAGTCGCTCACGGCCGCCTGGCCGAGGCGTCGGCCGAGGACGTCGCGGACGCTCCCGTCGACGACGACCCGGTAGAGGTCGGGCGTGAGCGGGTCGTCGAGCGGCGTCACCAGGATGCTCCGGCGCGCCTGATCGAGCTCGACGTTCGCCGCGACGGGGATGAGATCCGGCAGGCGGAGCAGCTCCACCGAGCCGGGCGCCACGACGTCGTCGGGGTCGAGGAAGCGGTCGAAGCCGACCTCGATCCGCTCGGTGAGGAGCGGATCGGCCTCGTCGTCTCCGTCGGTCGGCGCGTTGCGGACGACCCGCGGGCCGAACGAGGCGCCGAGCCCGAGCTCGGCGTTGCCGCCGCCGGCGGTCGCCGCGTCGTCGACGCCGATCGTCAGGGTGAAGTCGACCTCGCCGACGACGCCCACCCCGCGCTGGACGAGGACGAACGCCGTCTCGCCGGCGGCGAGGACCGCCTCGTTGAGGTCGTCGACCGGCGCGGGGCCGACGGCGGAGAGGGTGACCTCCTCGATCGTCGTCCCCTGCGCCTCGCTCGCGTCGTCGGCGACGAGGTCGCCCTGCACGCCCGTCGAGCCGAAGCGGACGACCGGCGGCGCGCCGAGCCGGACGGCGAGGTCGAGGTTGTTCTCGAGCGCGTCGTCGCTGCCGGCCGGCCCGGCCAGGACGATCGAGAGCGAGAGGGCGTCGCGCGGCAGCTCGATCGCGAAGAGGAGCTCATCGGTGCCCGGGTCGAGCTGCCCGGCGACGGCGAAGCCATCGACGGTGCGCACCCGGAACCGCTGCCCGGCGACGAGCTCGGCATCGAGGCCGAGGTCGTCGAAGACGATCGCCGCCTCGCCGGCGCCGTCGTCGGTCAGGACGACGGGGTCGCCCGAGATCACCGGGGCGCCGACGACGTTGTTCGCGACGATGTTGGCGTCCTCGACCGGGATCAGGGTGCCGCGCTCGACGGCGGTCACGTCGACGACGGCCGTCCCGTCGAGCGCCCCGCCGCTCGTCACGAGGACGTCGAAGTCGACCGGATCGATCCGCGCGGTGACGAAGCGCCCGGTCGCCGTCACCGCCGCGGGGATGGGCGCCGCCCCGGTCACCTGGATCGGCAGCCGCTCGAGGAGGAACGTCACGTCGTCGCCGCCGGCCACCACCGTCGCGTCGACGTCGTCGGCGTCGACCGCCGCCGGAGCGATGTTGGTGCCGAGGGCGGCGCGGACGTCGTCGCGCCCTCGGACGAGGCTCACCCGGTCCTCGGCCCAGACGACGACCGGCGTGCCGTCGTCGAGCATCCCGAGGCTCGCGCCGCGCGCGTCGGCCTGGCCGGGGACGGCGTCGGTGACGGCGACGTCCGGGCCGAAGGTCACCCCGCCGTCGCGCGACGAGTCGAAGAACGGCGTCAGCCCCTCGGGGTTGCTCGTGTCGATCACCTCGCCGTCCCAGGCGATCCCGACGACGCCGTTGCCCGCGAGGGCGAGCGACGGGCCGCCCTCGTCGCTCCGGAGCGAGTCGGCGTCGTTGACCTGGAGGTCGTCCGAGAAGCTCGCGCCGCCGTCGTCGCTCCGCGCGACGAAGACGTCGCGCGCGCCGCGCCCGTCGACGTCGAACCGGGTGTCGGCCCACGCGAGGAGGAGCCGCTCGCCGGCGTCATCGAGGACGACGAGGGTCGGATCGCTCCGGAGCGCCTCGGGGTCGAGGTCGTTCGCGATGATCGGCGCCTCGAAGGTGGCGCCGCCGTCATCGGAGCGGAAGACGACGACGTCGTTCACCACGCGGCCGACGTCGCGGCGCTCGGCGGCGACGAAGATCGGGCCGGTCGGCGCGACCGCGACCGACGGGTTCTCGAACGCGAACGACCCGTTGCTCGCGACGAGCGACACGTCGTCGACGAACCATCCCTCGTCGGTGACCGAGCCGTCGCTCTCGAACCGGAACCGGATGACGACGTCCGCCGCGCCCGCGGCGAGCGCCGTCAGGTCGAAGACCGCGAGGGCGTAGGCGTCCGCCGCCGGGAACGGACCGCCGGTGAAGACGCCGGCCCCGTTGCCGACGAGGTTGCCGGGGTAGCCGCCGTCCGGCGTCACGTCGAGAAAGACGCCGTTCGCGCCGGTCGTGCTCACCTGAACGCGGCCGCCGTCGAAGTTGTTCTCGATCGTGAAGTTGTGCCGGAACGCGAGCCGGACCTCGGAGAACCCGGACAGGTCGAAGCTCTGGGTCGTCAGGTCGCCCTCGTCGGGGCCGACGTCGTTCGGGTAGTCGGCGTCGAGGATCGTGGCGAAGACGTTCTCGCCCGAGAAGGCGAAGCCCGGCCCGGCGGTCGGCGCCCCGACCTCCCACACGGCGCCGTCGGCCTGCCAGCCGGCCGGCAGCCCGTCCTCGAAGTCGAAGAGGAAGCTCGCGACGGCCGCGCCGGAGACGGGGATGTCGGCGCCGAACGTGTTCCCCCCGTCGACGCTCCGGTCGAGGAAGATGTCGCTCGCCCCGAAGACGACGGTCAGCACGCCGGCCTCGTCGAGGGCGAGCGATGGGCGCTTCTGCCCGACGTCGACGGCGTCGTCGACGAGCACCGGCGGATCGAAGCTCACCCCGGCGTTCGGGCTCGTCGCGACGAGGACGCGCGGGCCGAGGCCATCGGCGTCCTCGCTCCAGGCGACGAACACATCGTCGCCGTCGGGGCCGACGACGACGGCGGGCGCCTTCTGGTCGGGCCGCTTCACCACGATCGAGAACGTCTGATCGGCGACGAGCTGGGCGAGCGGGTCGACCGAGGTGAAGGTGATCGTCGCGCCGTTCCCGCCGAGCGCGATCGCGATCCCGTCGAAGACCGGCTGGAGCGCGGCGACGTCGTCGCCGAGCTCGCTGGTGATCCGCACCTGAGCGGTCCCGTCGAGCGGGCCGCCGGTGACCACCTCGACGGTGTAGGCGTCGTTCAGGAACCCGCCGAAGAGGCCGCCCGACGCGACGGTGATGGCGGGATCGAGCGCGTCGCCGCCCGACGGGATCGCGGCGCGGATGACGAAGTCGGTCGGGGCGACGACGACGTTGCTCCCGAACGTGGCGCCGCCGTCGTCGGAGCGGGCGAGGAGCACCTCGACGCTGCCCGAGCCGTTGCGGTCATCCTCGAAGACGGCGAAGACGCGGTCGCCGGCGACGGCCACGTTCCGGCGACCGTTCTTGCTGCCGGTGTCGCGGTCGGCGGAGCCGGCGAGGTCGTCGTTCACGACGACGCTCGGATCGAAGGCGACCGTGCGCGGGGTTCGGCGGGTGCCGCCGCCGGACGACGAGGACGGGCAGCCGGCGAGGCCGAGCGCGGCCACGGCCGCCGCGGCGCCGAGGGCGAGGCGGGCTCGTCGGTCGGCCGGCCTCACTTCCCGGCCCTCTTCGCCCGGTCGGGCTCGCCCGCCTCGTCCAGCTCGACCAACCGGTCGCCCAGGATGCGCCTCGTGCCCGAGAGCGTCTCCCAGACGAGGCGCAGGGTGATCGACGGGAAACCCTCGAGCTCGCCGGCGAGCTCGGTCAGGTCGAAGCCGGCCGACCCGCGGTCGCCGCGAGGCGACGCGTAGGCCCCCGCCCGCCGGGCCCAGTTCCGGAGCGCGCGGCCGTCGGCCGGCCACGACGCGGCCTCGACCTCGGAGGCGGCGCGGACGAGCCACTCGTGGGTGAGGGTCGCGACCTCGAGGTCGGCGCGGCGCTGGTCGAGCGCCTGGTGGAGCCGGGCGAGCAGCCGGTCGCGGTCGGCGCGGTCGCGCGGCGGCTCGAGCTTCCGGAGCGCCCGGAGCTCGTCCCGGCCCGCCTCGACGCTCGCGGCGATCGCGGTGCGGATCCCGCCGAGGGCCGCGGCCGTCCGGCCCGTCACCGCGACGAGCCGCGCGCGCTCGGCCGCGTCGAGGGTGACCGAGTCGCCCCGGGACCGCTCCTCCATCGCCTCCACGAAGGCGGCGTCCTCGGCCCCCTCGTCGCCCGACGCGCGGGCCGCCGCGCGACGGGCGCCGACCTTCGCCTCGGCCGACCGAATCCGATCGCCGGTCTCCGCGAACCGGTCGAGCGCCCACTCGATCGCGGCGCGATCGATGCCACGGTAGCGGCCGAGGGCGGCCTCGTGGTCGACCTTCTGCGCGCGCGCGCGGGCGAGCAGCTCGGCGAGCGTTCCGGGCTGCTCCGAGCCGGCCTTCTTCAGGATGGACGGGAGCGCGTCCTCGAAGTAGGTCGCGGCGGGCCAGAGATGGGCCTCGGTCGCGACGCCGTCCGGCGGCGGCGTCCAGTCGTCGCGGCCGATCGCCCGCTGGGACGCCCCGACCGCCAGGACGAACGCGAGCACGGCGCCCGCGACGCCCGCCCCTCGCCGGCGGGCCATCACCGCTCCACCGGGTAGCGGAGCACCCGGTTGTTGCCCGTGTCGGCGAGGAAGAGCGTCGTGATCGGCTCGCCGTCGTCGTCGACGTCGAGGAAGCCGGCGCCGCCGTGGACGTTGAAGAGCGTCCCCTCGTCGACCGCCTGGTCGCCCTGGCCGTCGTTGGCGAGGTTTCCGTCGAACTCGGCCTGGCCGATCACCAGGTTGGCGTTCTGGAAGTCGACGAACGGGATCCCCTCCCAGACGAGGCCGCGGTTGTTGCCGTCGTCGGCGACGAAGAGCCGGTCGCCCTCGAGGAGCACGCCGGCGGGGCGGTTCATCGTCTGGCTCGAGACGACGCCGCCGAAGTTCGCCGCCGCGCTCGTCCCGTCGGGCTGGCCGAGGACCAGGCTGGCCGCCTGGCCGTTCGCGGTCGGGATCGGGTCGTAGATCAGCACCCGGTTGTTGCCCGTGTCGGCGACGACCATCCGCTGCCCGTCGACGGTGACCGCCCGCGGCGCGAACAGGGTGTCGAAGGCGGGCGCGCTGCCGCGGTTCGCCAGCGTCCCGGCGAGGTCCGCCTGACCGACGGCCACGTCGGCGGGCGTGCCGCTCAGCGTCGGGATCGCGTTCCAGACCAGCACCCGGTTGTTGCCGGTGTCGGCGACGTAGAGGCTGACGCCGTCGGTGAACGCCCCGGTCGGCTGGTTCACGATCGCCGCCGGGTCGATCGTCGTCACCGCGAGGTCGTCGATCGCCCAGCCGTGGAAGTTGACCGACCCGTCGCTGAAGAAGACGAAGCGAACGCGCACGTCGGCGTTGCCGGCGAACGGCGTCAGGTCGACCTCGACCCGGGCGTAGACGTCGACGGCCGGGAACGGCTGGTTGAAGTCGTTGTTGAACGAGGGCGTCCCGTTGATGTCGGTGCCGGGGTAGCCGCCCTGCGGGGCGACGTCGACGAACGGGCCGGCGAGGCCGTTGCTGCTCACCTGGATCCGCCCGCCGTCGAAGCCATCCTCGATGTCGTGGTTGTGGAAGAACTCGAGGAAGGCGCTCTGCGCGCCGGAGAGGTCGATCGCGGGCGAGATCACCGCGACGTCGTCCTGGTCGTCGTCGTAGTTGTCGTCGAGGTCGGTCGCGAGGACGTTGGCGCCGGTGTTGGCGACGCTCGGGCCGCCGATGCCCGAGGGGATCCCCGCCTCCCACTCGTTCGCGGCGACGTCGGGGTCGCGGACCCAGCCGGCCGGCAGCCCGCCGGCGCCGACGACCTCGAAGCCCTCCTGGAAGACGACGGCGCCGGCCGCGATCGCGTCCCCGGCGTCGCCGAGGACCACGTCGGCCTGCGCCTGGATGGCGAGGGCGTCGACGTCCTCCCAGATCAGGACGCGGCTGTTGTCGGTGTCGCTCGCCGCGAGGATCACGACGTCTCGCCCGACGTCGCGGCCGATCGTCACGCCGCGCGGGCGACGGGTGAGCCCGCCGAGGAACGGCTCGACCGTGCCCGGGACCTCCTGGGTGTCGAAGTCCGCCTGGCCCAGGACGAGGTCGGCCGCCTTGTTGTCGGACTCGGGCAGGGTGAGCCAGATCAGGATGCGGTCGTTGAGCGTGTCGGCGACGGCGAGCCGGACGCCGTCCGACGCGACCGCCTCCGGGCCCTGGATCACGGTCGCGCCGAAGCCGGGGTTGTTGGCCGTCGAGGAGACGAAGTCGGGCTGGCCGAGGACGGCGTCGGCGTCGTCGAGGTCGGCGCTCGCCGCGTCGATCGCCCAGAGCATCACCCGGTTCTGGGCGTTGTCGCACGCGTACGACCGGACGATCCCGCCCCGGATCGCGAGCTCGACGCCGGTCGGGGCGCGGAGGTCGAACGTCGATGGTCCGGTCAGGGCGAAGATGTTCAGGTCGACGCCGAGGAAGAAGTCCGCCGGCGTGCCGCTGACGGCGGGCTCGAGGTCGTGGTGGAGCGTCCGGCCGAGCGGGCCATCCTCGGCGATCGCGACCCGGCCGCCGGCGACCGCGACCGAGCTCGGCAGGTTCAGGCCGAACAGGTCGAACGCGTCGAAGACCGGGGCGTTGCTCGTCTCGTCGGGCTGCCCGATCGCGATCGCGATCGTCTCGCCGTTGACCGCTGGGAACGGGTCGTAGACGGCGACCCGGTTGTTCTGCCGATCGGCGACGTAGACGCGGTCGGGGTCCGCGACGCCCGCCTCGACGGCCACGTCGGTCGGACCGGCGAAGAGGACGTCGAGGCCGAGGGCGCCGTTCTGCTGACCGAAGCTGTCGTTGCCGAGGACACGGTCGGCCGGGTCGCCGTTGACGTCGGGGGCGGTCAGCCAGATCAGGACGCGGTCGTTCAGGGTGTCGGCCACGTACAGCCGGCCGGACTCGTCGACGGCGCACCCGCCGGTCGGCACGCCGATGATCGGGCCGCCCTCCGGCGTCAGATTCAGGGTGTCGGCGGCCGGGACGGTGTCGATCCCGTTCGCCGCCCGGACGCCGCGGTTCGCCTCGCCCTCGGTGAAGTTCGCCTGGCCGAGGACCAGGTCGGCCGGCTGCCCGTTGACGAGCTCGATCTCGTCGCCGTTCCCATCCTCGAGGAACCAGCAGAGGACGCGGTTGTTGCCCGAGTCGGTCACGTAGAGCCGCCCCGCCCCGGCGGCGACGCCGGTCGGGACGAAGAGGCCGTCCTGGTTCGGTCCGGAGTCGCCGTCGAAGTTGGCGAGGTCGGTCGTGAAGTCCTTCTGTCCGAGGACGGCGTCGGCCCGCTGGTCGGTCGTGATCGGGAGCGAGAGGAAGACGAGCACCCGGTTGTTCGCCGAGTCGGCGACGAAGAAGCGGCCGGTCGCCGGGTCGAACGCGGCGGCCGCCGGGCGGTTCATCCGCCGGCTGTCGACCCGCGCCTCGTTGAACGTCTCGTGCCCGAGGACGAGGTCGGCCTTGATCCGGTTGTCCAGCTCGAAGATGTTGCTGAAGCCATTGCCCTCGAGCGTCGCGCTCGCCTCGTCGCGGGCCGTCACGCGGACCTGGACGAGATCCTCGACCGAGACGCCGAGGTCCTCCCGCGAGTCCCAGAGGAAGCTGAGGCGCGTCCCGTTCGCGTCGAGGTCGATGCCGTCGGTGACCGGGTCGCCGGTGCCAGCATCGATGAGGGTCGGCTCGTTGAATTCGGGGAAGGTCTGGCCGCCGTCGAGGCTGAACCGGAACTCGAGCTCGGCGGAGCGCCCCTCCTGGCCGGTGACGATCACATCGATCGCGATCGCGTCGGCGGCCGGGCTCGAGATGGCGTCGACGCTGACGGCCGGCGCGGCGACGCCGACGTTGTTGCCGCCGCCCCCGCCGTCGGCGAGGACGACCGCCCCGGCCACGACGAAGGCGTAGCCGCAGCCCGGCGCCGCGGCGAGGAGCGCCCCGAGAGTCGCGCCGAGGACCGCGCGGCGGGCCGCGCGGCGGGCCGCGCTCGGGCGGCGATCGGTGGTCGGTTCGATCATGCGCTGCTCGTCCCGAGCCCGGCGCGGAGCCGCCCGATCGTCCCCCGCGCCCTCGAGCACGAGGCCACCGGCGCCCCGAGCACGCGTAACCCACGTGCCGCAGGAACGTTCGACGGCCGATCATCTCGATCGGGAGGCAGTCTCGGAGGGCTCGGCGCCGTCCTCCGTGGTGACTGCGTTCCGGCGTCGCGACGACGCCGAAAGACCGTAACCACGCTTCCCCGCCCGGGGTTCGGAGAATCCTATCGGGCGCGTCAGTGGGAGTCCAGTCTGTATTCACGAAGACGCGCCGACCCGTCCCGGCGGCCGCGACGGCGTTGCGAACGGCCCGGGGCTCTGCGAGGATGCGCCCGCCCCGAGGTGTCTCATGGAACGCGACGACGGCGTCGCGGGTGAGAGC
The DNA here is from genome assembly GCA_029260755.1 of Planctomycetota bacterium. Taxonomy (GTDB): domain Bacteria; phylum Planctomycetota; class J058; order J058; family JAJDCQ01; genus JAJDCQ01. Next base: position 177,418 of record JAJDCQ010000168.1, on the reverse strand, counting down.
AACGGCCGGTCGAGCTCATCCCGCTCGCCGAGAGAACGGAGAAGAGAGCCCGCGCGTGGCCGTCGACGTCCTCCGCGTCCGAATCGTCAGCTCCCTGATCATGGGCAGCGCCCTGACCGCGACCGCCTTCTTCCTCTCGGGCGGCCGGGCGGAGCTCGCCGCGCCCGGCTTCATCCTCGCGCTCCTCTTCTTCGCGCGGGCCGCCTACCTCGGCCGACGCCGGAGCCGCCTCGCCCGGCTCGAGCGGGCCATCGCCGCGTTCACCGACGAGGATCGCGAGCTCGTCCGGGACGTCGCGCGGGACCTCGGCGAGACCAGGAGCCTCGCGGAGATCGACCGCCGGCTCGTCGACCGCGGCGTCGCCGAGCAGCAGCGGCGGGCAGCGATCGCGTTCGCGGCGGTCGAGCTGCGGCGCCGCGAGCTCTTCGTCGCGCAGATCGCCGCCGCCCGGGTGAAGTTCGAGGGTGGCGACGGCGCGTCCGCCGACGCCGCGGTCGTCTGCCGGGGCGCCCCGTCCACGACGGCCCTCGACTTCGCGCGGACCCGGTTCATCACGACGGCCCTCGGACCCGAGGGCGAGGCGTGGGAGCGGGAAGGTCTCGAGGAGCGGGTGGAGGCGGGAGCGCGGTACGACGTGGTGGCCGTGCGCGACCTCAAGAACGAGACGGCCCGGACGTTCTGGTTCGAGACGGCCCGGACGTTCTGGTTCGAGGCGCCGGAGCTCGAGCGGTGAGGGAGGTCGCCCGGGCCTAGCCCGCCGCCGCGTCCTCGGCCTTCGCGGCGTCGTCGGCCTCCTCCGCCTTCTCGGCGTCGTCGCCCTCGTCGCCCTTCTCGGCCTTCTCGGCCTTCTCGGCGCCGCCATCACCCTCGTCGCCATCGCCGTCCGAGCTGGTGGTCTCCTCGGAGGGCGCGTTCCCCGCCTCCGGCGCGTCGTCGGCGTCGTCGTCGTCCTCGTCGGACCGGGTTTCGGCCAGCTCGTCGACCCTTTCGTCCGCGGCGTCGGCCGGGCCGTCCGACCTCGTCGCGTCGTCGCCGGCGTCTTCGGCAGCGTCGGCCGAGCCGTCCGACTTCGTGTCGCCATCGTCGTCGTCGCCGGCGTCGTCGGCAGCGTCGGTCGAGCCATCCGACCTCGTGTCGCCATCGTCGTCGTCGGCGTCGGCGTCCGCGTCCGCGTCGGCGGCCCCCGCGTCGGCCGAACCATCGACGACGTCGTCGACGCGGATCGTCTCGAGCTCGTCATCGCTCGCGAGCTCGTCGTCGACGGTGCTCGCCTCCTCGCCGGGATCGGCGAGCTGCGCCGCCGCGCCGCCGTAGTCGCGGAGACGCCGCGGCGGGATCCGGCGGAACTCGGACCCGTCGGTGTCGGTGATCTTGTCGCGGCCGAAGTAGGAGTAGGCGAACGCGCGCCGCACGCGCCGGACCAGGGTCGGCGGCGCGAACGGCTTGGTGACGTAGTCGAACGCGCCGCGCTCACGCGCCTTGGCGAAGTCGGCGACCGCGCCGCGCGCGGTGAGCATCACGACGGGGATCTCGCTCGTCCACTCGTTCTCGGCGAGCCGCTTGAGGAGCGAGAGGCCGTCCTCACCCGGCATGTCGATGTCGAGCAGGATGAGATGGACGCTCGGGTGGTCGCGAGCGATCTCGAAGCCCTTCTGCGGGACGTCCGAGGTCAGGACGGCGAGCCCCTCGGGCAGGAGCGCCCGCTCGGCGACCCGGAGGATGTCGGGATCGTCGTCGATGACGAGGACGGTCCACTTGAACTCGGTCCACTCTTCGCTCATGCAGGCTCGCCCATCGATCGTCTCTGGTGTGCGCGACGCGCGCCAAGGAAAAGGGCCACACCCGGTTGCGACAGAAGCATCATGGGAGAAACCCCCAGCGCACATCAAGCCGGGGCGACCCGCCGGCCACGAGACGGGTTCGCCGGCACCGAGTATCCTCGGCTGGGGAGGCCGACGGGACCGATGACTCCGAAGAACCTGATCAAGCTGACCGCCTTCTCGGGGGCGGCGATCGGCGCCGCCGTCGCCGGCTGGACGATGATCGAGTACGCGGCCGGGCTCCACGACATGAAGGCCGGGACGGGGACGAGCCTCCTCCGGATGGCGAGCTCTGCGGTCGCCCTGCCGATCGTCCTCGGCGGCGTCTACGTCGGGATGAGCGTCCGGCGCGGCCGCGAGCCGGGCGGCGAGATCTCGATCGTCAGCCTCCTCATCTCGGGCATCCTCATCGCCGCGTTCGCCGGCGCGGCGGTCGGCCTCTGGACGGCCATCTACGACGGCCTCGTCAACCCCGGTTACCTCGAACGGATGGCCGACGAGGCGAAGCGGCAGCTCGAGCAGGAGGGCGTGCCGGCGCGCGAGATCAACAACCGCCTCGCGTCCCGGTTCGGGCTGGCGAGCCACGTCATCATGGGCTGCCTCAGCACGGCCGTCGTCGGCGGCGTCGGCGCCGTGCTCGCCGCGATCCTGATGCGCAAGCGCGAGGCCGCCGGCGAGCGGCGCCTCCGCGACTGACGGGGCGCCACGATGGGAGCGATGACCGAGGGCGAGTTCTACGTCCACCTCGCCGACGCGATCGAGATCAACAAGGCCCGGCGCCGCTATTACGGCAAGCGGACCCGGGGGCGGAGCCGCCGCCTGAGCCACTCGCTGATCTGGTTCGAGCGGGTCACCCTCCCGATCGCGGTCTGGCTCGACTGGCGGGCGCGCCCGTTCAATCAGCGTGGGATCCCGATCGTCGAGGGCGACTTCCAGCCGATGACGGCGATCCTGCCGGCGGAGACGCCGCCGCGCTTCACCCGCACGGCGACCGGGGCCGAGATGCGGAGCGTCCGGGCGGAGCTCGCGGTCCTGAAGCGCGCCCTGCGCCCGACGCTCGGAGCGGGCGACTTCGCCGGCGCGGCCGACGCGACGCTCGTCGCGCTTCGCTTCATCGAGGAGCTCGAGGAGTCGACCGCGACCCACCACGCGATGAGCAAGCACATCGTGGAGTCGATCGGGATCGCGTGCGCGAACGCGATCCGTTACGCCGAGATGAGCGGCGGCGAGACGGTCTCGCTCGCGAAGACGTTCATCAAGATCCAGGCGCTGGCGCTCGACTCGACGACGCTCTTCGACGGGATGGCGCAGGCGATCCACGGCCTCGGGGTCGGGATCGTGGTGAACGACGTCCCCGACATCCCGTTCAAGGCGGCCTGGAGCGCGCCGACCGCCGCGGCGGCGACCGCGGCCGCAACGGCGGGGGCGCCCGCGTGACGCCGGCCGGTCGGCCCCGTCCAAGACCTCGATATCGAAGTGATATCACTTTAGGTATAGGATAGCGTCCCCACCAAGGAGCCCTTCCATGTTCGAACGACGTAAGTCATGTCACTTCAAATGGTCGAGCGCCATCGTCACCCTCGCCCTCGGGCTCGCCAGCGCAACGGCGGTCGCCGTCCGCGCCGACGACGGGCCGACGGTCGAGGAGATGGCCGCCTCGGCAAAGCGCTACGTCGAGATGATCACCTCGGGCGACCACGAGGCCGCCGGCGCCCTCTACGATGCGACGATGAAGCAGGCGTTCCCAGCCGCGAAGTCGAAGCAGCTCGTCGACGCGATGGCGGCGCGCAACGGCAAGCTGGTCAAGATCGGCGACGCCTGGCTCGAGGATCGGATCGGCCAGCTCCGCCGCTTCCGGGTGCCGGCCGAGCACGAGAAGGTGACGCTCGACTACCAGGTCGTGATGAACCGGGTCGGCCAGATCTCGGGCCTGTTCGTCCAGGAGCACATCGAGCCGCCGCCGCCCGACACGGCCAAGTCGCCGGGCGTCGAGCGCGACTTCGTCGTCGGCGAAGGCAAGGACGGCCTGCCCGGAACGCTCTGCCTGCCGAAGGGCGACGGGCCGTTTCCGATCGTCGTCCTCGTCCACGGCTCGGGGCCGAACGACCGGGACGAGACGATCGGACCGAACAAGCCGTTCCGCGACATCGCCTGGGGGCTCGCCGAGCGCGGCGTCGCGACGCTGCGCTACGACAAGCGGACCCTCGCGAAGCCCGACAGCGTGAACGGCCTGACGATGACCGTCGACGAGGAGTCGGTCGACGACGCCGTCGTCGCGGTCGAGCAGCTCCGCAAGAGCAAGGGGATCGACCCGGCCCGGATCTTCGTCCTGGGGCACAGCCTCGGCGGGACGATCATCCCGCGGATCGGGGCGAAGGCGAAGCCGGCCGGGATGATCTGCGTCGCGGGGAGCGCCGAGCCGCTCCACCGGAAGATGCTCGAGCAGACCCGTTACATCATCGGCGTCTCGGAGATCACCGACCCGGCCGCGCTCGCCAAGGCCGAGGCGGCCGAGAAGGAGATCGCGGCGGCCTGCGACCGGATCGACCGGATGCTCACCGGCGAGGAGGAGGCGGGACCGATCCTCGGGGCGGGCTTCCCGTACTGGAAGGACCTGCTCGAGTACGACGGGCCGAAGCAGGCGGCCGAGCTGCAGATCCCGATCTACTTCCTCCAGGGCGAGCGCGACTACCAGGTCACGATGAAGGACTTCGCCCTCTGGAAGGCGGCGTGCGAGGGGAAGCCGTTCGCGACGTTCAAGAGCTACCCGAAGCTCGACCATCTCCTCATCGAGGGGGAGGGGAAGAGCAAGCCGGCCGACTACATGGTCCGGGGGAAGAACGTCTCGAAGGAGCTCATCGACGACATCGCCGCCTGGGTGAAGACGACCGGGACCGGTGGCCGCTGACGCGGCCAGCGCCGACCGCGCGACGTCGAGCCATTGACCCTGCGCATCCACTGCCGCTGCGGCGCTGTCGGGGAGATCCCCGACGCCGCGGCGGGCCACGCGATCCGGTGTCGGGCGTGCCGGAGAGTCCTTCGCATTCCGAAGCGAGGGCTCGATCGAGCCGAGGGGATCTACGAGCTCACGCCGCCCGTCGACCGCGGTCTCGTCCCCCTCGTCTCGACGGTGGTGGCCGTGGCCGTCCTCGCCCCGCTCGTCGCGTGGTCGGGCTGGCTCGAGCCGCTCCGCTTCAGCGCAGGCACGAGCGGGTTCCCGTGGCAGCCCGCGGTCGTGATCATTGGCACGGGCGGCGGCTACGTCCTGCTCCTCTGGGGGCTCGCTGCGGTCGGGCTGGTGCCGGCGACGGACCCGCCGAAGCATGTGCCCGGCGCACCGGAACCGAGCTGGGATGAGATCTTCGAGGATGTCGACCGGCTCTCGGTCGGTGCTCGCTGCGCGCTCGGCATCTGGCTCGTCGGGTGGACTTGCGTCGGCGTCTGGCTCGCCGCTGACTTCGCCCGGGCGCGCGCTCCGGTGCTCTCGGTCGCGACCGCGTCCATCGCGATGGTCAGTGGGGTCGTGGGCCTTTTCCACGTCCTCCCGCGCGGGCTACGGCGATCGCTGGCCGACCTGCTCGACCGGATGAAGGGAGCGTCTCGACGGCGCTGATCGACGACGTCGCCGCCTGGGTGAAGACGTCGACCGGCGGCCGTCGAGCCGCCGGTCTCCGGATCACGGCCAGATGAACGCGACGACGCGGAGGTCGGTCCGGAGGTAGATCTCGACCGGCCCCTTCGCGGTCGCGACCACGACGCGGTAGCCGCCCTCAGGGAGGAGCTTCCCCAGCGTCGTCGAGGTCTCCTCCATCGACGCGGGCGTGGCGACCTGCTCGACCCGGTCGAGGGCGGCGCTCGGGTAGACCGGTTCCTCGTACTTGAATCGAATCGACTCGACGGCGATGGGTTTCCACTCGCGGGGCGCGCCGCCGCGCGCGGTCAAGACGATCTCGCCGGCCGTTCGGACGGCGAGGTCGGCCGCGCGCCCCCCGACGATCTCGGCGAGGTCGCGCCCGAATCTGGACACCACCTCGGACTCCGGACGGCGCGCGGGCGGCGCGCGGGCGGCCAGTCCTCGGGCGCCCGACGCTTCGCGTGCTTCGCTCGTGGGTGACGGGCGAGCTCCGCCTCGACGAAGCGCTCGATCGTTCCGACCGCGGCCTCGGGGACCTGTTGGGTCTCGAAGATCGACCCCTTGAACGAACCCCGTGCCGAAGTCAGCCGACGACCTAACCCACAGAAAACTAGAGCCTTGAGAGACGAAGCACGCCAGATCGACGCTGTTGAGTTCCGTTACGACCGTGGCCGTTCTCGACGGCCGAAGAAAAAAGGTCGAGAGACCTGTCGATCTCGGCGCCACCCGTCCGTCGTGGGGGTGAGTCGCCGGAGAGGTGACTCGCCAACCACCGTCGAACGGGGCCGAGCGCCTCCCACCAGCCAGCCAGGAGAAATCGAATGTCGAAGAAGCAGACCGTGAAGAAGATCCCCGAGGGTTACCACGCCGTCACGCCCTACATCGTCGTGAAGGACGCCGCCGCGGCGATCGCCTGGTACGCGAAGGCGTTCGGCGCCGTCGAGCTCTTTCGGATGCCGGCGCCGGACGGCTCGATCGTCCACGCCGAGATCGAGATCGGCGACTCGATCGTGATGCTCACCCAGGAGAACCCGGCGATGGGGAGCAAGGCGCCCGAGACGCTCGGCGGGTCGCCGCAGTCGCTCTTCCTCTACGTCGAGGACGTCGACGCCGCCTTCGCCAAGGCGCTCGACGTCGGCGCCGAGGCCCAGCAGCCGCCCGCCGACATGTTCTGGGGCGACCGCTACGGCAAGCTCCTCGACCCGCACGGCCACATCTGGTCGCTCGCGACCCACATCGAGGACGTGGCGCCCGAGGAGATGGGGCAGCGCGCCGAGGCGTTCTTCAGCCAGGCGGCCGGCGCGTAGCGACACACGAGCGCCCGCAGCCAGCCAGCCCGACCCACACGAGAGGGTCGGGCTGGCCGCTTCCCGGTCGAGCGCCCTGCTCGAGATCGACCCCTGGGCCCCTGAGTGTCGGTCGCCGGGGGCGCGGGGTAGACTCGGGCGACGACCTGCCCGGAGAGCCCGACCGCGTGGAGTCCGCCTTCCCGAACGCGATGTTCGCCAGCCGACGCGCGCTCTGCCCGCGCTGCGGGGCGTCGGTGCCGCTCGAGGGGAGCCGGGCGCAGGAGCGCTGCTCGTTCTGCGACGCGGTCTGCGTCGTCGAACGGCGGCTCCGTCACGCCGAGCCCGACGTCGACGCCCGCCGCTCGATCGAGATCGACTGGGTCCCATCGCACCTCAACCCGGGCACCCCGACCGAGCGCGTCTCGTGCGGCGGCTGCGGCGGGCCGCTCTCCGTCGTCGGACTCGCCGCGGTCGTCCACTGCGATCGATGCGACACCGACAACCGCGTCGAGCGCCGGACGCGCCTGCTCGCCGAGATCCCGCTCGACGCCGCCGCCGACGAGGACGATCGCAGCGCCGCCGCTCAGCTCGTCCGCGGGCTCGCGACGCTGCCGAGCCTCGCCGACCGCGTCACCCTCGCGAAGGAGGCCTTCGCGGCCTGGCATCACATCGGCCCGCCGCTCGCCGCCCGCGCGGACACGCTGATGCGCATCATCGTCGAGGCCGACCCGCGCCTCGGCCAGGCGATCGCGGGCGGCGTGGGCAAGTTGCTCTGCGCCGACGACGTCGCGATCCACCTCGCCGTCATCGACGCCGCCCCGCGCTACCTGCAGGACCCCGCCGGAAGCCACGCGCTCATCTGGCACGTCGGCCTCGGGCCGCCGGCGTGCCTGAAGCCGCTCCTCGACGCGGCGGACGTCCTCTGGCAACGCGGCGCGCTCGCCCTCGCCTGCCAGGCACTCCTCGCGGCGAACACGCTCATCGGCCGCCACCTGAGCGAGAAGGAGCGGCTCGGCGAGATCATCCTCTACCGCCTGCCGTATCTCTCGGGCCCGGTCCTCGCCTGGTCGCTCGCGTGCCTCGGCGGCGCGCACCCGCTCTACCACCGCTTCCCCGCCGAGACGCTGATCCGCTTCGTCGATGACATTGCCGCCGAGAAGCCGGACCTCGTCCCCGAGGTCGCGCGCCACCTCCGGCCCGATCCGATCGAGCACGAGACCGACTACCGCGCGCGCCTCGATCTCTGGCCGACGCTCCAGACCGCCCTCGCGAGGCAGGCGTTCCTGCTGTCGTTGCCCGAGCCGCCGCCCGGGGCGTCGCTCCGGATCCGCAACGAGGCGACCGACCTCGTCGCGGCGAACCTGGACGCGTTCGGCGCGCCCGCCTGCGATGCGCTGATCCGCCTCATGGAGACGGCTGTCCCGGCGAAGGTGCACGCGCTCGTCCGCGCGCGCGGCGACGCGCTCCCGCTCCCGCTGCGGCGCGCCTACCTGAAGGCGGCGCCGAGGTCGCCGCACCTCTCGCCCGTTCCGCCGGCCCGCTACCGCCGGGCGCGTCCGCCCGAGCGCTCGCCGGCCGTCGCCGAGGGGGAGCGCCTCCTGAAGGAGGGCATCGACCGCGCGATCGCGATCGACAAGGCCGAGCGCGCCGGCCTCGCCGCCTACTGGAAGACGATCGAGAAGCGAACGCCGCTCATGGTCGCCATCGGGCGCGGCGACGCGGCCGCGGTCGTCGCCCTCACCGACGCCGGCGCCGCGGTCGACGAGACGAACCCGCACGGCCGGACCGCCCTCGCCTTCGCCGCCGAGGACGGAAGCGAGGAGCTCGTCGCGCTCCTGCTCCAGCGAGGCGCGCGGCCGGACGCCCGCGACGCCGACGGCCAGACGCCCGCCTCGCTCGCCGCCGCGGGCGACCACATCGCGGCCCTGGCCGCGCTCGCGCCGTCGCCCGAGCTCCGGCAGGAGGCGGCGCAGGCGGCCGTCCGCGCGCGCGCCCTCGGGGCGCTCGCCCACCTCCTCGCCGAAGGCGCCGACCCGGACTCCCTCGACGAGGAGGCTCGCACCCCGCTCATGCACGCCCTCGCGGCCGGCGACGCGCAGCTCGCGCGAACCCTCCTGAGGGCCGGCGCGGTGATCGACCACATCGACTCCACCGGGCGCACCCCGCTCCACCACGCCGCGACGGGAGGCCACGGCGAGCTCGTGACCGAGCTCCTCGACGCGGGAGCCGACCCGTCGATCCCCGACCTCGAAGGCGAGGTCGCGCTCGTCACCGCCGCCCGCGCCGGCCGCGCCGCGTCGCTCGGAGCCCTCCTGGCACGCCCCGGAGCCACCGCGGACGCCACCGCGGACGCCGCCGGCGGCGAGACCGCCCTCGTCGAGGCGTTCCGCGCGGCGATGGAAGGAGAGCACGCCGCCGTCGCCACCGTCCTCCGCGAGCGCAGCGTCGCCCTCACCCGGGCGCCCGAGGCGCTCACGCCGTTCTTCCGGGCGATCGACCGCGACGACCCCGCCCGCGTCCGCATCGCCCTCGAAGCCGGCGTCTCGCTCGACGCGCGAGACGAACGAGGAGCGCCCGCCCTCTCCCGGGCCATCGACCGGCGCTCCGAGGACGTCGCCGAGCTGCTCCTCACCGGAGGAGCCGACGTCGAAGCCCGCGGCCCCGACGGCCGAGCGCCGCTCCACCACGCCGCGATCGGCGACACGCCCGACATCCTCCTGGGCCTCATCGCCGCCGGCGCCGACCTCGACCACCGAGACGAGAGCGGCGCGACCGCCCTCCACCGCGCCGCCTCCGCGAACGACCTCGACTCCGTCACCGTCCTGCTCCGCCACGGAGCCGACCCGGCGGTCACCGATCACGAGGGCCGAACGCCCCTCGCCGCCGCGCGGACTCGCCGCGCCACCGAGGCGATCGTCACGCTCCTCGCGCGAGCCACCGAGCCCGAGTGACCGAGGCCCGTGCCGACGCCGTGGTCCGGGTCAGGCCGCGAGCCTCGGCCGGAAGAGGACGAGGAACGCGGGCAGCAGGAGCAGGTCGCCGGCCAGCGCCGCGACCATCGTGAACGCGGTCAGGGCGCCGAAGAAGACGATCGACTTGATCCCGGCGAGCGCCATCACGGCGAAGCCGGCGGTCAGGGTGACGGTCGTCCCGAGCATCGCCGCGCCGGCGGTCCGCACGGCGACCTCGGCGGCTCGCTCGTGGTCGCCGCCGTTCTCGAGGAGCTCGCGCCGGAACCGGAAGAGGAAGTGGACGGTGTCGTCGACCGCGATCCCGAGGGCGACGGCGGCGATGACGACCGTCGCCACGTCGAGCCGGATCCCGGTCAGGCCCATGAGGCCGAGGACGAGGGCGACCGGCAGGCAGTTCGGGATCACGGCCAGCGCCGCGAGCTTCGCCGAGCGGCAGATCAGCCCGACGAGGACGAACACGATCACGAACGCGAGGCCGAAGCTCTCGACCTGGCTCTCGACGACGTAGTCGGCCTGCAGGACGTAGAGCGGGAGGTACCCGCTCGCGCGGACGGTCGCCCACTCGGGGAACCCGGCCGCGTCGATCTTCTCCTGGGCGTGCGAGAGGATCTTCGCCCATCCCTTCGCCGAGAGGTTCTTCACCTTCACGGTGAGCCGCGCCGTCCGGTAGTGAGGAAAGTCGACGAGGCGCTGCGGATCGTCCTGCCGATCCGGGTCGTAGAAGATCAGCTCCTGCGCGATCGCGTCCCCGTCGGTCGGGATCGCATAAGCCGCCTCCTCGCCGTCGTGGAAGCTCTGGTTGATCCGCTTCACCACGCTCGTCACCGCGACCGTCTTGCTGACGTGCTCGACCTCGTCCTCGAGCGACCGCTCGAGGCGGTCGATCGCCGCGAGGACGTCCGGGCGCTTCGCCCCGTCCTGGCGGTTCGTCTCGATCAGGAACTCCATCGGCGTGTAGTAGCCGAACGTCTCCTCGATCCGGGTGTGGTCGCGGTGGACCGGGTCGGCGGGGAAGAGGAACTGGATCCCGTAGGTGTCGACCTCGAGCCGCGAGAGCCCGACGCCGGCGACGATGGCGACCAGCCCGCCGGCCGCGACGACCCGGCCCGGCCTCCGCGCGACGGCGCGGCCGATCGCCGCGAGCGCGCCGCGCGCTGGGCCGTCCGACGCGGCCGTCGCCGCGGTCCCCGGAGCCCGGACGTCGAACAGATCGAAGAGGGTCGAGCAAACGACGATCGTCACGACGAACGCGATCAGCACGCCGAGCGCCGCGAAGATCCCGAGGTCGCGGATCACGGCCATGCTGCTGCCCGACAGGCTCGCGAAGCCGGCCGCCGTCGTGACCGACGTGAAGAAGCACGGCGTCAGCGAGTAGCCGATGCTCCGGGCGAGCGCCGCGCGCCGGTCGAGCCCGGCTGCCTCGAGCGGTCCTCGCTCCTGGTACCAGTGGGTGACGACGTGGATGGCGTCGGCGATCCCGTAGGTCATGAGCAGCGTCGGCAGGATCATCGTCACCATGTTCATCTGCCGGCCGGTCGCCCCGTAGATCCCGACGAGGATCGTGAGGGCGATCCCGATCGTCGCGAGCGCGGCGAGCACCGCGACGACCCGGCGGAGAGTGAACGCGAGGATGAGGACGATGATCGCGCCCGAGATCGTCAGGAACCGCTCGGCGTCGCGGTTCGAGATCTGGTTGAGCTGGTCGAACATCACCCCCATGCCGCCGATCGCCGTCTCGCGGCCGGCCGCGCCGAAGACCTCGTCGACCACCTCGCGGACGTCCGCGAGGACCAGCGGGCGCTCCGCGTCGAGGTCCTTCAGGTTCGCCGGCTGGACGATCAGCAGGGTCGTCCGGGCGTCCTCGGTGATGATGTGCTCTCGATAGAGCGGGTCCGACATCACCCGCTCGCGGATCTCGTCGACCTCGGCGCCGGGCGCCGGCGGATGCTTGAACATCTTGCGGATGATGAGGTCGCTCTCGCCGTCGCCGTCCTCGTCGCCCCAGCCGATCTGGAGGACGGTAGAGAGGCTCGTCACGCCGCGGATCCGATCGCTCGCCTTGATGCGCTCGGACGCCTCATCGATGAGGGCAAGGTTCTCCGCGGTGAAGATCCCGCCGGGATCGTGCACCGCGACCGCGACGATCTCGTCGCTGCCGAACTGGTCCTGGAACGCCTCGTAGGCCTGGTAGGCGGGGTCCGAGGCCAGGAACCAGACCGACAGAGCGTTGTTCGGCTCCATCGCCGCCCCCGAGAACGGCGCGAGCGCGCCGGCGGTCACGAGCAGGGCAACGAGCGCCTTCAGGCGATGATGGATGAGCCCTGCGGCGATGCGCTCGGCGATCGGCGGCGGGGCGGGAGTCGTCTCGGTCGAGGTCACGAACCCCCGTGATAACACGACGCGGCGCGAAGGCTCAACGAGGAGCGGTGGACGGGCGAACCGCCCGGACGGAGAATGCGTCCCCATGAGCATGACGCGCGACGAAGCGAAGGCGCTGTTCCACGAGGCGTTCACACCGGTCCGTGACGAGATCGAGGAGCGCCGCGACGCGTATCGCCGGAAGCTCGCGTTCATGGCGCTCCTCGGCCTGGTCGCGTTCGCGATCGGCGTCGCGGTCGTCGCCTCGCTGACGGTCAGATCCATGGAGGATCCCTCCGTTCGAGGGACGATCACCGGGTGGAGCGTGGTCGTCGCGATGCTCTTCGGGTTCGGAGGCTTCGTCTTCTTGGTCTACGGCGGGCTCATGTATCGCCAGCCGATGTTCTCGACACCGACCGAGGGCTGGCTCTGGGTCGGCCTGGCGACGGGCACCGTCGGGAGAATCGCGGACGGGCAGTTCGGCTTCGAGGACATCGCCGATGTCGTCCGCGTCGACGCCGAAGGGAAGGCCGAACCGGGCCGGTTCGAGCAGCAGGTCACCGTCACCGCTGGCTTCGTCGGCGGCGACGGGCTCATCATGTTGCGGATGCACTCGCAGCTCCCACCGGTCGACGTCGGGCCGCGCCGTCAATCCGGCGATTCCCGAGATGTCGCGACGCGCCAGGCCGACGCGATGGCGGCTCGGAACCTCCGGATCGCCACTCAGGGCGTCGACGGCCCGGTCGGCGCCGACGTCGTGGCCGACGGCGAGCGGATCGCCGCGATCCGCGATGCGGGAGAAGGGACGCGGCTACGCGCCCTCCTCGCGGCCGGCTACCCGGAGTGGCACCCGCTCTACCTCGTCCGGATCGTCGAGCGGGTCTAGCCTGGTCGCGCCGCCGCCGGCCCGCGCCGCCCGAGCGCCTGCGAGAGGCGGTCGAGGATCATCGCGAGGATCACGACGGCGAGCCCGGCCTCGAAGCCGTCGCCGGCGTTGAGGCGCTGGATCGCCTTCCAGACCTCGTTGCCGAGCCCCTTCGCGCCGATCATCCCCGCGATCACGACCATCGAGAGCGCGAGCATGATCGTCTGGTTCACGCCGGCCATGATCGTCGGCACCGCGACCGGCAGCTGCACCTTGAAGAGGCGCTGCCGCCGCGTCGCCCCGAACGCATCGGCGGCCTCGACGAGGTCGGCCGGCACCTGATCGATCCCGAGCACCGTCAGCCGGATCGCGGGCGGCATCGCGAAGATCACCGTCGCGACGATCGCCGAGACCTTCCCGATCCCGAAGAAGGGGATCGCCGGGATGAGGTAGACGAACGCCGGCATCGTCTGCATGAAGTCGAGCACCGGCATCGTCAGCCGGCGCCCCCACGTCGACACGGCCGCCCAGATCCCGATCGGGACGCCGGCGATCACGGCGACGGTCGTCGCGACGGCGACGAGCGTCAGCGTCTCCATCGTCGGCTCCCAGAGCCGGAGGTTCCAGATCAGACCGAGGCCGGCCGCCGCCGCCAGCGCGACGCGCCAGCCGGCGACGGCGAGCGCGGCGCCGACGAACGCGGCGATCACGACCCAGGGCGGCAGCCAGAGCAGCCCGTCCTCGATCGCCTCGATGATCGTCTCGGTCGCGCCGCTGACGGCTCGGGTCACCGGGGAGAAGGTCTCGGTGAGCCAGTCGAGCCCCGCGTCCAGCCACGGGGCGAGGGGAAGCTTGGGGACGGCCGCCGCGACGAGCCCGGTCACGCCGGGCCGCCTCCGGCCCGTCCGGTCAGGCCGTTGACGAGCTCGTGCGGACCGATCACCCCGACCGCGCGCTCCCCGTCGTGGACGACGACATCGGGCAGCCGGCCGCCCTCCCTTCGGGCGAGCAGCTCGAGCACCTCGGCGAGCGGGGCGTCGGGGGCGACCCGCGGGGCGTCCCCGTCGGACGGCGCCTCGCCGACGCCATCGCCATCACTCGCGCGCCGCATCGCCACGCCGGCCGTCACCACCTTCGCCTTGTCGACGTCCTCGACGAACCGGCGGACGTAGTCGTCGACGGGGCGGGTGACGATCTCGACCGGCGTCCCCTCCTGCACGACGCGTCCGTCCTTCATCAGGAGGATCCGGTCGCCGACCGCGAGCGCCTCGTCGAGGTCGTGCGAGATGAAGAGCACCGTCTTGCGCACGCGCCGCTGCAGCTCGACGAGCTCGCGCTGCATGTCGGCCCGGATGAGCGGGTCGAGGGCGCTGAACGCCTCGTCCATCAGGAGGACGTCGGGGTCGACGGCGAGGGCGCGGGCGAGCCCGACCCGCTGCTGCATTCCGCCGGAGAGCTGGAGCGGCAGCGCATCCTCCCAGCCGGAGAGGCCGACCTGCTCGATCGTGGCGGCCGCCCTCGCCCGTCGCTCGGCCGGCGCGACGCCCTGAATCTCGAGGCCGAGCTCGACGTTCCTCCGCACCGTCCGCTGCGGCAGCAGCGCGAACCGCTGAAAGACCATCCCGAAGCGGCGGCGGCGAAGCTCGCGGAGCTCGTCGGGGCCGAGCTCGGTCACCGCGACATCGCCGAGCGTGACGCGACCACGGGTCGGCTCGATCAGGCGGTTGACGCACCGGAGGAGCGTCGACTTCCCGCACCCCGAGAGCCCCATCACGACCAGCGTCTCGCCGGGGCTGACCGCGAACGAGACCTCGGCGACGCCGAGCGTCTGCCCGGTCGCCTCGAGGATCTCCGCCCGCGTCCGCCCCCTCTCGACGAGCGGCAGGGCCTCGGCCGGCCGATCGCCGAAGATCTTGGTGACGCAGCGGACGGAGAGGCTCGACACGTCGGTCCCCGGGAGGCGGTGGCGAAAGGAGAGGCGAAGCGCGGCGGAGGGCGCCCCCCCAGAGGGGCGTTGGCCACTTCGGGGCGCTGTGTTACCCTGAGAGCGGTTCCGGGCCATTTTCGCAGGAATGCGAGGCCTCGCAACCCTCGATCACCCCGCACGCGAAACGAGATCATGAGCCGCGCTCGGACCGTCGGACTGCCTCACTCGATCGCCAGGAACAAGTCCGGGGCTCTCGTCGATCTCCACCCGTCGCGCGCGTTTCCACCCTGAGCCGTCGCCCCGCCCCTCCCCTCGTGCGGTTCGACCGCCCCCGCGCCGACGCTTCGGCCAGGGAGCCGGTTCGTTCCGCCCCCTCCTCGCTCCCGGCCGTACGTCGCGGCCGGCAGTCGCGGGGTGGGGTCTCGATCCGGCGGCCCGATCCGCCTCGAAGAAAGGACCAGTCCATTGAAGTCCGCTCCGAGCGTGCCGAGCGAGCAGCAGTTCGGCGACAACCCGGTCGCCGTCCGTGAGACCGATCACTACGTCCAAGAGTACGTCGAGAGCTTCGTCGACAAGTGGGATGAACTGGTCGATTGGGACAGACGAGCCTCGAGCGAGGGCGACTTCTTCATCCGTCATCTTCGCGAGCGCGGAGCGAAGCGGGTCCTCGACGTCGCGACGGGGACGGGCTTCCACTCGGTCCGCCTGATCGAGGCGGGCTTCGAGGTCGTCAGCGTCGACGGCAGCGCCGAGATGCTCTACAAGGCGTTCGACAACGCCCGCGACCGCGGCCACGTCCTCCGCCCGGTGAACGCCGACTGGCGCTGGTTGAACCGCGACATCCACGGCGTCTACGACGCCGTCATCTGTCTCGGCAACTCGTTCACCCATCTCTTCAGCGAGCGCGACCGGCGCAAGGCGCTCGCCGAGTTCTACGCCGTCCTCCGCCACGACGGCTTCCTGCTCCTCGACCAGCGCAACTACGACGCGATCCTCGACCACGGCTACAGCTCCGACCATCTCTACTACTACTGCGGCGAGGACGTGAGCGTCGCGCCCGAGCACATCGACGAGGGGCTCGCCCGGTTCCGCTATAAGTTCAGCGATGGGTCGAAGTACCACCTCAACATGTTCCCGCTCCGGCGCGGCTACGTGCGCCGCCTCATGAACGAGGTCGGATTCCAGAAGGTGACGACGTACGGCGACTTCCAGCAGACCTACAGTGACGAGGACCCGGATTTCTTCATCCACGTCGCCGAGAAGAGCTACGGGAGCGACCCGAACGACCCGGGCGAGGGCGGGATCGTGCGCGAGCGGCCGCCGAGCCGCCCGGGCGCCCGGACGAAGGACGCGGGGGACACGCAGGGAGACGCGAAGGGGGACACCCGATGACCGAGACGAAGAACGCCTATCCCGAGGCGGTCCGCGTAGCGCGCGAGTACTACAACAGCAACGACGCCGACAGGTTCTACTTCACGATCTGGGGCGGCCAGGACATTCACATCGGGATCTACGAGACCCCCGACGAGGACATCGCCGTCGCCAGCCAGCGCACCGTCGAGGTGATGGCGAAGCGGCTCGGCACCCTCCGCCCGGGCGCGCACATCCTCGACATGGGCGCCGGCTACGGCGGGACGGCCCGCGCGCTCGTCCGCAAGCACGGGTGCACCGTCCTCGCCCTCAACCTGAGCGAGGTCGAGAACCGCCGTGACCGCGAGCTGAACGCGGAGGCCGGGCTGACCGACGCGATCGAGGTCGTCGACGGCAGCTTCGAGGCGGTGCCGGCCGACGACGCCAGCTTCGAGGTCGTCTGGAGCCAGGACGCCTTCCTCCACGGCAGCGACCGGAGCCGGATCCTCGACGAGGCAGCCCGGGTGATGAAGCCGGGCGCGGAGATGGTCTTCGGCGATCCGATGCAGGCCGACGACTGCCCCGAGGGCGTCCTCCAGCCGATCCTCGACCGCCTCTTCCTCCCGAACCTCGGCTCCCCGGCCTTCTATCGGGCGGAGGCGAAGCGGCTCGGCCTCGAGGACCTAGGCTTCGAGGAGCACACCGACCAGCTCGTCAACCACTACCGTCGCGTCCTCGCCGAGACGGAGCGGCGCCAGGCCGAGATCGAGGCGGCCGGCGTGAGCCGGGACTACATCCACCGGATGAAGAAGGGGCTCCGCCATTGGATCGAGGGCGGAGAGAAGGGCTGGCTCGCCTGGGGGGTCTTCCACCTCCGCAAGCCCGCCTGAACCGTCCTGACCATCCTCGGAGAGCCTCGCCATGCGTACCACCCGTTCCTCGTCGTCCGTCGTCCTCCTCGTCGCGATCGCCCTCGCGGCCCTCGCCCTCTCCGGCTGCCCGACGCCGGAGGGCGGGACGAGTGCGAGCGGCGGCGCCAAGGGCGAGATCGAGATCGCCTACGTCGAGTGGGCCGACGCGGTCGCCGCCTCGAACGTGATCGCCGCCGTCCTCGAGGACGAGGGCTGGCAGGTCGAGCTCACGCCGGTCAGCGCCGCGGTGATGTGGCAGGCGGTCGCGACGGGGGACGCCGACGTGATGGTCTCCGCGTGGCTGCCGACGACCCACGCCGACTACTACGCCGAGGTGAAGGAGAAGGTCGAGAGCCTCGGCCCCAACCTCGAGGGCACCCGGATCGGCCTCGTCGCCCCCGACTACGTCGAGGTGACCTCGATCGGGCAGCTCGCCGAGCACGCCGAGAAGCTCGACGGGAGGATTATCGGAATCGACGCGGGCGCCGGGCTGATGAAGTCGACCGAGACGCTCATCGAAGCCTACGGCCTCGGCGAGAAGCTCGAGCTGATCGAGGGTAGCGACGCGACGATGACCGCGGCGCTCAAATCGGCGATCGCCGAGAAGCGCTGGATCGTCGTGACCGGCTGGACGCCGCACTGGAAGTTCGCCCGCTGGAAGCTCCACTACCTCGACGACCCGAAGAACGTCTACGGCGAGGGCGGCCACATCGACACGATCGCCCGAAAGGGCCTCGCCGAGGAGAAGCCGGGCGCGCACGCGATCCTCGACGCCTTCTCCTGGACCACCGAGGACGTCGCCCAGGTGATGGCCTGGACGGAGGAGGGCGCCGAGCCCCCCGACGCGGCCCGCCGCTGGGTGACCGAGAACGCCGACCGGGTCGCCGCCTGGACCGCGGCGGGCGCCTCCGGCGACTGACCCGACCGTCGCGACGCCGCCGCCCCGCCCGAGGCGCGCGCGGTCAGCGACCGAGCGTCCCGAGCCGCAGCCGCCGCAGGAGCGCGTCGACCTCGGCCCGCGGCTCACACCGCTCCGGCAGCCGGCAACGCGCCTGCGCCTCCTCGAGCCTCCCGAACAGCCGCGCGAACTCGGCGTCGTGGAAGGCGAGGTCGGGCTCGGGCAGGGCCGCCTTCTCGGCGCCGGTCACCTTCCGCTCGATCAGCTCCGGAATGAACGAGAGGCCGAACTTCTCGTTCAGCCGCGGGAGGTTCGCGCAGAGCTCGCCCTCCTGCATCAGGTGAATGCCCGTCAGGAGCACCCGGTAGATATAGAGGAGCGGCTTGACCCGCTTCTCCGCCTCGCCGTCGAAGAGCCGCTTCTGGTTGCGGGCGAAGCCGGCGTAGTGATGGCCGTGGTGACGGGTGATGCAGCGACGGGCGAGGTCGCGCAGCTCGGCGTGCTCGGAGGCCGCCCGGACGACGAGCGGGCTGAGCACCTGCTCGAGGACGTAGCCGTTCGGCTTCACGAGCATCCGGAGGAACTTGCGGATGTCGTGGGTGACGAGGTCGAGCTCGATCCCGTCGACCATCTCCATCCGCTCGATCGTCTCGGTCGGCTCGTCGAGCCCGACGACCGCGCGCAGCGGCAGGACGTGCGCGCCGCGCAGGTCCCAGTCGGAGTCGGCCGACGGAAAGCCGTAGAGATGGGCGCCGCTCACCGTCGCGAACACCAACGGCTCGGGATGACCGTCGGCGATCGCGCGCAGCCGCGCGAGGTCCTCGTCGGCGAGGCTCAGCTCCACGACAGCCGGCTCCGGCGCGCCCAGTAGGCCTCGGGCTCCTCGGCGAGCCGGGCGAGCGCTCCTTCGGCCGCGCCGTCCCAGGCGACCTCCAGCGCCGCCGCGTTGCTCCGCACCTGCGCGGGCGTCGCGGCGCCGAGGAGGACGACATCGACCCACGGCCGCGAGAGGGCCGCGGCCAGGGCGAACGCGTCCGGCGTCGTGCCGAGCCGCGCGGCCTCGGCAGCGATGAGAGCGGCCCGCCCGGCGAAGGCGGGGTCGTCGTCGCGCAGGGCCAGCCTCCCGTTCGCGAGCGCCTCCTTCACGATCACGCCGACGCCGGTCGCGTGCGCCTCGGCGAGCGCCCGGCCGACCGACGGCTCGAGGACGTTCCAGGTTGCCTGGACGGTGTCGAAGAGCGGCGTCCCGCGCACGCGGACCGCGAGCGCCCGGCGCAGCGTCTCGGCCTGACGCGGCCCCGAGAGGCTCAGCCCGATCCGCTTGTGCGCGTCGACCCGGAGCTGGGCGAGCTCCTCGTGAACGTCGGAATCCTCGAGGACGCCGCTCTCGAGGGTGGCCGAGTGGATCTGGTAGAGCTCGACGTGGTCGCCGATCAGCCCGCGCGTCTCCTCCCACTGCCGTCGGAACGTCTCGACGCCGTGGTCCTTCGTCTCGTGGATGGCGGCATCGAGGCGCCAGCCGCCGACGTACTCGTAGCCCCACTTGCTCGCGACGAACGACTCGACCGCGGCCGTCGGCCGCGTCCGCAGCCACGACCCGAGGAACGCCTCCGCGTCGCCGTAGCTGCGCGCGGCGTCGACGTAGCGAATCCCCGCATCCCACGCGGCGTCGAGGACGGCGTGGGCGCGCGCCTCCATCGCCGCGCGGTCGCGCTCGACGCCGAGGTCGTCGCCGCGCCCGAGGTTGATGTAGGCGGGCCGCCCGACCGCGGCCAGGCCGATCCCGAGGCGCGTGACGCGCTCGCCGGTGCGGCCGAGGGTGGCTCTCGGTATCGGGGCGTTGGGCATCGTCTCGCTCACTCCCCGCTCTCGGTGATGAGCGGCCACCACGCCTCGGGGATCTGCTCGATCGGGAGCAGGTATCCCATCTGCTGCTTCCCGTCGACCTCGGCCCGCTTGATGAGCGGCACGCCGACGAGGTGGTGCGCCGCGTCGAGGGCGGCGCCGCCCGAGCTCCCGCTCGCGATGAACGCGTCGGTCTTGACGAAGTGGCCCCCGTCTCGGCCGCGGTCGAACCCGCTGACGACCCCGCGGGCGTAGGTCACCGGCACCCGGCTCCCCGGGCCGCCCGTCTCGGGGAACCCGATCGTGACGAGGGGCTCGCCGATCCGCGGCTCCCAGCCCCGGCGGATCGGGCAGGCCGGCAGCCGATACGACGCGGGCAGCGGACGCCCGTGGAGCCCGCTCGTCACCTCGAGGAGCGCCAGGTCGAGCTCCGGCGCGCTCCGGAGCACCCGCGCCCGGAACGCCTCGTGCGCGATCTCGCGCGGATCGGTCGAGACGCCGATCACGATCGGGTCGAGCTCGCCGTCGCCCGTCTCGCCGGCCGTCTCGACGACGTGCCAGGCCGTCAGGATGACGCCTCGTCCATTCAGGACCGTGCCCGAGCCCGAGCTCTCGGCGAGGCCGACGTCGACGACGGTGAGGATCGCGCGCTGCAGCGGGTCCGACGGCGACGTCAGCTCGGGGAGCGCGGTGATCGACGGGGGCGGCTGCCGTCCGGACGTCACGACGAGGCCGAAGCGGGCCGGGTGCGGGAGCTGGCTCGGATCGACGACGACGACGTGAACCGCCGCGCCCTCGGCGAAGAGCTCGGGATGGGTCTCGGCGTCGATCACGAGGCTCTCGTGCGCCATCGGCGTCTCCGCCTTCGCGATCGCCGACTCCGCCGAGACGGTCGCGTCGAGCCCGACGAAGAAGTCGAGGTCGCGCTCGGCGTCGATGAGGTCGACTCGCAGCGCGTCCCCCTCGCCGGCGCCGACGATGCTGACGACGTGCCGGTAGCCCGTCTCGGGGCTCGTCGCGCCGCGATGCACGGACTCGCCCGGCGAGAGCGCGCCCGAGACGCGCGCCCGGACGACGTCGACCGTCAGGGTGTAGGGGACATCCTCGGCCGCGCCGAGCGAGCTCACCCAGACGACGAACGGTCCGGCGGCGAAGTCGCCGTGGTCGTTCCGCGAGAGCTCACCCTCCTCGATCCCGGTGTCGCCGGTGCCCTGGAAGCACCACTCGCCGTCGTCGTCCACCGCGCCGAACCGCGCCCACGCGTCGACGTCGGTCTCGGCCTCGAGCCGGATCCGCACGAGGACGGCGTCGTCGGGGATCGTGTAGCGGATCACCTCGGTGCCGTCGTCGACGGTCACGACGCCGCGGATCGTCCAGCCGAGCTCCCCGCGCGACGGCGGAGGCGATGCGCCCTCGTCGATGCCGTAGGCGGCGTCGTCGAAGCCGTCGATCTCGTCGAGCGAGTGGACGACGAACGCGGCGACGAAGACCGCGACGAGCGCGGCGACGACGCTCGCCACGATCGTCGCGACGACGGTGGGGAGCAGAACCGACGAGGCGGCGGACGGCGGCGGGGCCGCCGGCTCGGTGCGACGCCGTCGAGCGCGCCGGCGCCGCCGCTCGGCGTCCTCGTCGGCGTCGAGCGGGTCGGACCGGCGCCTGGTCGAGGACGCCGACTCACGCTCGGGCTCCGGATCGACCGGCTCGAACGGCGCGAACCCGTCGTCGGGCTCCGGCGTCACCGAGAACTCGCCCTCCCCGATCACGAGGTCTCGGCCGCGTCGCGCGCGGCTCCCTTCCCGGAGCCGCTCTCGTTCTCACCTTCGGCTCCATCGCCGCGGGCGTCGAGGCGGGCCGCGAGGAGATCGACCCGCGCCTCGAGCTTGCGGACCGTCTCCCGCAGACCGGAGAGCTCCTTGTCGAGCGCCGCCGCGGCCGGACGCTCGCTCGCGCGAAGCCCCTTCAGGACGCGGTCGACCCCCACCCGGTCCTGGGTGGCGAGCCGCCCGCGGCTCGCCTCGAGCGCCGGGATCGCGGAGCGCGCCTCCATCGTCCCGAGCGCGGCGACCGCCGCCTCCCGGACCCAGCCGGAGCGGTCACGAAGGAGATCGACGAGCCGCTCCTCGATCCGCTCGCGCACGGCCCGCTCCGAGACGCGGCCGAGCGCGCCGAGCTCCCGGACCGCCACGCGGCGCGCCTCGTTTCCGCACGTCCCCGGCGCCACGTGCTCGAGGAGGACTTCGACCGCCTCGACTCGCCGCGTCCCCGCGAGGGCGCGGAACGCGCCCGCCTGCGCGAAGCCGTTCCAGCCCCGCGTCCGCGCCGCCGTCGCGATCCGGTCGAACGGCGCATCCGCCCGCTGCGCTCCGAGCGCCTCGAAGGCGGCCGCGCGCGCGCGCGGCAGATCGAGGCCCGCGTCGAGGCGCGCCTCGACCGCGGTCCGGATGCCGTCGTCCCGATAGCGCCCGGCCGCCCGCAGGAGCGGCTCGATCACGAGCGGGTGCTCCTCCTCGCCGACGAGGGCGGCGAGCGCGTCGACGGCCACCTGGGTGCCCGCCTTGCCGAGCGCCGCGGCGAGCTGGACCCGCGCGCCCCAGAACGTCTCGGCGCGGTAGGCGTCGCGGACCGCCTCGAGGTTCTCGCCCGTGGGCGTGCCGATGAGCTCCCACGCGGCCTGGATCCGGCCGGTCACGTCGGTCGCATCGCGGAGCTGCCGGCGCAGCCGCTCCTCGCCCGCCTTGAACGCGAGCTTGAGGAGCACCTTCGCGCCGGGGTCGATCCGGACCTGGTCGGGGTCGCGCTCCATCGGGATCACGAAGACGTGCTTGCGCTCGGTGAGCTGCACCGCGCGCGTCCGGAGCTCCCCGTCGACCACCCATCCGAGATCGAGCCGCAGCTCGAACACGGGCGGGCCGTCGGGGTCGTCGCCCACCTGGCTCTGCTCGATCTCGAAGACGCCCGCGTCGCCCTCGGCGTCCCAGCGGAAGCTCGCCTCGAGGGCCGGGTAACCCTTCGCGTGGAACCACTGGTCGAAGAAGCGCCCGAGCGAGCGTCCGCTCCGCTCCTCGAGGACGCGGCGGAAGTCGTCGGTCTCGGCCGTCTTCCCGCCGAACCGCCGCAGGTACTCGCGGACACCGTCCCAGAAGACCTCGTCCCCGAGCTCGCCGCGCAGCGTGTGCAGCCGCATCGCCCCGCCGGGGTAGAGATGGCGGTCGAACATCTGCCAGCTCGAGTTGAAGCTCCGCGCCACGACCGGGCGCTTGTACTTCCCGTCCGCCTCCTCGAAGTAGGCCGCCGCGTTGATCCAGAGGTCGTAGCGCATCTCGTCGTCGCCGCGGTCGTGCTCGAGCCAGCAGGTCTCGATGTAGGTCGCCCAGCTCTCCTTCAGCCACGCGTGGGTGAAGTCACGGCAGACGACGTGGTCGCCGAACCAGGTGTGCGCCATCTCGTGGATGTTGACCTGGTCGATCTGCCAGCCCCACTCGCGGGCGAGCGCCTCGTTCGCGACGAAGATGTCGTCCCAGCTGACGAGCGAGATGTTCTCCATCGCGCCGCCGATCCCGGGCAGCGCGAACTGGTAGTACTTCGAGCCGAAGGGATAGGACGCGCCGAGCTTCTCGGTGATCCACGCGAGCATCTTCCCGGTCCGGCCGAAGGTGCGGTGGAGGTCCTCCGCGGTCCGATCGGCCGTGCCGAAGTAGGCGATCTCGACGCCGTCGACGGCGCCGTCGTCGGCGCGGGTGAGGTCGCCGAGGACGAAGCAGGTGAGGTAGCTCGGGCAGGGCTGCTCGAGGCGCCAGTGGGCCGTCTTGGTCCCGTCGCCGTGCTCGGTCTCTCCGACGAGCGCGCCGTTCGCCAGGATCGTGAAGCCGGCATCCGCGCGGAGCTTCACGTCGAGCGCGACCCGGACGCTCGGCAGGTCGACGCACGGCAGCCAGTGGCGCGCCCGCTCGGTCTCGTGATCGGTGCCGGCCCAGCGGGGCGCGTCGGGGCGGTCCTCGGTCGGACCGCCGAAGAAGAGGCCGGTGGCGGGGTCGGTCACCCGGTAGCGGACGGCGATCCGCCTTCGCTCCTCGCGCGCGAACGGCTTCGCCCAGACGACCCGCACCTCGCGCCCGTCGTAGGACGCCGAGAACGCGGACCCGTCGGGCGAGGTGACCTCGAGGTCCGAGAACGCGACGGCGTGGAGCACGAGCGTCCTCGGACCGTCGCGACGCCCGATCACCGTTTGGGTGACCGTCCCCTCGACCGCGCGCCGGTCGACGTCGACGGCCAGGTCGATCTCGGCGTGGACCGGCTCGATCTCGAGATCGGGCGGGTAGTGGGGGTGCGCGCCGGGGAGGGTGAAGTCGGCGCCGCGGGCCGCGTGACGGCAGCCGGCGACGGCGTGATGGTCGGTCATGACGAGCGCCTCGCGATCGGTTCGAGGGGGAGGATTCTACGACAGCGACGGGGGATGGGCCATCCAGGGCGCCTCGGGCTCGGTCAGGGCGGCGCCCGGGGTGATTTGCGCCGCGCCGAGGAGCGCGCTACATCCCATCTAGCAGCATTCCCATCATTGCGACGGCAAAACGACGAGGGGCTCCATGACCCAGCACGCCGCGGTCGACGCCAAGACCCAGTTCATCGGTCGCCTCGCGGCCGAGAAGGGGATCCTGGCTCCGGGGCAGGTGCAGATCTGCCTCCAGAAGCTCCACGTGGCGCTGCAGGCCGGCCACTCGGTCACGATCATCGACGTGATCCGGGCCGATGCCCTGTTGCCCGAGCCGACGATCCAGCAGCTCGCCCAGAAGGCGGAGGAGCTGTGGGGGCAGGAGCTCCAGGCCCGCCTCGGGCTCGGCCCGAGCCCGTCGCAGGAGATGGCCGGCTTCCAGACCCAGGCGGGCGCCCCGCAGCCGGCGCTCCCTCCCCCTCCGCCGCCCCTGCGTCACGGGCCCGGCACGGGATCCGGCTCCGGCTCCGGCTCCGGCAGCTCGGGGGCGATCCCGGCCGGCGGAAGCGTCACCGATCCCCGGGCGTTCGCCCCGACCGCGCCGGAGATGCCGGCGCCCGGAATCGCCTCGACACCCGCCTCGCCCGCGCCTGCCCCGCGAGTCGGATCGCAGCGAGCTCGGCGACCCTCGGCCCGCGTCGCGAAGCAGAAAGCGGCCCCGGCGCCGGCCCCGACCGCGCCTCCCGCGTCGCCCCCGTCGCCCGCTCCGTCGGCTGCGGCGACCGATGCCGCCGACGCCGCCGCCGAGCGGACCGGCCTCGAGGACAACTACTTCTCGATCTCGAAGGGGAAGTTCTGGGCCCTCGCGGCCGGCGGCTTCCTCGCCCCCGCCGTGATCATCACCCTCTGGCTGGTCACCAGCCTCAGCGCGAGCAGCGCGGAGACCGCCGCCGCGCAACAGGCGCGCGAGTCGCTGATCACCGTCCTCGCCCACGGGCCCGACCGGCCGCTCCCCCACGAGCTGCACCTGCTCGCCGATGTCGTGGCCGTCCGCGGCTCGGCCGAGCGCGATGTCCTCCGCACGCTCCTCGCCGACGGTCCGCCGGCGGTCCGGATGAACGCGGCGCGTCTCCTGGGGCTGCTCCGCGATCCCGATGCCGACGGCGGGCTGCTCGTCCTCGCCGCGTCGGACGACGGCGCGCTCGTCCAGCTCGTCGTCGATCACGCCCGCGCCCGGATCAAGGGCGAGCGCCTCCCGGAGAAGCGCCTCGCCGATGCCCTCGAGAGCGACTCGACGGCCGTCCGGGTCTACGCCGTCCAGGCGGCCGCGGCCGAGCCGACGGCCGCGCGGCAGGAGTGGCTCGCCGAGCTCATCGATCACCCCGATCCGCCGACCCGAGTGGCCGTCCTCGGCGCCCTCGCCGGGCTCGAGGCGTCCGTCCTCGACGAGCTCGGCCGCGGACGCGCGCCGACCGAGATCGCGATGGCGACCGGCGGTGGAGACCCGAGGCCCGGCCCCGGGACCCGTCCGATCGACCCGGTCACTCCGACCGGCGGCGGGACCGACGAGCCGAGCAGCGGCGCCGGCGGCGTGAACATCGACCTCGGCGGCGACGTCGACGGCGGCTCGGCGGCGACGCCGACCGGCGGCGGGAGCGGCGACGCCGGCGGAACGCCGGCCGCCGGAACCGAGAAGCCACCGGCCGGCGCCGGAACCGAGAAGCCGCCCGCGGCCGGGACCGAGAAGCCGCCCGCCGGCGAGACCGAGAAGCCCCCGCCCGACCCGACGCCGCCGAAGCCGGCCGGGCCGACCAAGAAGGAGCGCGCGATCGCGCTCATGGCCAAGGGGAACCCGCACCGGGCCGTCGACCTCCTCTCCGAGGCGATCCTCAAGAACAACCAGAACGGCGAGCTCTACCAGCTCCGCGGGCGAGCCCGCCTCGCGATCGGATCGCTCACCGACGCCGAGGCCGACCTCGGCAAGGCGATCCAGCTCGCGCCCGAGCACTCGGCGGCCTACTACGACCTCGGCGTCCTCTTCGCCTCTCAGAAGAAGACGAAGCAGGCGATCGACGCGATCTTCATCGCGCTCATGTTCGGCTTCCGCGACATCGAGGAGATCCGGGGCGAGATGCGCCTCGAGAAGCTGAAGGGATCGAAGCGCTTCCGCTTCTTCATGGAGCGCTTCTTCTTCTCGCCGGACGCGGCCGACCCCGACGACGACAAGCGCTTCAAGACCGCGATGCGTCGATTGCGTGCCGCCTTCAAGAACGAGCGCGATCCGTATCTCCGGGCGAAGGCCGTCCTCGAGTTCCCCGAGGCCGGCGGCCTCGAGGCGACCGAGTACCTCCACGAGCTGCTCCGCGACAAGGCGGTCATCGTTCAGCGGAGCATCGCCGAGGTGCTCGCGAAGACGCGTGATCCGCAGTCGATCGCGTTCCTGATCGACAAGAGCGAGACGAAGTCGCCGGCCAGCCGGCGGGTGGCGATTCTCTGGGCGCTCCGAGACATCCCGGGCGGCAAGGTCGTCGAGCCGATGCTCACCGCGATCGAGGACGGCAGCGAGGAGGTTCAGCTCGCCGCGGCCGAGGGTCTCGGCGACCACCCCGACCGACGCGCGATCAAGCCGCTCATCCGGCTGCTCGGGCAGGTCCACCCGCGGGAGCGGGTCGTCGTCGCCGAGGCGCTCGGAAAGATCTCAGGTGAAGACCTGGGCCTCGAGCCGGTCGACTGGAACAACTGGTTCGGCGCGCACGGTCAGTCGGTCGAGATCGGAGAGGTGAAGGACCCCTGCGTCCAGGAGGAGTCGGTCCACGGCGGCACGATCGCGCCGAGCGCCTACAGCCACCGGTTCGGCTCGTCGAAGGTCGAGGCGCTCCGACGGTTCGGCGGCACGCCGATCGGCGAGAAGGCCGTCAGCGCGGGGCTCACCTGGCTGTCCAAGCACCAGGCCGAGGACGGCCGCTGGGACGCCGACCGCTGGACGATGTCGTGCCCCGAGCGCGAGCCGTGGCAGAAGCCGCCCGGACCGCGGGAGCGGCGGTGGGACGTCCAGGTGACGGGCGCAGCGCTCCTCGCGTTCCTCGGGACCGGCCACACCCACCTCGACGGCGAGTTCGCGGGGACGGTCGGCAAGGGGCTCGACTTCCTCCTGAAGAGCCAGCGAAGTGACGGCTACATCCAGGGCGACCACACCAACGACGGGAGCAGCCACGCGACGGCGGCCGCGGCCCTGTGCGAGGCCTACCTCCTCACCCGCGACTGCCGGATGCGGCGCGCCGGCCAGCGCGCGATCGACTGGATCGTCAAGACGCAGTTCGACAACGGCGGCTGGGGCTGGCACAAGGAGGAGAGCCGCGTCCACCAGACCTCGTGGAGCGTCCTCGCCCTCGTCACCGCCTACGATGCGGGCCTCCGGGTGCCAGCCTCGACGTTCGTCCGCGCCCGGACGTTCATCGACCGGGTCACCCTCGACCAGAACGAGGGGACCCTCCGGCCCGGCTACGCCTACGAGCTGCTCTCGCCGGCCGTGAAGGTCGGCGAGGGGCTCCGGATCACCACCTACGACGACCGGCGCAGCGGCGGCGGGGTCGTGACCACGGCCAAGGCGCTCTGGTGTCGTCTCGTCCTCGGCGAGACCGTCAGCAAGGATCCGCGGATCGAGGGGGCGATCGCCCAGTTCGCGTCGACGACGCCGCGCGCGAACGCGACCGGCGTGATCAACTCGGACTACACCTTCTTCGCGAGCATGTGCGCCCTGAGGGCGGGCGGGTCGTTCTGGAAGCGATGGAACGCCGAGCTCCAGAAGACCTTCACCGAGGCGATCGTCCAGAAGACGTGCGAGCGCGGGAGCTGGGAGCCAGGCGACACCCACGGCCGGGTCCACTCGACCTCGGTCGCCGTCCTGAACCTCGAGACCTACTACCGCTTCCACGGCCTCGAGGGAAAGTAGCGAGCGGCCCGTCCGAGCGATGGCAGAGCCGACCCGACCGATCCGCGCGCTCGGTCGCTATCAGGTGATCGACGTGCTGGCCCGGGGCGGGATGGGCGAGGTCCTCCGCGCCCGCGACCCGGTCGATGGGTCGCTCGTCGCGATCAAGCGGGTGCTCCCCGGAAAGCTGACCGCGGCCATCCGCCGGCGCTTCGGCCGCGAGGCGCGCATCCTGGCGAACCTCGACCACCCGAACGTGATCGCCGTCCACGACGTCGGCGGCGTGACCGACGAGGACCCCGCCGGCGCGTTCATCGTCATGGAGCTCATCGCGGGGGAGTCGCTCGAGGCCCGGCTCGCCCGGATGGGTTCGCTTCCCGCCGAGCAGGCGGTCGCGATCGCGACGAAGCTCGCCTCCGCCCTCGAGGCGGCCCACGCCCACGGGGTCATCCATCGCGACGTGAAGCCCGACAACGTGATCCTCCGGGAGGGCGACGACGAGCCGGTCCTCATCGACTTCGGCATCGCCGGCCGCGAGCGGGGCGCCGCCGCCGGAGCCGACGAAGACCGCCTCGTCAGCCACGCCAGCCTCACCCTCGAGGGGCGCTTCCTCGGGACGGCCGGCTACTGCGCCCCCGAGCAGGCGATGGGCGAGCTCGGCAAGATCGGCCCGGCATCGGATGTCTACGGCCTCGGCGCCACCCTCTACGCGATGCTGACCGGGCGGCCCCCGTTCCAGGCGAGCTCGCTCATCGAGGTGATGACCGCGCAGCTCCGGAGCGCGCCGGAGGCGCCGAGCGCGAGCCGACCGGGCGTCCCGAGGTGCGTCGACGAGGCGTGCCTCGCCGCGCTGTGCCCGCAGCCGGAGCGCCGGACGCCGACGGCCGAGGCGTTCGCGCAGGCGCTCGCCGGGCGCCCCTCCGCTCGCGGCGGCCGAGGACGGCGCGGCGCGGCGATCGCAGTCGCCGCCGTGGTGGTGGCGGCGACCGGCCTCGCGGCGCTCGCCCTCGGGCGCGGCCTGGGAGCGACGGCTTCGACCGCGCCGCCCGAGGTCGCGGCCGAGGTCGCGGCCGATCGGCCGCCCGCCGAGCCCTCGACCGCGCGAGAGTCGGGTCCGCCGGCAGCTCCCCCGCCCGTCTCGACCGACGAGCCGGCCTCCCTCGACGCCCTCCTCGACGAGGGGATGCGGCTCGGAAACGCGAACGAGCCGCAGCGCGCGCTCGAGGTCTTCGAGCTCGCGATCGAGCTCGCCCCGGCCTCGGGCGAGGCGTGGCACGGCCGCGGCAGCGTGCGCACCCAGCTCGGCGACCTCGACGGCGCGATCGAGGACGAGACGCGCGCGATCGGGCTCCTCCCCGAGTACGCCGGCGCGTGGGCGGGCCGCGGGACGGCGCTCGCCATGAAGAAGCAGTTCGAGGCCGCCCTCGCCGACCTCGACCACGCCATCGAGCTCGACCCGGGCGCGGGGCTCTACTGGTTCAATCGCGGCTACGCCCGCCTCGGGTCGGGCGACGCCGAGGGGGCCCTTCCCGACCTCGACCGTGCGGTCGAGCTCCTGCCCGACCTCGCCCGCGCCTTCAACGCCCGGGCGAGCGCGCGGCGCAAGCTCCGCGACCCGGACGGCGCCCTCGAAGACCTCGACCGCGTCGTGCAGCTCACCCCCGATGACGCCTCCGCGTGGGTCGCCCGCGCGGAGCTCCGGATCCGGTCGCAGAGCCCGCTCGAAGGAGCGATCGAGGACGCCGACCGCGCGATCGCGCTCGAGCCCGAGAACGCGCGCGCCTGGTGGGCCCGCGGAACGGCGCGGCTCCAGCGCGACGATGCGGGAGGCACCGACGACCTCGACCGCTCGCTCGCCCTCGCCCCGCCGACCACGGCGAAGGAGTGGAGCACCAAGGCCGGCGTCCGCCGCCTCCTCGGCGACACCGCCGGGGCGATCGCCGCGTTCGATCGGGCGCTGGAGCTCGCGCCGCGGGACACCGCGAAGCTCAATGACCGCGCCTACACCAAGATCGAGCACGGCGACCTCGAGGGCGCGATCGCCGACTGTGACCGCGCCCTCGCCATCGACCCGCGCCACGCCTACGCGACCGGAACGCGCGGCGAGGCGCGGCGGGCGCGGGGCGACCTCGAAGGGGCGCTCGCCGACATGCGCCGCTTCATCGAGCTCGCCCCGCGCGACCGGCACGCCGCCACGTTCCGGAAGTGGATCGCCGAGCTCGAGACCGAGATCGGTCAGCGACGCCGAGGCGACGATGGACGGAGCGGCGGGTCGTGACGGCGCGCCGACGAGCGGCGGTCATCGCCATCGCCGCGGCCGCGGGCGCAGCGACCTTCGCCGGCGACGTCCTCGTCGTCTCGAGCGGAGGCGTCCTCATGCCGGCGCCGCTTCTCGCCCTCCTCGCCGGCGTCGTGGCGGCCCTGACCGTGGGCCGGCGGAAGGTGACTCCCCTCGCCCTCCTGCTCCTCGCCGGCGCGATCACCGGCTCCCTCGGCGTCCTCGTCGGCGAAGACCCGTGGCGAGGCGCCGTGGCGCTCGAGCGCGCCCGGGGCGGGCTCATCGCCGCTCGCTTCTCGTCCGACGCCCGGCGCCTCCTCGGCGCGACGACGCACGACGAGGTCGCCCTCTGGGACGTGACGACCGGCGCGATCACGACGCAGTTTCGCGGCCCCGGCCTCGAGACCCGGGCGCTCGAGATCTCCCCCGACGGCGACCTCGTGATCGCCGGCACGTTCGACGGCCTCGTTCTCTTCGACGCGACCGAGGGCGAGCGCGTCGCCGTCTTCTCGCAGCTCCACCGAACCTTCGCCGGCTTCGACTCGCTCGGCCGGATCATCGCCTACGGCCACAACCGCACCGTCGTCGATCCTGGCGGACGATGCATCGTCTCGGCCCAACCGGTGCCGGACTCCCGGTACTACATGGCGATGGCCTTCCGCGACGGAGTGCACGCTGGCCTCGACTTCTCGCGTCGCCGCGTGGTGGTGGTCGAGGGCGCCACCGAGCGACGCCTGGCGACCCGCAGGCTCGAGGACGATGTCGACCTCCTCTCGGTCAGCCCCGGCGGGCAGTTCGTCGTGCTGCGCGAGCGCGCCGAGGGATGGGTGAGGCTGCTCGACATCGCGACCGGCGAGGTCCGGCCGACGGCCCTGCGGCGTCGGACCGACCAGCCCCTGGAGGTCGTCCCCGACGGGAGTCGCGCCGTCTCCGTCGTCGACGGGGTCCTGCTGGTCGAGGCGACCGGCTCGGGCGAACGACTCGCGCGCGCGCCCCTCCGCCGAGCCCGCGGTCGTCTCGTGACGATCTCCTCCGACGGGCGGATGATCATCGTCGAGACTCCCGGAGAGTCGCTCGTCGTCCCCCTCGATCGCATCCTCGCCGCCGGCCAACCGCTCCATCGCCGGCCGATGGTGTGGTTCCAGGTCGGCCTGGCCGCCGCCCTCGCCGCGGCCCTCGCGAGCGCCCCTCGCCGCGTCGCCCAGGCGACGGGGACGCCGTAGTGGCCCGCCCCCGAGACGGCCGTCGGCCCCCGAGCCGCGGCCTCGAGGATCTCAAGAATGCCCTCGCGGACGGCGTCGGCCGATCGATCGGACCGTGGCGGACCGAGCGCCTCCTCGGGCGCGGCGGGGTCGGCGCGGTCTACGCCGCCCGCCACGAGAGCTCCGGGGCCGAGGCCGCCCTCAAGATCCTCGATACCCGGGCCGGCGGCCGGGCGCGCGCCCGGTTCGAGCGGAGCGTCCGGCTCGCGAGCGAGCTCGACCATCCCTGCCTCGTCCTCGTCTACGGCGGCGGGGTCGAGGACGGCCAGGCCTACGTCGCCCTCGAGCTGGTCGACGGGATCGCCCTCTCGGTGGTGATCCGCGAGCGCGGCGCGCTCGAGCTGCCGCAGGCGCGCGGCGTCTGTCGCGACATCGGCCACGCTCTGGCGTATCTCCACGCGCGCGGCCTCGTCCACCGCGACATCAAGCCGAGCAACATCCTCGTCGCCCGCGACGGATCGATTCGGCTGACCGACTTCGACCTCCTCCGCCACGCTGGGATGGCCGGCGAGAACTTGACCGACGCCGGCACGGCGCTCGGCACCGCCGCCTACATGGCGCCCGAGCAGATCCGCGGAGAGAGCGTCGACGCGCGCGCCGACGTCTACGCCCTCGGCGCGAGCTGGTACCAGCTCGTCGCCGGCGTGCCGCCGTTCGGGAGCGGCTCGCTCGTCGAGCTCGGCGCGGTCGCACTCGGCTCCGAGGCGGCGCCCATCGGGAGGCTCCGCGACGAGCTGCCGCCGGCCGAGGCCTCCCTGATCACGGCCATGATCGCCCGCGACCCGGCGGCGAGGCCGCCGCTCGAGGTCGTGCTCGAGCACCTCGAGCGCGAGACGGCCGTCGCGATGCCGGCGCGCTCGCCGGCGCGCGCGGTGCCGGCGGCGCCGGCGAGACCTCCGGCCACCAGCCCGCCCACCTTGGCGACCGATCCTGCGCCCGTGGCCGTGCCCGTGTCCGTGCCCGTGTCCGCGTCCGCGTCCGAGTCCGCGCCCGCGCCCGTGCCCGTGCCCACGGCCGCGGCCGTGCCCGTGCCCGTGCCCGTGCCCGCGTCGTCGCCACCGGCGGGCCCCGCGCCCGCCCCGACCTCCCCGGCCAAGTTCGCCCTCGCCATCACCCTCGCCACGACGGCGGTCGTCCTGGTCGTCGCGGCCGCGACGGGCGCCTTCGATCCCCCGCCCGCGGACGAGGACCTCGGCCCGCCCCCGCCCTTCGGCCCGCTGCCCGCGGCCGCCCTCGGCCCCGTTCACCCGCGGATCGAGACGGCGCCCGACGCCCCCGCCCAGCGCTTCGCGGCGG
The DNA here is from genome assembly GCA_029260755.1 of Planctomycetota bacterium. Classification (GTDB taxonomy): domain Bacteria; phylum Planctomycetota; class J058; order J058; family JAJDCQ01; genus JAJDCQ01. The sequence continues at coordinate 144,350 of JAJDCQ010000168.1, read as the reverse complement.
GCCGCCTCGAGCCCCGGCCAGCCGACGGCCCCCGCTGACGACCCCGGTCGGCCGCCGCGCGCACTCGCCCGATCCGCCGTCCCCATATAGGCTGGGCCACCCCAACGAGCCGAGAAGGAGCCCGCCATGGCGATCACCCTCTACAGCGCCGAGATCTGCCCGTTCGCGCAGCGCGCCCGCGCCCTGCTGACGAGGCTCGAGCAGCCGTTCACCGTCGAGACGATCGACCTGACCGACCGCGACCCGGCGTTCCTGAAGCTCTCGCCGACCGGCAAGGTGCCCCTCCTCGTCGACGACGGGTTCAAGCTCTACGAGTCCGACGTGATCGCCGACTACCTCGCCCACGCGTACGGCTGGGACGGGGCCTACGCCACCGAACCGCAGCCGCGCGCCCGGCAGCGGCTCGCGATGAAGCAGTGGGACACGGTCGTGATCACCGCCTACTACCGGGCGCTCATGGATCCGGCGAGCTTCGACGACGGGAAGCGCGCGAAGATCGAGGCGGAGCTCGACGAGCTCGCCGAGACGACGAAGACGACTCCCGCCGAGTCGATGCTCGGGCTCCACGTCGCCCCCTTCTGGGCGCGGATGGACTGGCTCCGCGCGCACCATCCGGTCGGCGACCTCGTCGACGCCCGACCGGAGCTGCGGAGCTGGCTCGACGCGACGGTCGCCCTCCCATCGATCGCCGCGACGCTCCCCGACCGTGAGGAGGCGATCCGGATCTACACCGAGCGCTACGTCGGCGCGGCGGCTCGCTCGTGACCGGGGCCCGCGCGCTCGCCGGGATCGCCGCCGGCGCGACCGTGATCGCGCTCCTCGGCGTGAGCGTGACCCGCGGCCGGGCCGACGACGCGACCGACCCCTTCGCCGAGCTCCTCGGCACGGCCGAGCGGACGCCGGAGGATGCGCAGCTCCCCGCCGGGCGCTGGCGGGAGGGTGGTCCCCACCGGCTCGCGAGCTTCGAGGCGCTCTGGGACGACTGGCGCGGGATCGACGCCTGGTCCCTCGAGCGGGGCCGGACGCTTCTGGCCGCGAGCGCCAGCCTCCCCGAGCTCATCGACGAGGCGGCGCGCCCGCTCGGCGTGACCCGCGAGGCCGCGCCGCGCGCTCCCGGCGCGCCCGAGGGCCCGCCGCGGGAGGCGCTCGTCGCGGCCATCGCCGCCGTCCACGCCTCGGGAGGCGCGCCGCTCGACGATGAAGCCCGCGCGCGCCTCGTCGTGGCGGTCGCATCGATCCCCGAGCCGATGGCGGCCGCGGCCGCCACGATCCTGAGCGCCGTCCCGGCCGCGGTGATCGCCCGGAGCGAGGCGTTCGGCGAGCTGCCCGCCGAGCCGGACGCCGCCGAGGCGCTGTTCCACGCGGCGATCGGCGTGACCGGCTACCGGATCGACGAGCGCAGCAAGGGGCTCCTCGAGCGCCTCGACCTCGACGCGCTCCTCGGGACCGCGGGCGACCTCGCCGCGGCGGTCGAGGCGGCCCGGGTCGCTCTCGCGCCGGTCGAGCCGGCCGCCGTGACCGCCGACCTCGCGTTCCGGTGGAAGACGCCGCTCGGCGAGATCGCCATCTCCGGGTCGGGCAAGGACGCCTACGCGATCCAGCCGTGGCTGCTCATCATCGATGCCGGCGGCGACGACGCCTACCAGTCGGCGGCGACGACCGAGACGGTCGACACGCCCGTGTCGATCTCGATCGATCTCGCCGGCGACGACCGCTACGAGGTCGCCGAGGGGGGCGCGTTCGGCGTCGCCGTCCTCGGCTGGGCGATCCTGATCGACCGCGCCGGCGACGATCACTACCGGGCGGTCGACCACGGGATCGCCGCGGCCAACTTCGGCGTCGCGCTCCTCGTCGACGAGGCGGGCGCCGACCGCTACGAGGGCCGCAAGTTCACCCAGGGCGCGGCGTCGGCGGGCGTCGCGATCCTCGCCGACCGCGGGCCCGAGGACGACGAGTACCGGTGCCTCCAGAAGGCGCAGGGCTACGGCCAGGTCCGCGGCGCGGGCGTCCTCCTCGACGCCGGCGGCGGCGACCTCTACGACGCGAACGACACCGAGATCACCTCGCCGAGCCCGCAGACGGCCGAGCACAACGTGAGCCTCGCCCAGGGAGCGGGCTACGGGCGCCGCAGCGACGCGGACCGCGGCTGGCTCGCCGGCGGCGTCGGGCTGCTCGTCGACGGCGGCGGCGACGACCGCTACTCGTGCGGCGTGTTCGGCCAGGGGGTCGGCTACTGGTACGCCCTCGGCGCCCTCGTCGACCTCGGCGGCGACGACCGCTACCGCGGCGTCTGGTACGCCCAGGGGGCGTCCGCCCACTACGCGATCGGCGCGCTCGTCGACCTCGCCGGCGACGACCGCTACAAGGGCGAGCTGACGATGGCGATCGGTGCGGGCCACGACTTCGGCCACGGCGTCCTGCGCGACCACGCCGGAAACGACCACTACGAGTGCCCCGCCAACACCGTCGGCAGCGCCGTCTACAACGGGATCGGCATCTTCCGCGACGACGCCGGCGACGACACCTACGTCACCGGCCGGAACGCGATCGGCCACGCCGGCCACGGCCGCGCCGAGCACCCCTGCTTCGCCCTCTTCCTCGACCTCGGCGGGACCGACACCTACCCCGGCGGCCACCCGGCCGAGGAGGGAACCTCCTGGCGTCACCCGGCCCCCGCGAAGGCGCCCAAGAGCCTCGGGCTGGGCGCAGACCGCTAGCCCGGACGGTACGGGTGGCTGCGGAATCCGCGGAATCCGCGAAGTCCGCGGTTCCGTTCGTCTCGCGGCGAGAGAACGAAACCGCGGATTGTCGGATTGGCTGGATTCGTTCCGGTCGGTGCGACGTCACTGCCGTGTCGGCGCCACCGGTTCCTGGAACGGACCACTCGCTCTGCGAGAGGTCGCCGGTGCAGACAGGTCAGGCCACAGGTTTCACCGATTTCACGGATTGCCGCGGGCAGATCCCAGTCGTTGCCGCAGCCGGCCGACCGGGCTCGCAAGCGCCGGGAACGAGCGCCTTCGGCAGCTCGAAATCTGTGAAATCTGTGAACTCTGTGGCCTCTTCACCGACCGGGCGACCACTCGTGTTCCTGCAATAGCGAGCGAGCGGCGGGCTTCGCCTTCGGCGAAGAGGATGAAACCACAGAGACTCCGAGACACGGAGAGGCCCCTCGCCGGTCAGCGACGCCGCTTCGCGACCTTCCTGACGGCGGCCTTCTTCTTCGCGGCGGCCCTCGTCGGAGACCTCTTCTTCGCCGCCTTCTTCTTCTTCGCGACCTTCTTCTTCGCGGTCTTCCTCGTCGCCGCCTTCTTCGTCGCCGCGGCCTTCTTTCGCTTCGCGACCGTCTTCGCCTTCTTCTTCGCGACCTTCTTCTTCGCCGCCTTCTTCTGGGCGACCTTCTTCGCGGGCTTCCTCTTCGCCGGCTTCGCCTTCGCCCCCGGGCGCCAGCCCCTGCGCAGGATCCCGGCCTCCCTCGCCTCGACGATGGCCGCCGGTGTCGTCAGGAAGAAAGCCGCGCCCTGGCCGTAGTCGCCGCCGGTGTCGACGAACGCGAAGGGGTGGCCGGCGTCGGCGAGCGCCTGGTTGATCGTCTCGACGAACTCGAGGTCGGCCCAGTCGCCGGCGTACTCGAGCGAGACCTCGTAGCGTCGCTCGCCTAGGTGGAAGGCGAGGAAGACCCTTCCCGCCTTGCGGTCGCGACGCTCCTCGATGCCGTGGGGCGCGAACGCGCCGCCGGACGCGTCGGCGAACTCCTGGAGGAGGCCGGTGTAGGCCTCCCCGGAGTAGATGCACTCGACGTCGAGAAAGACCACGGCGAGGGCGTCCCGAAGCGAGCCGCCCCTCTTCGCGAAGCTCTTCGCGATGCTCCGCTCGGCGGTCGAGACGACGCTCAGGGGCAGGCCGGCCAGCCAGCCGACCGCCCGGAGCTCGGCCATCGCCGCGGTCGTCTCCGGGTCGACCGGCGCGGGCCGGCTCGGCTTCGTCGCGGTGAGGTAGACCCAGTGCAGCGTCGGCTCCCACAGGCCGACCGCCAGGCGCTTCCCCTCGGGATGGAACGCGACCGCGGAGACCCGCTCGGTGAACCGGGCCGAGGCCAGCCGCTCGCCGCTCGCGACGTCCCAGACGCAGGCGAGCTCGCCGTCGCTCGCCTCCTCGTCGATCGCCTCGTCATCGCCTATGCAGTCGATGCCGGCCGCGACGAGGCGCCCGTCGGCCGACACGTCGACCGCCTGATAGCTCGAGTAGCCGACCCGGTAGCGCGCGGGCGACCGCCGCCCCGTCTCGGCGTCGAACGCGGCGAGGCGGTCGTGGTTCGCGGCGAAGACGGTCTTCCCGTCGGGCGAGAACGCGACGAACGTCTCGAGCCCGTCGCCGACCGCGAGCTTCGACTCGAGCGCGGGCTCGCGCCCGTCGAGGCGCCAGACGGACGCGCGGTCGTAGAGCCCGATCGCGAGGCGCGTCCCGTCGGGCGAGGCGGCCAGGCCCGAGACGTTGTCCTTCGTTGGCAGGCGGATGACGCGCTCGCCCTCCCCGCGCCACCGCCAGAGGAGCACCTCCCCCTTCGCCTTCGAGGCGGCGATCGTCTCGGCGTCGACGAAGGTGACGGCCGGCTGGAACGCCTTCGCGGACCGATGCGTGGCGAGCAGGCGTCGCTCGTCGAGGTCGTAGACCCGGACCTGGCCGTCACGGGCGATCGCGGCCGCGTGCCGACCATCGGGGGAGACGGCGACGCCCTCGACCCGGTCCTTCGCCTCGGTGAACCGGGCGATGACCTCCCCGGAGGGCGCCCTCAGGGTGACCGAGCCGTCCCAGCTCCCCGCGACCAGCCGCCCGTCGCGGAGGAACGCGAGCGCGACGATCGCCCGCTCGTGCAGCTCCCTGACCTTCTTGCTGACCATGGCGATCGGCTACTTCTTCTTCGCCTTCTTCTTCCGCTTGAGCATCGCCTGCGCCGCCGGCGAGTCCTTCATCGGAAGGGTGTTCCGGTCCTTGCCGTCGAACGCGAGGAGCGCGCCCTGCACGGCGCCGGCCGTTGGCACGAGGCCGATCTCACCGACGCCCTTCGCCCCGTAGGGGCCGTGGGCGTCGGTCTCCTCGATGCAGATCACCTCGACGTCGGGCATCTGCGACGGACGCAGGACGCCGAGCTTGCCGAAGTTCGTCGTGACCGGCGCGCCGTCCTCGCCGCAGACGAGCTCCTCGGTCAGGGCGAAGCCGAGGCCCATGTGGACACTGCCCTCGAGCTGCCCCTCGAGCAGGACCGGGTTCATCACCTTGCCGACGTCGTGGGCGGCGATCACCTTCTCGATCGCCCCGTCCTCGTCGAGGATCACCACCTGCGTCGCGTAGCCGTACGAGAGATGCGTCACCGGCGGCTTGGTCCCGTCGCCGAGCTTCGTCGTGAACCGGCAGCGGTACTCGCCGATGTAGGTCTTGCCGACCAGCTTCGCTACGTCCCCGCCCGCCGCCTCGAGGTCGGCCTTGAGCTTCTTCGCCGCGTCGGCGGTGGCGTTGCCGCCGAGCACCGTCGCCCGCGAGGCGGTCGTCATCCCGCACGGGGTCGGGTAGTCGGTCGTCGCCTGCACCTGGAAGACCTCGGGCGGCAGCCCCGACTCGGTGCAGGCGACCTGCTGGAGGATCGTGAAGAGGCCCTGCCCCATCTCGGTGAAGCCGGTGTTGATCACGATGTGGTCGGGCGCCTTCACGTGCAGGGCCGTCTCGCCGTCGTCGGGCATCCCGTTCCCGATCCCGACGTTCTTGATCCCGCAGGCGATCCCGGCGTACCTGGCGCCCTTGTAGGCATCCTTCACCGCGTCGAGGGTCGCGATCAGCCCGACGCTCTCGAGCTGCTGGCCGGTGCCGAACAGGTCGCCGGTCGACAGCGCGTTCTTGCGCCGGATGTCCCAGCCGTCGAGGCCGACCTTCTTCGCGAGCCGATCGATGCAGGTCTCGATCGCGAACGCCGCCTGGTTGGCGCCGAAGCCGCGCATCGCCCCGCACGGCGGGTTGTTCGTGTAGACGGCGAGCGCCTCGACGTCGACGTGGGGCACCTTGTAGGCGCCGGTCGAGTGCCCGCACGCCCGCTCGAGCACCTTCGCCCCGACCGACGCGTAGGCGCCCTTGTCGCCGAGCATCCGCGACCAGACGGCCGTCAGGTTGCCCTCGGCGTCGCAGGCGACCTTGTACTCCATCTCGATCGGGTGGCGCTTGACGTGGAAGATGATGCTCTCGTCGCGGGACAGCGTGAGCCGGACGGGCTTGCCCGTCTTCTGGGCGAGGACGGCGGCCGGCCCCTGACAGCCGATGTCCTCCTTGCCGCCGAACGCGCCGCCGTTGGGGACGAGCTCGACGCGCACGGCGTCGCCCGGGACGCCGAGGAGGCTCGCGACCTGGCGCCGGTCGTCGAAGATCCCCTGGCCGGGGCTCTTCACATCGAACGTCCCGTCGTCGCGCGGCACGACGAGCGCGCTCTCGGGCTCGAGGAAGGCGTGCTCGATGTGCTGGGTCGTGAACGTGTCGCTCACGACGTGGGCCGCCTCCGCGAACGCCTTCTCGGCGTCGCCCTTCTTGCTCATCGAGCGGCTGAGCAGGTTCCCGCCCGGGTGGAGCTGCGGCGCGTCGGGCAGGAGCGCCGCCTTCGCGCTCACGACCGGCTCGAGCACCTCGTACTCGACGTCGACGAGCTCGGCCGCCCGCCGCGCGATCCGGCGCGTGGTCGCCGCCACGGCCGCGAGGACGTCGCCCTGGTAGCGCGTCTCCTCGCCCTCGGCCACGAAGACCGGCCAGTCCTTCGAGATCAGCCCCTGGTAGCGCTCGCCCTGCACGTCGCGGTAGGTGGCGACCCCGATGACGCCCTCGACCGCCTCGGCGCGCGAGGTGTCGATCCGGATCACCCGCGCGCGGGTGTAGTCGGAGAAGCGGGCCGCGCCGTGGAGGAGCCCCTCCATCTGGATGTCGTTCACGTAGGGACGCTCGCCGAAGGCGAGCTCGGCGCCCTTGTAACGCCGCAGCCCGGTGCCGACCGCGCCGGAGCGGTCCTCCTCGGGCCAGTCCTCGCCCTGGACGCGCCGGCAGGCGAGCTCGATCGCGTCGAGGATCTTCGTGTAGCCGGTGCAGCGGCAGAGATGGATGTCCATGAGCCGCGCGATCCGGGCGCGGTCGAAGGTCTCGCCGCCGCGCACCTTCTCGAGCAGCGTGTGCGTCCGCATGACGATCCCGGGGATGCAGTAGCCGCACTGCAGCCCGCCGGCGCGCACGAACGCCTCGGTGAGCAGCTCGCGCTCGTCGGCCGAGAGCCCCTCGAGCGTCCCGACCGACTTCCCCTCGCACTTGCTCGCGTCGAGGTTGCAGGCGAGGCGCGGCGACCCGTCGATCGTGACGGTGCAGGCGCCGCACTGACCCTGCGGCATGCACCCGTCCTTCGCCGCCGTCAGACCGTGATGATCCCGGAGCATCTCGAGGAGGCTCTCGCCCTCCTCGACGGTCGTCGTGTGCTCGCTGCCATTGATGGAGCAATGCACATCGACGTTCGCGGGCGGGGCGACCGGATCGACGGTCGCGGAGCGGGTGGGCTGGGGCATTCGGGGTCTCCTCCGCTGGGGTCGTCGATCATAAACCGAGACCCCACAGCGGGGCAAACCGACCGCGAGATCATCCGCCCCCGCCGCCGGGATCCTCGAGCGGCAGCTCGATGGCATTCGGGCGGGTCCGCCGACGGCTGGCGTCGAACGCGAGGCTCCAAATCGACCAGCCGCCGAGCATGGTCAGCACCCCGATCACCAGGATCACGGTCAACACGGCCACGAGCCGCTTCACCTTGGAGTCGTCGGTCGGAACCTGCCCGTCGGGCAGCGCCAGCTCGGGGCCGACGGTCCAGACCGAGCGCTCCTCGCCCCGGTCGGTCCGGAACCGCACCTCGTGGAAGAGGAAGCGTCGGAGCGTCAATGAACGGCGATGCACGCGGCGCCCGGGCGCCGAAGGGTCGGACGCGGCCGCGTCCGACGTCTCCTCCGGCGGGATCGCGCCCCGCGCGAGGACCGCATCGAGGAGCGCCTCCTCGTCCGCCCTCAGCTCAATGGGCCGCGCCTCGTCGCCCTCCCCGCGGGCGACCTCGACCGCCGCGCCAAGCCGTCGGACCCGGTCCGGCACCCGGTCGCCGCCGGTGTGCTCGACGATGTGCCTGGGATAGACGGCGACCCGTCCGATCCGGACCCGCTCGACCTCCCCGTCGCCGGCGCACGCCGAGCAAGGGACGAGACCGTTCCCTCCGCAGCTCGAGCACTCCTCGCCGCCGTCGCAGGCGCAGACGAACGCGCGCGTCTCCGGCACGAGGCGTCGGCTCTTCCCGCCGAACAGGCTCGTCACGTCCCTCCAGCGGCTCTCGACCCGCTCGATCCGCTTACGGCCGTCGCAGTCGGCGCAGCGCCCGCGTCCGGTGGCGACGCACGCCGCGCAGCCGACCTGTCCGCCGCCTCCGCACGGCCGGCACGGCTCGGAGACGCCGCCGGCGAGGCGGTGATCCCGGACCCGGCACCCGAACCCCTCGGGTAGCTCGACGGGAAGGGCGTCGAGGGACTCCGGCAGGTCGTCGCGCGACGGCGGCGGATCGGGCAGGCGTTTTCCATACTCCCGCCGTTCCTCGACCAGCTCGACGAGGGCGACCTCGAAGCGGTGCTCGGGGACGACGTCGAGCACCTCGACCCGGCCCCAGCGCTCGCCGAGCCACGCGCCGGCCGACGCCCGCTCGACCGCCCGGGCGAGACGCGACCGGCGATCCTCCGCCGGGACCGGCGACGCGCCGGGACCTTCGCTCCTCGTCTCCGCGCTCACCCGAAGGCCACCCCGACGGCGGCCGCGAGGAGGAACCCGACGAGCATCACGTTGAGGAGGGCGAAGACGATCACGAGCGCAATGAAGAGGTTCATCCAGGTGCGGCGGATCCCTGGTGCGTAAACCTGCTCCGTCGTGCCGACGATCCAGAGCCGCCCCTCGGTGGCCGGCCCGTCGGGCTCGCCGTCGGGGCGGGTCGCCGGGTCGAGGCGGTAGCGGACCTCGAGAACTGGCGCGTACGTGACCCGCAGCCGTTGCCGACGCACCGTGCCGTCGCGGGCATCGGCCGTCGCGACGAGGGCGCGCGCCTTCTCGACTAGGTCTGGCTCGAGCCGCTCGAGGTGCTCCTCGCGGAGGTCGTCGGACTCGATCACCTCGACGGTGGCGCCCGCGCCGTGGAGCAGATGATACGGCGGCGGCGCCTCGTCGCCGTCGAAGTCCTGGTGAACCTCCCACCGCACCTCGTCGATCCGGAGCTCGAGCACCTTGCCGCTGCCCTCGCAGCTGGAGCATTGAACATTCCCGCTTCCGGCGCACCGCCCGCAGCGAGACGTCTTCTTGTCCTTCCCGAAGCCGCTCGTGGTCTCGCCGTCGCCGCCGCATCGCCCGCAGGTCACCCGGCCGGCCCCCTCACACCCGGGGCACTCCTCGATCGTCCGCGTCTCCTCGACCGGAACCCGCCAGGTCCGCTCCTCGAGGGTCGACGGCGGAGGCACGAGCAGGTCCTCGAGCTCGGGCGCCCCGACCGCGTCGGGGAGCTCCTGCCCGTCGAACGGAAAGGCCGCGCGATAGGAGACGCGCGTCTCGGCGAGCGTCTCGAGGGCGAGGTGATCGTGGTGCGAGAGGACCCAGTCGATCGGGTGGACGCGCCCCCGGAGGTCGTTCCGCCCGATCGCGATCAGGTGCCGCTCGATCCGGCGCGCGATCCCGTCGCCGTCGGGCTCGGGGCGCTCGAGGACGAGACAGACCGGCGCGGCGGGCGTCGCCGCGTCCGCGCTCATCGCGTCAGCTCCCCGACCGCGCGGCGGCGGCGGCCTCGCGGATGATCCGCTGGTTGATCTTGTCGACCTCACCACCGAGGAGGAGCCTCTCGCGACGGCTGTCGCCGAACGAGAGGAGCTGGTTGTCGTCGGTGATGACCTCGCCGGTCGCGGCGTAGATGCCGACGCCCGCGCCGCGGAGCACCACCTGCCCGGCGATCCTCTCGTCCGGCATCCCGCGCCCGACCTCGGGCGGCCGCGCGATCCCCGGGAAGCTCCAGGGATCGGCCGCGTCGTCGTCGGGATCGGCCTTTCTCCCCAGCACGATCACGGTGGTCGTCATCGGATCGCCCCAGAGGACGGTGTCCTCGAAGACCGACTGGAACGTCGCGACGACGCTCGCCGACCAGAACGGGGCGAGCAGATGCAGCGGCAGCCACTGGGCGACGATCCCGCCCGGCTCGAGGCGAGCGTCGATGAGCTCGTAGAACTCGCGCGAGTAGAGGGCGTTGCTCCCGGCCCAGTCGGGCGGCATTGGCTCGAGGGTGACGATGCTGTAGCGCTCGTCGGTGCGCCGGAGCCACGCCCGGCCGTCCATCGAGATCGCCCGGACGCGCTCGTCGTCGAGCACTCCGTAGTTCGTCGCGAAGTGATGCCCCATCCGGAGCACCGCGGGGCTCAGGTCGACGACGTCGAGGGCGCTCGGCCGCTCGTCGCGCACGGCGTGGGCCGTCTGGCCGGTGCCGAAGCAGATCACCAGGGCGCGCCTCGGGTCGTCGTGGGCGAGCATCGGCAGCCGCCCCATCCACTCCATGTAGTTCGCCTGGCCGCGCTCGTCGGTCGCCTGGAAGCCGTCGATGATGAGCGCCCGTGGGCGCGGCTGGACTCCCACGTCGAGCTCGACGACCGCGACGGTCGCGTCCGGACCGTGCTCGAAGTCGACGAGGGTCTGCCGCCGAGACGTGCTGACGAAGCGACCCTGGACGCGGAGCCGGCCGATCCCGGTCTCGAACCCGACCGCGACGCCGAGGGCGGCGACGGCGAGCACCACGCCGACGATCCGGACGCGCCCCGAGGCGACGAGGACGCCGGCGCCGGCGACGACGGCGCCGACGACCCAGGCGGTCTGGGCGAAGCCGATGATGGGCAGCAGCAACCAGCCGGCGGCCAGCGAGCCGGCGATCGCCGCGGCCGTGTTCGCTCCGTAGAGCCGGCCCCAACGGACCGGATCATCCTGGTGCTCGAGGAGCCACGGGAGCGAGACGCCGAGGAGCAACACCGGCCCGCCGAGGAGGACGAGCGACGCGACGAGACGACGGATCAGATGACCGCCGTAGGACTGCGCGCTCGCCGAGATCTCGACCGCGAGGAGATCGATCCGCTCCACGATCGGCGTGGTGACCAGGATCGCGACGCCGGCCGCGAGGAGGACCGGCCCGATCGACGCGCCGCGCCGCCGGAGCCAGCTCGCCAGCGGCGCCGCGGCGCCGAGCGGGATCAGGACGGCGGCGAGGATGATCGCGAACGTCTCCGCCGAGCTCTGGAACGCCGCCTTCAGCGCCCGGAACCACGCGACCTCCAGCGCGAACGTCGCGAAGCCCGTGACCGCGGCGACGGCCAGGGCGGCGCCGAACGGGATCGGGCACGCCGGCCCGGGCGATACCGTGGGCGCGGCGGTCTCGGGCGCGGCGACCTCGGGCGTGGCGACCTCGGGCGTGCCCGGCGACGCCGTCGCGCCGCGAAGCGAGATCGCGGCGATCCCGACGATCAGGTTGAGCGAGGCGATCACCTGGGCAGACGTGCCGAGGCCGAGCGTCGGCACGATCCAGAAGGCCATCGCGAGCGTCCCGAGCGACGCCCCGGCCGTGTTGAGGCCGTAGAGGATCCCGATCCGGGTGCCGAGGCGACGGGCCATCAGCCCGAAGAGGGGGACGGTCGCCCCCATCGCGAACGTCGGCACGCCGAGGATCACGATGATCCCGAACAGGTGAACGAGCGGCGCGAGCGCCGGGGCGCCGAGGTAGATGGCCGAGTCGATCCGCTCGACCACGACGAACGCCGGCTGAAACAACAGGCCGCACGCGCCGATGGTGAGCTCGATCCCGCCGTAGACGAGGAGCGGATTGATCGCCTGCCGCCGGCGCAGGAGACGCCCGCCGACGACCGCGCCCGCGCTCATCCCACCCATCGTCGCGGCGAGGACGATCGCGGTGCCGAGCGCCGACACGCCGATCGAGAGCGACGCGCGGATCTGCCAGAGGAGCTCCCAGGAGAGGGCCGCCATGCCGGCCGTGGCGACGAGGGCGAAGCCGATCATGCGCGGCCCGAGGGGGGCGACCGAGGCGGCGGGGGCGCCGCCGGGCGACGCCGGGGCGGCGGTCGAGTCCTCTCCCATGGGCGCACGCTAGCAGGTTGCCGAAAATGACGCGAGCGTCTCGTCGAGACATCGTCGTGAGGGGCGGGGCGCTCGCCGCGGGCGAGCTCCGAGCTCGCGAGGATCCGCTCGTTCACGCCCCTCGTCGGCCACCTCCTCGCCGTGAATCGGCGGAGGAGCCACCCCCGCGGTTGCCTCCGCCATCGCCAGCCGCCATCCTCGAGTCGATGTCGCTCCCGATGCCCGCGAGCCAGGACCCCGACCGCGCCGTCCTCGATCACCTCGTCGACGCTGGCCGGCTCGCGCCGAGCCAGCGAGAGGCGATCATCGCCGAGCAACGCCGACGCGGCGGACCGGCGCGCGTCCGTCTGGGCGACCTCCTCGTCGAGAGCGGGCTCGTCCCGGCGATCGAGGTCGACCGCGTCCGACGCTCGGATCACCTCCCGGCCGCGCCGACGCCCAGGCCGGACCCGAGCTCGGATCCCTGGGTGCCGGCGGGCGCCGCCTCGGCGAGCGGAGCGATGCCCGCGATCGCCGACCGGACGGCGGCGCCGCTCGACCCGTCCGACGCCGCCCGGATCCCGCCCGAGGTCGCCCCGTTCGTCGACGCCGCCGACCGGCGGATCGGCCGCTACATCATCGTCGGCGAGATCGGTCGGGGCGGCATGGGCATCGTCTACCGCGCGTGGGACGCCCGCCTCGGGCGCTACGTGGCCGTGAAGACGCTCGTCGACATGGGCGACGAGCGGCGCCTCAAGCGCTTCCAGCGTGAGGGCACGGCGGCCGGCCGCCTCCGCCACCCCGGCATCGCGTCGATCCACGAGGTCGGCATCGACGCCGGGCGACCGTTCCTCGCGATGGAGCTCGTCGAGGGCGACAGCCTCCAGGCGCTCCTCGACCGGGGGGCGCTCTCCCCCGAGGCGGTCGCGCGGATCCTGCGAGAGGTCGCCCGCGCGCTCGAGCACGCCCACGAGGCCGGCGTCGTCCATCGCGACATCAAGCCCGAGAACATCGTCGTCGACGCCCGCGACGGGCGACCGATCCTGATCGACTTCGGCATCGCGCGCGACCTCCACTCGGGCGAGCGGCTGACCCGGACCGGCCAGGCGGTCGGAACGCCGCGGTTCATGGCGCCCGAGCAGCTCACGACCGACCTCGGGCCAGTCGGCCCGGCCGCCGACATCTACGCGGTCGGCGCGGTGCTCTACCGCGCGCTCGCCGGGCGGGCGCCGTTCACGACCGACGTCTTCGTCGACCTCGTCCGCCAGACGATCGCGAAGCGCCCGGCCGATCCCCGGACGATCGCGCCCGAGACGCCGGTGCCCCTCGCCGCGATCGCGCTTCGCTGTCTTCGAAAGCGCCCCGGCGGGCGCTATCGGAGCGCCGGCGAGCTCGCGAAGGATCTCGAGCGCTACCTGGCGGGGCGACCGCTCCCTCGCTCGACCGAGGCCGCCCTCGTCGACGACGCGCGGTCGGCCGCGGCGCGTCCGGCCACGATCGCGGGCGCGGTCCTCGGGCTGGCCGTCGCCGCCGCGCTCACGGGCGCGCTGCTGCTCGGCGGCGGGTTCGGCGCCGACGGGAGCGACCCGAACGGACGCGACGGCGTCGACCGGCCGCCCGAGGACCCGACGGGACCGGCCGCGCCGCCGGTCGACCCCGACGGCTGGCGCCGCGTCTTCGACCTCGACGACGGGCGGGTGCGCCTCGCCCGCCCCGCCCTGTTCGAGGACGGCGGCCGGGTCGCCGCGCCGCTCGCCGGTCTCCACGGGGCGGACCCGGCGGCCCTCGTCGCGGCGTTCGACGGCGAGGTGGCCCCGGTCGCCGGCGGGCGGACGCTTCTCCGCTACGATCTCGTGCGGAGCGCGCGCCTCCGCCCGGTCGACCCGATCTTCATCCTCTTCGGCGGTCCTCCCGAGGCGAGCCGCCTCGGACGCGACGGGGCGTCGGTCGTGGCGCTCGCCCCCGACAACCTCGGCCCCGCCCGGATCCGGCTCGGCGAGGCGCTCTGGGACGCGCCGCGGATCCGGTTGCGCTTCCGGGCCGAGCGCCTCGACACGACCGCGCTCATCCTCCTTCCCCACGCCGCCGAGCCATCCGCCGCCCTCAACCTGGTCGGCCGGGAGGCGCGCGTCTCCGTCGGAGGGTTCGACCGCGCGGCCCGGCTCGACTTCGCCGACGCCGCCTCGCACGAGGTCGTCTGGGCGCCCGGCGCGCCGCCCGGAGAGCGCCTCTCCCTGGACGGGCGCGGCGAGCCGCTCCTCGACGAGGTGGCCAGCGCCGCGGCGATTGGCGAGCCGATCGAGCTTCGCGTTCACGAGGGCCGGTTCACGATCGAGGCCGTCGAGGTCGACGGCGTTCCCCGGCGTCCCGACCACCCCGCGATCGCCTGGGCCCCGCCGGAGCTGCCGGCCTCGGTCCGCGTGCGCGCGGCGTTCCGGATCGAGCGAACGCCGGGCGATGAGGATCGGCCGCCGATGGGCGGTCCGTTCGTCGCGCTCGGCGATCCGGCCGGGGGATCGTTCCGGGCGGAGGTCGACCGCGACCGGATCGTGGTGAGCGGCGGCGGCGAGATCCTGACGACGGTGCGCCTCGCCGCGGCGCCCGGCCAGGGCGAGCTCGTCCTCGAGCGCCAGGACGACCGGCTCCGCGTCACCCTCATCACCCCGGCCGGCGGACGGCTGACGGTCGAGGTGACCTCGCCGCTGCCGATCGCCGCACGCGTCCACCGCGCCGGCTGGGGCTCGACCGCGCCGCGCGTCCGCTTCGAGGCGGTGACCATCTCGGTGCCGCCGGACGGCGAGCGCGCCGACGACCCGACCGACCGGCTCGTCGCCGACGCGGCGATGGCCGCCGGCGGGCGGATCGGCGTGCGCCAGCTCCTCCTCGGCGCGGGGCCCGACGACGCGGTCGCGGCGTGGCGCCTCGGGGCGCTCGACCTCGCGTCGGTCGCGTCGCCCGCGTGGTGGGACACAGACCTCCTCGGTCGTCCGGAGGCGTCGGGCGCGCGAAGCGCCGAGGCGGTCGCCCGCCTCGAGGGGGCCGCCGATCGGCTCGAGGGCGCCGCCCGCGACGACGCCCTCGCTCGGGGCTGCCAGGCGGCCGTGCTCGCGGGCGACGACGTCGGGGCGCGGCGGCTCGCCCTCCGCCTCCTCGGCAGCGACGGCGACCCGACGAGCGGCGCGATCGCCGAGGTGGACCGGGCTCGGGCGGCCGGTCTCCTCGACGCGCTCGAGCGCGACCGCGATGGCGAGCCCGCGCTCCTCGATCGCCTCGCGTCGGGGTTCGACCTCGGGCAGCCGCACCCGTCGCTCGCCCTCGCCGCGACGGCCGTCGCCGAGGTCGTCACGCCCGACCGGGTCGCCGAGGTCCAGTACCAGCGCGCGCTCGCGTTCCGGACGATCGCCGGGCAGCAGCCGAACCCGGACGCCCGCCGGGCGATGTTCGAGAAGGCGCTCGAGCACATCGAGACGGCCGGCCGGGAGGGCTACGAGCCGGGATGGCGGATCGACGCCGACGCGGCGCTCATCCTCGGATCGCTCGAGCGGCGGAGCGAGGCCCTCGACCGGTGGGAGGCCGCGGTCATCGCCTATCCGGACAGCTGGTGGCTGTTCCAGAACCTCGCCGCGGCGCGCCTCGGCGCGGGCCGGGCGGCGGCGGCGCTCGAGGCGGCGATCGGCGCGCTCGCGCTCGCCCCCGCCCGGAGCGAGCCACGGGGAACCATCGCGAGGCTCACCGGATCGGCGAGCCCGATCCTCGAGACGCATCCAGGGCTCGTCGCCGCCGGGCGCCTCGCGCTCGACGCCGTCGGCGCCGGTCGAACCGGCGAGGGAAACCTCGCCCTGGCGTCGGCGCGCCGGGCGCTCCGCCGGGGCGACGGCCCGGACCGCGACCTCGGGCTCTACGTCCTCGCGACCGGAGGCGAGGTCACCCTCGCCGACCTTCCGGATGCTGGCCGGCCGACCCTCGGGCTCGCGCGGGCGCGCCTCGTCCGGTCCGACGAGGCGACCCTCGCCCTGGCGAACGCGGCCGGCGCGGCGCTCCTCGTCCGGCACCTCGCGCGTCTCGACCCGATCCTCTCCCCCCTGCTCGGCCAGTGATTGGGACCTCGAGACGGTCGCCGCTATACTGACCGGCGACGGCGAGACGCTCCGGTGCATCGCTGGAACGATCTCATCGGATGGACCCGGGCGGGGATGAACCGGCGGAGCTCGCCGATCGATCGCGGCCCCGCCGCCTTGGATGTTCATGCACTGCCCGACCCACGGCGCCCCCCAGGCCTTGATTCCGTGCACGAGCTGCGCGGCGGCGCTCCACGCCACCGGGGCCGGCGACCTCACCCGGTATGCCCAGGGCGTCCCGAACCCGACCGGGCAGCTCCCGGCGGTCGATCCGAGCGTCGTCGACCGGCCCCGCAAGATCGTCCGGTGCGATCGCTGCCAGAACCTCGTCCGGACGCGGATCGACCCCGGCGAGGACTTCTGGTGCCCCGGTTGCCAGCAGACCTACGTCCTCAAGCGTGACCAGGTCGAGCGTTACGAGGATCCCGAGCCGGGCGCGATCGCCGCGGGCGACGCGAGCGGCGGCGTGCCGATGGCCGCCCACGGCAACGCCAGCGGCGGAGTCCCGGCGGGCACCGTCCTCCTGGCGCCGGGGACGAGCACCGGCTTCGGGCCCGCCGTCGGCGCCCCGATGACCGGCGGCATCCCCGTTCCGCCGGGCGGGACCGCGGTCGTCCCGGCCGTCGGCTGGGGCCCGCCCGGAGCGACGCCGCCGCCGGGACCGGCCGTCGGCTGGGGCCCGCCCGGAGCGACGCCGCCACCGGGACCGGCCGTCGGGTGGGGGCCGCCCGGCGGGACGCCGCCGCCGGGGATGGCCGTCGGACCGGCGGCCTACGGCGTCCCGATGGGCGCGGTCGTTCCGCCAGGCGGAACCGTCTTCGGGCCGGCCGTTGGAGCGCCCGGGATGCCGATGGGCGCGATGGCCGTCCCGCCCGGCGGAACCGTCGTCGGTCCGGCGGTCGGCGCCCTCCCGACCTCGTTCCTCCCCGCGGCGGGCACCGGCAGCCCGACCGGCTACGGCCACGCCGTCGGCGCACCGGGAGCCGCCCCGCCCGGGACCGCGTTCCTGCCGCCGGCGCCCGAGCCGCAGACGTTCCACTTCCAGCAGACGATGGAGGCGCAGGTGCCGGCCGCGTTCGCGCCGCCGCCGAGCGCTCCGGCGGCCGCGCCGGCCTTCCCGCCACCCGAGCGGGCGCCGATCGCCCGGGCGCCGGTCGCCGCCGAGCCGATGGCGAGACGGCCCTCGGAGCGTGTCCGGCGCCCGCGCCGGACGAGCGAGCGGATCGCGCTCGTCTCCGCGAGCGACCGCGACGCGATGACCTTCGCGATCCTCGGGTGCTTCCTCCTCGTCCCGGCCTCGTTCGTCGCCCTCAGCAAGGCGCGCCGCTACCAGAACGAGTGCTTCCGCGCCGGCGAGGAGCCGAGCGCGAAGGGGAACCTGGCCTACTGGATCTCGTTCGTCGCGTGCTGCTTCTACGGGATCGGGATCACCGGGGCGCTCCTCTACGGCCTCGGACGCGTCACCGTCGATCCCGGCCCTCCCGCGCCCGTGACCACCCAACCGGTCGCCGAGCCGCGGATCCCGCCGGGTCACGAGCGACACACCTGCATTCGCTGCAAGGGCACCGGACAGATCAAGGACGTCGAGAACGAGACCGAGTACGAATGCTCCGAGTGCCGCGGCCTCGGGTGGGTCCTCCTCCGGACCGAGTAGTCGACGAGTCGCGACGCCTCCTCCGCCTGACGTCCGAACGCCTCTCCTCCCAGGGATTTCGTCCCTCCGCCGAGTCGACCCCGCCACTTTTTTCCCGGATCGACGTGACAGTTTTTCGCGACCGATCGACACCTACTCGAAGGGCGGAGGCCGAATCGGCCGCGAGCCCGACGGGACGCGACGGGAGGAGAGGGAACATGCTGCGCAAGACTCTGGTGGCGGTGGCGGTGACGGCGGTGCTCCTCGGGAGCTCGACGGCCTGGGCGAAGAAGGGCGGCGGCCAGCTCCCCGAGAGCTTCCGCGGCTTCAGCGGGACCCTCGAGGGCGTGGTGGTCGCCCGCGACCGCAACGGCTTCGCGATGCGGGTCACGAAGGTCGTCGGAACCTGGAAGGACAACGAGGCGCGCAACCCCGACGTGATCGTCGGCGACCGGGTCTACATCACGCCCCGCATGACCAAGGACGAAGCCGGCAACTGGCACCCCTCCGAGGTCCACCTCAAGTTCATCTACTCGCTGCGAGCGCGCGAGCGCGTCCGGCTCGAGGTCAAGAACGACGAGGGCCACCGGGTCTTCATCATCGAGCTCGACGGCGACCAGCGGGAGCGCGCCGGCGTCCGCGGCGAAGGCGAGCACCGCCGCGACGGAGAGAAGGAGAAGGACCGCGGATCGGCGAAGCGTCGCGAGCGCGAGGAGGAGGAGCGCGAGAAGGCGAAGCGTCGCGAGCGCGAGCGCGAGGAAGGCAAGCGAGACGGCGAGCGCGAGCGCGAGGATGGCAAGCGCGACGACGGTCGCCGGGATCGCGACCGCGACTGAGAGTGAGAGACACCCCAACCTGACTCTTTTTCCGAGCGAGCCCGGGTCCCCCTACCCGGGCTCGCTCCTTGTACGGACTCGCTCGCTCGCTCGCTCGCCTTCGGCGAGCAGGATGTCACCGCGGAGACACGGAGAACACGGAGAATTCACCGAGAACGGCGGCAGCGCTTACCGGGTTGGGTTGGTGTCGCATCGCGACGAGGATGGACCACGGAGATGGGATACGGAGACACGAAGGAGCGATGGGTGCGCCGGATCTCTGTCAAAGAAAGAGGTAGGAAGGAAGGATGGAAGGAAGGAAGGAAGGAAGGAAGGCGCGCCAGCCCGGGACGAGCTACGCGCGTCTCTCTCCGTGATCCTCGGTGTTCTCCGTGTCTCCGTGGTGACATCCTCTTCGCCGAAGGCGAAAGCACGACGCGCGCCGACTTCTAGTCGGGGGGTTCGAGGAAGAACCCCTCCGCCAGCTCCGGATCGACCTCGACCGCCTCGACCGCGATCGCCGCGACCGCGTCCGTGCCGGCGAGCTGCCGGATCTTGAACGCGAAGGCGATCCCCTCGACCTCGCGGTAGTCGGTGAACTCGACCGACCGGTCGGGCGCGGTGTCGACCTTTCGCCGGAGGATGTGACCCGTCTTCCGCTCGACCCAGATGGTCAAGCCGAGCGGATCGGGGGCGCGTCCGCTCTCCCCGGCCGCCCACGGCAGGAGGACGTGGATGACGTCGGCGAGACGTCCGTTGACCTTCTCCTCGGCGCGCCACTGCACGACCGGTCGGTGCTCGCCCGCTCCGAGCCCCGGCGCGATCCCGGCGAGCTCTCGGATGAGCGCGATCGGATCGCTCCGGATCGTCTTGCGCATCTCCACCCGCTGCCGCGGCGGCGCGGCGCCGTGCCGGCCGTCGGGCTGCTGCACCCACGCCTCGTCGCCGGCGAGCGCCTGGATCACGCTCCCGTAGGGCGTCTCGATCTCGACCTTGTAGCGATCGGGGTAGGCGAGCGTCTGCTGGGCCGGCAGCTCCATGTCACCCTGGGCCGTCTTGACGAACGTCTTGACCCGCATCTGCGTCACGCGCACGGCCGCGAGCTTCTCGCGCCCGCCGAGTGCGAGCACCGCCCGGTCGATCACGGCCTTCGCCTTGGTGACCGCCTCGGGGTCGACCGGGATCGTCGACGGCGCCGGCCCGGCGCTCGAACCCTCGAGGACCAGCTCGGTGATCGTCCCGGCGACCTCGACGAGGACCGGGTCGCCGAGCTGCAGCGCCGTCAACGGCTCGTCGAGCTCGGCGTCGTTGGCGACGACGACGATCGTGAACGCGTCCGGCGTGAACGCGAACTTGCTGACCCGGGCGACGTCCTCGGGCGTCACGGCGTCGATCGCGGCGCGCAGGGTCTTGAGGTAGTCGGCCGGGAAGTCGTACCACCCGAGGCGCTGGGCGCGCTCGACGATCTTGCCCGGGCTGTCGAACGAGAAGACCATCGAGTTGAGGAGCGCGTCCTTCGCGACGGCGATCTCCTCGACGCTCGGCGGCTCGGTGCCCATCCGGGTCGCCTCGCGGAGGAGGCTCCGGATCGCCTTCACCGTCGCGTCGCTCCGGGTCTGGGTCGTGATCGTCTGGATCCCCGGGCGGCCGTACTCGGCGCCGAGCGAGCTGCCGACCCCGTAGGCGAGCCCCTCCTGGCTCCGGATGATCCGAAGGAGCCGGCTGCTGAACCCGCCGCCGCCGAAGACGTGGTTCGCCACGAGGAACGGCGCCCAGTCGGGGTCGCCCGGGCTGCGCGCCCGCCCGCGTCGGGCGAGCACGATCGTCGATTGGTTCACGTCGTCCTTGCGGACGAGGTAGAGCTTCTGGCGCCGGATCGGCCGTGGGAACGGGGGCTCATCGATGCTGGCCGGCCGCGGGCGAAGCTCGCCGAAGCCGCGGTCGAGAAACGCGAGGATCGCGTCCTGCTCGAAGTCGCCCGTGACGGCGATGCTCGCCCCCGTCGCGACGAAGCGCGCCCGATGGAGCGCGACCAGCGACGCCCGGTCGATCGCGTCGACGCCGTCGGGCTCGACCTCGGCCGCGTAGGGATGGCCGGCGCCGAAGATGAGCTTCGGGACGACGCGCCGGGCGATCCCGGCGGGATCGTCGTTGCGCCGGGCGATCCCGGCCCGCAGCGCCGCGCGGACCGTCTCGATCCGGTCCTCGGGGAGGGCCGGATCGACGAGGAGGTCGGCGAAGACGGTCAGGACCTGCTGCGCGTCCCGCGCGAGGAACGACGCGCTCGCCGTGAGGTGGTCGCCGGCCGCGCCGAGCTCGATCGAGGCGCCCATCCGATCGAGGAACTCGTCGAGCTCATCGCCGGGACGCTCGTGCGTGCCGCCGGCCCGGATCACCTCGGCCGCGACGTCCGAGAGCCCCGTCTGACCGGCCGGGTCGTGGTCGGTGCCGCCCTTGATCCAGACGGTCACGTCGACGAGCGGCAGGGTCCGGTCGGGGAGCAGGTAGACGGTCACCCCGTTGTCGAGCTGATGCCGGCTCGCCTGCGGCGGATCGAAGTCCGGAAGCGGCGGGATCGGGATGTCCTCGTAGGCCCGCCTGGGCGGCTCGGCGTCCTGGGCGCGGGCGACGTCGATGGTCGACGTGGCGGCGACGATCGCCGCGGCGACGGCGAACGGGACGAGGGCTCGGATCCGTGCGTTCATGAGCTTGCCTCCGCGGCTCTCTTCCATCGTCGAGACGCCGCGTCGTGGACCGCGATCAATAGAACTCGGAGTCGGCGTACTCGCCGAACCTCTCGGCGAACACGGTGCAGATCTCGCCGTTGGTCGCGCCCGCCTCGACGGCGTCGATCACCAATGGCACGAGCGGCGCCGACGCCTCCCCGGCGGCCGCCCCGAGGGCGGCGAGGGCGTCGGCGTGGCGCGCATCGTCGCGCGCCTGCCGCCACCGCTGCAGCACCCGCGCCCGCTCGCGCTCGATCGAGTCGTCGATCCGCATGAGCTGCGGCGCGGCGGCCGCGTCGTCGGTCTCGACGAACTCGTTGACGCCGACCTGGACGCGGTCGCCCGCCTCGAGCTCCTGCTGCTGGCGGTAGGCGCTCTCCTGGATCGAGCTCTGCATGAAGCCGCTCTCGATCGCGGCGACGGCGCCGCCGCGGCGGTCGATCTCGGCGAGGATGTTGCCGGCGTCCTCCTCGACCCGGTCGGTCAGCGCCTCGACGGCGAAGCTGCCGCCGAGCGGATCGGCCGTGCCGGTGACGCCCGTCTCGTGGGCGAGCACCTGCTGGGTGCGCAGCGCCAGCTTCGCGCTCTGCTCGGTCGGGAGGGCGAGCGCCTCGTCGTAGGAGTTCGTGTGGAGGCTCTGGGTGCCGCCGAGGACGGCGGCGAGCGCCTGCACGGTCACCCGGACGAGGTTCACGTGCGGCTGCTGGGCGGTGAGCTGACTGCCCATCGTCTGGGTGTGGAAGCGGAGGAGCTGGCTCTTCTCATCCTTCGCGCCGTAGTCGTCGCGGAGCATCTTCGCCCACATGCGGCGGGCCGCCCGGAACTTCGCGACCTCCTCCATGAGGTCGAGGCCGGCGGCGAAGAAGAACGACAGGCGCCGGGCGAACGCATCGACGGGGAGCCCCGCGGCGAGGGCCGCCTCGACGTAGGCGCGGCCGTTGGCGAGGGTGAAGGCGACCTCCTGGGCGGCCGTCGCCCCGGCCTCGCGGATGTGGTAGCCGCTGATCGAGATCGGGTTCCACTTCGGCATGTGCTCGGAGCAGTGGCGGATGATGTCGGCGACGATCCGGACGGCCGGGCGGATCGGGAAGCGGAAGGTGCCGCGGGCGGCGTACTCCTTGAGCATGTCGTTCTGGAGCGTCCCGCGCAGCGCCGCCGGGTCGATCCCGCGGCGCTTCGCCGTCGCGACCGCGAAGCCGAGGAGGCAGATCGCGGTCGAGTTGATCGTCATCGAGACGCTGACCTGGTCGAGCGGGATGTCGGCCATCAGCTCGTCGAAGTCGTCGACCGTCGAGATCGGGACGCCGACCTTGCCGACCTCGCCGCGGCTGAGCGACTGATCGGAGTCGTAGCCGATCTGGGTCGGGAGATCGAAGGCGACCGACAGACCGGTCTGGCCCTTGCCGAGGAGGTAGCGAAACCGCTCATTGCTCTCGCGCGCCGTCGAGAAGCCGGCGTACTGGCGCATCGTCCAGGGGCGGCCGCGATACATCGAGGTGTAGACGCCGCGGGTGAACGGGAACTCGCCCGGCAAGCCGGAGCGCTCCTCGCGCTCGTCGGGCGAGCCGGGGAGGTCGCGATCGGTGTAGACCGGCTGGAGCGGCGCCCAGCTCGCCGTCTCGGCGGGGGGCGCGTCGCCGAGGCGCTCGCGGTAGCGGTCGAGGCGGTCGTCGCGGCCGCCGCCCTGGTCGGGAGTGCCGGAGCTCACGAGACGCTTCCCTCCGAGGGACGGGGGCGAAGATGGGTGACGTCGCCCGCGAGGACGGTGCGCTCCTCGTTCGTCGCGGAGTCGAGAACGACGAGAGCGCCGGCGGCGGTCAAGCGGACGGCGACACCCTCGAAGGAGCCCTGGTTGGGCCCGAGGTCGACGCGGACCTGCTGGCCGATCGTGACGAGGCGCTCGGTGAGGGCGGCGCCGAGGGCCGCGCGCTCGGAGGGATCCGCGGCGAGATCGAGGAGCACCTCGAGATGGGCGAGGAGAGCGGCCGCGAGGGCGGTCGCGTCGATCGGGCGGGCGCCGGCGCCCGCGCGCTCGCGGTCGAGCGAGGTGGCGATGGGACGGACGTCCTCGGGGAGGTCGTCGGAGCGCACGGCGACATCGATCCCGATCCCGAGCGCGACGACGCGCTCGTCGACGGGAAGCCGCCCCGAGCCGCGCTCGCGCTTCGCGTCCCGGCTCGGCTCGCGAGCCTCGCCCAGGATGCCGGCGACCTTGCGCCCGTCGATCACGACATCGTTCGGCCACTTGAGGCGCGCCTCGACGCCGGCGACCTCGCGGATGGCGCGGACGACGGCGAGGCCGGCGAGGAGGCTGGCGGGGACCGTCGCCAGGAAGTCGGCGCGAGGTCGGAGGAGGATCGAGAGGAAGAGGCCGCCGGGCGGGCTCACCCAGGTGCGCCCGCGGCGCCCACGGCCGGCGGTCTGAACGCCCGCAAGGACGACCGAGCCCTCCTTGGCGCCCGCGTCGGCGAGGGCGAGGACGTCATCCTGGGTGGAGCCGGTCGAGGCGTGAACGACGACGCGTCCCGTCCCGAAGCGGCTCGCCCCGGCGGAGCGCGCCGCGGCGATGAGCTGCTCGGAGCTCGGCAGGGACAGGGCGGCGGTAGCTCGATCGGCGTCGGTCATGCGGTAGTCCCGAAAGGGGCGGCGATTGTAGCGATCGACGCGCCTCGGAGCCAATCGTCTCCCCGGCGCGCAGCGCGAGCGGGCGTCCCACGTCTCGGCCTTGAAGGACCGTGGGCTCCTCGCCGACCCTGGAGCGATGTCGGACCGCGAACGAATCCAGGGCGTCTGGCGGCTCGAGGCGTGCTCCTGCGAGGGCGAGCTCGAGGACTCCGAGGTCACCCACATCGTCTTTCGGGACGATCGAACGTGGGAGGCCGGATCACCCGTGGTTCACTACCAGGACGAGCCTGAGATCCGATCGACGTTCGAGCTCGACCCTCGAGCGAGTCCCCGCCGAATCACTCGGCGGACGGGCTGGTTCGAACAGGAGGGCGGCCGGGTCGCCCGACGTCGAACGGAGCATGGACTGTATCGACTCTCGGGTGACCAGCTCTGGATCGCGTGGAGCCTCGATCCCACCGAACCGCTCCAGAAGGGCGCGGTGGACGACGACGACGCTCTCCTGGAGACCTATGCGCGCGAAGAGGACCCGGACGTTCGACGGAGAGTCGAGGATCCTCCGACGCCGGTGCCCCGACGGATCCGCGAGCACTCGGACTTGGGACGTCTCGCCTGGGATGCGAACTCGAGCTGCTGGAACGCGAGCTGGAACCTCGAGGGTCCGTCGACCGCGCGCGTGAGCTTCGAGCTCCAGGGGGGAGAACATGCGACCGACGAGGCATTCGCGGCAGCCGCCTCGACACTCGCCGCGCTCGCGGTTGCCCTCCCAGACATCAAGCGACACGCCGCCAGCGAGCTCCTCGACCTCAAGAACACGACATGGCTCGCCGAGGGCGAGGAGAGGATCGATCGAAAACGCTTCGTCGCGGCGCTCCGTCTCGATCGCGTGACGGCCTACGAGGAGGGAGAGGTCGAACTGCTCTTCGACGACGGCGACCTCTTCTGGGGTCACACGATCGTCGTATCCCTCGACTCGCGACTACGGCCGGCTCACGTCGAACTCTCCGGGTGACTTCCCGAGCGAGTCGTGACGACCCGATCTTCCGGACGTGCGCGGGGAGTGCGACGACGACGTGAGCCCCCTTCCGGACCACGATCGAGGCGCCGAGGCGACCCGTTGAACCGAAGAGTGGCGCGGGCCTCCTGCCCCGGATCGGCGAGGCAAACTGCTACGCCAAAAACCCTAGACAACCTGGAACATCTTCCGCACGTCGAACGTCTAGGGAGGAGGCACAGGGAGGAAGAAGGGTCCATCGAATGACGACGCTCACCACGCCGGCCGACGAGATCCCCACGTGCGAGTCGAACCTCGCGCCGGATGAGGTGCGGAGGCTCCTTCGTCGGCTGGCGCACATCGCGGAGCGGTGCGACTCCGTGACGGCCTTCTACCTCCTCGAGGTCGATCGCCGGAGGCTCCACGACGGCTTCGGCCATCCGGACACGCCTCGATTCGCGGAGGCGGAGCTGGGCTTCAACCGCCACAAGACCTATCGCCTTCTCCGGGCCGCGCGCGCCTGCGAGCGGCATCCCGGCCTCCGACAGGCGTTCGAGCGGGGCGAGGTCTCCTACAGCAAGATCGATGTCATCGCCGGCCTCGTCGGCGGCAAGGACGGAGACCGATGGATCGATCTCGCGCGCATCCACGGCCGCGATGTCCTCCGGCAGCTCGTCGATCGGGAAGAGCGCTTCGCCCCGCGGGAGGGGCCGAGCCACGTCCTGCGGGTCGTCCTGGAGGCGGATCAGTGGACGAGGCTTCAGGAGGCGATCGAGCGAGTCCGGAAGGTCGGTGGCGCCGAGGTCGGAGTGGCCGAAGCGCTCGATGTGCTCGCGTTCGACTACCTCGCGACGCCGCTCGACGAGTCCGAGGTCGTCGCCGACGACGACGCGGACGACCCCGAGCAGACCGTCGAACCGAACGCCGGCGAGTTGCACGGTGCAAACGTCGGACGCCCCGCGACCGTGACCCGCGACGACGAAGTCCCCGACGAGATCCAGCGCGATCGGGCCCTTCGGAACGACTGTCTCGCGAGGTACGGATTCGCCTGCGGCATCCTCGGATGCGGCTGCCGCGTCGATCTCCAGGTCGACCACATCGAGTCGCGTGCCCAGAACCCCTCCCGCCGCTGGGACCCCGACAACGTCGTGCCGCTCTGCGCTGGCCACCATCGACTCAAGACGGCGGGGCTGTTGCGCGTCACCGAGAAGCGGCCCGATGGAATGCTGGTCGTCGAGCGACCGGCACGCTGGCGCGAGTTCGAGGAGGCGCCGACGACGCCGCGTCGAGCTCGCGGGCGCCGCAACCGGCCGGCGGCCGCGTCCCCGGTTGCCGTTCGCTGACGCCTGCTCGGGCGGGTCGCGGCGACGATCGAGTCCGATCATCGGCCCGACGACGGTGGCGGGGTCGAGCGGTCGCCGACCCAGTCGCCGGCAAGCGAAGCGCCTCGACTCGGTCGTCGCCGTCGACGACCGAGTCGTCCGGCGCGAAGACACCTCGGCGAGCACCTTCATCGCGGGCGTCACCCGGTCGAAGGGCGGTCGCCCCGTAGACCGGCGCTCGCGCTTGCGGCTGGTGAGCACGCGGGCGCCGCCGGATCGGGCCTCGTCGACCCAGCGAGCTCGACCCGCTCGGCCTCGGCGGGCAGCCGTCCTCACCCGCGACATCGACCGGGTCATGGAGGCGATACGTCGCGTCGACCTCGGCGGCGTCGTCGCCAACGAATCAGTCCGCGGTCCGGGCGAGCCCAGCCTCGAGTCGGCGTACCCGGCCCCCTGGTGCCGGGCTCGGGGCCGCTCGCGCCATCCCCTCCCCTGCTGGTAGGATCATCGCCGACCAGCCGGTCCCAGCCCGCTCCTGGAGCCCGTCATGACCGCGCCATTCACGCCCGATGGGCCCGTCCTGGTGACGGGCGGCAGCGGCTACATCGGCGAGTGGATCATCCGCAGCCTCCGCGCCCGCGGCACGCCCTGTCGTGCGATCGCGCGGAGCGACCAGGCGGAGGAACGCTGCCTCGCGTCCGGGGCGGACGAGGTCGTCCGCGGCGACCTCGGCGACGGGGCCAGCCTCGAGGCGGCCGCGCGCGGGGCGGGCGGCCTCATCCACGCCGGCGCGCTCACCACTCCTCGCAAGGAGGGCACCGAGCAGCTCATCCGGATCAACATCGAGGGCACCCGCCTCGTCTTCGATGCGGCCCTGCGGGCCGGCGTCCGCCGCGCCGTCCACGTGTCGAGCGTCGCCGCGGTCGGCCTCACCCGACGCCCCGTCCTCCAGGACGAGGGGGTGAGCTGGGAGCTCGAGCGCCTCGGCGACCCCTACATGACGAGCAAACATCGGGCGGAGCGCGACATCCTCGCGTGGGCGGCCGAGAGCGGGATGGAGCTCGCCGTCACCAACCCGAGCATCGTCCTCGGCCCCGGGCGAAAGGCGTCTCGGGCGAGCCCGCGCCTCGTCCACATGATCCTCCTTGGCCGGATCCCCGCGTTCCCGACCGGCGGCATGGGCTACGTCGACGTCCGCGACGTCGCGGACGCGACCGTCGAGGCGCTCTTCCGCGGCCGCGCCGGCGAGCGCTACATCCTCAACCAGCACAACCTGCCCCACGCCGCGTTCGGTGAGGTGCTCGTCCGCCTCTTCGGGGGCCGCGCCCCGCGCCACGCACCGAACGCCCTCGCGAACGGGGTCGCCACGGCGATCGATGGCCTGGTCCGGTTCGGCCCGTCGTTCCTCGAGCGGACCGAGATCGCCGAGCTCCGCTACTACGCCCGCGCGGCGACCCTCTACGGCTACTACGACGCGCGCCGCGCGCGCGAGGAGCTCGGGCTGCCGGTGCGACCCCTCGAGGAGACCCTGATCGACACCGTCGCGTCGTTCGTCGGCGCCGGCGACCTCGACCCCGCCGACGTCGGCGGAAGCGCGGGCCAGAGCCTCGCGTTCGTGCAGCGGGCGAGCGCGCCCACGACCTGATCGCGGAGAACCCGTCTCGAATGGCCAGAGCCAAAGCGAAGAAGTCCGGCGGCAAGCCCGCCGCGAAGCGACCGGGCAAGCGCGGCGACAAGGCCAAGGGCGCCGACCGCGGCGGACGGCGACGGCGGTCGCGCGATGATCTCGACTCGGACTCCGAGGAGCTTCGGGCGCCGGACTCCGACTCGGACGAGACGGACGAGGTCTCATCCGAGGAGACGGCTCGTCCCCGGCGACCGGCGAGGCGCAAGAAGAAGGCTCCTCGAACGCCCTCGCCCGCGAAGCCGGTGAAGTCGAAGAACCACCACGACCTCATGGTCGACGACGTCGCCCACGTCCTCTCGCGCTACCACGCGCGGATGGACGACGAGTCGGTCTCGGTCGACCTCTCGCCGAAGCTCCTCAACCACACCTACAGCCCCGACGTGGTCGTCCGCCGCGGGATGCGGATCGCCGGGATCGTCGAGGTCGAGGACAAGAGCAACTGGAAGGCGCTCCTGGGGAGCTGCCTGGCCGCCGACTACGTCCTCGGCGTGGAGGACGCGTCCAACGAGCGGGTCCCGCTGTGGTTCGTCGTCCCCGACGACCGGAGCGAGAGCCACCTCAAGCTCTTCGAGATGCGGCTCTGCTGGGCGCGCGACTACTGCCGGCGCCTCCGGATCAAGAAGGTCATGCGGACCTCGACCTTCGTCGCCTACTGGAACCAGCGCCTCGCCGCCGACGAGAGCAAGCCAGCGGACGACTACACCGACGACGACTCGCGCTGAGCGAGTCCCGGAGGAAGCGAGCTCTCGCTCACCGGAGCCTCACGCGATGCGCCGCCCCCACGACGAACGCCTCCGCGACCTCGTCACCGACCGCGGCCTCGTCGAGCCCGCTCGGGCCGACGCCGCCTTCGAGATCAGCGAGTCGGACGGGGCGCCCGGCTTCGTCGAGCTGCTCGCGACCCTCGGTCTCCTCGACGAGGACCGCCTCGTCGCCATGCTCACCGACGCGACCGGCTGGCGGGTCGAGACGACCGCCCTCGTCCCGACGGTCGATGCCGCATCGGCCCTGCCGGCCAGCGCCGCCGAGGACTTCGGCGTGCTCCCGCTCCGACTCGCCGACGACGGCCGCCTGGTCGTCGCGACCTGCGAGCCGCTCCTTCCCGAGACCCTCGACGACCTCCGCTTCATCGTCGGCCGCGAGCTCGCCGTCGTCCTCGCCACGCCGAGCGCGGTGAAGGCGGGCCGGGCGGAGCGTCCCGTCCGCGCGCCCCGAACGTCGGCCCCGACCGGCTCGAGCGATGACGGCGACCCGTTCTCGGACTCGGACTCGTTCGGCGACTCGTTCGAGGCCGACCCCTCGGCCGTCGCCGAGATCGACGCGCTCATCCGCGACCTCGACGCGGCCCCCCGCGACGACGACGCACCGGAGCACGACGACACCGAGCCGCCGCCGGTCGTGCGCCTCGTCACGGCGCTCTTCGACGACGCCGTCCGCCGGGAGGCGACGCACATCCACATCGATCGGACCGACGAGAGCGTCCGGATCCGGATGCGCCGCCGCGGACGCCTGATTCAGGAGGAGCGCGCGCCGCTCGTGATGGCGAACCCGATCTTCGCCCGCCTCAAGATCGTCGCGATGCTCGACGTCGCCGAGCGCCGCCTGCCGCAGGAGGGTCGCTTCCGCCTTCGGGGGCGGGGCGGCGATGAGGTCTGGGCGCACGTGGCGACCCTGCCGACGGCGAACGGCGAGCGCGCCGTGATCGCGATCGTCGAGGCGTCACGTCCGCCGCCGACCCTCGCCGCGATGGACGCTCCCGACGAGATCGTCGCCGCCGTGGCGTCGCTCGCCGCCGGGAAGAGCGGCGGTCTCGGCCTCGTCGGGGCGGCCGATTGGCGGCGGAGCGACGAGCTTCTCCGGGCGATCGAGGCCGCGGTCTGCGAGGCGCGGCCCGACGGCGTCGTCCTCGGCATCGCCGAGGGCCGCCCTCCGGCGGGGCCGAGCGGTCTCATCCGGGTGTCGCCCCGCGCCGAGATCGGCCTCTCGCGGGGGAGCTTGCTCCGGGCCGCCAGGCGGCAGGACCCCGATGTCCTGGTCGTCGACCTCGTGACCGATCGGGAGTGCCTCGTCGAGTGCCTCGACGCCGCCCGCCGCGGCGTCGCGGTCGTCGCGGCGCTGCCCGCCCGCGACGGCGTCGCGGCGATCGGCCGGGCGCTCGACGTGGGCGCGCCGGGCGACCTCCTCGCCGAGCTGCTGCGCTTCTCGTTCGTCCTCCACGCCGTCCCTCGCCTCTGCCCCCACTGCCGGCGGCCGGGACGGGACGGCTTCGAGCCGGTCGGTTGCGACGGATGCGACCGAGGCCGGTCGGGCGAGATCACCCTCTTCCCCGGCCTCGATCACGTCACCGCGGAGCTCGCCGCCGCGATCCGCCGCGACGACGACCGGTCGGCCCTCGCCGCCGCGGCGCGGATGAGCGGAGCGTGCTCGCTCGCCGCCCGTGCCGCGCCCCTCGTGGCCACCGGCGAGGTCGCCCGGCTCGATCTCGCCGACCTCTGAGCGGCCCGGTCGAGCTCACGGCGCGCCTTCGAACTCCATGATCGGGCGCACCTCGATCGAGCCGGTCTTCGCGCTCGGGATCTTGGACGCCCACGCGACCGCCTCGTCGAGGTTCTCGGCGTCGACGAGGTAGTAGCCGCCGAGCTGCTCCTTCGTCTCGGCGAACGGCCCGTCGGTGGTGACCGTCTTGCCCTCGCGCACCCGGACGGTGGTGGCCGTCGCGATCGGCTCGAGCGCCTCGCCGCCGAGATGCTTGCCGGAGCCCTGGATCTCCTGGGTGAAGGCCCCGTAGGCCTGGAAGACCTCGCCCTTCTCCGCGTCGCTCGCCTCGGCGAACACCTTCTCATCTTCGTAGATCAGTAGCAGGTAGCGCATCGAACTCTCTCCGAACTGCTCGGGTGATCTCTCCAGTGGGCCGGCCCTTCGCCGCGCCCTCGTGATCACGACGAACGCGATCCGACCGCATCGACAGGAAAAAGAAAAGCCCCCCGTGCGACGGTTCCCCGCCGAGCGCGCCGCCGTTAGAATCCGCGCCCTCGAACCCGACACGACGGGCGCAACGAACAGCCCGTCCGTAGCTTGCTCGCTTCAGGAGAACGACCTTGAGAATTCGCCAGCCGCTCCTCGCCCTGGCACTCGTCCTCGTCATCGTCGGCGCGACCGGATGCACCGGCGCGGTCCGCGAGACCACGACGGCCCGCACCTCGACCGAGATGCTGCTCCTCTCGACCGCGACCGAGCGGGCGCTCAGCCAGTTCGACCCGACGCGTCTGAAGGACAAGGTCGTCCAGATCGACGACAGCCACTTCGACAGCGTCGACAAGAACTACGTCCTGAGCGCCCTCCGCAACTACATCGCCGAGAACGGGGCGCGCCTCCAGGTGAAGGGCGCCGAGGGCGCGCCGGCGCCCGACTACGTCCTCGAGATCCGGAGCGCCTCGCTCGGGATCTACGACAGCACGTTCGGGATCGGCGTCCCGCAGCTCCCGCTCCCGATCCCGCAGACGAACATTGTGAGCGCCTCGCCTCCGCTCCACCTCCTCCACCGGGCGAAGCAGGAGGGCTGGGCGAAGTTCCAGATCTGGATCCGCCACCCCGTCTTCGGAACCTACATCGGCAAGAGCAAGGACCTCTGGGGTCACAGCTACCAGTCGGTCTGGTTCATCTTCGGGATCGGTCCGATCACCTGCAGCAACGACATCTACCCCGAGGACGAGTCGGTCTACGAGGTGATGCCCGAGGACCACTCGGTCGCGGACCAGGCCGACTGACGTGCGCCGCCTCCCCCTCACTCTCGCCGTCGCGATCTCCCTCGTCCTCGCCTCGGGCTGCGGCGTCGTCCGCGCGAGCACGACCGAGCGGACGAGCCAGGAGATGCTGCTGATCACCACCGCCGCGGAGCGGGCGGTCAAGCGGTTCGACCTGGCGTCGCTCGACGGCGAGCGCGTCTTCCTCGACGTCTCGGCGGTTCCCGCCCAGGACCGCGGCTACGTCGTCGACGCGGTCGAGCAGCACCTCGAGGAGGCGGGGGCGATCCAGGTCGATGCGCCCGGGCGAGCCGGCGTGATCCTCGAGGTCCGGAGCGGGACCCTCGCATCGGACGAGCGGCGCTTCGGCTTCGAGATCCCGCTCCCGCCGCTCCCGACGAAGCTCAAGAAGACGATCCAGCGCACGCGACGGCTCGTCGGCTCCGACAGCGACGACGACGGCGAAGACCCGCTCGCGAGCGAGCTGATCCTCGGCTTCTTCTTCGACAAGCAGGCCGGCTGGGCGAAGCTCCAGGGCTTCGCCTGGCGGCCGAAGACGGGCGAGTACCTCGGCGACTTCGAGGGCTGGGGTTACGCCCGGGTCGGCTGGTTCGGCGAGTCGATCCTGCCCGAGAAGACGCTGAAGGAGACGGCCGAGAGCTACGGCGAGTAGCGCTCGGCCCTCACTCGGCCGGCCCGCGCACCTCGGTCGGACCGTCCGCGTCCTTCTCGTAGATGCGCTCGCAGCGCGGGCACTCCGTCGAGTCGCCGATGGAGGTCGCATCCCAGGCGTCCTCCGAGGCGATCCGCACGCCGCACGCGCACACCCAGCCGACGCAGCGAGCCGGGTTTCCGACGACGAGGGCGTGGGCCGGGACGTCCCGCGTCACGACGCTCCCCATCCCGACCATCGCGAAGCGCCCGAGCCGGAGGCCCGGCCCGATCGTCGCGTTCGCGCCGATCGTGACGCCCTGACAGACGCGCGTCTCGAGCGTCTCCTCGGTCGGCGCGCTCGTCGCGAGCGCGCCCGGCGTCCGGTCGAACGCGCGGGGGAAGACGTCGTTGGTGAAGACGGTGTGCGCGGCCACCATCACGTCATCCTCGATGGTGACCCCGGCGCATACGTAGACGTTCGCGTTGACCTTGCAGAAGCTCCCGATCGTCACGTCGTAGGCGAGATAGGTCTTCTCGCCGATGATCGTGCTCCGCCCGACCGTCGCGCCGCGGCGGATGTGGACCGCGTCCCAGACGGCGGTCCCCTCGCCGAGGGTCACGTCCTCCTCGATGAGGGCCGAGGCGTGGACGCGGCTCCCCGGGAACCTCTCGTCGCTCACGAGAGCGTCTCCCACGTGCCCGACGCGGCCGAGTCGTACGCCCGACGGATGAGCCGGACCGAGTGGACGGCGTCGTCGGTCGTGATCACCGGCTTGTCCTCACCCATGGTCGTCGCGATGAAGTTGCGGAGCTGGGCGCCGACCGCCTGGAACTTGTCGTAGCCGTCGCCGAACGGGATCCAGTCGAGCTTCTCGCTCTGCCGGTAGCGGCTGCCCTTCCAGCCGATCTCGAGCATCCCCTCGGTGCCGAAGACGTGGACGTAGTAGGGGCTCTCGCGGTGGATCGACCAGGAGAGCTGGATCGAGGCGATCGCGTCGTTCTCGCACCGCAGATGCAGAAACGCGGTGTCCTCGACGTCGAGCTTCTGCCACGGCTTGCCGAACTCGGCCTGCGCCTTCTTCACCGGGCCCATGAGGAACCGGACGATGTCGGCGCTGTGGCAG
Source organism: Planctomycetota bacterium (assembly GCA_029260755.1). GTDB lineage: Bacteria > Planctomycetota > J058 > J058 > JAJDCQ01 > JAJDCQ01. The sequence goes on along the minus strand of JAJDCQ010000168.1, from coordinate 110,726 downwards.
CCGTTGTCCGACAGCACCCCGCCGCCCGAGATCTCGGCGACCGAGTTCCATCGGTTGCGCATGTCGACCCGGCTGCAGAACGCGTTCTCGAAGAAGATCACCTCGCCGAGGATCCCGCTCTGGATGATCCCCTTCGCCTTGACGATGTCGCTCACGTAGCGGAACTTCGACGCCATCATGAGCACACGCCGCGCGCCCTCGGCGGCGCTCATCATGCTCGCCGCGTCCTCCTCGGAGAGGGCGAGCGGCTTCTCGCACAGCACGTGCGCCCCGGCGGCGAACGCCTTCTCGGCGAGCTCGCGGTGGGTGTTCGGCGGCGTGCAGATGATCACCGCGTCGGGCTTCGCCTTCTCGAGCGCCTCGTCGAGCGTCGCGAAGGACGGCGCGCCCCAGGCCTCGCTCGCCCCGAGCGCCGCCGCCGCGTTGACGTCGACGACGCCGGCGAGCTCGGCGCGACTCTCGCGCGCGATGCAGGTGAGGTGGACCTGACTGATCCGACCACACCCGGCCAGGACCAGCTTCAGCCGGTCGCCAGAGCTGAACTCGATGCTCACGACTCACTCCCGCTCACGGCCGCCCGGAGGTGGCTCGCGATGTAATCGACGTGCTCGTCGGTGTACTGCTCGTTCCAGGGGATCACCAGGACCTGGCTCAGACCCTTCACGACGCCGGGGAAGTTCGCCCGGTCGTGGTCGACGGTCCGCCCCTCGCGGCTCGGGTCGGTGTAGGGCCAGCGGCTCTTTCCGAACGTCACCTGGTCGCGCAGGACCTGACACTCGAACGCCGGCTTCCCGATGTAGCGCGGCGCCGCGCGGATGCCCGCCCCGTGGAGGCTCTTGGCGATCTCGGTCAGGCCGCGCCCGGCCGCGTCCTCGTCGATGTTCACGCACAGCTTCCAGAAGGAGTGGATCGCGCCTTCGGGCAAGCCCTGCGGGGTCACGCCAGGGATGTCAGCCGTCGCCGCGAGGAAGCGCGCGGCGGCCTTGCGGCGCCGCTGCACGACTCCGCCCAGCTTCCGGAGCTGCGCGAGGCAGACGGCGCCGGTCACCTCGTTCATGCGGTAGTTCAGGGCGAGGAAGTAGTGGTCGGGCTTCGCGTCGCCGTAGCCCCACGCCTTGTTGACGTAGAGGAACATCCGGCGGGCGAGGTCGGGATCGCTCGAGATCACCGCGCCGCCCTCGCCGGCGGTCATGTGCTTGCCCTGCTGGAAGCTGAAACAGCCGACCTTGCCGAACGTGCCGATGAGCTGGCCCCGGTAGGTCGCGTCGAACGCCTGGGCGCAGTCCTCGATCACCGGGATCCCGCGCGCGTCGCAGAGCTCCATGATCGGGCCCATCTCGCACGGCGAGCCGAAGAGATGGGTGACGATCACGGCCTTGGTGCGATCGGTCAGGCGCGGCTCGATCGTCTCGGCCGTCACGTTGTAGCTCGACGGGTCGACGTCGCAGAAGACCGGGATCGCGCCCTGATAGAGGATCGGGGTCAGGGCGCCCATGTCGGTGACCGGCGTCGTGACGAGCTCGTCGCCCGGCTCGGGGTCGATCGCGGCGACCGCGAGGTGCACCGCCGCCGTGCCGCTCGTGCACGCGACCGCGCGGGCGCCGCCGTGGCGCGCGCCGAACTCGGCCTCGAGGCGCGAGACCAGCGTGCCCTTGGTGCTGGTCAGCGTCCCCGACTCGATCGCCTCGCGCAGGAGGGCGAGCTCCTCGTCGCCGAGATCGCGACCGGTGGCGTCGGCATCCGACGGCAGCGCGATGGTGGTCTTGCTGTTCATGACAGGCTGTTCGCTCCCTTCCTTCGGGACTCGCTCGTTGCTTGCAGCTGGTTCTAAGAGCGTCCGAGCACCGTCGTACCGGGCCGGACGTCGCGAGCGCTCCCGGCCCGCAGCAGGACGAGCCGCCCGATGTATCTCAGGTGGCCCAGGATCACGCGAATCACCTTGAGCTTGCTCCGCCCGAACTGACGCACACTCAATCGCTCGGGCTGCTCGACGATGCGGGCGCCGATCAGGATCGCCGAGACGAGGAGCTGCGCGACGGCGAGGAAGCCGTCGTCGCGCGCCTCGAGGGCGAGGGCGACATCGCGCCGGTAGGCGCGGAAGCAGCTCGTGTACGTGTGGAGCCGGACCGGGAGGATCATCCAGTACATCCGGCTCAGCCCCTTGCTGAGAACCAGCCGCCACTCGGGCACGCCGACGACCTCGCCGCGCGGATGATACGGGCTGCCGGTCACGACGTCGGCGCCGGCGCGGAGCGTGGCGAGCAGCTCGAGGCAACGCTCCGGCGCGTAGGTGCAGTCGGAGTCGAGGGTCACGAGCTCGCGGCCGCGGCTCTCGCGGAAGCCCGTCTTGAGCGCCGCGCCTAGCCCGAGGTTCCGCGGATGCGTCACGATCCGGTAGGGCAGCGCGCCCGCCTCGCGCCGGATGACATCCGCCGTGCCGTCGCCCGAGCCGTCGTCGACGAAGAGCACCTCGACCTCGTCGCGCTCCGGCCCGAGCCGGTCGATGAGGTTGCCGAGCCGCTGGCAGAGCTGCGGGACGCCCTCGGCTTCGTCGTAGCACGGGATGATGAGGCTGGTCACGATCGGCATGAGAGGGCGCCATTCTAGGCGCGTCGAGGCGGGTGTCCACCACCGATCCGGAGCGTGGCGCGCCGCGGCGAGCCGCTCCAACCTCCTGGCCTCGCACGTCTCCGGGGCGGCTGATAGGATCGTCGGCCGTCCCCGAGAGCGAGACCGAGATGGCCGACGAAGCGTCCCCGACCCCGACCGACCCCGCCCCGAACGAGGCCACGCCGCCGAGCGCCGCACCGGACGCGAGCCCGGACGGCGCCGCCGCGACCGCCGACGGGCCCGCGTCCGAGGAGCGCCCGCGCCTGAGCCTGCGGGCTCGCATCACCGGAATGATCGTGATGACGGTCCTCTTCCTCCTCGCCCTCGAGGGCCTCGCCCAGGTCTACCAGCGAGCTCTCCGCGGGGCCGACGCGAACTTTCTCTCGGCGAGCAAGCGCCTCTACGAGCCCCACATCTTCCGGGGCTACTCCCTCGAGCCAGGCGTCGAGGCGCACGGGCCGGGCCTCGACGGCGGCGAGTCGCGGATCGACATCGAGATCAACGAGCTCGGCTTCCGGGGGCCGGACTTCAAGGTGAAGAAGCCCGAGGGCACGCTCCGCGTCTTCTGCCTCGGCGGGTCGACGACGTTCGGTCCGTTCGCGGCGAGCGACGCCCACACCTGGCCGCGGAAGCTCGAGGCAAAGCTGCGCGAGCTCCACCCCGACCGGACGATCGAGGTCGTGAACGGCGGCGTGCAGGGCTACACGACCCTCCACACCCTGTCGAACCTCCAGTTCCGCATCCTCGAGTACGACCCCGACCTCGTGATCGTCTACCACGCGACGAACGACATCCGCTGGGCGTCACGGATCGGGGCGCGGGCCGACCCGTCCGAGCTCCACCGCGTCTGGAAGCGACACCGCGGCCTCGACGAGGTGCTCGAGGAGAGCATGCTCGTCATGACGATCCGGACGTGGCAAGCCGAGAAGGCGATGCGAGCGCCGGTGCCCGATCGGGTCCGGAGGAACCTGCGCGACGACATCGGCGAGGAGAGCGAGCGCGGGCTACGGATGTTCCGCCGCAACCTCGAGGCGATGACCGACGCGTGCCGCCGGGCCGGCGTCCCGATCATCCTGTCGAGCTTCGCCGGACCGTTCGCCGAGGGGAGACCCGACCCCGACCTCGAGCGCCGCGTCCTCAAGAGCAGCGTCGGCTGGATGCTCAGCTACGAGGGGCTCTGGCGGGCGACCGAGCGCTACAACGCGATCGTGCGCGAGGTCGCGGCCGCCGAGGACGCGACCCTGGCGACGCCGGCCGAGGAGCTGACCGGCCGGACCGAGCTCTTCGTCGACCACTGCCACTTCTCGGAAGCCGGCGCCGACGAGATGGCGCGAGTGATGGCCGACGCCGTCGGTCGCTCGGGCGCGCTCGCGAACGACTGACCCCGCGACTCGACGAGGCTCACGCCGCCTCCGACGCGGTCGCGGTCGCCGGCGCCCGCCAGCGGTCGATGTCGACCGCGGTGAGCTCCTCGACGGGCGTCTCGAACACGGCCGTCTCGGGGAGGGTCGGGTCGAGGGCGAGGCCGAGCAGCGGGGTGACCGACTCGGTGACGACCGGCCGCGAGCGCACCGGGAGCATCGAGCCGGGCGGAGCGCCCGATGCGCTCGCCTCGAGGAGCGGCGCGAGGACCGCGGCGATGATCGTCTCGGGCCAGCCGTTCCCGTCGATCCACGCGCAGAGCGAGCCGATGAACGCGCGGAGGGTGCGATCCCAGCGCGCCTCGAACGCGGCCGCGTCGCTCGCGGCGGCGGCCGCGTCGCGGCGGGCGCGGCGGAGGCGGCGGGCGAGCGGCTCGAGCCGGTCGTTGCACGCGGCGACGTGCTCGAGAAACCACCGCGCGCTCGGGACGTCGTCGATCCAACCCTGCACACCGGGCGCGCTCGCCCGCTCGAGCAGCCGCTCGATCGAGCCGCCCACGTCGGCCCCCGACGGCGAAGACGACGACGGGTCCGCCGCCACCACCGCGCGGGCGAGGGCGCGGGCCGACTGCCGCCACCCGGCCTCGGCCGACGCCGTCTGGATCGAGAACGCGTCGAGCAGATGCCGGAGCGCCCGGACCGCGTCGCGTCGCTCGCGGTCGCGTCGGATCACCTCGGCGGAGAGGACGTCCCGCGCGGTCCGGGCCGCCCGCGCCGCGTCGATCGCGTCGCGAAGCTCGTCGCTCTCCCGGCGCAGCCGCCCCGCCATCGCGGCGAGGACGCCGTCGCGCCCGAGACTCGCCGTCCCGAGGACGCGGCCGGCGAGGGCGAGGCCGACCTCGTGCTTCTGGGCGGCGGTGAGGGTCCTGGGGCTGGTGGTCTCGATCGTGGTGGTCATGGCGCGACTCCCTTTCGTGGCTGCGTCCAGCGCTCTCTCTAACGAACGCCGTGCCACGCGTCTTGCCAGCTACCGCGAAGGGAGTTACGTCAAATCGTGGGGGAGGGGGTGTGACTCCGGGTCATCGAGTCCGTCGCGCCCGACGAGTCGATCCGGCCGCCTGCCCCCTCACGGTGGCGGCAGCTCGCTCGTCCGCGCCTTGGGGTCGATGGGCGCCGGCTCGAGCGTCGTCGGTGCCGCGACATCCACGGGCGGGGCCGGGGCGCCCGGCGGCAGAGCCGGCTCGATCGCGGTCTCGGCCCCCGCGACCGACGCGGCGCTCGGGTGATGCTCGGGCAGGTGCATCCGCCACCACGTCTCGGCTTCGTCCGCGGTCCACCGCCCGGCGAGGTCGAGCGCCCGGAGCTTGCGGGCGAGCTCCCCGCCGTTGGCCGGGCGGTCGTCGGGGTCCTTGGCGAGGCACTCCATCACGAGCCGCTCGAGCTCGGCGGGTACCTCCTGCGGCGCCGCCTCCGAGAGCGGCACCGGCGTCTCGTTGACGTGCATGTAGAGCACCTTCATCGACGACGGGTGATCGAACACCACCCTCCCCGCGAGGAGCCAGTAGGCGACGCAGCCCAGCGCGTAGACGTCGACCCGCGCGTCGGCGGCCCGGTCGCCCTCGCACGTCTCGGGCGCCATGTAGGTGACGGTGCCGACGACGTAGCCCTCCTGCGTCAGGCGCGACCGGTCCTCGCGGCGCTCGTCGGCGGCGAGGGTGGCGACGAGGCCGAAGTCGAGCACCTTCACGAAGTCGTAGGTCCGGCCGAGGCGCGCCGCGACGATGTTCGCCGGCTTGATGTCGCGGTGGACGAGGCCGACCTCGTGGGCCTCCTCGAGGCTCTCGGCCGCCTGGAGGAGCAGCGCGACCGCGCGCGCCGGCGAGACGACGCCGTGACGCTCGACGAGCTGCTCGAGGTCGACGCCGCGGAGCAGCTCCATCGCGTAGTAGAGGCTGCCGTCGCCGGTCGTCCCGAAGTCGAAGAGACGGATGGTGTGCGGGCTCTCGAGGTTGCTGGTCGCGAGCGCCTCTCGCTCGAAGCGCGCGATCGCCGCCGCGCGCTCCTCCTCGCCCCGGAGCTTCGCCGTCGTGATGAGCTTCACCGCGGCCGGGCGCTTCAGCATCGCGTGCTCCGCCCGCCACACCTCGCCCATCCCGCCCGCCCCGAGCCGCTCGATCAGGGCGTAGCTGCCGAGGCGCCGGATCTCCCGCTGCGCGTCGGACATGTCCCGCGCCATCCGGTAGCAGAGCCAGGCGGGAACCGCGGAGAGGAACGCGGCGACGTAGACCGGCGCGAACGTGAAGAGGAGGTGCCTGCCTTCCGGGAAGGGCGGCCAGCCCATCCCGCGCGAGACGGCGTAGGCGGCCGGCAGGGTCGACGCCGTGACGAGGGCGGCGACGAGGTGGCGCGCGGGGTGGGCGGGCACGACGAGCGGAAAGATGCTGATCCAGACGACGATCCAGGGCGCCCGCGCGATCGTCTCGGGCGGGGGCAGGTCGGCGAAGAAGAGCGGCAGGATCAGCCCGAGCCCGACCAGCACCTCGAACCCGAAGCCGAGCTGGAGCAGCCGGCGCGCCGGGATGCGGCCGCTGCGGACGAGCGCGACCATCGCGCCGGCCACCACGAGCGTGCTCGAGTGGGTGCAGACGCGGAGGACGAAGCTGTCGGGCTCGGCGATCTTGGCGAGGGCGAGGTCGAGGACGAGCGCGATGGCGTTGCCGAACATCAGGGTGATCGCGACGACGGCGAGGCGGTCCGCCGCGCCGGATGCGACGCTCCCGGTGATGGAGCCGCCGGTCTCGCCGAGGCTCGATGCCCGTCGCAGGATGATGCTCGCGTTCACCGCTCCGTCTCCCGATCCAGCAGAGAACCCGATCGCGTCGGACAGGTCAACTCGGCGCGCTCGACGTCGCGACCCGGTCGCGGCATCCTGGCCCACGACCGCGGAGACGCGGAGGGGGAACCGCCGTGACCGACGCGCGCCGAGACCGGATCGAGAGCTGGGTCGCCGACTTCTGCGGCGGCGACGCGCTGACCGACCGCGGCGAGCTGCGCGAGGCGGCCGGCGGCGTCCTCGTCGCCTTCCTCGAGGCGGCCTGCCGGCGACGCGACGTCGAGCCGGGCGACGTCGAGGAGGAGGACATCGGCCCGGCCCTCCTCGAGCACGTCGCCCGCCTCGCCGTCCCCGACGATGCCCGGAGCGGCGTGCCGGCCCTGTGCGGCGACCTCCTCGGCTGGCTCGAGACCGAAGGGCGGCTGTCGGGCGGTCGCGCGCTCGGCACGTTCGTCCGGGCGCTCGGGCCGCGCTACCTCGAGCGCTCGGCGGGGAAGGGAACGCCCGACCGACGGCCCGGCACCAAGCTCGGCCGGAACGATCCCTGCCCGTGCGGAAGCGGCAACAAGTACAAGAAGTGCTGCATGAACCTCTGATCCGCTGACGGCATCGCGGGCTCGCCGGCGTCTCCGGTACCGAGCCATGCGAATCCTCCACATCGATCCGACGCCGATCCTCGGCATCCCCTATCTGAACGCCGCCGGCCGCGGCGTCGTCGAGCGCGTGGAGCTGCCCGTCCTCGCCGGCCGCGTCGACGCCCTCCCGGGCGACCTCGAGGCGCTCGTCGTCGCCTCCGACCTCCAGGGCCTCGAAGACCCCGGACGCGCGTCCGCCCGCTTCGGTCGGACGGGACACGAGCCTCGTCTGCTCGGCTGCGCGGTCGCCGACGCCCTCTTCGGCGCCGCCGAGGCGGGCATCGTCCCCGACCCGATGAAGACCGGCGCCCTCCTCGCCGGCGACCTCTACACCGTCCCCGACCTCCGCCGTCGCGGCGGGACGGGCGACGTCCGCGAGGTGTGGCGCGCGTTCGCCGGCGCGTTCCGCTGGGTCGCCGGCGTCGCCGGCAACCACGACGCGTTCGCGGGCGGCCGCGTCCCGCGCGGCCCCGAGGCCCGCGCGGCCACCGATCGCTTCCGTCGGTCGGGTCCGGGCGACCTCCTCGACGGCGACGCCGTCGTCCGCGACGGCCTGCGCCTCGCCGGGGTCTCGGGGATCATCGGCGACCCGAAGCGCCTCCACCGCCGCCGCCCCGACGCGTTCGCCGCCGCGATCGTCGCGGCCCTCTCCCCCGCGCCCGATGTCCTCGTCCTCCACGAGGGCCCCGAGGTCGGCGAGCGCGGCCGCCGCGGCAGCCCGTTCGTCCGCGACGTGCTCGCCGACCTCGCCCCGCCCGGGCTGCTCGTGGTGTGCGGCCACTGCCACTGGCCCGAGCCGCTGGCCGAGCTCGGACGCGGCGTGCAGGTGTGCAACGTCGACGCTCGGTGTGTGGTGCTCACGCCCGCTTGACCGCCTCACGACGCTCCCGATACGCTGGCGCGCTCACACCGACCCATCCCCGAGGGAGCACCGTCGATGCGTCAGCCGAGCCGTTTGCGCGAGGCCGCGGGACGCCGCGGCGGCGACCTCCGTCAGCTCACCCCCGACCCCTCCGTCGCCGAGCTCCTGCCGATCGAGCTCTGCCTCGAGAAGCTCGTCGTCGTCCTCGGCAAGCTGCCGGCCGACCGCGACGAGGCGGTCGCCGTCGGGATGGTCCACGTCCGCGACGACGAGCTCAAGGACGACCTCCGGCGTCGCCTCGACCGCGCGATCGAGCCGATCCAGCTCTCGGACTGGGAGGTGAGGCGCTCGCTCGCGATCATCCACGGGCTCCCCCCGACGAGCCGCGGCATCAGCGTCCACCTGAGCGCCGGCCGAACGATCGACTTCTCGCCCGAGCTCGCCGTCAGCCGGGTGCTGAACGACGTCCTCAGCGTCGCCGTCGACCGCGGCGCGACCGACCTCCACCTCGAGCTCTACCACGAGGGCGTCGACGTCCGCCTCCGGATCGACGGATCGCTCCGCACGCTCGGCACGCCGATCACTCCGGAGAACATCGTCCGGGTGGTCTCGCGCCTCAAGATCCTGGCCGGGCTCGACCCGATCGAGCACCGCCACACCCAGGACGGCCACTTCTCCGCGATCTACGAGGACGGAGACGGCGGCCGCCGACGCGTCGACTTCCGGGTCGCGATCGTCCCCGGCGAGCTCGGCGAGGACACCGTCGTCCGCGTCGTCGACCCCGACCGGTTCCACCTCGCGCTCGACGAGCTCGGGATGGAGGAGGCGCTCCTCGCCCGCTTCCGGCGGCTCGTCGGCTACCCGAACGGGCTCATCCTGGTCGCCGGTCCGACGGTCGCGGGCAAGACCAACACCCTCTACGCGACCCTCGCCCATCTCCGGGAGCGAGGCGGCAAGATCGTCACGGTCGAGGACCCGATCGAGTACGACTTCCCCCACATCACCCAGAAGAACGTCAGCCCCGACATGGGCTTCTCGGACTTCATCCGGGCGTTCATGCGGCAGAACCCCGACGTGATCCTCGTCGGCGAGGTGCGCGACCGGGAGACGGCGGAGACGGTCGTGCAGGCGGCGACCACCGGGCACCTCGTCCTGAGCAGCGTCCACACCCGGGACGCGGTCGGAAGCGTCGCGCGCCTGCGCGGGCTCGGCGTCTCCGACGACGCGCTCTCGGACGTCGTCGTGGCCGTCCTCGGCCAGCGGCTCCTCGCCCGCATCTGCGAGGCGTGCAAGGAGCAGACGATTCCGTCGCCCGAGCTCATCGCGGCCTACTACGTCGAGCGCCCCGGCCATCCGTTCTTCCACGGACGCGGCTGTGAGGCGTGCCAGGACACCGGCTACCACGGCCTCACCGGGATCTTCGAGCTCCTCGAGATCGGCGACCACCTGCGGGGCGGGATCGCCCGCGGCGTCGGCACCGACGAGCTCGGCCGGATCGCCGAGCGCGACCCCGCCTTCACGCCGCTCGTCGCGCAGGCGCTCGCGCGGGTCGCCGACGGCGTGACCTCGCTCGAGGAGGTGAGCCGCCGCCTCAAGCCGGTCCACCGCACGACCGGCGCCGACAAGGCCGCCCGTCGCAAGCCGGCGAAGAAGGGCGCGGGGAGCGGGCGTCGGCGCCAACCCTCGAAGAAGAGCCCCGCCGCCAAGCCAGGCCAGAAGCGAGGAGACGGGTCGTGAGCGAACGCCCGCGCAAGAAGCAGACCCTCACGAGCGCCGACACCGCCTGGTACCGGATGGAGCGTCCGGACAACCCGATGTGCATCACCGGGCTGCTCGTCTTCGACGGGCCGATCGCCTGGGATCGCTTCCGCGACGTCATCCAGCGCCGGCTCGTCGACGCGCACGAGCGCTTCCGGATGCGGGTCGTCGAGCCGCAGCTCCCGCTCGGCCGGCCGCACTGGGAGGAGGTGCGCAGCTTCGACATCGAGGCGCATCTCCACCGGGCGGCGCTGCCCGCTCCGGGCGACGACGCGGCCCTCCGGGCGATGGTCGGCGAGATCTTCTCGACCCGGATCGACTTCAGCCGGCCGCCCTGGCAGATCCACCTGATCGAGGGCTATCGCGGCGAGGGATGCGCCGTCGTGAGCCGGATCCACCACGTGATCGGCGACGGCGCCTCGCTCGTGAACGTCATGCTCGGCCTCACCGACGCCGACGCCGCGGGGACGCCGGTGCCGACGGCCGCCGCCCCGACCGAGCGCGGCGACGGCGGCGGGAAGAGCAAGGGCGGCCCGCTCCGCAACGTCCTCGCGGCCGCGCAGGGGATGCTCCACGAGGGCTGGGAGTCGATCCTCGACCCCGGCCACGCGCTCGACCTCGCGAAGGCCGGCCTCGCCGGAGCGAGCGCCGGAGCGACGGCGATCGGAAAGCTCACCCTGATGACCCCGGAGCCCGCCTCGCCGATCCGCGGCAAGGTCGGCGTCGTCAAGCGCGTCGCCTGGAGCGAGCCGCTCCCGGTGACGCGGGTGAAGGAGGTCGGTCGGGCGCTCGACGGAACGATCAACGACTGCCTCCTCTCGGTCATGACCGGGGCGCTCCGGCGCTACCTCGCCGGGCGGGGCGAGGCGAGCCCGGCCGGCCTCCGCGCGATCTGCCCCGTCGACCTGCGACCGCGGGACCGCGCGCCGGAGCTCGGCAATCAGTTCGGGCTCGTGTTCCTCGACCTGCCGGTCGAGATCGCCGACCCGGCGGAGCGAGTCGTCGAGCTCAAGCACCGGATGGACGAGATCAAGAAGAGCCCCGAGGCGATCATCGCCTACGCGATCATCGAGGCGATGGGCAGCGCGACCCAGGGCATCGAGGACCAGATCCTCGACATCTTCAGCAGCCGCGGCTCCGCCGTGATGACGAACGTGCCGGGCCCGCGCCAGGCGCTCTACTTCGCCGGCGAGAAGATCGCGACGATGATGTTCTGGGTGCCGACGGCCGGCGCGATCGGCCTCGGCGTGAGCATCCTCAGCTACGCGGGGCAGGTCCGGCTCGGCGTCACCGCCGATGCGACGCTGATCCCCGACCCCGGCACGCTCGTGGAGGCCTTCGCGACCGAGTTCGCCGAGCTGGCCGCCCGGACCGACGCCCCCGACGCCTGACTCGACCTCGGTTGGCGAGCCCTCGGCGGCGGGGCTACCCTCAATGAGACCATCTCATTGTCCCTCGCCAGGCGGACGTCCGGCCGGTGTCGATCCACGATCTCCAGAGCGCCGTCCACGGGAACCCCGATCCCATGATCGGGCGGACCCTGAGCTCGTGGCGCATCGAGCGCGCGCTCGGGCGCGGCGGGATGGGCAAGGTCTACCTCGGCGTGCACACCCAGCTCGGGACGCCGGCGGCGATCAAGGTGCTCCTCGACCGGGGCGTCGGCACGGCGCGCGAGCGGTTCGACCGGAGCTGCCGGGTCGCGGCGCGCCTCGACCATCCCCACATCGTCAAGCTGCTCGACGGCGGGATGCTCGACGGTCAGCCCTACGTCGTGATGGCGTTCGTCGACGGCCAGCCGCTCTCGGACGTGCTCCGCGAGGGCGGCGTCCAGGCGCCCGACGCCGCCCGCGCGATCGTGCGGACGCTCGCCTCCGCTCTGGGGTACCTCCACGGACGCGGCATCGTCCACCGCGACGTCAAGCCGAGCAACGTCCTCGTCGCCCGCGACGGCCACCTCGCCCTCACCGACTTCGACCTCCTCCGGACGGTCGAGGAGCACGAGGACGTCGCCAGCCTGACGAAGACCGGCACCGCCGTCGGGACGGCCGCCTACATGGCGCCCGAGCTGCTGCGCGGCGCGAGCATCGACGTACGCTGCGACGTCTACAGCCTGGGCGCCCTCTACTACGAGCTGCTCACCGGCGCCCCGCCCTTCGGGATGGGACCCGCCGTCGAGCTCGCCGCGAAGGTGCTGAAGGAGCGGGCCGAGCCGGTCGAGAGCATCCGCCCCGAGGTGCCGCCGGCCGACGCCGCCCTCGTCGCGGCGATGATCGCCTCGGCGCGCGAGGACCGCCCCGCGAGCATGGACGCGGTGCTCTCGGCGCTCGACGGCCGGACCGCCGTCGCACCGGCGACGCCCCCGGCGTCCTCGACCGAGCGACGGAGCTCCGGCCGGCTCCGCGCCCGACGCGCGTCGTCGGGGTCGATGCCGCGGGCGAAGCGCCGCGGCGGGGCCTCCGCCCGGACGACCGTCTCGCGACGATCGAGCGGCGGGCTCGCGATCGGCGCCGTCGGCGCGGCGGCGGTCGTCATCGTCGCGGGCTTCCTCCTCGGGCGTCGCGGGGCGACGGAAGCTCCGATCGTCGCCGCGGTCGAAGACGGGACGCGCGGCGCTGACGGCGCGGCCTCGGGGACGAGCCCGACCCCGCCGATCGCCGACCCCGCCCCGCGCGCCCGACCCGAGGTGGAGCCCGAGCTCCCGGAGGGCAAGCCCACGCTCGCCGTGGTCCCGGAGCCCGGCGCCGCTCCGGCTCCCGAGGATGCCTCCGATCACGCCGCCCGCGACGCGCTCGTCGTGTGGCGCGACGCGCTCCCGACGCACGCCGACCCGGCGAGCATCGCGGCCGCGCAGCGCGCGCTCGAGGACGAGGTCGCCGTCCACGGCGACGATGCGGTCACGCGCGAGGCCCAGACCGCGCTCGCGGGCCTGGTCGATCAGGTCCGCGCGCGCGAGGAGCGCACCGTCACCATCCTCACCGACGGCGTCGAGACCGCGCTCGTCCGGGGCGACGCCGCCGCGGCCCGTCGCCTCCTCGACACCGCCGGCGAGGCGCTCCCCGACGGACCGCTCGCCCGGGCGCGCGCTACCCTCGAGCGGCGCCTCGCCGAGGCGCCCGCCGCGACGCCCGACGACGGGACGCCGACGCCGCCGAAGCCGCCCGACCCCGCGCCGGTCGCCGCCGTGGCCGACCCGGGACCCGCGCCCACGCCCGCGCCGACGCCCGGCGCGACGCCCGAGCCGACGCCACCGTCCGGCGCCGCGGGCCCCGCCCCGACCGCGGCCGACGTCCCGACCGAGCTCGCGTTCGAGCTCGACCTCTGCGGCGGCTCGGTCGACTTCGCGAGCAACGGGCGGGCGCTCGTCGTCGGGACGACTCGCTCGCAGGGCAACGTCCGCCTGATCTCGCTGATCGACTTCGAGACGATCGCGACGTTCCAGCACGCGGGCCCGACGCCGGCCGTCGCCCTCGACCCGCGCATGAAGCTCCTCGCGACGGGCTCCGACGAGGGCGAGGTGACGATCTGGGACGTCCGGGAGGTGCGGCGTCCGGTCCTCCGGTTCCGGCAGCACACGGCCAGGATCAACGAGATCGCCTGGAACGCGATGGGCGACGTCCTCGCGACCGCGTCCGACGACGGGACCGCCCTCCTCTACTCCCTCCGGAAGCGCCGCCCGATCGCCCGCCTCGAGGGGCACGAGAAGAGGGTCCGCAACGTCGTCTTCTCGCCCGATGGCGAGCGGGTCGCGACGTTCTCCGCCGAGGCGCGCGTCCGGATCTACTCGGCGAAGGACGGGGCGCCCGTCCGGGCGATCGATGCCGAGGGCTGCTACGGGGGGCTCGACTGGAGCCCCGACGGAACCCGGATCGCGGCGGGCGGCTACGTGTCGAGCGTGTGGGACGCCGCCACCGGCGAGCGCCTCCTCGAGGTGAAGGGCGGCGGCGGCGGGACCAACGGGCTCCGGTTCAGCCCGGACGGGCGGATGATCGCGACCGCGCGGAACAGCGAGACCTCGATCGTGGTCAACGCCGCCCACGACGGCGCGCTCCTCAAGACCCAGGGACCCGCGACCGACGGCGGATCGTTCATCCGCTGGAGCCCGGACGGACGCTGGCTCGCCGCCGTCTTCTGGGACAGCACCCTCAAGGTCCTGCGCGTCCCCGGAACGGTCGTCGCGGACGAACGCCGCGGCAAGACGAGGCGCCGGTGACCGGCGACCCCGGCGGCGATCCTCCCCGCGCGGACGGACTCGGCGACCTCCGCCGCGCCGTCAGCCACGAGGACGCGGATCCGTTCATCGGAACGGTCCTCCGCGGCTGGAGGATCTCCGATCTGCTCGGCTGCGGCGGGTTCGGCCGCGTCTATCGGGCCGAGCGCGACGGGACGCGCGCCGCCCTCAAGATCCTGATCTCGACCCAGGCGACGGTCGCCGGCGCCGCGCGCGAGCGCTTCGTCCGGAGCTGCCGCCTCGCCGCGCGGATCACCCACCCCGGAATCGTCCGCGTCCTCGACGGCTGGGTCGAGGGCGACCAGCCGTTCCTCGCGATGGAGCTCGTCGAGGGCCCGTCGCTGGCCGCTCGCCTCGCCGAGGGCGGCCCCCTCGGGCTCGACGAGGCGCGCGCCGTCGTCCGAGACCTCGCCGGCGCGCTCGGGCATCTCCACGATCAGGGGCTCCTTCACCGCGATGTGAAGCCGAGCAACGTCCTGTGCCCGGCGGACGGCGGCGTCAAGCTGACCGACTTCGACCTGCTCCGCCCCGCCGCGAGCGACGGAGCGGTCCCGAGCCTCACCCGGACCGGCACGGCGATCGGGACGGCCGCCTACATGGCGCCCGAGCAGCTCCGCGGAGTCGGCATCGACGCCCGGAGCGACGTCTACGCCCTCGGCGCGGTCTTCTACGAGATGCTCGCCGGCGAGCCGCCGCACGGGCGGGGCGCGATCGTCGACCTCGCCGCTGCCGTTCTCACCCACGACCCGCCGCCGATCGAGGCGCGCGTTCCGGGGCTCGACCGGGCGACGGCGCAGCTCATCGGCGCGATGATCGCGCGCGATCCGGCGACGCGCCCGGCGACCATGGCAGATGTGCTCGGTCGGCTCGACGGAGGGCCCGCGCCCTCGACCCCGACCGCGCCGACGGCGATGGCGACCGTGAGCGGCGCGAGCTCGGGTCGGCGCCGCCCTCGGCGCTCCGGACGGACGACGCGTCCGAGCGGACGGAGGACCTCCGGGAGAGTGCGCGGCGACAGCGTGCGGGTCTCCAACCAGGGGCCGGCGGTCTCGGTCGCGGTCGTCGCCCTGCCGCTCCTCGCGGTGATCGCGGTCGGCGGCCTCTTCGTGATCGGGCGGAGAGGCGCGCCCGGGGAGGCCCGGCCCGACGACACGGTCGCCGTCGCCGTCGCCGAGCCGCGGCCGACGCTCGGACCCGAGGTCGAGGCGGAGCCCCAGCCCGCGGTCGAGCCCGAGGTGGGACCCGAGATCGAGGTGGAGCCCGCGCCCGCGGTCGAGACCGAGCCCGCGGTCGAACCCGAGCCGGACCCGGCGCGAGCGACGTCGGCGCCCGTCGAGCCCGAGGCACCCGCGACCACGAACGAGACGCCGCCGGGAGCCGCCGACCCCATCGACCCCATCGACGAGGCGTGCGAGGCGACGGTCCTCGGCGCGCGGATCCTCGCCGCCCTCCGCGCGCGAGACGTCGCCGCCGCCCGAGCGGTCCTCCCCGAAGGCGCCCCGCCCGGCGGTCCTCTCGCCGCCGCCAGCGCCCGCTGGAGCGCGATCGCCGACGATCTCGACGCCGTCCTCGGGCGCGCCGGCGAGCACCTGATCGGGATCGAGGTCCGGCGCGGTGCGCTCGTCTTCAAGGTCAAGGAGGCGACCGCCGAGGGACTGCTCCTCCGATCGGCGTCCGGCGCCGAGATGGACGTCACGGTCGCCTCGGTCCTCGACGGGCTCGGCCCCGGACAGCTCGTGAAGCTCCAGGGCCGGGACGAGGACCGAGAGGCGGGGGCGCGCCGAGCCGCGACCGCCTGGCTCCTCCTCGGCGATCCGAGCCTCGCCGACCATCGCCGGGCCGTCGCGACCGCCCTCGCCCGGGCGGCGCGCCGCGGCGTTCCGCCCGAGGCGCTCGAGCGGCTCGCGACCGCCTGGAGCGAGGCGATCCCCCCGCCCGAGACCGACGTCCTCGCCGACGCGAGCCGCGACCCGTCGCCGCCCGACGATCGCCGGATCGACCCGAAGGACCCTCCGACGCCCCGCTCGCCGTTCAAGGGACCGCGGCTGGTGATCGACGGCGGCCGCCGGGCCGTCGCCTTCGATCCGACCTCGCGCCTGCTGTGCGGGACCGACGAATCGCGCCGCAACCTCGTCGTCTGGTCGCTCGCGACCGGCGAGGTCGTCGCGTCGTGGCGAAGCCACGAGGATCTCGTCGACGCGGTCGCCTGGGACCCGAAGGGACGCCTCATCGCCTCGGGGAGCAAGGACGAGACCGTGGTCGTCCGGCGCGCGCACGACGGCGAGGTCGCCTACCGCTTCGACCACGGCAGCCAGGTCTACTCGGTCGCGTTCAGCCCGGACGGAACGCGCCTCGCCGCGACCGGCGTCGGCGGGGTGATCCGCGTCTGGTCGCTCCGCGACGGCCGCGCCGAGCTCGAGCTGCGCGGGCACGGCGACACCGCCTACAGCGTCGCCTGGCATCCCGATGGAACGATGATCGGGAGCGCTTCGGACGACGGAACGGCCCGGTTCTGGGACGCCCGCGACGGGCGAGCCCTCCGCACCCACGACGACGAGGGGATCCCCAACGCGATCGCCTGGAGCCGCGACGGGCGCCGACTCCTCCTCGGTGGATTCACCAACCAGATCTTCTCGTGGCCCGAGCTCCGTCGCTTCGGTGACCGGTTCTCGCCGATCGAGAAGAGCACGGCGTGGTCGGCCGCCTGGAGCGCCGACGGGCGCTTCGTCGCGCTCGCGGGCAACGGCGCGACCGCAGAGGTGTTCGACGCGGCGACGCGCCGACCACTCGCCCAGATCCGCGGAAGCGGCGACTTCCGGACGGTGGCGTGGAGCGCGGACGGCGCCCTCATCGCCGCGGCGGGCTCGGACGAGATCATCGTGGAGAGGGTCGCGGAGCTACTCCGATAGCTAGTCGCGGGACTTCAGATACTCCCACTCCCGGGCGACCGCGTCGACCCTCGTGTGCCACTGGTAGAACACCTCGCAGGTCGGCGCCCGCAGGACCGAGGCCATGTCGCTGTTCGGCCGTTCGCCGCCGATCATCCGGCGCGCCTCGACCCCGTGGCCGCTGTTGTGCCAGGGGCTCTCGATGGCGGTGCCGAGCTGGCGGAGGGAGGCGAAATCGGCCAGCCGCACCACCTCGACGCCGTCGTCCATCGTCAGACGAGACCTCCCGCCCTCCTCGGTGAGGTAGCTCGGCGGCTCGAGTCCACCACCGGGCTCGTCCGGGCTCGTCACCGCCTCGACCGGCAGATAGCCGAAGAGCTCGCGCCAGGCGTTGTAGGCCCGCAGAAACTCGCGGTGGAAGAGGACGAACCGTTCCTCGCCGCGGAACTCCCGGTGCCAGCTCGCGTGATGCGACAGCACCTCCCAGTTGGCCGAGAGCTTCTCCGGCGCGGTGTAGACATCGCGCGCCGGCGTCGCGCTCCGCGCCACGTCGAACGTCGCGCTCGCGCGCGCCCGCTCGCGCCCCCGCCACACGGTCACCGTCACCGCGCGCCCCGGCGCTTCGTCGGTCCAGTAGAAGGTGATCGCGCGCCGCCGCCGATCCTCCTCGCGGAGCGACTGACGATGGAGGACGACCTGCCCGGCGTGCATGTCCTCCCCCGCGGGGGTGCCCCGGCGCCCCTCCCAGATCGTCTCGTCGGGGCTCACGTCGAGCGAGTAGCTCTTGATCGTCCGCCCCGGCACCTCCCAGAGGATCTGGGCGTCGGCCACCGGGCTGCCCGCGTAGGTGACACGCACGGCGAGCTCGACCTTCTCGCCGACGAGGACGGCGGTCCGCAGCTCGAGCGGCGACCCGTCCGCATGCGTCACCGCGAGCTCGAACCCGACGGTGGGCGGCTCCGAAGGCGCGGGCGCCTCCTCGTCATCGTCGGGCTCGCCCGCGCCCGGGTCGGGTCGCGCGGGCCCGGGCGTCGCCTCGTAGACCGGCACGAGCTCGTAGCGCGGGGCGTTCGAGTCGCCTTCCCCGTCGTCGAGCAGACGATCGAGCGCGGTGCGAGCTCCCTCCGCGCCCCGGCGCACGCGGACCTCGAACGCCGCCGGCATCGGTCCGGACCGCGCGGGCGCCTCGAGCACCATCTCCCCCGCGCCGAGGATGACCAGATCGGCGAAGAAGCGCTCGCCGCGCTGCTCGACCGGCCCGGCGAAGTGGCGACCATCGCTCGTCGTTCCGGCGATCACGCGCCGATCACCGTCCGCCGCCCAAGCGACCGGCGCAAGGTCCGCCCCGCCGAGGGCGACGGCCACCGCCCCCAAAAAGATGCCCGTTGTCGTCGTGCGAGTTGCCATCGTCCTCGGCCTCCTCAGTCCCCGACTCGCCGAAGAGCGAAGGGTGTGCCCACGCCGCAGCCAGACAGCAACGGCCTACCGGGGCGCGACTTGGGCACGACGCGAGGAGATCAGCCCCGGAGAGGGCTGGGGCACCGTGGGACATGCGGACCGTCCCCGAACCGCGGCCAGGAGTCGTTCCTGCAACACGCGCGTCGGGTCGAACTCGGGGGCCGGCAGCTCAATCCGCGCAATCCGCGCGATCCGCGGTTCCACTCGTCTTCTACGCCGACTTAACTAAAACGGGTATCGCGCGGATTGCGCGGACTGTTCCGGTCGGCGCCGAGTCGATGCGCAGAGTCACGGAACGCGCCACGTAGTCCCGTCGAAAGGGACTCTCTGCGTTCTCTGCGTTTCCGGTTCAGCCTCTGCGGTCTCTGCGTGAGGCATCGATCGGCGAAGCCGATCATCGGGCGTGTTCCTGGAACCAAGGCCGGGCCGCCTCGTCGAGGCGGCCCGGTCGTTCATCTTCGTTCGTAGAAGTCGGTCGGTCGAGTCGCGACGATCAATCGTCGTCGTGCCCGGCGTCCCCCTTCTTGCATCCCTTCTCGACCTCCTTGTCGAGGATCCCGCCGAAGCCGTCGACCGGAGCGCGAGGCTCACCGGCGTCCGTCGCCTGCTCACCGCCGGCTCCGGCCGCGTCGCCGGCCGCGTCACCGGCGCCCGCCTCGACCTCGGCCGCTCGCTGCGCCGCGAGCTCGGCCTCGATCTGGGCGGCCGTCGCGCGGAGCTCGGGCAGCGGGATGTCGTCGACGTTCTCCCACGGGATCGACCCGCGGAGACGCTCGAGCGAGGGCTCCTCGCCGCCGCGCCCGTCGACCGGCAGTCGCCGCACGATCTGGTCGAGCTCGCTGTCGCTCTGGAAGAACCGGGGGTCGTGAGTCAGCGGCCAGATCGAGACCTCGTCGTTGAGCGCCATCTCGATGACCGCAGGGACGAGGGTGCAGACGCCGAGCTCGTAGTAGCCGTCGAGGGCGAGCCGGAAGTCCTTGATCTTGTCGCTCACGCCGCGCCGGATCAGGCCCATGAGGCGCGTCGCCTCGATCGCCTTGTAGCCCTCGTAGACGTTCGGCACGGCGCCGCCGACCCAGGGCTGGTTCTGCGTCGCGCTGGCGCGGAACGACATCCCGCCGCCGCCGTTGCCGGCCACGTCGAGCCCGTTGAAGAGGTTCACCTCCGCGTTCACGACCGGCCCGGTGACCTTGATCGCGAGGTGGGCGTGGGGCACGGGGACCGACGCCTGGGTTCCGTCCTCGAGCGTCCGCCCCGAGTTGACCCAGAGCGGCGTCGCGACGGCGCGTCCGCCGCTCTCGATGTCGCCGAAGTTGGCGAGGGCGCGCTGGTCCTCGACGACGACGGTGTGGCCGCTCGCCGCGAGGGCGCCGATGAGCCCCTCGGGGGTGGTGTGCTTCGCGCCGCCGAGCTCGACGGCGAAAGAGGGCGCGTCGGGCCGATTCAGCGACAGGCGGTCGAGCACGTCGGCGAGCCGCTTGGCATCGCTGAAGGTCGCGGCCTGGGCCGGATCGAGCCGATCGCCGTGGGCGAGGCCGAAGTCCATCGGCGCGAGGAACGGCTCGCCAGTGAGCGTCTCGCCGCCGGACGGGATCCCGAGCGCCTCGCTCCGGGTCCGAACGATCGCGGGCGGCGGAGGTGTCGGGGCGGGCGGGCCGCGCCGCTCGGCGAGGCCGCGGATCGCGAGGTTGAGCGTGTCGAGACCGGCCCGGGGCTCGCGATCGAGGGTGTCGAAGTCGCCCGAGCGGGCCGCGGCGAGGAGGGCCGCCTTCTGTTCATCGGTGAGCGCGCCGACGGCGGTGACGCCGCCCCCGAGCTGCTCGAGGACCGCCTCGAACGCACCGGGCGTGTCGGAGAGCTCGCGGGCGAGCTGCCCGAGCGTGATGAACGGCGGCGGCTCGGCCGCGTCCTCGTCGGCGCGGGCGCTCGTCGCGACCCACGGCACGATCACCGCGACCGCCAGCGCCGCCGACCATGCGGCGATCAGCACGCGCCGCTTCGTCATCGTCATTCCGTTCACGCCTTCTCTCCTCGGTCCGAGACCGTTCCACGGGGGTTCGGGACTCCGCTCTTCGGAAGCAACCGCGGTGCCGAAACGAGCCCCGACGTAAGTCCCGATCCCCGCACGACTGCGTCGAACCGTTGCCCCCGGAGACGTCTCGTCGGGACCCGAACCGTTCGGTTGCACCCGCCGCGAGGCGCGTCGGACGGGGCCTCCCGGTCGCCGACATCACGCACCGCGCCAGGCGGTTTCCGAGGGCGGGTCGAAAGGTGTAAACTCCTGTCCCGTGGAAACGCTGATCTCGATCATCGTCCGCAACCGCTGGGTCGTCCTCGGCATCGTCCTGATCGCCGCGGGCGCGGCGATCCCGCTCACCGGCGACGCCCTCGAGCCGAACAACGCCCTCGAGGTGTGGTTCCTCGAGGACGACCCCGCCCTCCGGTCCTACCACGACTTCCAGGGCCGATTCGGCAACGACGAGATCGTCGCGGTCTGCCTCCACGACGAGGGCGGGATCTTCACGGTCGAGAACCTCCGCCTGATCCACGACGCCAGCCGCCGCCTCAAGGAGCGCGAGAGCGACTGGGTCAAGGGCGTGACGAGCATCTCGACGGTCCTCCACATCGGCTGGGGCGTCGACGAGCACGGCGACTCGGAGCTCGTCCTCGAGAAGTCGTTCCGCCGTCCGCCGGCGACGCAGGCCGAGGTCGACATCGTCCGCGACCGGATCATGAGCGACCCCATCTACGGTGATCACATCATCACCAAGGATGAGAAGACGACGCTCCTGATCATCCAGCCGCAGGCGACCGGCAACATCGATCGCGACCGCCCGATCGTGCTGTTCCGGATCCAGCGCGTCCTCGACGAGGTCTTCTACTCGGCCGGGAAGGAGGTCTCGGTCGGCGGCATGGGGGTGATGTATCAGCGGCTGAACGAGATCTCCACCCGCGACGCGACGATCTTCCTCAGCTTCTCGTCCCTGATCATCTTCGTCGTCCTCGGCCTCACCCTGCGGCGCCTCATCCCGGTCGTGACGGCCGGCATCGTGATCGCGGTCTCGCTCGGCGCGCTCCTCGGTCTGTACGGCGCGTTCGGCCGGCAGATGAACATGGTCACGATGATCATCCCGACGCTGCTGATGGTCTACGGCGTCGCCGACGTGATGCACATCGTCACCCACTACTACCAGGAGCGTCTCCCGCTCGAGCGCGGCGGCGTCGACAAGCGCGGAGCGGTCGCCCGCAGCGTCGGCTACTCGCTCGCCCCCTGCCTCTTCACCACGCTCACGACGGCGGCCGGCTTCGCCAGCCTGAGCTGGAGCAAGATGGCCGTCATCCGCGACCTCGGGATCTTCGCCGCGATCGGCGTCGCCCTCGCGTTCGTGGTCAGCATGGTCGTCGTCGCCGTCGTCCTCGACGTGTTCGACGTCCGGCCTCCGGCCGGCTTCCGGCCTCCGCCCGCCCCCGGCCGGCGAACCCGCCTGCGCGGCGTGCCCGACCCGGAGCCGGGGATTCTCGGGTGGGTCGCCGACGTCGTCTACTACTTCCCCGACTGGGTGATCGTCTTCTCGGTCATCGCCGCGGTCACCGCCGGCGTCGGGATCGCGCGCCTCGAGGTCGACACCTACAGCATCCAGTTCCTCTTCCCGACCGACCCCGTCCACCGCGACCACACCAAGATCGAGGGGACGTTCGGCAACTACACGCCGATGGAGTTCCTGATCGAGACGGGCACGACCGACGGCGCCAAGGATCCCGAGCTCCTCGCCGCGATCGACCGGTTCGAGGTGGGGCTCGCGAAGATCCCGAACGTCAGCAAGACCGTCGCGGTCACCAGCGTCACCAAGCGCCTCAACCAGGCGTTCCACGACGGAGCGGAGAGCGAGTACCGGATCCCGACCGATCCCGACGTCGTCGCCCAGGAGCTGCTCTGGTACGACCCCGATCGCGCGGATGACCCGCAGAAGCTCGTCGACTTCCCCCACTACACGACCGCGCGCGTGACCGCGAAGGTGAAGAACCTCTCCGCCCAGGGCTGGGCCGAGGTCCTCCGCCAGGCGAAGGAGGCCGTGGACGCGGCCGGCTTCCCGGACGGGACGGTCGTCACGCCGAGCGGCTACCTCCCGCTCTATGTGCGGCTGATCGACTACGTCGTCGGGACGCAGCTCCTGTCGTTCGGGATCGCGTTCGGCGTCGTCTTCGTCCTGATCGGTGTCGTCCTCCGGTCGCTCCGGCTCGCGTTGATCTCGATCGTCCCGAACTGCCTGCCGGTCGCCGTCATTCTCGGCGCGATGGGCTTCGCGGGGATCCGCCTCGATGTCGCCACCGTCGTGATCGCCGCGGTGATGCTCGGCATCGCGGTCGACGACACGGTCCACTTCCTGTTCCGGTTCCGGAAGGAGCTGGCCGAGAACGGCGGCGACCACCGACGGGCCGCCCGGACCGCGATCCTGACGACCGGCCACGCCCTCGTCGGGACGTCGATCACCCTGTTCGCGGGCTTCCTGATCTTCGTCCTCGCCGGGATCAAGTCGATCGTCTTCTTCGGCGTCCTGACCGGCTGCACGATCATCGCCGCCCTCCTGGCCGATCTGATGGTCCTCCCGACGATGCTCGTGCTGATCCGCCCACGGATCTCGAGCGCCTTCCCCGACGTCGACCCCGCGAGCGACACCGCCCCGATCGCGACCCCGCCGGTCGAGGGGTGAGCCCGGAGCCGCCCGCCGGCCGCCGTCGGCGATGGCCCTGGGCGCTCGCCGCCACGCTGACGCTCGTCTTCGCCGGGCTCGCCGCCCGCGCGGTTCCGACCGCGATCCACACGAGTCGAGCTCGGGTCGCGCTCGCGGAGGATCGACCCTTCGAGGCGGCGCGCCACTACGTCGCCGCGGCTCGATGGAGGGGAGCGGACGAGCCGACGCTCCTGCGCGAGCTGTCGGTCGGCATCGTCGCGGCGACGCTGACGAACGACGAGCCGGACATCGCCGCGACCTGGATCCAGGAGGCGGCTGCCTCATCGGTCGAGCCGGAGCTCATCGCGGCCGCGCGCGCCTACGCGACCTCACGCGACCGGCCCGACGACGCGGCGTACCGATGGGGCGCCCTCGCGATCGCCGGCGACGCCGACGGCCTTCGCTGGCTCCACGACGCCCTCGGGGAGCCGCTCCATCGCTCGCAGATGCTCGCCAACGCCATCCGCCAGCTCGTCCGCGCGCGCGACCCGGCGGCGCTCGCGTGGGCGCGGCGCGTCGCCGCGGAGGATGTCGCCTGGCCCCACATCACCCAGGCCGCGACGGCGGCGCTCGCCGAGCTCGGCGAGAGCATCGAGGATGGCCGGGCGGCGATCGAGGTCGGGAAGCGCGCGGGCCAGCCGGAGGAGATCGCCCCGGCGCTCGGAAGGGTCGCCCGCCGCTGGCCAGAGCTGCACGACGAGGTGGTCGCGGCGCTCGACGGCCACGACGATCCCTTCCACCAGGCCGAGCTGGTCGCCCTCGGCGCGCGGCCGCTCGTCTCGAGCGAGCCGGGGCGCGCCGACCCGCTCGCCAGCGCTCGGTCCCGTCGCGCGCTCGGCGCGGCCTTGCTGGCGCGCGACGATCCACGCGGTCTCGAGATCCTCGTCGAGCTGATCGAGGAGGAGCCGACGGACCTCGACGCCGAGTTCGCGCAGGACGAGGCGGTGGAGCTGCTCGTGACCCGCGACCGCGCCGATCTCGTCCGGGCGTCCTGGCTCGACGGGGCGCTCGAACGGGCGGCCTCGGGGTCGAACTTTCTGAACCCGCCGCAGGTGATCGAGGTGATCGGCGCGATCGGCGGTCCCGACGATCTCCCGACCCTCTGGCGCTGGCTCGGGGGCCAGGAGGAGGACGCCGCCGCGGTCGCGGCGAGCGCCGCCCTCACGATCCTCGAGCGCGAGCGCAAGAGGGCGGCCCGGGACGGTTGAGGCGCGGGCAGAGGCCTGGTTAAGATCCCTCGGAACGCGCGGAAACCGGGGGATACGGCGTGGCCAAGCGGGAAGACGGCGAGCGATCGAAGCCGTCGAGCACATCGGGGCGACGGAAGAAGCTCCGGAAGCGAGTCAGCGGACGCGTCGCCAAGCCGGCGAAGCCCACCGAGGCCGCGCGCGCCGACAAGGCAAAGGCCAAGCCTGCGAAGGCGAAGCCCACGAAGGGCAAGAAGAGCGCCCGGGTCGCCGCGGCGAAGCCCTCGCCGGCCAAGAAGGCCTCGCCGGCGCGCAAGAGCGGACGCAAGCTGCTCCTGAAGAAGCGTCGCGTCGCCCCCGCCTCCGCCGCCCCGGCCGCCGAGAAGAAGGACGACACGGCGAGCCGCCGCAAGACGACGGCGCGCATGTCCAAGGTCGACCTCGTCGGCATCGACGCCGCCCGCCGGGCGACCCGCCGCAAGGAGGAGGAGAAGAAGCGGAAGGCGTCGGAACGGGTGAAGGCGCGTATCCCCTTGATGCGGGCGAAGCGAGCCAAGCCCGACGACGGCTCCCAGAGCTTCGGCGTCCAGCCACGCAAGCGCCCGACCCTGCGAAAGCGAACCTCGGAGCGTGCCAAGCCCGTCGAGGCCCCCGAGGCGAAGAGCACGGCGACCGGCCCCACCGGGATGGCGGTGCCCGACTTCGTCCTCCGGCGACGGGAGCAAGCCGAAGGCGCCGCCGAGGCGCAGAAGCAGAAGGCCGCCGCCGACAAGGCTGCTGCCGACAAGGCCGCCGCCGACAAGGCCGCCGCCGACCAGGCCGCTGCCGACAAGGCTGCCGCCGACAAGGCCGCTGCCGACAAGGCCGCCGCCGACAAGGCCGCCGCCGACACTGCCGCCGCCGACAAGGCCGCTGCCGACAAGGCCGCCGCCGACAGGGCCGCCGCCGACAGGGCCGCGGCCGAGAAGGCCGCCGCCGACAGGGCCGCTGCCGACAGGGCCGCGGCCGACAAGGCCGCCGCCGACAAGGCCGCCGCCGACAAGGCCGCTGCCGACGAGGCCGCCGCCGACGAGGCCGCCGCCGACAAGGCCGACGCCGACAAGGCCGCCGCCGACAAGGCCGCTGCCGACAAGGCCGCCGCCGACAGGGCCGCGGCCGAGGAGGCGGCGCCCGCGCCGGCCCGTCCGATCGTCGTTCGCCCGGGCGACGCGGCCGAAGAGCTCGCCTCCGCGCGCGTCGGCGGGAAGGCGGCGAACCTCGCCAGCCTCACGTCCGCCGGGTTCCGCGTGCCGACCTGGTTCGCCGTCACGACCGAGGCGTTCGAGCGCTTCGCCGAGGCGGCCGACCTCCGACCCGCGATCGTCGCCGCCCTCACCGGCGCCGATCCGAAGGACCGGGCGAGCGTCCGGGACGGCAGCGCCGCTGCCCGCGCCGCGATCACCGATGCCGCGATCCCCGACGCGGTCGCCGCGGCGATCCGCGCCGCCTACGAGGAGACCTTCGCCTCGACCGCCGACGCGCCGTTCGTGGCCGTCCGGTCGTCGATGGTCGGCGAGGACGCCGCCGGCGCGTCGTTCGCCGGTCAGATGGACAGCTTCCTCTTCGTCCGCGACGCCGACGGCGTCCTGGACGCCGTGAGGCGCTGCTGGGCGAGCGCGTTCAGCGAGCGGGCCGTCGGCTACCGGCTCCTCCGCGGCCTCGACCCGACCACTGTCGAGGCGGCCGTCGTGATCCAGGAGATGGTCGAGGGCGAGACGAGCGGCGTCCTCTTCACGGTGAACCCCACCACCGGCGCCGACGACGAGGTGATCGTCAGCGCGGTCCTCGGCCTCGGCGAGGGCCTCGTCTCGGGCGTTCTCGACGCCGACTCGGTGATCGCCGCGAAGGGCAGCGGCGCCGTCCGCAGCCGCGACACCGTCGAGAAGGCCCGCCGCGTCGTCTTCGACCGGGCCGCCGGGTCGGGCACGACCGAGGAGGACGTCCCGTCCGCGCATCGCGCCGCGCCGGCCGTCGATGACTCCCTCGCCCGCCGCCTCGCGGAGCTCGGGCGGACGATCGAGGTCCACTACGACGGCGTTCCCCAGGACGTCGAGTGGACCGTCCGCGACGGCGAGGTCCACCTCCTCCAGTCCCGGCCCGTGACGGCGATCGCGACGCCGGCCGCCTCCCGCCGCGCCGCCGCGGTCGAGGGCGACGACGAGCCGCGCGGCAAGCTGCGGCTCTGGGACAACTCGAACATCATCGAGAGCTACTCGGGCATCACGACGCCGCTCACGTTCAGCTTCGCCCGCAACGCCTACCACCAGGTCTACCGCCAGTTCCTCGAGCTGCTCGGCGTGCCGTACGGGGTGATCGACCTCGACGACCGGACGCTCCGGAACATGCTCGGCCTGATCCGCGGGCGGATCTACTACAACCTCAACAACTGGTACAAGCTCGTCAGCTACCTGCCGGGCTTCGAGTACAACCGCGAGTTCATGGAGCAGATGATGGGCGTGCGCGAGAGCGCCACCCTCATCACGACCGAGCGCGCCCACGAGACCCCGAGGAAGAAGGGCCGCCTCGCCCGGCTCGGCGGCTTCCTGAGCACCGCGTGGGTCGGCGTCGGCCTCGTCCAGGCGTTCCGTCGCCTCGACAAGGACGTCGCGTGGTTCATGGACCACTTCGAGACGGTCTACGACGGGCACCGCCACACCGACCTCGACGCCCTCGACGAGGACGGCCTCCTCGACCTCTACATGGACCTCGAGAACCAGCTCCTGCGCCAGTGGAAGGCGCCGATCGTCAACGACTTCTCGGCGATGATCTTCTTCGGCGTGCTGCGCAAGCTCTGCGTCAAGTGGATCGGCGACGAGGCCGGCAGCCTCCAGAACGACCTGCTGTGCGGCGAGGGCGGAATCGAGAGCACCGAGCCGACGAAGCGGATCTTCGGCCTCGCCGCGCTCGCCCGGCGCGATCCGGCCCTCGCGGCGATCTTCCGGGAGTGCCCGCCGAGCGAGATCCACGCCATCCTCGACGAGCGCCGCGAGGAGTTCCCTGCCATGTGGGCCGAGGTGCAGGACTACCTCGACCGCTACGGCGACCGCTGCATGATGGAGCTCAAGCTCGAGAGCAAGAACCTGCGCGACGACCCGAGCTTCGTCTACGCGATGGTGCGGAACTACCTCGACGGCGGCGGGATCGACCTCGGCCAGATGGAGCGCCGCGAGAAGGAGGTCCGCGCGGCCGCCGAGAAACGGGTGAAGCGGGCGCTCCGCGGCCGTCCGCTCCGGAAGCGGATCTTCGACTACGTCGTGCGGCGCACCCGCGCGAGCGTGAAGAACCGCGAGAACATGCGCTTCGCCCGGACGAAGATCTTCGGCGTGGCCCGTCGGATCTTCCGCGCGTTCGGCCACCGCCTCCACGCCAAGGGCATGCTCGAGCAGCCGGGCGACGTCTTCTACCTCGAGGTGCCCGAGCTCTTCGGCGCGACCGACGGCACGCTCAGCAGCGATGATCTCCGCGGGATCTCGCTCGCCCGGAAGACCCGGTTCCAGGGCTACCACCGCGAGGAGGCGCCGGCCGATCGCTTCACCACCCGCGGCTTCGTCTACCAGGCGGCGAACGACTTCGGCGCGCTCGACGCGGGCGCCGCCCTCGAGGTGGACGATCCGACCCGGATGACCGGCACGAGCGCCTGCCCCGGCGTCGTCACCGAGCGAGTGCGCGTGATCAGCAGCCCCGAGGACGAGATGAGCCTCAACGGCCAGATCCTCGTCGCCGAGCGGACCGACCCGGGCTGGGTGCCGCTCTTCCCGTCGGCGAGCGGGCTGCTCATCGAGCGCGGAAGCCTGCTCAGCCACTCGGCGATCGTCGCCCGCGAGATGGGCATCCCGGCGATCGTCGGGATCAAGGACGTGACGCGCCGGCTCAACGACGGCCAGCGCGTGACGATGGACGCGCGCGCGGGCATCGTCCACCTGGACGTCGATCAGGACTGATCAGCGCCCGTCGCTCGCGCTCCAAGATCAGGGATCTCGGGTAACTTCAAAGCAACGGCTTGGTGACTCCCTAGCCCGATCCGCGTAATCCGCGTAATCCGCGGTTCGGTCTCTCTCGGCACCGATCGAGTGGGAACCGCGGATTACGCGGATTACGCGGATCGCGCATTGCCGACTTCCGAGTCGCTGCCGTCGCGTGACTCAGGTCACCGCCGGGCCAGGATCCAGTCGCCGAGCTCGCGGATGACCTTCTCGCGATCCGCGGGGAGCTCGTTCACGACCTCGTGGAGGAGACCCTCGTAGACCTCGAGGGTCTTGTCCTCGCTTCCGGCGACCACGTGGAAGCGCCGCGCCCCGTCGGGGGCGGCGACCGGGTCGGCGCCGCCCTGCTGGATCAGCAGGGGGAGTCGGAACGCGCTCGCCTTGTCGAAGATCGTCTTCTGCGCCGCGAGCATCTCGCGCGCCCAGGCGAGGGTGTAGAACGGGACGCCGAGCGGGTCGTTCTGGCCGCTCTCGTGGAACGCCTCGTCGCGGGTGAGGCGCGTTCCGCCGGAGCGCTTCTCCTTGTCGGGCGAGAGGCTGGCCCCCAGCTTGAGGAGGCCCGTCTTCACGGCGCCGGGCGGCTCGGGCATCGCGAGGAACGGGCTCGAGAGAGCGACCCCGGCGACCGGCCCGGCCGGCGCGCCGCCCGGCGCGCCTCCGCGCTCCTGGCCCCAGCGAACGAGGATGGCGCCGCCGAGGCTGTGGCCGAACGCGAAGAGGGGCTGCTCGGCGTGCGGCTCGTCCTGGCTCGCGGTGATGGCGGCGTCGATGTCGCCGAGGTACTCCGAGAACGCGCGCACGCCGCCGCGCGTCCCGCCGGCCTTGCCGAAGCCGCGGTAGTCGACCGCCATGGACGCGATCCCGCGGGCGGCGAGAGCCCGGGCGACGTGCTCGTAGCGGCCGCCGTGCTCGCCGCGGCCGTGGACGATGAGCAACCGCGCCTTCGCCTCGGCGCCGTCGGGCAGCCGCCAGGCGCGCCACCACAGCTTGGTGCCGTCGCCGGACGCGATCTCTCGTTCGACGACCTCGAGCTCCGAGGTCGCCGCGCTCGTCTCCGTCGCCCCGTCACTCATCCCCGCGTTCCCCTCCGCGCCGCCGCTTGACCCCTCGAGCCGGGCGAGTATAGCAGCTCGCTCGGCTCGCCTTCACGAAGCAGGGCCCAGGTCGCGTCGTCGATCGCGGCGGCCGTCCGAGCGTCGGCTCCGCCCCGGTCGTGGGCCCGGCGCCCGAGCTCGGCGAGCCGACGATGCCGGCGAGCTCGCGGACGGAACGCGGGCAGCCGGAGCTGCTCGGTGAGCGCGCCGCGCTGGAGCCTCGCCGCGAACCCGTCGACGAACGTCCGGACCGGCTCGGCGTTCAGGAGGGCGCAGAGAAAGTGCGCCGCCTGCTCGTCGTCGGGCCCCCCGGGCAGAGCGATGAAGTAGAGCTTGTGGTCGCACACGACCGGTCGCCGCCGGCGGCCGGCGACGCTGCCGGGCAGCGGGCGCGGCCCGATCACGGCGGCGGCGAGGCCGGCCGCGATCTCGGCCCAGACGACCTTCCACGCCGCGAACGCGTAGGGACCGACGTTGGCGACCGCGTAGAACGGGGCGCCGGTCGGGGCGAGGCGCGTCCGGAAGGTCGAGCGGGCCTGGAGGAGCGGGCGACCGCGCCCGTCGCGCGCGGCGTCGGCCCGGCGGAGATAGTCGAACGCGCGCGGATGGTCGGCGGCGAACGTCTCCTCGTCGGGGATCCGGTGGATCGTCCGGTTCGGCACGAGGGCGACGACGTCGTCGCGCGGGGCGGTCGCGAAGGCCGAGACGTCGGCGGCGCCCTTCAGGAGCGGAAAGAGAAGCTCGGTCTCGACGCTCGCCCGAAACGACGGCACCGGACGCCGCCCCGCATCCGGGCGGGTCTCGACCGAGGTCAGCCCCGACGTCTCGCCGGGACCGAGGAGGCGGGGGAAGTAGACGCCGTTACAGTCGGTCGTGATCCCCTTCCGGCCTCGCCACGCGGGCGAGGGGCCGGCCAGCGCCGCGACGAGCTCGCCGCGGTCCGGCGGCAGGACGCAGAGGCGGTCATCGGGCGGGAGGGGATGGGCGCAGCGCCGACTCCGCCGCCGTCGCCCATCGCGCGCCGCCTCCCAGCGCTCCCAGGCGATCGGCCAGCGCGTCTCGCGGCCGCGCTCCCACGTCACGACCGCGACGTCGGCGGACACCTCCGGGAACGGACGCGCGGCCGTGAGCTCGTGCACGCGTCGCAGGCGCAGGGGCGTGCCGTCGGGCAGCCGAAGCCGGCGCAGCCCGGCCGACGCCGGAGCCCGTAGATGAGTGGCCGTCACGACGAACGAGAGGGTGCCGCCATCGCGAAGATGCCGCTCGGTCGCGGCGAGGGCGATCACGCCCGAGACGTCCAGCTCCGTGCCGCCCCAGCGTCCGCGCGGGACGATCCCGAGCCGTCGGGCCGCCGCCGCCGCCCGGTCGCGTGACCGACCCGGCAGCTCGCCGAAGCGGACCCACGGCGGGTTGCCCACGACCAGGTCGACCTCGTCGCCGCCCTCGCCCGGCTCGAGGGCGCACGCCGCCTCGATCGGGACGACGGGCGGGGCCTCGCGCGCCCCGACGAGGTCGGCGATCGCGAGCCGGTAGCTCACCCGCGCCGCGAGCGCCGCGAGGGGATGCACGTCCCCGCCCCGGACGTGC
Organism: Planctomycetota bacterium; assembly: GCA_029260755.1. GTDB lineage: Bacteria > Planctomycetota > J058 > J058 > JAJDCQ01 > JAJDCQ01. Next base: position 79,470 of record JAJDCQ010000168.1, on the reverse strand, counting down.
GCGACGACGCGCGCGAGCGTCTCGGCTCGGGTGAGCCGCGCGGCCTCGGCGCGTCGCCGGACGCGCCCGATCGCGGGGACGAGGAACGCCCCCGCGCCGCAGCACGGATCGAGGACGCTCCGGGTCAGCGCGGCGGCGCCGCGGAAGCCGACCTCGTCGAGGACGAGGTCGACGACCCAGCGCGGCGTGTAGAACTCGCCGAGCCGCCGTCGGAAGCTCGCCGCGAGGACGGCGGCGTAGAGCTCGCCGACGAGGTCGGCGCCCCGGTCGCCCGCGGCGCGCGCCTCGTCGACGGCGTCGATCGCCGCCGCCGCGATCCGCTCGCGGATCGGCCGTCCGAGGCCGGCCGCCGGAACGTCGAGGCCGATCGACCCGAGCCCCGGGTCGAGCTCGTCGGCGCGGCCCCCGCGCAGGACCGACTCGACCGAGGCGAGGACGAGGCCGAGGTAGCTCTGGGCGAGAAACGCATGGCGATCGACGCCGCTCGGCTCGCCGTCGAAGAGCGCGGCCCAGCGACCCGCGGCCGCCCGCCCCGCCCGGGTCCGCGCGCGCCGCGCCCACGCCGCGCCGAGCGCGTCGATCGCCTCGCGGGCGATGGCGGACGGCGGACCGAAGCGCGCGGCGAGCGGCGCGGTCGTCTCGGCGGTGGCGATGATGGCGACGGGTCTCCCGGACCCGATGATCGCGTTCGCCGACAGAAACGTAAAGAGAACCTGGGTTTCCTGCGTTCGGCCACGATGCCCATCCGATGGCATCTGCGGGATGGGATTGTCTCAAATCCCGATGCCAAAACGAGATGCCCGAGATGCTGGCCCTTCCCGCATCGGATGCCGTCTCTATAATGCCTTGAGAGACAACATCATCGGGGGGATGACTCGTGCCTAGCAAGACGGCCAAGCCGGCCAAGAGACCTGCCAAGACGACCGCCCGGACCGCGGGCAAGACGGCCACCAAGACCGCGACGAGGGCGGCGACCAAGACCGGGAAGGCGCCCGCCAAGCGGCCGATGCGCAACCGCCTCAACGACCTGACCGGCGCGCAATGGCTCTTCCAGACGAACACCCTGTGGGAGACGACCTACCCGCAGGACGCGACCCACGCGCTCCGCAAGGCCCACGGCGCGATGAAGCCGCCCGAGGCGATGCGCGACCTGATCGAGTTCTTCACCAAGCGCGGCGAGCGCGTCCTCGACCCGTTCGCCGGCGTCGGCGGCACGCTGCTCGGCGCCGCGATGGCCGGGCGACAGTCGGTCGGGATCGAGGTCGACCCGCGCTGGCAGAAGGTCTTCCAGACCATCCAGCGGGAGTTCCGGATCGACGAGACGGGGACGATCGTCCCCGCGCCGGGAACCGAGCGCGCCGCCAAGGCCGCCCGACGGCGGAAGCCGAGCACCACCTTCCCGCTCCCGACCGGGGAGCTTCGCCCGATCGAGGGCGAGCTGCTGACCGGGAGCTGCCTGCACCGGATGGCCGAGCTTCCCGACGGGAGCTTCCACGCGGTGATCTGCGACCCGCCCTACGGGGTCGACCACGGCGCGACCGGCTTCAGCCGCGAGACGAACTTCTCGATGGAGCCCGAGGTCGCCGGCGACTTCGGCGCGGCGCCGACCTTCGACGCGTTCTACGACCTCATCGCCGCTTGCGGTGAGGAGGCCTACCGGCTGCTCGCGCCGAAGCGGTATCTGGTCGTCCTGATCGGCGACCGCTACCGCAACGGGCGCTTCATCCCGCTCGGCATCCGCGTCGCCGACGCCCTCGAGCGGAGCGGCCGGTTCGTCCTGAAGGGCGTCCGCATCTGGACGAACCGGACGACCCTGCGCCCGCTCCGCCCCTACGCGATCGGCAGCGCGTTCGTGCCGAACATCACGCACCAGAACGTCGTGATCCTCCGCCGCGCCGACTGACGGGCGTCAGCGCGGAGCGTCGTGCCGCCGCCGAGCGCGCAGCTGCGGCAGGAGCGCCCGGGCGCGGTCGACGCCCGGCGCGTTCGCCGGCGCCCGCTCGAGCACCGTCCGGAGGTCGAGCTCGGCGCCCTCGAGGTCGCCGAGCTCCCACCGCGAGACCGCCCGCTCGACGCGCGCCGCGTGGAGGCTCGGGTCCTTCTCGAGGGCGCGCCCGTAGTCCTGCGCCGCGCGCGCGTGATCGCCGGCCTGCGTGTGACACGCCGCCCGAAACGCGTAGCTGGTCGCGTAGTCGGGATCGACCGCGATCGCCGCGCTGCAGTCGGCGATCCCCGCCGACGGGTCGCCGGCGCGCGCCTTCGCCAGCCCGCGGTTGATGAGGGCGAGCTGGTTGCTCGGATCGATCTCGAGGGCGACGTCGTAGGCGCCGATCGCGTCGGCCCAGCGCTTCTCGCTGGAGTGGATCACGCCGAGGCTCGCGTAGAGCTTCGCGTCGCGCGAGCCGAGCGCGACCGCCCGCTGGAGGTCCGCCATGCCGTCGGGGTCGCCGGCGTCGTAGCGCATCGTTCCGCGGTTGATCCAGAAGGTCGTGTTCGTCGGGGCGAGGCGGATCGCGCGACCGAAGTCCTCGATGGCGTCGTTGGGGCGCCCCGCGAACCGGTGCGCGCGCCCGCGCGCGTTCCAGGCCGTGGCGGACTCGGGGTCGCGGCCGATCGCGGCGTTCGCGTCGCGGAGGGCCAGGTCGAAGCGACGCTTGTCGGTCCAGTCGTGGCTGGCCGCGACGAGCGCGGCGACGCTCTGCTCTCCGGCATCGTCCCCCACCCGGGCGAGCCGGGGGAGCTCGAGGACGACCCGATGACGGAACGGACCGTTCCCCTCGAAGCGATGCCGCAGGGTCCCGGCGAGGATGCGCTCGGCCTCGGCCCCGCCGATCCGGCACAGCGCAATCCCGGCCGCAACCGCCCGGTTCTCGTCCCACTCGGCGCGAAGGTGACGGGCGAGCGCGCCGAGGGTCGCCTCGTCGGCGATCCGGACCCGGCCGAGCGCCTCGCAGCAGAGCCGGGCGAGCTGGACCTTCTCGGGGCCGACGATGCTCTCCTGGCGCGACGCGATCCTCGGCACCGTCGATCCCGGACGACCGCTCCGCGCCTCGAGGCGACGGACGGCCGCGTGGATCGTCCGCGCCGTCGACTCGTCGACCGGCTCGTGCGGCGGGTGGTCGAGGAGCTGCTGGATCGCCCCGGGCAATCCATCGATCGCGACCTCGCCGCCGCGCCGCTCGTCCGGCGTCGGCTCGCGCGCCCCGATGAGGACGTCCCGCGCCACGGCGCGCAGCTCCTCGCTCACCCGATCGAGCTCCCGGGCGAGCAGCCGCGCCACGAGCGGACGCGGCCGCGCGAGGAGCTCGAAGAGCGCGTCTCCGTACGCCGCCTGCCGCTGGAGATCGCCCGCGCGCGCCCGCTCGACGATCGCCCGGATCGCGCCGAGGTGCCCCTCCTCGATCGCCCGCTCCGCCGCCTCGACCTCCTCGCCGGCGGCGCGCGCCTCCGCGACGTCGATGCCGAGCGCCGCGGCGCTCTCGAAGCAGCTCGCCGCCAGACGGAACTGACCCGCCTCGCCCGCGACCCGGCCGTAGGCGAGAAGCGCCCGATGGGACGCCGCCCGCGCCCCGTCGTCCCCGACGAGCGCCTCGACCGTCGCCGCGCGCCGGACGGCCTCGAGACCGAGCCCGAGGGCTCGGTCCGGCCCGGCATCCTCGTCGATCGCGGCCTGGAACTCGGCCCACGCGGTCGCCGCCTCCGTCCGCGCGGTGCGGACGAGGTCGCGCCGAACCCGGGAGCGGGCATCGACGACGAAGACCCCCGCGACGAGGAGCATCGCGACGGCCGTCACCGCGACCGCGCTCGGGATCGGGTGCCTCCGGGCCCAGCGCTTCGCGCGCTCGCCTCGCCCGATCGGCCGCGCCGCGATGACCTCGCCCTCGAGGAACCGGCCGAGGTCGGCCGCGAGGTCCGACGCCGAGGCGTAACGACGCGACGGCTGGCGCTCGAGGCAGCGCCCGACGATCGTCTCGAGGTCGGGGTGGATCGAGGGCACCCGCTGCCGGAGCGGCGGAACATCCTCGCCGATGATCCGCCGCATCAACGCGACGACGTCGCCGCCGCCGTGCGGCGGCTCGCCGGCGAGGACGCGGTGGAGGACGCCGCCGAGGGCGTAGATGTCGACGGCCGGGCCGACGGGGCCGAACGAGCCGGCGAGCTGCTCGGGCGCCATGAAGCCCGGCGTCCCCATGACCTGGCCGGTCCGGGTGATCCGGTCGCTGCCGGCGATCTCCCGGGCGAGGCCGAAGTCGGCCAGGCACGCGCGCCCGTCGGCGTCGAGGAGGATGTTCTCCGGCTTCACGTCGCGGTGAACGATCCCGTGCTCGTGGGCGTGCGCGAGCGCCGAGGCGACCTGCTTCGCGATCTCGGCGGCCCGGCGCGGCGAGACGCGGCCGCCGGCGACATGGAGCTCGAGGTTGCCCGCCGCGACGTGGTCCATCACCAGGAACGACCGCCCCTGGTAGGTGCCGATCTCGTGGACGGCGACGATCGACGGGTGCCGCAGCCGGGCGATCGACGCCGCCTCCCGCTCGAACCGCCGGTGCGCATCGGGCCCCGAGGCGAACTCCACCACCTTGATCGCGACGGTGCGGTCGAGGCGCGGGTCGCGGGCACGGTAGACGACGCCCATCCCGCCGCGGCCGATGAGCGCCTCGACCTCGTAGCGGTCGATCCGGTCGGGGACGAGGGCGGGGCCGTCGGCGTCCGAGGCGACCGTCGGCGCGAGGCCACCGGGCGTCGCGACCTCGGTGCCGCCCGGTCGCGGAGCAGGCGTGACGGCCGCCCGGGTCGGGGCGAGGGCGCCCGAGCTCGCGGCGGAGCCCACCTCGAGCCCACACGCGGGGCAGAGCGCGGCGCCCAGGCCGTCGGGCGGCGTCCCGGCCAGGGGCCGGGCGCACCGGGGGCACGCGGAGAGGGCGCTCGTCTCGGACTCGCTGCTCATGACGGAGGGCTCATGACGGAGGGCGCGCGGGGCGCCCCCAGAGTATGAACCGGACGGGCAGGCGTGTCATCGGGGCGCCCGTCGCCCGCCCCCCCCGGTGTGTTCCTGAAACAGATCTCGCGCGAAGCAACGCCCCGGAGTCGGCAACTCGCAATCCGCGTAGTCCGCGTAATCCGCGGTTCCCACTCGTTCGACGCCGAAAGAGCCCGAACCGCGGATTGCGCGGACTCCGCGGACTGGACCGGACTGCGCCAAGCCCCTGACGACTCGTCGCCGTCGCGGCCGCGAGCCTTCTATTCCTGGAACGGCCGCGCAACGGCAATGAACCCGTAACAGGCAACTCGCAATCCGCGTAGTCCGCGTAATCCGCGGTTCCCACTGGGTTCAACGCCCAGAGAGACCGAACCGCGGATTTCCCGGATTACTCGGATTGATTCGGGCGTCGCCGAGCCATTGCCGTCGCGTCGCGGTACTCCGTCCGTCCGAGACTCCTGTTCCTGGAACGGACCGATCTCGCTCGGCGACGCGGGGCCGTCAGAGCGGAATGTTGCCGTGCTTCTTCGGAGGGTTGCGGTCGCGCTTGGTCTCGAACAGCTCGAGGGCGCGGATCAGGCGCGGGCGGGTCGTCCGGGCCTCGATGACGTCGTCGATGAAGCCGAACTCGGCCGCCTGATAGGGATTCGCGAACCGCTTCTTGTAGAGGGCGACGAGCTCCTCCTCCTTCGCGGCCTTGTCCTCGGCGCTCCCGATCTCGTTCCGGAAGATGATCTCGACCGCTCCCTTCGCCCCCATCACGGCGATCTCGGCGCTCGGCCAGGCGAGGTTCACGTCGCCGCGGATGTGCTTGCTCGACATCACGTCGTAGGCGCCCCCGTAGGCCTTGCGAGTGATGACCGTCAGCTTGGGAACGGTCGCCTCGCAAAAGGCGTAGAGGAGCTTGGCGCCGTGCTTGATGATCCCGCCGAACTCCTGGACGGTCCCCGGAAGGAAGCCGGGGACGTCGACGAAGGTGACGATCGGGATGTTGAAGCAGTCACAGAAACGAACGAACCGCGCGCCCTTCAACGACGCATCGATGTCGAGGGTGCCCGCGAGGACGGCCGGCTGGTTCGCGACGATGCCGACGCTGCGCCCGCCGAGCCGGGCGAAGCCGACGACCATGTTGCCGGCGTAGCCCTCGTGGACCTGGAGGAACTTCCCATCATCGACGATCAGCGAGATCACGTCGGTGATGTCGTAGGGCTTCTGCGGATCGGCCGGGACGAGCTCGTCGAGGCGCGCCTCCTGACGGTCGTCCGGATCGTCGGTCGCCTTCCGCGGCGGGTCGTCGGCGTTGTTCAGGGGGAGAAAGGAGACGAGGTCGCGGATCAGGGCGAGGCAGCTCCCGTCGTCCTCGGTCGAGAAGTGAGCCACGCCGCTCCGCCCGGTGTGGGTCTCGGCGCCGCCGAGGTCGTCGTGGGTGACCTCCTCGTGGGTGACCGTCTTCACGACGTTCGGCCCGGTCACGTACATGTAGCTCGTGCCCTCGACCATCGCGATGAAGTCGGTGATCGCCGGGCTGTAGACGGCGCCGCCGGCGCACGGGCCCATGATGGCGCTGATCTGCGGGACGACGCCGGAGGCGAGGGTGTTGCGGAGGAAGATGTCGGCGTAGCCGCCGAGGCTGAGGACGCCCTCCTGGATCCGCGCGCCGCCGCTGTCGTTCAGACCGATGACCGGCGCCCCCACCTTGATGGCGGTGTCCATGATCTTGCAGATCTTGCGGGCGTAGGCTTCGGAGAGGCTCCCGCCGAATACGGTGAAGTCCTGGCTGAAGACGAACACCTTTCGGCCATCGATGAGCCCGTGGCCGGTGATGACGCCATCGCCCGGGATCTGCTGCTCGTCCATGTCGAAGTCGCGGCAGCGATGCTGGACGAAGGCGTCCCACTCCTCGAAGCTGCCCTCGTCGAGGAGGAGCTCGACCCGCTCGCGGGCGGTCAGCTTGCCCTTGGCGTGCTGCTTCTCGATGCGCTTCTCGCCGCCGCCCAGCAGCGTGGCCTCACGCCGCTCGCGGAGCTCGCGGATGCGCTCGTCGGCGATCGAGCCGGTGGTGGGGGCAGGCGTGGTGGGGGCGCTGCTCATCGTCGCGGTCTCCGGGTGTTTGTCTGGGAGAAGGCGATGATCATCGGGGCGGGTGGGGGGGATTGGCAAGCGGCCCGAGGGTCGCTCGAACCGAGGGTCCGTCTCTCCTGCAGAGGACCTCGCGCGACGACCGTAGACCCGGACACTGGCACCACGCAAGTCCGCGTAATCCGCGTAATCCGCGGTTCCCGTTCGTTCGCCGCCGAGAGAGAACGAACCGCGGATTACGCGGATTACGCGGACTTGCGCGGTATCCGAAACGAGCCCTTGGCCTCACACGGTCACGCTCCGGAGCTCACCCCCCGCTTCCGAGCATGCGTCCGCACGAACTCGACCACATCCCCCACCGGCGCCCCCGGGGTGAAGATCCCCTTGTAGCCGGCCTTCTCGAGCTTCCAGCGGTCGTCCTCGGGGATCGTGCCGCCGCAGAACAGGAGCACGTCGTCGCCGGCGCCGGCCTTCTTCATCTCCTCGGCCACGACCGGGAAGAGGGCGAGATGGGCGCCGCTCATCGTCGAGACGCCGACGGCGTCGACGTCCTCGGCGATCGCGGCGGCGGCGATCTCCTCGGGAGTGCGGCGGATGCCGGTGTAGATCACCTCCATGCCGGCCTCACGGAGCGCCCGGACGATCACGCGGACGCCGCGGTTGTGGCCGCAGAGGCCGGGCTTGCCGATGAGGACGCGGATCGGCGGGGTCGGTGGCGTCGTCCCGCTGGTCTTCTCGGCCATCAGCTCTCTCCGAGCTCGCGCTCGATCGTCCGGACGATCAGGTCGCACGCGTCGCGCACGGCCTCCTCGTCGGGCCCCTCGGCGAGCACCCGCGCCTTCGGCTCGGTGCCGCTGTAGCGGACGAGGATCCGGCCGCCGCCTCGTTCGGCCAGCTCCTCCTCGGCGTTGGCGATCGCCTCCGCGACGCTGGCGACCTCGGCGAGCGGCGGCTTGCTCGCGACGCGGACGTTGCGGAGGACGTGCGGGCTCTTGCGGAACGGCGCGCAGAGCTCGGCCATCGTCTTCCCCGACGACTGGACGGCCGTGAGGACGCGGAGGGCCGTGTGGATCCCGTCGCCGGTCGGCGCGTGCTCCGCGCAGATGACGTGACCCGAGGGCTCGGCGCCGAAGAGGGCGCCGCGGGCGTCCATCGCCTCGCTCACGTTGCGGTCGCCGACGTCGGTCCGCACCAGCTCGACGCCGCGCTCGCGCAGCGCTTGCTCGAGGCCGAAGTTCGCCATGACCGTCGAGACGACGCAGCCGCTCTCGCCGACGCCGGAGCCGGCCAGGATCCAGAGGATGTCGTCGCCGTCGCGGATCGTCCCCTCCTCGTCGACGAGGATCACGCGGTCGGCGTCGCCGTCGACGCTGATCCCCCAACGGGCGCCGCGGTCGGCCGCGAGGGCCTGAACCGCCTTCGGGACGGTCGCGCCGACATCCTGGTTGATGACTCCCCCAACCCCGTCACACCCGATCGTCTCGACCCGCGCCCGGAGGCGTTCGAGGATCGCGGGCCCGACGCCGTAGCCGGCCCCGTTGGCGCCGTCGTAGGCGACCGTCACGCCGGACAGGTCGAGCTTCCCCAGGAACTGCTCCGTCAGCCGGTCGACGTAACGATGAGCCGCGCCCGGGTCGTGCTCGATCGGCTCGGCGCGGACGCCGCCCACCGCCCCGTCGCGATCGCCGAGCTCGGCGAGGCGGCTCTCGATGAAGCGCTCGGCCGCCACGTCGACCTTGCGACCGTCGGGGCGGAGCAGCTTGACCCCGTTGTCGGCGGCCGGATTGTGCGAGGCGCTAATGACGATGCCGACGTCGGCGCCGCGATCGGCCGCGAGCAGGGCGAGGCCGGGCGTCGGCAGGACGCCGAGGTCCACGACCGAGACGCCGCCCGCGCCGAGCCCGGCGGCGAGCGCGTCCCGGATCATCGGTCCGCTCTCGCGCGTGTCCCGCGCGAGGACGGCGCGGCGCGGGCGGTCGGCGGCGGCGGCTCCGGGGGCGAGCGGTCCGCCGACCTCGAGCGCGCCCGCGATGGCGCGACCGAGCCGGACGAGGGCGTCCGGCGCGAGCGGACCGGCGCCGGCGGGACCGCGGATCCCGTCGGTGCCGAAGAGGCGGGGGCTCACGGAGTCTTCTTCACGGTCTCGTAGGTGAAGCGCCAGTTCTCGAGCGCCTCGTAGTCGAAGCGAGTGTCCGCCGGGAGCTTGACGTCCTTGAGCTCCGTCCGGGTCGACGGGAGCTTGAGCTGGACGATCGCGAGGTCGTCGCGCTTCTCGCCGGGCGCCGTCTCGGGGAAGGTCTTCTCGCGCAGGTCGACGTAGGCCTGGACCGGCGGCTTGCCGCGGGCGAGCTCGGCGGCGAGCCGCTCGAGGGCCTCATCGCTCCCGATGATCTCGACCTTCACCGTCCGGCGCTCCGGCGTGACCCGGACCTTCCCCGCGTTCTCCGAGCTCATCAGGATGTGGACGGGGAGCTCGAAGGTGCGGTGCACGTAGTCGGGCGCGAGCTGGTAGAAGAACTGGACGTCGCCGGTGACGTCGATCCCCGGCGGCAGGTCGAAGTCGACCGCGAGGCTCTGCTCGCCCGAGCTGGTCGAGCGAGGGCTCGGCGGCACGAACGGCCGGCAGACGACCTCGCCGCCGCGCTGGGTGAGGAACCCGTCGAGGATCGAGGCGGGTCCGCGCACGCGCGCCCGGGCCGGGCGGAAGCTCTTGCTCCGGAACCGGAAGCCCGCCGGCGGGGCGAGGCCATCGGGCTCGCGAACGACCGCATCCCGATCGACGTCGATGTCGAAGACGATCTGGAGCTCGCGGGGCTCGGCCCGGACGAGCTCGAGCGGCTCGGGGAGGTTGATGAGCTTGTCGTCGATGACGAACGTCTGCGGCTGGCCGGGCTGGATCGACCCGGCGCTCGGCCGGATCGTCACCTTGATCCGGTCGGCCGCGTCGACGGTCTCGCGGACGCGCTCCTTCGGGCCGCTGAAGTGGAGCGTCACCGTCGGCGCGACGTCCCACGGCAGCCGCGGCGTGGTACACTGGTAGGTCATCCCGGGCGGCGGCACGATCACGACGCTGACGTCGCCGGCGGAGCCGCTGTCGGTGATGCGCGTGCCGACGGCGACCCAGATCATCGTGGCGAAGACCAGCGCGACGACGACGCTGCCGATCTCGCGCCGGAACCACGCTCGCCGCCGCGGTCGGGCGACGACGAGGCGCTTCTTGGTCATCGGGGCCTGGCCGGCGAGCGGGCTCACGAGTCGTCCTCGCCGCCGGCGCGCGTCGAGAGCGCCGCGGCCGGGCGGCCGTCGGCGTCCGAGGTCGGCGCGTCGGTCGTCGCTGTCTCATCGGCGGCGGGCTTCTTCTCCGCCGCCGCGAGCTTCTTCTCCGCCGCCGCCGTCAGCGACTGGGTCTTGGGCGGATCGGCCTTGTCGGCCGGGCCCATCGTGACGGCCGAGTCGGCCGCCGTCTCGAGCGGACGCAGGAGCGGCCTGGTCTCCGCGTCGGCCGTCGGGACGACGTCGGCGATCTTCTGGATGGTGCCCGAGACCTTCTTGTGCTCGCCCGAGATCGAGCTGATCCGCGCCGTGCCCTTGGTGTCCGGCTTGCCGGGCTCGGCGGCCTTGTCCTCGCCCTCGGCCGCCGCCTCCTCCTCCATTCCGAAGACCGCCTCGACGGTCGGCGCGCCCTGGACGTAGAGGCCGCGGAGGACCTGCTCGAGGCGCTCGCGGTCGAGCTCGCGCCAGAGCTGCCCGCCGACGGCGACGCTCACGATGCCGGTCTCCTCGCTGACGATCACCGCGACCGCGTCGGAGTCCTCGGTCAGGCCGACGCCGGCGCGGTGCCGGAAGCCGAGCGACTTGAGGAGCTCGGGGTTCTCGGTCAGGCGGAAGCCACAACCGGCAGCTGCGATCCGGTCGCCCTGGATGATGATCGCGCCGTCGTGGAGCGGCGTCCCGACATAGAAGATGGTGTTGAGGAGCTCGCTCTTGACGAGGCTGTCGATCCGCGCGCCGGCCTCGATGTACTCCTTCAGGCCGTGCTGACGCTCGAACGCGATCAGGGCGCCGATCCGCTTCTTGCTCAGGTACATGACCGAGTGGACGACCTCGTCGACGACCTTCTTGTCGCCGAAGCCGCTGCCGAACGGCGTCTGCCCGAGCTTGGTGAGCGCCTGCCGGAGCTCCTGCTGGAAGATCACGATGATCGCGACGACGGACGTCTGGACGATCACGTTGAGGACCGCCTCGATGTGCGGCAGCCCGAGCGCGCTGGCGAGCGAGTAGAGGCCGGCGAAGCTGACGAACAGGAAGAGGGCGAGGCCCTTGAGGATTCCCTCGCCGCGCGTGTCCCGGAGGAAGCGCAGGAACGCGTAGACGAGACACGCGATGAGGATGACCTCGATCGGGTTTCGCCACGAGCCGAAGAAGTTCTGGATCGTCTGCATCCGGGTGAGTCAGTCTCGAGTCGCGTCAGCGCGGGGTGGTCGGTCGCTCGTCTTCCCTCGGACGCCCGCGGGCGCCCGCCTCTTCGATCTCCGTCAGTCCGGCGGCGGATCGGTCACCCGGGACCAATCCAGGATGGCGCCCGCGATCGCGAGCGCCTGCCGCGTCTCGGCGACGTCGTGGGCGCGGACCGCGGATGCTCCGCGGGCGACCGCGAGCACCGTCGCCGCGAGCGAGCCGGGGAGGCGACCCCGCGGGTCCTCCACGTCGGCGAGCCTGCCGATGAACGACTTCCGGGAGACGCCGACGCAGACCGGCGCGATCGACCGGAGCTCGCCGATCCGGGCCAGCAGCTCGACGTTGTGGCGGTCGCGCTTGCCGAAGCCGATCCCCGGGTCGACCAGGATCGCATCGGCCGCGACGCCGGCGGCGCGGGCGCGCGCGACGGCCCGGGCGAGGTCGTGGTGGACCTCGTTCATCACGTCGGCGTAGCGAGGGTCGTCCTGCATCGTCCTCGGCGTCCCGCGGATGTGACCGATGATGACGGCCGCGCCGGCGCGGGCGACGGTCTCGACCATCGCCTCGTCGGCACACCCGGTCACGTCGTTGACGATCGACGCCCCCGCGGCGAGGGCTTCCCTCGCCACGTCCGCGCGCCGCGTATCGATCGAGATGACCGGACCGTCGCTCCTCCCCGCGAGCCGCTCCACCACCGGCAGGACCCGACGGAGCTCCTCGTCGGGGCTGACCGGATCGGCGCCAGGCCGGGTCGACTCGCCGCCCAGGTCGACCACGTCGGCGCCTTCGGCGTGGAGCGCGAGCGCCCGGTCGACGGCGGCGGTCAGCGCGAACGCGTCTCCACCATCCGAGAACGAATCGGGCGTCACGTTGACCACACCGAGCAGCAACGGCCGCGTTCGTCTCAATATACCCGTCCGGTGGCGGATTGCAACTCCCGTCCTGAAAAGACCTTCGGCAACCTCGGACCCGATCGTGGGTTGGGCCGATCGACCGACCCGAGCGAGCGTCGCCGAGACGGAGGGCTCCGGGCCGACGAGCAGCGAGAGCCCGTCGCCGAGGAGGCAGTCAACCCCTTCGGAAGCGGCGGCTTCGGCGACCGCGTCGGGATCGCCCCCGACGATCCGCACCGCCGATCGGCTGCCGGCCGCCGCGGCGAGGCGGGCGGCGTGGTCGTCGGCCGCTCCGAGAAGCCGGGCCTCGACCTCGACCGTGGTCGCGTCGCAGCGGATCGGACGGACGTTCTCGGGCGCGCTCTCGGCCACGGTGCCGACCTACCTGTCTAGTAGTAGATCTTCTTCCGGGTGGGGGCGGGAGCCGGGTCCGGCTTCGCCGGCGCCGGGTCGGGCTTCGCCGGCTCGGGGTCGGGCTTCGCCGGAGCCGGGTCGGGCTTCGCCGGCTTCGGGAAGCCGCCCGGCGGCTCGATCCAGCCGACGATGCGGTTCTTCTTCGTGAAGCAGCCCTTCGCGACGCGGACGACGTCCTCGGCGGTGACCTTCTCGGTCCGCTCGAGGCTGCGGAAGAGCTCGCGCCAGTCGCCGGCGAGGGCGTGCGTCTGAGCGAGGGTGACCGCCAACCCCTGGTTGCCGCGCATCCCGCGAAGGAAGTTGGCCCGCTGGCGGGTCTTCACGCCCGCGAGCTCCTCGGCGGTCGGCGGCTCGGTCTGGAGCCGCTCGATCTCCTCGAGGATCGTCGCCTCGATCGTCGGCAGCGGCGTGCCGACGGTCGGCACGCCGTAGAGGAGGAAGAGATTCGGGAAGCGGTTGCCCGGCATCCCCGCGAGCGCGCCCGCCTGGACCGCGACCCGGTCCTTCTGGACGAGGCGCCGGTGGAGGCGGCTGCTCCGCCCCTCGGCGAGGAGCGAGACGAGGACGTCGTAGACCTCGTCGTCGGGGTGCCCGAGACCCGGCTTGTGGAAGCCCATCGCGTAGATCGGCTGCGCCCGCGCCTCGATCGCGATCCGCTTCTCGCCCTCCTGGGGCGGCTCGACCGTCGTCGGGTCGGCCGGCTTCGGGCGCTTCGGCAGCTTCGAGAAGTACCGCTCGATCAGCTCGCGCACCTGCTCGACGGTGACGTCGCCGACGATCGCGAACGTCGTGTTCGCGGGGACGTAGAAGCGCTCGTAGAAGGCGGCCGCCGTCTCGCGGTCGAGCGCCTCGAGGTCGGAGCGATGCCCGATCGTCGGCTGCCCGTAGGGATGCGCCTTGAACGCCGCCGCCACGAACTCCTCGATGAGCTTCCCGACCGGGTTGCTCTCGGTCCGCATCCGGCGCTCCTCCATCACGACGTCCTTCTCCTCGAAGAAGTCGCGCATCACCGGGTTCGCGAACCGGTCCGCCTCGAGGTAGAGGTAGAGCTCGAGGCGGTTCGTCGGCAGGCTGACGAAGTAGCTCGTCAGGTCGGCGCTCGTCGTCGCGTTGAGCCCCGACCCGCCGTGGCGCTCGATGATGGTGCTGTACTCGTCGCTGACGACGAACGAGCTCGCCCGCTCCTTCGCCGCCTCGAACGCCGCTCCGAGCTCCTCGAGGCGCGCCGCGTCGGCGCGGTGACCCTTCGCCCGTTCGGCCTTCAGCGCCGCGAACGCCACGTCGAGCGCCCCGAGCGCCTCGCGCTCCGCGGCCACGTCGGTCGCGCCGAGGTTGATCGTCCCCTTGAACGCGAGGTGCTCGAACACGTGCGCCACCCCGGTGTGGCCCGGCACCTCGTTGACGCTGCCGACGCGCACGACGGTCGCGAACGAGACGACCGGCGCGTGGTGGCGTTCGAGGACGAGGACGGTCAGCCCGTTCTCGAGCTCGATCGTCTCGACGGCCCCCTCGAGTCCGGCGAGGCCGGTCTTCGGCGCGTCGTCGTCGTCGGCCCGCGCGGGCCCGAGCGGGAGCGTCGAGGTGGCCGCCCAGAGGGCGAGGAGGGTGACGAGGCAGGCGGTCGCGGCGACGGTCGAGCGCATGGCGGGCTCCTTCCGGGACGGAGAGCGACCCTCGATGTTAGCCGGGGTCCCCCCCCTGTAAAGCCAGCCCGGGGGCGCCCGTTCGACGCCGCCCGACGCGCCCCGTAGAATCGGCGGGCGCGCGGCTCACGCCCGCGCGACTCACCCGAGGGAGGAGCCTCCATGACCGAGCCGACGACGCCCGCCAGCCCCGCCGCCGTCACGCCGGACGCCGCCGACGACCCGAAGAACCGCCGGAGCGTGCTCATGCGCGACCCCGCGATGAACGTCCAGTTCACCGCGAGCGTCGTCGCGACGTTCGTCATGGGCGGCACCGTCGTCGCGCTCTTCCTCCTCGCCCGCGACTTCGTCGTCGAGGATCCGTGGACGCTCGCCTCGATGGTGCTCGTGATGTCGTTCGCGCCGGCGGCCGGCGTCCAGGCCATCCTCCACATGCACCGGTTCGCCGGACCCGCGTTCCGGCTCCGGAAGCACCTCGAGGCCGTCCTCGCCGGCGACCTCGAGCAGCCCGACGTCGTCCTCCGGAAGAAGGACTACCTCAAGGACCTCGCCGCCACCGTCAACGCGATCGCCGCGCTCGTCCGGCGGCGCCGCGACGACGCCCGGACCGCGCGCGAGGCGATCGACGCGGCCCTCGCCGCGCTCGAGGGCGACGCGGCGGACGCCGACGCCGCAACGGCGAAGCTCGGCGAGGCGCGCGCGACGCTCGACCGGCTCGCCGCCTGAGAGCGCCGCTCAGCCGCCGCCGATCAGCCGCCGCCGATCAGGCGCCGCCGATCAGGCGCCGCCGCTCGGGCCCGCGCCGCGCGGCGCCGGGCCGGGTCGGCTCGTCGCCTTCATCCACTCGACGAGATCCTCGACGTGGGTGTCCTCGATGGCCGCGCGCGGGACCTCCGCGACCTCCGGACCGGCGAGCCACGCGTCGAGCCGATCGGCGACGGCGCCGGCCGACGGGGGGCGGCCGGCGGGATCGCGGACGAGCGCCTGCCGGCACAGCTCGTCGAGCGCCGCCGGGATCGTGACGTCGGGCGGCACCCGCGCGCTGGGCGGCGCCGGGTCGCGGGAGAGCACGTTCCCGAGGAGCTCCGGCGGCGTCTTCGCCTCGATCGGGAGGCGCCCGTTCGTCAGGCAGTAGTAGAGGGTCGCGCCCAGGGCGCGGATGTCGGTCGCGGGCCCGACCTCGCCGAACGAGGCCGGATCGATCTGCTCGGGGGCGACGAACGCCGGCGTCCCGAGGATCGAGCCCGCCCGGGTGATCTCCTCGTCGTCCTCGAGATCCTTCGCCAGCCCGAAGTCGATCAGGTAGGTGCCGACCCGGTCGAGGATGATGTTCTCGGGCTTGACGTCGCGGTGGATCACGCTGCGCGTGTGGGCGAACTCGAGCGCGCGCGCCGCGTCCCGCACCGCGACCGCCCGCTCGGTCAGCCCGACCAGGTTCCGGTCGACGACGCGGGCGAGGGTGCTCCCGTCGAAGAACTCGCAGACGAGGTAGAGCAGGCCGCGCTCCTCGCCGAAGTCGTGGACGGCCGGGAGCGATGGGTGGCGGAGCCCGGCGAGGAGGCGGGCCTCGCGCTCGAACCGGAGACGCCGCCGCTCACCGCGTTCCCCGGGCTGATCGGCGACCGTCACCTTGATCGCGACGGTGCGATGCAGCTTCGGATCCTGGGCGCGGTAGACGACGCCCATGCCGCCGCGGCTGATCTCGGCGTCGATCAGATAGCGGCCGAACGAGCCGGAGCCACCCTCCAGGCGAAGGGTGCTGCTCCCGTCCTTCAGCGCTTTGCGGACCGACTGGCCGTCGAGCGGCATCCGGCGTCGGCGATCAGGACGACGCGGCGTCGTCGAACCGCACGTCGATCCGCATCTTCTTGTCGAGCGACAGGAAGCACTCGCTCACCCGGCCGCGCCGGAAGAGCGGCACGTGCGGGCTCGGGAGCGCGATCCGCAGCCAGACCTCGGTGCCCGGCTGGAGCAGATCGAAGCAGTCGTTCCGACCGCTGATGACGAGCTGCATCCCGTTCGCATCGATCCGGTTGACCGGCCAGGGGCACGAGTCCCCCTCGGGCGGCCCGGACAGCGCGAGGGCGACCGAGCACTCGCCGGCGTCGACGCCGGCGGGCACGGGAAGAGGGTGCTCGAACCGCTTCATCTCGGTCGCCAGGTCGCGCCGGATCGCCACCGGTCCCTTGGCGCCGGGCGCCTGGCGGAGCGGGTCGCGCGCCCGGCTGAGCGTCGGGCTGCTGTCCGCAGCGTCGCCGACGACATCGGGCATCGCCTTGGCGAACGAGGTGTCGTCGCCGGGCGCGGCGACGGGCGCCGGGTTGGCGTCGAGCTTGCTCTCGGCCAGGCGGTCGCGCGTCAGGCGCTTGAGGAGCCGGCCGACGACGAGCGCCGCCCACATGACCCAGCTGAAGCCCTTCACCGGCAGCGGGAGCTCGTGATCGCCGCGGAGCGACGGGCTCGTCCCCGCGGGCCGCACGACCGCGATCACGAGGCCGCGCTCCTTCGCGAGCGCGAGCTGGCTCGAGAACCGGCTGGCGTAGCCGTCGAGGGCGAACGCGAGGACGAGATCGCCCGGGAGGGCCGAGCTCGGGAGGTTCTTCTCGAGCTTCCGCGACGGCCGCGGCAGGACGCCGCTCGGGAGCATGCAGCCGCCCCGGCCGAAGATCTTGTAGACGATCACCGGCGCGAGGACGTGGAGATCGGCCTCGCCGGCCACCCAGACCCGCCCGCCCATGTGGATCGCGCGGAACATCTCCTCGACGACGCCCTCGATCTGGAGCTCGTGCTCGGCGAGGTGGGTGTGGAGGGTCTCCTCCGAGGACCGGAGCGAGGCGAGATGGCTCGCCAGGCTCCGCGACGGCGCGACGGCCGGCTCCGAGGCCGGCGTCGCGGTCGGGGCGATGACGCCCGAGGCGTCGGGGTCGGCCGAGAGGTCGACGACCTCCGCGCGCGCGGCGGGGACGACCGAGGGCGGCAGCGCGGCGACGAAGCTGCTCGGAAGCTCGGCGGAGCCGGGCTCCCCCCGGGCGACCTTCCTCGCGGTGACGAGCGGGATGGCCTCGTCGGAGTCGGGGGCGTCGAGGACGGGGAGCTCGTCGTCGTCGAACTGAGGGTCGCCGTCGCCGTCGCGGACGGGCTCGAGCTCGTCCGAGACCTCGATCGCCTCGCGGGACGCGGGACGCGCATCCATCGAGGGAAGGCTTCGCCGCATTCGCAGGTCGACGGTCGGCTCGCTGTCGGCGTCGAGATCGACGTCGATCTCGGCGGTCGGCGCCGAGCGGGTCGCGCCGGGGCTGTGGCCGACCTTGTCGAACTTGGAGACCGGGACCCACTGGTCGAGGAGCGCGTCGGCCGGGTCGATCGCCGCGAGCCGGCTGCTCTCCGACGAGGTCGAGAGGGTCCCCGAACCCTCGAGGTCGAGCTCGGGATCCGAGGTCGTGAAGCCCCTGGGCAGGTGCTTCGGCCGGGGCCGAACCTTGGGCCGGCGGGTGGGGGTGGGCTCCGCCCCCTGGGGGTGCGACTGCGTGCGCGACATGGGTGCTCCTCTCGATCGCCGTCCCGGGGAGCATCCGTTCGAGCAGGGCGGCGGCGCAGCGTCCGGTCACCGCTCGACGGAAGCGCGTGGGTCCCTCTTCCCCCGCGTTGCCTTCGAGCTGCGAACGAGTTGCGTCGAGAGCCGCTGGACAGCGGCGCCCGAGCCGACCTGTGGACGGATCCTCCCCAGCGCACACATCTAACAGATGGTACCAGTCACGTCGACGAAATTATCAGAAGACGTTACACGAGCATGACCTACGGACACGACGCCGCGACGCGCCATGAGCGCGCCGCGGCGTCCGCGATGAGGCCTCTTCGACGAGCGCTCGGGATCAGTGCTTGTCGGTCGTGATCCCCTCGAGCGCCGTCCGGTTGTCGGGAACGAGCGGGTCGAGGAAGTTGAGCAGGCTGACGTAGATGTCGGGCCCGTCGTAGTCGACCCCCGGGGTCCCGGGCCGGACGACCAGGTTCTGGGGGTTGTTCTCGAAGTTCTCCGGCGTCCCGTTCCGGGCCAGGTCGAGGCGACCCTGCACGGTCACGGGCAGCCCGGACTCGATCTCCACGACGTAGAAGAACGAGGCGTTGAAGTTGACCGCGTAGAGGTAGCGACCGCTCGGGCTGACGGCGAGCGACGCTATGAAGTCGGTCGAGTTCGCCCGCGGGCTCCGGTCGAGGCGGATCGGGTTCGACGCGTCGCGGACCGCCCGCTGCGCGAGCACCCGCGGCGTCGCGTTGCCGAGCTCGGCCTCGATCCCGACGAGGTCGATCTCGTAGACCTCGGACCGATCGCGTCCGCCGATGAAGTCGCTCCCGCCGATGAACGCTCGCCGCCCGTCGGGCGTGACCGCGATCTGGCCGGCCGCGCGGGTCGCCCCGAGCGGGATCGTCGCGACGACGCGCAGGGCGGTCGGGTCGATCACGTCGACGCTGCACGGCCCATCGCTGCTGCCCGTCCCGGAGCTGAGCACCAGGACGACCGAGGCCCCGTTGGCCGTCCGCACCGGCTGGACGACCGAGGGGTTGAAGTCGGTCGTGACGATCACCTCGCTCCGGAGCGTCGCCGTCCGGGTCGCCAGGTCGACGTCGGCGACGATGATCGTGCCGGGGTTGTTCGTCGTGAAGTTCAGGTTTCCACCCGAGACGGCGAAGTTGCTGCTCGCCACGAACACCCGCGGGTTCGGCACGCCGGCAGTCACCAGCGCCGCCGACGAGACGAGGTTGATCGGCACCCGGTCGACGATCGTGCCGTCGCTGTCCGGCCGCGACGGGTTGAGGATGATCTCGCGGCCGTTCAGGTCGAGCTTCGTGACGTCCTGGCTCGATGACGCCGTCCGCGGGTCGAAGAGGTAGAGCGCCTCGCCGACGGTGCCGTTGCCGCTCCCGGTGACGGTCGCGAGGCGCTCGTCACGGATCGAGAGGTCGCCGGCCGCGGTGCCCGGCAGCAGCGGCGCCGCCTCGAGCCCGAAGCTGCGGTTGCTCGTGACGGCGGCGCCGACCGCCGGCAGATCGAAGACGCGGACCCGGCCCTGGGTCTCGACGGCGAAGAGCTGATCGCGCAGGCCGCGCGCCGTCGGCGTGGCGGCCGCGCTCGGGATCTCGACGTCGGAGGGATTGCCGCCGAAGCCGGCGTCGAAGTCGGTCGTGACGGGGTCGGCCTCGGCCTGCGCGGTGACCGCGCCCTGCGAGACGGGCGCCGCGGGGGCGCCGGCCGAGCCGCCGGAGCCGCCGCCGCCGCTGCATCCGGCGGCGATGGGAAGGAGGGTCGAAACGGTAGCAATGATGATGGGAGTCAGAACAAGATGATGATGCTGGGGGCGACGCATGGTCGCACCTCCTCTCACAGCAGAGAGGACCCGGGCCTTCTCGACGAGAAACGCGGGTCCGACTCCACCCGGTGAGGGGAGGAGAAGCTCACCCGCGCCGAGCCGCGGTCCACGGCGGCTCGAAGGCGCGTGGCCGCCGGTCGCGCAGAGCGCGCCGGCGATCACGGGCGTGGGCGGGTGTTCTGGCTCCCGGATCGATCTACTGGCCGCGCCTTCCCGAGCAAGCTCAGTGGCGAATGCGGCGGTCGTCCCCGGTCACAGCGGCGGGCCCGCGACGGCTTCTCACCGTCTTCCCCGTTTCCCCGCGGAGCCGATCGAAGCCGATCGTCCCCGCGGACCCACGCCCGCCTGTCCGGCGCGCATGAAAGCAACCGGCGGGCCGAAGCGCAACGACAAACCACCATCCGCAAACCGTTGCGAAGAAGGGACCCGGAGCCCGACGCCGGACGCCGACGTCGCCGCCCGGCGCGTCCGGATCACCCAGCTTCCGGAAACGTCTCGTGCGGGACGTTTTCGACGACGCGGCGACCCAGTATCCTGGCCCCGAGGGTTCAACACTCCGAGCGCTCGCCAAGGGTCGACGATCGATGAGCGATGGCCACGAACCCGGAGACGTCTCGGACAGGCTCGCGCGCGCCCGAGCCGACGCCGGCGTCCGCCCTCCCGCGGGACCCCGCCGACCGCCTCCGACGGAGGCCCGGGCGCTCCCCGACGAGGTTCGCGCGGCCAAGGCCGACCCGCGCCGACGGCTCGGCCCGAGCATCGTGCTCCTCGAGGAGCTCGGCCGGGGGGGGATGGGCGTCGTCGAGCGCGGCTTCGACCTCGACCTCCACCGCCCGATCGCCGTGAAACGGATCGTCGGGCTCCTGCCGACCGACCGCGATCGTGAGCGGCTCCGACGCGAGACGACGGCGATCGCCGCGCTGGAGCATCCCGGAATCGTCCGCCTCCACTACGTCGGCGACGCGGAAGGCCAGCCCTTCGCGGTGATGGAGCTGGTCGTGGGGCGCGACCTCGAGAAGCTCGTCGCCGACGAGCGCCCGACTCCGCGCCGCGCCGCCGAGATCCTCGTCGCCCTCGCCCGCGCCGTTCATCACGCCCACGAGCACGGCGTCGTCCACCGCGACCTCAAGCCGTCGAACGTGATGATCGACGCCAACGCAGCCCCGCGCCTCCTCGACTTCGGCCTCGCGAAGACGCACGAGATCGACCGCAAGCTCACCCGGACGGGCCAGCTCATCGGTACGCCGAGCTACATGGCGCCCGAGCAGGCCGGGCTGTCGGCCGACGAGCTCGACGCTCGCGCCGACGTCTACGGCCTCGGCGGCGTCCTCTACTTCCTGCTGACCGGGAAGGCCCCGTTCACGGGCGCGAGCATCGTCGAGGTTGTTCGGAAGGTGCTCGTGATGCCCGCGAACGACCCGTGCGTCAGCAACCCGCGTGTCCCGCGCGAGCTCGGAACGATCGCACTCCGATGCCTCGAAAAGCGACCGGACGAGCGCTACCAGAGCGCCTCCGAGGTCGCCGAGGACCTCGAACGATGGCTCGGGCGACGGCCGATCCAAGCACGGCGCCCAGGACCTCTGCAGCGGACGCATCGGTGGGCCCGTGATCGGGTGCCAGCCCTCGCCCTCGCCGCGGCCGTCGCGGTCATCGGCGGGATCGTCATCGCAGCGATCTCGTGGGGGAGAAGCGCGTCGATCCAGAGCGCGCGACGCGAGGCGATTGAGGGGTCACTCGAGCGCGCCGCTCACCTCATCGAGCCGGGCGCCGAAACGCCGCCCGACGACCTCTTCGCCGCTCGTCTCGCCATAGATGAGGCGATGGTCCGGCTCATCGACTCGGTCCTGCTCTCCCTCGACGGTGGCTCGGTGACGCGACGGGGAAGGGCCATCCTGGCACGGTGCAAGACGCCGGCGGAGCTCGAGACTGCTCTCCACAGGAAAGGGTGGTCGCTCCCGCGCGACGCGGCCGGGCTCGCGGCCGCCATCGACGCGTCGCTCGACGAACACGAGCGCGTGCGCTCCGCAGTTCGCGAAGGGCTCTGGTCCGATGTCGAGCGCGGCCTCTCGAAGCATCGCGTTCTCCTCGACGAGCTCGCCCGCCGAGAGCGCGATCCACGATTGGATCCATCGCAAACCGAGCGAGAGCTCGACGAGCGCGCGGACTCGATCCGGGCGATCCTCGCGACGATCACGCGCCTCGACCCCTCCGACCGGAGGGCGGAGACGCTCGTCGGAGAGCTCGAGGACCGCGGCACCCACGTCACGATCGCGCTCGCCAACGCAGACGACGCGGCCGAGGCACGCGTCGTCGTCTTCGAGCCCGATGACGAGGGGCGGGTCCACCTGGCCTCGGAGGGAGCGCTCATCGACCCTTCCGAGCCGGTCGAGCTCCCACCTCGCGGCGTCATCGAGGTGCGTCGCCCCGGATTCGTTCCGGCCCGCGCCGGATTCTCGATCCCGTCCGGCACGAAGCGGCACCGGATCACGATCCCGCCGCTCGTCCCGGTGACCGGCGGCCGCGAAGGCATGACTCTCGTCGTCGGCGGGCCATTCGTGACTGGCGGTGACGCCTGGAACTCCGAGTCCAGGATGCCTCGGGCCATCGAGCTTCCGGCGTTCTTGATCGACGTGGACGAGGTCACTCGAGGGGAGTTCGCCAGGTTCGTCGAGGTCGGCGGCTACCGAGATCGCTCGCTCTGGACGGACGAAGGCTGGCGATTCCGGACGCGAGGCGCCCTCGAACAGCCGAAGGCGCCGCACGAGGTCGAGGCGACGCCTGGCGAGCCGAGTCTCCCGATCGTCGGCGTCAGCCTCTTCGAGGCCGAGGCGTACGCGCGCTGGGTGGGCAAGCGCCTCCCGACCGCCCACGAGTGGGAGAAGGCTGCCCGAGGCGTCGACGGCCGGAGCTTCCCGTGGGGCAACCGAGTCGACCCGAGCTTCCTTCACGAGTTCGCGCCGAAGCAAGGCTGCGCCGTCGTCGGGAGCCACCCCCGAGATGAGAGCCCGTTCGGCATGAGAGATGCCGCAGGAAACGTCATGGAGTGGACGAGCACCGCGGCGCGAACGGGCCGCTCCGACGGGAGCATCGAGCAGCGCAGAAACGTCGCCAAGGGCAGCGCTTGGGCCTTCGATCCCACGCATGCGGTGCGAGCTCATACCGCTGCCCGAGCGGCCTTCTTCAAGACCGCTCGTGAGCCGTTCCTCGGATTCCGCTGCGCCGCCGATCTCCCGAAGTGAGCCCACCGCCCCGAGAGCCGCACGACGGTCCCGACGCGCGCCTCCGCGAC
Organism: Planctomycetota bacterium; assembly: GCA_029260755.1. GTDB lineage: Bacteria > Planctomycetota > J058 > J058 > JAJDCQ01 > JAJDCQ01. The sequence continues at coordinate 56,350 of JAJDCQ010000168.1, read as the reverse complement.
CTCGCTCGACGCGCTCGCGAGACGGGCGCGCCCGAGGACGGCGCCGCGTGGCTCCTCGAGCGGGTGCGGACGGGCGACCTCGGTCGGGAGAACCTCCGGCTCGCGGCCCACCTCGGCGATCCGGCGGCGACGGCGGCGCTCGACGACCGGGCGCCGGTGCGGGAGCCGGGCGAGCTCCGGGCGTGGGCCGCGGCGCTCGAGCACTGGGGCCCCGACGTGCTCGCGCGCGCGAGCGTCGCCGCCGCGGAGACGATCCTCGGCGCGCGGTCGCCGGCGAGCGTCCGGGCGGCGATCGAGGCCGCCCGCGCCTTCGTCGACCAGCCGACCGAGGCGCGACGGTGGGTCGCCCGCGGCGCGGCGACCCACTTCGACCGGGTCTCCTCGCAGATCCCGTCGATCGCGGCCGAGTGCGCCCGCGACGCCGCCCTCGCGGCGAGTCACTCCGAGTGGGGGAAGCGGCCGAACGAGCCCGGCGTGACGGCGATCGTCTCCGCGGCCGCGTTCCACCACGCCGCCGCCCACGGGAACGAGGACTCGTTCACCGCGATCTTCGTCGACGCCGTCGACCTCGACGCGGTCGCGGAGCCGGTCATCGCCGCGATCCGGGAGGAGCTGCTCGCCTGGGTCCTCGAGACGGCCGGGCCGCTGTCCGCCCACGACCACCTCGCGCGCCGGCCGCGAACCCGCCGCCACGTCCGGCGGTTCGTTCCCCGCGCGCCGGGCGAGGCGGCGCGGGCGGCGATCGATGCGGCCGCCGAGGCCACCGCGTCGTCGCCGGGCGTCGAGACCGGGCGCCGCCTCCTTCGCCTCCGGCTCGATGCCGGCGTCCTCGACCCGGTCCTCGTCGAGCTCGCCGCGTTCCTCGGTGACCCGGCCTCGGCCGCCGCCCTGCGCGACGATCCGCCGCGCCCGGCCGGGCACCTCCGCGACCTCGTCGCCGGGCTCCCGACGTGGGGCCGCGCCGCGGGTGTCCGCGCCGCGAGCGCCGCCGCCCACGCGCTCGTCTCCTACTGGGACGCCGCGCGCGCGGAGCGGTCGCCGGACGAGCCCGCCCGCGCCGATCCCGTGCGCGGCACCCTCGACGCGCTCGATCGGTGGGTCCTCGCCGCCGACGTCGACGCCGAGCTCCCTCCGGTCTCCGAGCCCGCGACCCCCGCCGACATCGACCGGCGCGCGCGCGCCGCGGGTGAGCTCGCCCGCGTCGGATGGAGCCTCACCCGCGACCCGCGGGATCGCCCGATCGCCGAGGAGCTCGCGCGGATCGATCGGATCGCGCGGCGGGTCGGCGCGCGCGAGCCGATCCGGAGCGCGATCGCGGGTGAGCTGATCGCGTGGGCGACCGGGCCCGAGCCCGACCCGGCCCGCGCGCGCGTCGCGGCGCGCCGAGCGCGCTCGTAGCTCATCGTCGACCCGTGGAATCGCGTTCCGCGTCGCTTGACCCTTCGCGCGCCGCGTCCGTAGGATTCGCCGACCGAGCTCACGCGAACCGGAGGCGCCGATGACGGCCCGCACCACCCTCGTCCCGCCGGGCCAGACCGGCTACCTCCTCGGCGCGGGCTTCTTCCCGCCCGATGAGGGTCCGCTCTTCCTCGCCGAGCTGCGCCCCGAACCGGTCTCGCGCGCGATCGCCGCGACCGCGACGGCCGGGTTCACGACCCTGCGGGTGCTCCTCCCAGCGGCGGTGTTCCTGCCGGGCCCCGACGCGGTCGCCGCCGACGCCGTCGAGCGCTTTCGGGGTCTCCTCGCCCTCGCCGCCGAGGCCCGGGTCGGCGTCCTCCCGGCGGTGATCGCCGGCCCGTTTCCGAAGCCGGGCCCCGGCGGCTTCGACGCCGCCCATCCGACCGAGCTGTTCGCCGACCCCGCGTTCGCCCGCACGGCGGCCGCCCTCGGCCAGGCGCTCGCCGCCGCCGCGCGGACCGTCCCCGACGTCGTCGTCGGCTGGGAGGTGGCCGCCGGGCTCCCGCGCCGGGGCGGGCGTCCGCTGGCCGACGCCGCCGCCCTCGCCCTCTTCCGCGCGGTGCGCGACGCGATCGCGGCCGGTCTCGGCGCCGAGGTCGCGCCGACCGTCGCGCCGGGCGACGGCCTCCTCACCCTCCACGGCGACGACGCCGGCCTCGCCCCCGAGGTGCTTGCGCGCGAGGCGACCCTGCTCTCGACCGCCGTCGAACCGCGCGAGACCGATGTCCTCCGCCACACCTACCAGGCGTCGTTCGCGGCGGCGCGTCTCCGCCCCCTCGGCCGCCCGTTCATCCTGAGCGAGTTCGGCACGCCGCGCTCGGCGGCGAGCGACGAGGCGACCGGCGCCGAGATCCACGAGGTGCTCCTCTCGGTTCTGACCGATGGCGCCTGCGGCGCGTGCTTCCGCCAGGCCGTCGACCTCGCCCCCGAGGGTCCCGGCGCCGCGTTCCTCGAGGCCGCCCCGAACCTCGGTCACTCGGGCGCGACGACCGCCGGCGGCGACTGGCGGGCGACGGCCAAGGCGCACCGGACCATCGCCGACCTCCTCGCGCGCGCGGCGATCCGCCCCGACGGGCTTCGCCTCCCGCCATCCGACGCGGTGATCGTCGTCCCCGACGCCCTCGCCCGCTCGGCCCCCGAGCCGCGACCGACCGGGCTCGGGCCGGCGATCCCGCCGGCCGGCCCCCTCGAGCGCGCCGAGAGCGAGCGCGTCCTCCTCGAGGCGTTCACCCTGCTCCGGTCCGCCGGCGCGACCGTCGACGTCCTGACCGAGGCAGGCCTCGCCCGGCTACCGACGGTCGGCTACCAGCTCGTCGTCGCCCCGCTCGGGCATCGCTACCGCGCGAGCGGCTGGCGGCGCATCCTCGAGATGGTGTCCCAGGGGGCGACCGCCTGGGTGCCCTGGTCCGGCGGCTACGAACCGGCCGCGGCGGGCTTCCCCGGCGTCGACCTCGGGAAGCTCACCGGTTCGCGCCCGAAGCTCCGCCCCGGCTTCGCTCCGGCGCCGCCCGCGTTCCTGCGCGTCGACCTCTCCGAGCGGGAGAAGCTCGAGGTCGAGGTCGCCCAGGATGAGACCAACCCGCTCCCGATCTCCTTCTGCCCGGTCTCGGCGAAGTCGGCCGAGACGGTCGCCAAGGACCAGGACGGTCGCGTCGCGATCGTCCGGACCACCCACGGCAACGGGCGCGTCCTCTTCGCGAGCCACCCGTGGGAGCGTCTCCTCGTCCGGTACGCGCGGAGTCGGAGCAAGGCCGGCGGCCCGGGTCTCTACCGGTTCCTCACCCGCGAGGCCGGGATCCGGCCGTGGGCGGTCTCCGACGGCAGCCGGGTCGAGGCGCGAGCCTTCCGCCACGCCCGCGAGGACGGCGGCGAGGACGTCTACCTCGTCGCGATCAACCGCGGCTTCGGCAAGGAGGAGGTGGCCGTGCGGCTCGACCTCGGCCGGATCGGGGAGGGGATGGCGACGCCGCCCGACCCCGAGCGCACCGAGGCGATCGAGGTCTGGCCCGACCAGGGCGAGGTCGGCTACGCCGCGGACCGGATCGTCGTCTCGCTCGGCCGCAAGGAGGCGCGCCTCTTCCGCTGCGTCTCGCGCGGAGACGCGTGACCCGATGAGCGACCGCGACCGCGTCGACCATCTCCGGGCGGAGCTCGCCCGCCACGACCGGCTCTACTACGTCGACGCCGCCCCCGAGATCGACGACCGCCAGTACGACGCCCTCATGGTCGAGCTCCGCCAGCTCGAGGAGGCTCACCCCGAGTGGGCGGACCCCGACTCGCCGACCCAGCGCGTCGGCGGCGAGCCGATCGAGGGCTTCGAGACGGTCGAGCACGCCGTGCCGATGCTCTCGATCGAGAACACCTACGACGAGACCGAGGTACGCGAGTTCGGCGAGCGGATCGAGCGGCTGCTCCCCGGCGAGACGATCCGCTGGGTCTGCGAGCCGAAGTTCGACGGCGTCGCGAGCAGCCTCCGCTACGAGAAGGGGCGCCTCGTCCTGGGCGTCACCCGCGGTGATGGCCGTCGCGGCGACGACATCACGGCGAACCTGCGCACGATCAAGAGCGTGCCGCTTCGCCTCGACGGCGACGCCCCCGAGTTGCTCGAGGTGCGCGGCGAGGTCTACATGCCGCGGGCCGCCTTCGACCGCATGAACGCCGAGCGCGAGGAGGCGGGGCTGCCGCAGTTCGCGAACCCGCGCAACTCCACGGCCGGCGCCCTGAAGCTCCTCGACAGCCGCGAGGTCGCCAGGCGCGGGCTCCGCTTCGTCGCCCACGGTCCGGGCGAGCTCTCCGGCGATGCCCGCGCGGCGATCCGCAGCCACGGCGACTTCCTCGCGGCGTGCCGCCGGCTCGGGCTCCCGACCAGCAGCGACGTCGAGAGCGTCGAGACGCTCGAGGAGGCGCTCGCCTACATCGGTCGATTCGAGGAGACCCGGCGCGACCTCGACCACGACACCGACGGCGTCGTCGTGAAGATCGACGACTACGCCCAGTGGGAGCGCCTCGGCACGACGGCGAAGGCGCCGCGCTGGGTGATCGCCTACAAGTACGCTCCCGATCAGGCCGAGACGACCCTCGAGGCGATCACGGCGCAGGTCGGCAAGACCGGCATCATCACGCCCGTCGCCGAGCTCACGCCGACTCTGCTCGCGGGGACGACGGTGCGCCGGGCGAGCCTCCACAACTACCAGGAGGTCGAGCGCAAGGACATCCGCGTCGGCGACCGGGTGATCATCGAGAAGGCCGGCGAGATCATCCCCTACGTCGTCCGCAGCCTCCCCGAGAAGCGCGAGGGCAAGCCGCGCAAGATCACGCCGCCGAAGGCTTGTCCGGCCTGCGAGGCCGATGTCGTCGAGAGCGACGCCGAGGTCTACGTCCGCTGCGTGAACGTCGCCTGCATAGCCCAGGTGAAGGAGCGGATCGTCTTCTTCGCGACGCGGCGAGCGATGGACATCGACGGGCTCGGCCCGAAGCTCGTCGACGCCCTCGTCGATGCGGGGCTCGTCGGCGACATCGCCGACCTCTACGAGCTCTCCAAGAAGCGCGATGAGGTGGTCGCCCTCGAGCGGGTCGGCGAGAAGAGCGCCGACAACCTCCTCGAGGCCATCAAGACGAGCAAGGAGCGCGGCCTCGCGCGGCTGCTCCACGCCCTGAGCATCCCCCACGTCGGCGAGACCAACGCGCGCGTTCTCGCCGAGCAGTTCCCCGACCTCGGCGCCGTCATGGCCGCCGACGAGGACGACCTCGACGCGGTCCCCGGCGTCGCCGAGGTGATGGCGAAGGCGATCATCGCCTTCTTCGCCGACGCCCGGAACCGCGAGCTCATCGAGCGGCTCCGCGCCGCCAAAGTCTCGACGAGCTCGAAGATCTACCGGCCGCCCTCGGCCGAACCGGTCGTCGGCGTCGGGCCGTTCGCGGGCAAGACCGTCGTCGTGAGCGGGTCGCTGAAAGAGATGACCCGGGACGAGGCGGAGGAGGCGATCCGGAGCGCCGGCGGCAAGACGGCGAAGACGGTCTCGAAGCGGACCGACTTCCTCGTCGCCGGCGCGCGCGCGGGGAGCAAGCTCGAGAAGGCCGAGAAGCTCGGCGTCGAGGTCATCGACGAGGAGGCCTTCTGCGACCGCCTCGACGAGGCCCGCGAGGCCGGAGCGATGGAGGCCGTCGCCGAGGCGACCGCCGCCGCGGGTGACGGCGCCGGTGACGGCGGCGGCTCCGCCTTCGCCGGACTGACCGTCGTCATCACCGGCACCCTCACCCGCTGGGGGCGCGACGAGTGCACCGAGCTCCTCCGCGCCGCCGGAGCGACCGTCACCGGCAGCGTCAGCAAGAAGACCGATCTGCTCGTCGCCGGCGAGAAGGCCGGCAGCAAGCTCACCAAAGCCGAGAAGCTCGGGATCGAGGTGATCGACGACGCCGAGGTCGCGCGGCGCCTCGGGATCGCGTGAGCGGGCTGGGGCTTCCGAGGCCGGGCGAGCGCATCGGCCCCTATCGACTCGACGGCCTCCTCGGCCGCGGCGGCATGGGCGCCGTCTTCCGCGCCACGCACCTCGAGTCGGGCGCCGTCCACGCGATCAAGGTCATCCTCCCGCGACCCGGCGCCGACGCCGAGCGGCTCATCACCCGCTTCCGGCGGGAGGCGGAGGTGCTCGCGCGGATCGACGACCACCCGAGCCTGGCCCGGGTGCACTCGGCCGGAGTCGACCGGGGACGGCCGTGGTGCGCCCTGGAGCTGATCGAGGGACGGTCGCTGGCCGAGGCGCTCCGGTCCGCCGTGCCCGACCCGGCCGAGGCGGCGCGGCTGGTCGCGACCCTGGCCGACGCCGTCGAGTATGCCCACGCCCTCGGCGTCATCCACCGCGACCTCAAGCCCGAGAACGTCCTCCTCGACGCCCAGGGAAACCCCAAGCTGGTCGACTTCGGCCTCGCCTTCGACGTCTTCGCCGACTCGCTCACCCACACCGGCGAGTGCCTCGGCACGCCCGCGTTCATGGCGCCGGAGCAGGTGCGCGCATCCGGCGGGGTGACCCCCGCGACCGACGTCTACGGTCTGGGGGGCATCCTCTACGCCGCCCTGACCGCGCGTCCTCCGTTCGAAGGGTCGAACCTCCTCGCGGTGCTCGGCGGTGTGATGCTGCGTCGCCCGGTCGCCCCGCGACGCAGCCACCCCGGAGTGTCGCGCGACCTCGAGGCGATCTGCCTGCGCGCCCTCGAGAAGAGCCCGGAGGACCGCTACCCGAGCGCCGCGGAGCTCGGGGCGGACCTGCGGCGCTTCCTCGACGACGAGTCGGTCGACGCCACCCGGATCGCGCGCGCGTCGTCTCGACGGCGGGCCGGCCTCGTCGTCGCGCTCATCGCGAGCGCGGCCGCCGGCTTCGTCGCCGTCGCGAGTGCGATCGGCGGCGCCCCGCGCCCCCTGGTCGCCGCGGACATCGCGCGACTCGAGCGCGCCATCACGCGGGGCGAACGCCTCGATCCGGACGAGCGGGCCGCCCTCCTCGCCGTCGCGAACGCGCCGGACGGACCGGACGAGCCAGCGCGCCGCCGAGCCGGCGCGCTCGTCCTCCTCGATCGCCTGCTCGGGTCGGAGTCGACCGAGCAAGCCCACCGCGAGGACGCGGCCGCCCTCGCCGAGCTCGTCCGGCGCGACGGCCTCGACCGCGCCGGGCTGGACCACGCCGCGCGCGTCCTGCACGGGGCGAAGCGTCTGGGGGCCCTCGACGAGCTCCTCCACGGCGCCGAGCCGCTCGTGCCCGTCCCGGTCGAGCTCGCCCGCGCTCTGGCCGACGCGATGGCGGCGCCGCCACCGGGGCACGCGCGAGGCCGCCGGCCGGTCCCTCCGCGCGACCCCACGTGCTTCGACGCCGTGAGCCTCGGCGCGAGCGACGAGACGCTCGGACGACTCCACCGGCGACGCGCCGAATCCCTCCTCGCGCTCGAGACCGAGACCGACGACGAGGAGATCCTCCGCGATCTCCTGGCCGCCGCCCGCGGCTCGTCGTTCGTCCCGTCGCGGGGACTGCCCCCGCGGCTCGAGCGCGCGATCCTCGAACGCGTCCACGAGCTCGTTCGAACCGAGGGATCGCCCGACGACGTGCGCGTCCTCTCGGACGTCGCGGTGATCTCCGGGGACCCCGACCTCACCCTCACGGCCGAGGAGGTCGTCGCGATGCAGCACGCGACCGAGACCCACGCGGCGCCCTACCGGAGCGCGGCCGTGCGTCGCTCCCCCGAGCACGCCGAGCGGCTCTTCGAGGCGGCGGCCCTGGTCGACGCCTACGAGAGTCTCGAGCGGATCCCAGGGACCGTCACCGAGTTCTCGTCGATGATCGGAGAGAGCGAGCTCATCGAGGCGGCGAGGGCCGAGGCGCGCCGGCCCGTGGCGGCCCGCAACGTCGCGCGCCTCCTCTTCCTCGCGACCCACGTCCGTCCCTTCGCGCAGGCCGAGACCGTCGCCCGCCTCATCACGGCGGCCGAGGAGAGCGGGCGCGAGGACGTCTGGTTCCGCGTCACGGTCGCCCGCCTGCTCCTCGGGTGCGATCGCCGCGAAGAGGGCCTCGCGCGGCTCGACGAGGCCGTCCAGCTCGATCGACGGCGCCCGATGGAGCGGCGTCACATCCAGGCGGCGCTCGACCTCGCCAATGGGATCCAGGATCCGGCCGCGGCGGCGGCCGCGACCGCGGAGGTCCATCGCGTGTTCGTCGCGACGCTGTCGGCGCGTCAGAGCTTTCGTCGGGCCGGCGGCCGAGCGCCGTGGCGCCTCTCGAGCGGCCAGAACGTGGCGCGGTCGCTTCGCGATCGAAGCCGAGACCTCATGGCGAAGTTCGCGACGAGAAGGGGGCGCTGTCGGTGCCGGAGTGCGTCCGAGCCATCCCTCGACGAGCTCCTGGACACGGCCGTGGAGTCTGCCCCGCAACGCGACCTCGAGGCCGAGCCCGCTCCGACGATCGACGCCCACCACGACCGGGCGCGCCATCACTACCGGCACCGGAGACTCGACGAGGCGCTCGGCGACATCGACGTCGCCCGGAGCTTCCTTCACGGCTCGCCGACGCCCGACCCGGTCCGCACCGCCGAGCTCGACGAGCTCGAGGCGAAAGTCATCGAGGAGCGCGGGCGACGCCGCGAGGGAGGCGGGTGAGGTCGTGACCGCCTCCTCCTCCTCTCGGCTCCCCGCGCACGGAGCCCGCGTCGGTCCCTACGTGATCGAGGCGCCGCTCGGACGCGGCGGCATGGGCGCGGTCTACCGCGCGCGCCACCGCGAGACGGGAGCGGTCCACGCCCTCAAGGTGGTTCTGCTGCGGCCGGGAGCCGACGTCGAGCGCGTCACCGCACGCTTCCGGCGGGAGGCCGAGGGTGGCCCGCGCCGAGCTCGCGTGGGAGGGCGCCGAGCTCTACGACGCGCAGCAGCCCCGGAGGAAGGCCCTGGCCGAGGCGGGAGCGGCGGTGCCCTACCTCCTCGGCGGCGACGTCGGCCCCGCGAAGTCGCTCCTCCGGGCGTCGGCCGGGCTCCTCGCGCGTCACCGCGACGGGACCAGCTGCCTCTTCGCCGGCGGCGGCCTGAACGGCCCCGTCCTCGCCACGCTCACCACGGCGGCGACGGGCGTCCCCTACACGCCCGAGAGCTGCGTGAAGCGACGACTCGTCGCAGGCTCCTCGCCGTCGCTTCACTCGCGGCGTCTCGCCGGACATCGTCGCGCAGGCCTTCGTTCCGCGGCCTCGCGAACGCCAAACGGGTTCCCTCGGCCGCGCGCCTCGGCCTGCGCGACGCTGTCTCGACGAGCCGCTCGCGTCATTCTGCAACAGCCTCCTAGGCGACGCGCCGGACCTCGACTCTGCCGTCGCGCGGTCGGATCTCGCGCCCGCCGGCGAAGACGACGAGGACGGGGAGCGATCGAAGCGCGACCTCGCGGACGAGCGACCGCACGGACGCCTCGGTGATCTGGATCGGCTCGGACACGGGCAGCCTCCTCGCCGGATGGAATGCCGCGCCGCCGCGGGAATAGTGCGGACGAGCTCAGCGCGCCCCGAACCGGGGCACGGCCCAGTCGAGGATCGCCGCGACGATCTCGGCGCGGCGGACCTTCATGAGCGTGTGGTCCTCGTCGGGGAACTCGCGGTAGTCGATCTCCCCGCCGGCCGCCTCGAGCTTCTCGGCCAGCTCGCGCGTCGACGAAACGCGGACGTGCCCGTCGCGCTTGCCGTGGAACGCGAGGAACGGGAGTCGAGCCGCCGCCTCGGGGATGACCTCGCCGAACGGACCGAACGGCGCGCCGGAGATCGTGACGACGCCGCGAAAGCGCTCGGGGTGGCGCTGCGCGACGTGGACCGCGCCGATCCCGCCGGCGGAGAGGCCGACGAGCACGACTCGATCCGGATCGACCGGGGACCGCCGCGCGGCGTCGTCGATCACCGCGAGGACGCGGGCGACGGCCTCGTCCGAGAGCCAGCTCCCGAAGCCCCACGTCGGGTAGACGGTTGCGATCCCGCGCGCCTCCGCGTCGCGCGCGAGCCACCCGGGCAACGCGCGGAAGTTGCCGCCGTTGCCGTGGAGGAAGACGATCAGCGGCGCGCGCTCGTCCGGCGCCAGATCGGGCGGGACGGCGACGAAGTAGTGCCCGCGGTCGAAGACCCACGAGTCGAGGACGACCGACTCGCTCCGCTCGAAGAGGCCGCTCCCCTCGAACGCCTCGTAGGTCGAGGCGATCCCGCCCTCGCGGGCCAGGGTCGCGCGCTCGGCCGGACCCCAGCCGAGGCGCTCTCCGGTGCGGACGAGCTCCCGCTCCGGGAAGCCGGCGAACCACGGCGTCCCGCCGTCGCCGCCGAAGACGCTCGCGCTCCGCACGAGCGCGTCCCCGTTCCGCGCCCTCGGAATCGGCAGCAGGATCGGCAACGTCGGCGCGAGCGCCACGACGGCGAGCACGGCGGCGACCCGCCCGGCGCGGCGCGGCGACCACGTCCCGAGCGCGACCGCGACGCAGAGCAGGAGCGCGCCGAGCCCGAGGACGACGAAGTGACCCGATCGGACCCACGCCGCGAGCAGGGTCAGGCCGAGGAGCGGCGCGCCCGCGGCGCTGCCGAACCAGAGACCGAACCGACCGACCCAGGCCGCGAGGTGAGACCGCTCGGACGGCGCGGGCCGCACGAGCTCGGGCGGCGTCGTCGGGGCTTCCGAAGCGCTCGTCGACTCGGCGGTCACTCCGGGAGCATACCACGTTGGCGAGGCGGCGAGACGACCACCTATGATGAGCGCGAGCGGACATGAACCCGACCGATCCGAACCCGATCACGCCAGGCATCACCCCGCCGGGTCCGGCGGGCGATCCGACCCGACGCCTCGGCCGCTTCGTGCTCCTCGAGGAGCTCGGCCGCGGCGGGATGGGCGTCGTCTACCGCGCCCACGACCCTTCCCTCGAGCGGTCGATCGCCCTCAAGACGATCCTCGAGCGTCCCGGCGGGAGCGCGAGCGTCGACCGCTTCGTTCGCGAGGCGCGGCTCGCCGGACGCCTCCGTCACCCGGGCATCGTCGGCGTGATCGACGTGGGCACCGACGCCGGTCGCCTCTACATCGCGATGGACCTCGTCGAGGGGCGCTCGCTCGAACGGATCGTCGGGCCGGGCGGGCTTCCCCCCGAGGAGGCCGCACGGCTGGGCGCCGCGATCGCCGACGCCCTCGAGCACGCCCACGTCCACGGGGTCGTGCATCGCGACGTGAAGCCGCAGAACGTGATCGTCGGATCCGACGGCGCCCCGCGCCTCACCGACTTCGGCATCGCGAGCGACCCGGCGAGCGCCGCCCAGGGGCTCACCGAGACGGGGCAGGCGCTCGGCACGCCGGCCTACGCCGCCCCCGAGCAGCTCTTCGGCCGCCGCGACGCGATCGGACCCCGCTCGGATGTCTACGGGCTCGGCGCCGTCCTCTACTTCCTCCTGACGGGGCACCCTCCCTTCGAGGGCGAGACCGTCCCGCAGGTGATCCTCCAGGTCGGACGCGGCGCCCTCGTCCCGCCGCGAGAGCGCGACCCCGCGATCCCCGAGGCGTTCGCCGCGCTCGTCGTCCGGTGCCTCGCCCTGGAGCCGTCCGACCGCCCCGACTCGGCGGCCGAGGTCGCCCGCGAGCTGCGCCGGTTCCTCGACGGCGAGGCGCCGGAGGCGCGCCCGGGGCTCGGGCGCGGGCTGCTCGCGGTCGGCGCCGTGGTCGCCCTCGTCGTCGTCGCGGCGGCCGTCGCCGCGACGCGCCCCGACCCGGGCTCCGGCAAGACCACCTCGACGGACGGCGCCCCGGCGGCGATCTCGGCGGCATCGACGGCGAAATCGACGGCGGAGACCGGCGCGGCGACGCCGAGCGCGACGGCCGGCGCGGTCGAGCCCGACCTCCCGCCCACCTCCGAGGACGAGGGCGACCTGACCGAGCCGCGCCTGATCGCCGTCCTCGGCGACGAGCGGTTCCTGCTCGGAGGCCACGTCCACCACCTCGACGTCTCGCCCGACGGCCGCAGGGTCGCCGTCACCGGCGCTTCGTCGGTCCGCGTCTTCGAGCTCGATGGAACCCTCGTCGATGAGCTGGTGGACCCGATCGTCAGCTCGCCCCGCGCCATCGCGTTCGAGCCCGACGGGGCGATCCGCGCGGTGATGAAGCGCGCCCTCGTCCGCTGGAAGCCCGGGGACGACGGGCCGACCGTGGTCCCGCAGCGGGCGCCGGATCGCGGGGTCTACGCGGGTGATGAGCTGTTCGTCGCGTTCGATCACGCGGTCGCTCGCCTCGATCCGGAGTCGGGCGCGGAGCGGCTCCGGTCCGCACCGCTCGGCACGATCCTCGGTCTGGCCGTCTCCCCGGACCTGGCCCGCGTCGCCGTGATCATCCGCGAGGGCCGAGACGCCTTCCGGATCGAGGTGCTCGACGCCGACGACCTGACGCCCGAGCGAACCCTCCCGCTCCCATCCGGCACGTTCTTCCGCTTCCTCGCGTTCGTCACGGACGAGGAGGGTGATGCGGTCGTCGCGACGGGCGAGGGCTTCCACGTCGTTCGTCTCGACGGTCGGGTCGTCGAGGTCGCCTCCGCTCCGGAGCGGGCCGGCCGCTTCGCGGTCGCCCCCGATCGACGCACCATCGCGCTCGCCTGGCCGCAGCACGGGGTCGGAGTGCTCGACGTCTTCACCGGCGCGCGACGGGCCATCGCGCCGATGACGGGGGCCGGCGCAGCGTCCGCGCTCGCGTTCACCCCCGACGGCTCCCAGGTCGTCGTCGGCCACGCCGGCGGCCTCGTCCAAGTGCTCGATGCGAGGACCGGCGAGCCGACGATCTCACGGAGCGGCCACGCGGATGCCGTCACCTCGGTCGCGTTCGCCGGCGCCAGCGTCGTCTCGGCCGGCGACGACGGGAGCGCGTTCGTCTGGGATCCGGATCGCCCGGACGCTCCGGCGGCCGCCCGTCAGGGCCGGCCCGGCAGCGCTCGCATCGCGCCCGGCGGCCGGTGGGCGACGGTCCTCGTCGACGTGGGCCGGATCGGGGTCGTCGACCTCCGGGGGAGCCCGCGGGACGACCCGGTCCTCCGGACGCGCTCGCTCCACTGGGCGTCGCCGTCCCCCACCGGCGAGCGCATCGCCATCGCGAGCAACGGCGGCGAGGTCGTCATCACGGACGTCGAGACCCGCGAGAGCCGGCCGCTCTTGCCGCGCGAAGGATCCAACCGGACCCACGGCGGCTGGTCGGCGGACGGCGAGCTCTTCGCCTGCTCGCGGACCTCCGAGATGCACATCATCGACGCCCGGACCGGCGGCGTCGCCGCCGTCCTGCGGCCGCCCCGGCACGAGCGCCCCGAGGTCTCCTGGCGCTCGATCGCGATCGGCCCCGACCTCGTCGTCGCCGGCGACAACCAGGACAACCTCTTCACCTGGCCAAGGAGCCGCCTCGACGCGCCGCCGCTCTGGCACGCCCTCCTCGAGAAGAACCTCCACGCGGACGCGGTCGCGATCCACCCCGACGGGCGGCGCGCCGCCGTCGGAACGACGGCCGGCGCCCACATCGTGGAGCTCGACACGGGCGTCGTCCTGTGGCGCCTTCCTCACGGGGCAGGCGAGGTGCGCGCCCTCGCGTTCTCCGAGGATGGCGCGCGGCTCGCCGTCGGCGGCTCCGACGGAACCGTCCGGGTGTGGGCGATCCCGTGAGGCGTCGCCTACTCCGGCGCCCTCTCGATGCCAAGTGAGCTGAGAGCGTCCAACGCCTTGAGGAATTGCTCCTCGTTGTCCTCCATGACCCAGAGGACGACGTCCGTAAAATCCTGCCAGGGCAAGTGAACGGCCTGCGGGTCGATCTCCAGGTCGTCGTCGCCACACCACCTCAGCTTGAGGGCCGGGTGGGTGCAATACGCATTCTTGAACGCAACGCACAAGCGAGAGCCGAACTCGAAGGCTCGCCATTGAGACGTGCCGTACGTGGAGACTATGCCGTAGTCTCGGGCGTTCACATTGTAAAGAGTGAGCCCGGAGTCGGTGAAGTCGACCGTCCGCGAGTAGTCCTCCGGATCGGCCTGGTCCATCTCCTCGAGCACTTCGCGAATCTGCGCCTCGGCCAGGTCCTGCGGGATCGACCCCACCAGTTCGCGCGGTGGCGCGTAGGGCAGCGCCGTCGTGCACCCCGCCCCCACCGCGACCGCCGCGACCGCGACGGGTATCGATCCAGCAACTCGCATCACTACTTCGAGTAGTCGAGCACCCGGGTCGTCTCGTTGCCGAAGCTGTCGGTCGCCACGATCGTGACCTTCTTGTCGGGCGGCAGCTTGATCTCGATCGTCCAGCTCCCGTCGGGGCGGACGGTGACGGGCTTTCCGTTGACGGTCACCTTCGAGCTCGGGTCGTCGACCTTGCCCTCGACCTTCACGCTCGCCTTGGCGTTCACCTCGGGGGCGGTGCTGTCGATCCAGATCGTGACGCTCGTGGCGCCTTCGTTGCCGGCGAGGTCACGCGCCTTCGCGGTGATGGTGTGCTTGCCGTCGCCGAGGGTGAGCGACGCCTTGAACCAGCCCGGCTTGTCGGGCATCCGCTCGGCCTTGTTGCCGTTCACCCAGACGCTCTCGACGTCGTCGGCGGTCGTCTTGATGCCGACGTTGACCGCGCCGCTCGTGTAGCGGCCCTGGTCCTTCGGGGCCAGGATGGTGCAGTCCGGCGGCGTCGAGTCGCGCTCGACCTCGACCTTCGCCTCGCCCCAGTTGCCCGCCTCGTCGCGCGCCCGCGCCACGATGTTGCTGAGCCCCTCGGGGATGCTCACGTTCGCCCACCAGCGGGAGCCGTCGCCCTGCGCCGGCGCTCCGCCGATCTGGACCTCGGTCACGCCGCGGTCGTCGGTCGCGCTCACGACGACCTTCACGCTGCCGGCGTTCGTCATGTAGCCATCCGTGGGCTCGTGGATCGTCACCGTCGGCGCGGTCGTGTCGGCCGGAGGCGGCGGCGGGGCGATGGGCGCGGCGCCGGTGTGCGGCCGGCAGATCATGCCGACGGCGATCCCGCTCCAGGCGCCGTCGACAACGACCGCCTTGCTGAACTTCGCGAGCACCTCGGTGACGCGGATGACGGCCACCTTGGTCTCTTGCGCGCCGAGCGACTCGCCCGTGTCGGGGTCGATCAGCTCCTCGCCGAGCGAGTAGACGTCGTAGAGCTTGTCCTTCTCGATGCAGCCGCCCTCGCCGCGGTTCACGTAGACCTGCGTCTGGCTCGCCTTCATCACCTTCATCGGATAGAGGACGCCGAGGATCTTGCAGACGGCCTCGCGCACGGCGATCCGCTGGATCGTGTCGATCTCCTCGGCGGGGAACTCGGCCGGATGCGCGCTGTTCCGCGGCCCGACCTTCCACTCGTGGACGGCCCGCGCCTGATCGGCCGCGATGATCTGGCCCGTCTGGGTGTCGACGATCTTCACGTCGATGATCATCAGGCCGTGGAAGAAGTGGGTGTACTTGGTCGTGCCCGGGATCTTCCGGAACGAGGTCTTCGCGTCGAAGTTCGAGATCGTGCCCATCAGGTAGTAGCGGGCGCCGGTGAGCTTCCCGATCTGTGCGGCGCTGGCCGGGCTGACCGCGCCGCTGTCGCCGAGGCCCTGCTCGTCGAGGATCTTCTGGAGCATCGCCCGCTCGACGACCTTGAACTTGCCGCTCTTGACGAGGGCGACGTTCAGCTTGTCGGTCAGCAGCCCCGTCTCACTCGGCGTCATGGGCAGCGACTTCGAGTAGCTCCCGTCGGCGTTCTTCGTCTCGACGAGGCCCGGGCCGCCGTAGCGGAGGCTCTGGACGGCGATGACCATCTTGCCGCCGCCCTCCTGGGCGTGCGCGCGGGCGGGGGCGAGCCCGGTCGCGACGGCGACGGCGGCCGCCGAGACGGCGGCGAGAGCGGCGAGGGCGGCGGGCGATCGAGTCGTGACGCGATCCATGTCGGGCGGTCTCCTCTTCGTGGGTGTGTCGTCGCGGGCGCGCCGTCGGCGTCGAGCCGCGGTGAGTCGGGCCGCGGATGATACCCGCGCCCCCGACGCCCCGGAAGTCGTCTGGCGGCGCCGACCGAAACGGGGTGGGACGGCCGCTCCGCGAGAAGATTCACGGTCGCCCCGAACGCGCGGGCGCGCCGCCCGTTACGCGGCGCCGACCGGCTCGGCCCGGTGAATCGTGACCTGCTGGAACGGGATGCCCCAGCCGTTGTCGTTGCACGCGTCGACGGCCAGCCGCTGGATCTCGCGCGAGATCGAGCCGTAGGACACGGCCGCCTTGCCCGCGAAGTTCGCCTGGATCAGGTAGTCGAGCGACGAGGCCCCCGCGGTCTTGAACTCGACCTTGAGCTGGAGGAGGGCGTCGCCGTGATGGGCGAGCCCGGCGGCGATGTGAGCCTTGAGCTTCTCGGGCACCTCGGTCGTGCAGACCGCCTGGTGCTCGTAGTCGATCCCGAACGTGGAGAAGACGCCGAAGCCGCGGGAGAGGTCGACCGGCGCGAGGCCGAGGAAGTCCGCGGTCGGATACGTCTTCACGTGACCGCCGACCAGCCGGAGGCGGACGACCTCGTGGGTCTGGCTGACGACCTGCCCGACGTTGCCGTCGCCGAGGAGCACCCAGTCGTCCGGACGCGTCGGGAACCACGGCTCGTCCTTCACGCAAGCGCGCGAGACCATCTCGAACAGATGCTTCACCGGCAGGTCGATGTGGCTCTCGAGGACCGGGTTCTCGAGGCGCGTGTAGAAGTTGAGCCGCGCGACCCGCCACGGCACGCCGGCGTAGATGATCCGCTCGCCCTCGCGCACCGCGCCGAGGTTGAGCACCATCTTGATCTGCTCCCAGAAGAGGGGGAGGCCGTGGCGCGCGCCCCAGGCGAGGCCCGCGAAGAAGATGATCACGAGCGAGAGCAGGAGCCAGTCGCCCGAGACGTAGAAGACCGCCATGAGCGCCGCCGTCGCGCCCAGCGCGGTGATCAGATGGTAGGCGACGTCGATCAGCCGGATGTAGAACGGGCGCGCCTCGACGTTGTGGATCGGGCTGTAGCGGTAGATCAGTCGGTGGAGCAGCCGCAGGACGACGAAGACGACCGAGAAGGCGGCCAGGGCGAGGAGGAGGTTCCGCCCCCGACTCCGGAAGAACATCCGGAGCACCTCGCGGGCGGAGTCGACGAACGACTGGTCGTCCTTGGTCAGCTCCTCGAGCTGGAGCTTCGCGACGGTCATCGCCTGCTGGACCCGGTCGCGCCGGGTCGTCAGGTCGTGCTCGAGGGCCTCGAGCGGACCGCGCAGCTCCGGCGCGGGCTCGGCCGCGAGGGCGGCGGCGACGTTGGCGATCCCCCGCTCGAGCGCGGGGACGAGCTGCTCGCTCGCCTCGAGCTCCCGCTTGAGCCGCTCGATCTTGCGCGGGCGCTCGGTCATGCTCTTGAGCTCGCGGACGAGCGGCGTGATGAGCTCGGTCACCTCGGCCTGCCAGTCGAGCTTCTGGCTCGCCTCGTCGGAGCCGGCGAGGACGACGCCCGAGGCGATCCGGCTGAAGTCGCGATCGAGGCTCGCCCGCTGCGCCCGGAGCCGATCGAGCTCCTCCTGGAGCTGCGCCTTCTCGTCGTCGCTCTCGGCGGCCTCGAGCTTCGTGCGCTTGGCCTTGATGTCGGCGTCGAGCTCGCCGAGGTAGCGGACGATCTCGCCGAGGTCGGCGATGAGCTTCGCCCGGGCCGCGGCGTCGGCCTCGACGGGGCCGGTCGGCTCGCCGCCATCGCCCGCGCCGCCGTCCGGCGGGGCGTCCTGGGCGAGGGCGGGCGAGGCGAGGAGCGCGACGAACGAGAGGACGACGAGGGCGGCCACGGCGGCGCGGACGGATCGGGCGAGCATCGCTGGGTTGTCTCCGAGATCGATGGAATGAGAGGAGCGAGCCGCCCAGTGTCGCGATCGCCCGGCCCCGACGCCAGGCCGGCGGGTTCGGGAAACCTACGGGCGCCGCGGCGGCTCGAGACCCGTCCGTCGGCGGCCTCGTCCAATCCCTCGAGATGGACCTCGTCAGATCCCGCGAGCCCGCCCCCGCATCGTCCGCGACCCTCGTCGCCGGCGACCCCGAGCTGCCCACCCAGGCGGACCGCCGGAGACGCCGCCGGACGTGGCTCACCGTCCTCGCGGGCATCCCCGTCGGCCTGGCCGCGTTCGCCGCGGCGTTCGCCGTCCCGCACTGGCTCGCCGCGCGTCGGTTCGTCGCCTCGCTCGACGCGCCCGAGCCGGTCGCGACGATCGCCGACCTCGAGCCGCCGCCCTCATCGATCGTGACCTGGTGGATCGTCGGGCATCTCGTCCGCGGCCGCGAGGACGTCCTCGAGATCCCGGGCCACCGCGCCGTCGTCACGGTGCGCGACGCCCGATGGCGAGGGGCGAGCGCCCTCCACGGCTGGGTCGAGGAGAGCTACGGCCCCGACGGACTCCCCTACCTCGAGGTGCGCATCATCGACGACCGGATCGAGGTCCTCCGGGCCGACGACTGGTGGGAGCCGCTCGACGCCCTCGGCCCGTGGCTCCTGCCCGAGGAGCTGCAGACCGCGGACGAGGACGGCGTCCACGACGTCGACTCCTCGCCCACCCGGCGCGCCTCGCCAGCCGCGGGGAGGCATTGACGATGGCTCGCCGACCCGGCTGGAAGCGAGCTCTCTTCATCGTGGCGACCGCCGCCACCGCCATCGTGATCGTCCTCGCCTCGACCGCCGCGATCCTGATGGCGCCCCACGTCGCGAGCACCCGCCGCGTCCTCGCCGCGCTCGACGCGCCCGAGCTCGACCGCGACGAGCTCGGCGCGTCGGTCGCCGCGGTCGGCGACTCGGCCGTCGCCTGGTGGGTGCTCGCCCGCTCCGCCCGGGACCGCAGTGACACGGTCGTCCTGCCCGACTACCGGGCCGTCGTCGCCGTCCGGGGCGCGTCGCGCCTCGCGGTCCGGAAGAGCGGCGCCGTGTTCGACGCGAGGGCCGACGATCCCAAGCGGGATCCGAGCGCCCCGTTCCCCGCGACGCCGACGGACGACGTGTCGGTCCACCGCGAAGGCGCCGACCTCGTCTTCACCTCCGGCGCCGAGACGGTGACGGCGGACGCGGCCAGGTGGCTCGAGATGGTCGAGGTGATCGACGAGCTCCGCGGCCTCATCCGCGACCAGGGGCACATCTGCCACGAGGCGGCCGAGAACGTCGAGTGACCCGCGCGAAGGCGCGTCACCCGAGCGCCGCGACCGGCTCCTCCTCCTCGGGCAACACCTCGCCGGTCTGCACCCGCCAGAGGCGCGCGTAGAGGCCGCTGCCCACGACGAGCTCGTCGTGGGTTCCCCGCTCGACGACCCGGCCGCGGTCGAGGACGACGATCGCGTCGGCGTGGCGGATCGTCGAGAGGCGGTGGGCGATCACGAGCGTCGTCCGCTCGCGGGCGATCCGCCGGAGCGAGCGCTGGATCGCCGCCTCGGTCTCGTTGTCGACCGCGCTCGTCGCCTCGTCGAGCACCAGCACCGGCGCGTCCTTGAGGACCGCCCGGGCGATCGAGATCCGCTGCGCCTGGCCGCCCGAGAGCTTGCGCCCGTGCTCGCCGACGACCGTCTCCAGGCCGTCGGGCAGCTCGGCGACGAACGCCTCCGCCTCGGCGAGCCGCAGCGCCCGGGCGATCTCGGCGTCGGTCGCGTCGGGCCGCCCGTAGGCGACGTTCTCGCGCACCGTCCCGGGGAAGAGGTAGGTCCCCTGCGCGACGAGGGAGACCGCGCCGCGGAGCGAGGCGAGCGCGAGCTCGCGCAGCGGCACGCCGTCGAGGGTGATCGCGCCGGCGGCCGGGTCGTGGAAGCGCAGCAGCAGCCGGACGAGCGTCGTCTTGCCCGCGCCGGTCGGGCCGACGACCGCGACGGTCGCCCCGGCGGGCACGACGAGGTCGAGGCCGTCGAGCGCCGGGGCTCGCCCTGCGTAGGCGAACGAGACGCCCTCGAAGCGGAGCTCGCCGCGGCGCGCCCCGTCGCCCGCGCCCGCGCGGTCGAGCGTCCGGGTGCCGTCCTCGATCGCGATCGGCGTGTCGATCAGGTCGAGGATCCGCGTCGTGCTCGCCATCGCCCGCTGGTAGAGGTCGAACGTCGCGCCGAGCCGGGTGAGCGGCCAGAGGAGGCGCTGGGTCAGGAAGACGAGGACGCCGTAGGCGCCGACCGCGATCACCCCGTCGAGGGCGAGGAGCCCGCCGTAGACCAGCGTCGCGGTGAACCCGCCGACGATCACCATCCGGATCAGCGGCGAGAACGCCGAGCTGAGCGCGATCGCCCGCCGGTTCGCCTCCTGATACTCGCGGCTCGCCTCGCGGACGCGGTCGACCTCGCGCGCCTCGGCCGTGAAGCTCTTGATCGTGTCGATCCCGGTGAGGTTGTTGGCGAGGACCGCGTTCAGCTTCCCGACGCGATCGCGGACGACGGCGTAGCGCGGCGCGATCCGCGCCTGGAAGAGGAACGACCCGATCAGGATGAGCGGGATCGGCAGCATCGAGAGGGCGGCCACCCCCGGGGCGATCACGAAGTAGACGCCGCTGATCACGATGACCGTCGTGGCGACCTGGAGGATGTCGTCCGCTCCGCCGTCGAGGAAGCGCTCGAGCTGGTTGACGTCATCGTTGAGGACCGCGAGGAGGCCGCCGCTGCTCCGCTCGGCGAACCAGGCGACGTCGAGGTCCTGGATGTGGCCGTAGGCCTCGATCCGGAGCTCGTGCTGGACGGTCTGGGCCAGGTTCCGCCACAGGATCGATGCGAGGTAGTCGAAGAGGCTCTCGAGACCCCAGATGACGATCGTGATGGCGGCGAGGACGATGAGCTGACTCTTCACGTCGACGACGCCGGCGCGCGCGAGGAGGCTCGCCTCGCGCTCGACCACGACATCGACCGCGGCGCCGATCAGGCCGGGCGGCGCGAGGTCGAAGATCTTCTTGCTGACGCTGCAGGTCGCGGCGGCGATGAGGCGCCCGCGGTGGGCGCGCGCATGCCGGATGAGCCGCCGGAGCGGGCCGCGGCCTCGTCGATCGGAGGCGTTCATGCGGCGCAGGTTACACCGGCCTCGCCCCGTCGGGGTAGGCCGCACCGGACGCTCTTGCGAGCTGGCCTCCGGACCCTATCATGGTCCGATCGCGCCCGCCGGGGCGAGGGTGGGTGAGAGGGCCCTCCCCCGGCTGCCTGGACGCTTCCGACGCGGTCGTCCGCACGCACGACGACGACCGCGGGCGGGGACGGATCAGGCGCAGCCATGGTGGAGCCGAGCATGCCGACGATGATGCCGACGGCGACCGAGTCCCTCCTCACCTCTCTCACCGACGCGCTCTCGCCCGCCGTGATGGCGAGCGTCTCGTCGTCGACGATCCGCATCTCGCGTCCGCGAGGCCTGGGCATGGGTCACGACATCACGTTCCATCCCGTCTCGCGCGCCGAGCTCAAGCACTGGTTCTTCTCGGTCGTCGAGCGCCCGGCCCTCGCCGAGCAGCGGATCGAGCAGATCATCGACAAGCCGAACGAGCGCGAGTGGGTCGCGGGGATCTACGGGCGCTTCGCCGGCTGGTTCGACGACCCGACCCATCCCTTCGAGAGCACGTTCGCCTTCGCCGCGGCCGCGCTCGCCGGCTACCTCCACCCGTACTGGTACGCGCGCGGGCAGGCGCTCAGCTTCGCGATGGAGGAGGACGACGCCGTCTGGGAGCACCTCTACGCGATCTTCACGCCGCTGCCCGACCTCGTCCCCGGAACGCGCCTCGGCGCGCTCGACTACAGCCCGCTCGGCCAGCTCAACGCGAGCTACAGCGCGAGCGGGCTGATCCTCCCCGAGCAGATCCCCGACCTCGAGGCGGCTCTGCCGACCCTCGCCGAGAGCGAGTCGTTCGACGACGAGGGCCTCGCCAGCCTGACGGCGGCGATCGCGTACGCGAAGAAGCACGAGACCGGGATCATCGAGGCGAGCGACCTCGTCGTGCCGGCGACGGGCGAGTGCCTGACCTACTACGCGAACTGGCAGGACCCGTTCATCGGCGATCGCCCGACTCCGTCCGCCGCCGAGGCGGACGACGACGAGGAGCCCGCCGGCCCGCCGGCGGCCGTCGAGGACCGGGCGCGCCAGCTCGCCGACGAGGGCGGACCGCTCGTCGCGGCGGCCGCGCCGATCGTCGACCGCCTGACGGCCGTCCAGCTCCGCGAGAGCGGCCAGCCGCCCGACGCGATGTTGCGCGCGACCTGGGCGGTCCTCGCCAAGGACCACCGCGCCCTCGCCGGCCAGCCCGGGCAGGCGCCGCTCGTCGCGATCCTCGACGCGGCGATCGCGGGCGTCTCGCGCGACGCGGTCCCGATCACGCAGGGCAAGCGCCTCGTCCTGCACTTCCTCCTCAAGGTCGCCCAGAGCTGCTCCTGGCCGGCGAGCTACGGGGTGACCGCGTTCGAGGAGGAGCTGACCGTCACCTGGAAGGGGCTCGGCGTGCGCGTGTGCCTCGACGTGAAGAAGCGCACGTGGGAGGTCGTGACCCTCGCCCTCGGCTCCGGGATCCGGACGACGCAGCTCGGCGAGCGCGTCGTCTCCGACGCCGACAAGCTCGAGCATCCGGCGAAGCCGCCGCCGCCGCGCAAGGCCCGCCAGAAGGCGAAGACCAAGCGCGGGAAGAAGCTGCTCAAGACGACCTGCGGGTGCGGCCGCGTCCTCCGCGCGAAGCCGAAGCTCGCGGGCAAGCGGGTCCGCTGCCCGCAGTGCCGCGAGCCGGTGCGGCTCCCGAAGGCTTAGCGAGCCTGGGTCGAGTCTCACGGGTGGGCGCCGGGCCCCGCGATGTCATCGTTCCCGGGACAGGAGTCTCGGGCGGAGCACCGCGCCGCGTCGGCAATGGCTCGGCGACGCCCGAAATCAATCCGTGTAATCCGCGAAATCCGCGGTTCGGTCTCTCTCGGCGTTGAACCCGTGGGAACCGCGGATTACGCGGATTACGCGGAACGCGAGTTGCCAGGGTCCGGGTTCGTTGCGCGCGGTCCCGTTCCAGGAACGAGCTCGGGTTGCCCGCGCGATGAAGGAGGCCACGGATTTCACAGATTCTCGCGAGTCAGACGGGCACCGCCACGCCGCGAACCGACGGCCGCACCCAAGGCAGCGCCTTGCGCAGGCTGGCGCGCTCGATCCGCTCGAACCGGAAGCCGGCCCGCTCGATCGCCTCGGCGGTGCGCCGGGTCGTGCGGCAGTTTCCCGCTCCGAGACGCCACAGCGGCTCGATCACCCGCTGGAGGAGCAGACGCCCGGGACGATCCTCCGCGGCGACGTGCTCGATGAACGCGAGCCGGCCCGTCGGTGAGAGGATGCGTCGCAGCTCCTCGAGCGACCGGTCGACCCGGGGGACGCTGCAGAGGACGAGGGTGCAGACGACGGCGTCGACCGAGCCGGTCGCGAACGGGAGACGCTCGATCGGGTCCGGGTAGACCTCGACGACGGCCGGTCCGAGGTTCCCCGCGAGGCGAGCCTCCTCGACCCGGCGCGAGAGAATGCTCCGCATGCTCCGATCGGGCTCGGTGAGCACGAGGCGCTCGACGCCGGAGCCGTAGTGGGGGAGGTTCAGGCCGGTGCCGGCGCCGACCTCGACGACGGTGCCGGTCAGGTCGCGGATGAGCTCCGCGCGGAGCGCCCGGAGGCCGTGCTCCTCCATCGGCTTCATCACGCGATCGTAGACGCCCGCGAGGAACCACCCCACGCTTCAGGACCCGTCCGGGAACGGGCCGCCGGCGGCGAACGCCGCGGCGCCGGGGTGCTCGCGGAGGGGCCGGACGGCGAGGATCGTCACCCGGACCGGCTCGGGCCAGGCGGCCCGGGCGAGACCGACCGCGACCCGACGGACCTCGGCCGCCCGCGGGTGGCGGCCGGCGGTCGTCTCGTGCCAGGGACCCTCGAAGCGGACGAGGAAGCGCGGCCGCCCCGCGGCGTCGCAGACGTCGACCTCCTCGGGCTCGCGCAGCCCCGATCCGGTGTGGACGACCGCGCGGAGGACGCCGCCGCCGAAGATCTCGACCCGCGAGCCGGCGTCGCTCGCGCCCGACGCTCGATCCGGGCCGAGCGAGAGCGGGGCGAGCGCGCGGGCGAGGCCGTCGAGCCAGGTCGCCGCCTCCTCGGACGGCGCGCCGGCGGCGACGAGGTCGAGCCCGCCGCGCTCCTCGTCCGGCTCGACGAGGAGGCGCGCCCGGCCGGCGGCGACGAGGAGCCGCCCGCTCCGAGCCGGCTCCAGCGGCGCTCCGGGGAGGTCGGTCCGGGGAAAGGCGACCTCGACGTCGAGCACGGCCGGACCGCGGCCGACGTCCTCGAGCCGCTCGACCACCCGCCCCGGCGGCGGGCGGCGACGCCCCGGAGTCGCCCCGCGGCGCGGGGGCGTCGCGCACGCGGCGAGCAGGACGAGGCCGCCGGTCGCGACGGCGGCGAGCAGGGCGGACGAGGCGAGCGATGCGCCGCGACCGATCAACGGTCGTCGTCGCCCGACCGGCCGCGGTCGATCAGGTCGGCGACGGCGAGCAGGCTCGAGATGTTGTGCTGGACGGTGTCGATCCGGACCTTCGCGTCGAGGAGGTGGAAGCGGAAGCCGCCGATCGCCCGCGCCGGCCTCGGAAGCCAGTAGGCGTCGGTCGGGCGGACCTCGTGCCGGATCTGGAACTCGGCCGCGCGGGTCGCCGCCTCGCGGTAACGACGGGCGCGGTTGACGTCGCCCGCGCGGGCGGCCATCGCCGCGGCGGCCGCCATTCCCTCGTTGAGCGCGGCGGTTCCCGCGCCCCACGGGATGCCGAGACCGTCGCCGTAGGCGCCGGCCAGGAGCGGGTGGGCGACCGTGTCGGCGCCGAGCTGGAAGTCGCGGATCGCGTCGGCGAGGACGTAGGCCCGATCGAGCCACCGCCGCTCGGGGCGGGCCCGGTGGATCATCTCGATCCCCTTCAGAAGCCACGCGTCGAGCGGCGGCTCGCCGCGCCGGCGCTCCGCCTCGCGCTGATCGAAGAGGACGTTCGCGCCGCGGATCGCCGCCTCGAGCCAGGCGTCCCGATCCGCCGCGTCGTCGGCGACCGCGTGGGCGAAGGCGAGGGCGTAGACGGCCTCGCCGGGATAGAACCGGTTGGCGCGCTCGCTCGTCATCGCGTCGTCGTCGAACGCGTAGTAGGTGTCGAACGTCCCGTCGGGCCGCTGCATCGCCACGATCCGCGCGGCGAGGCCGTCGCGGAGCTTCGCGGCCCGTCCGATCGGGAGATCGGCGAGCGCCCCGTCCTCGCCGTCGTCGCCGTCGGCCGCGCCCTCGCCGTCGTCGCCGCCGGCCGCGCCCTCGCCGTCCCCGCCGCCCGCGCCGCCGCCATCGCCATCGCCGCCGTCCGCGGCGCCGGGCTTCGCGCGGGCCTCGCGACTGGCGACCTCGGCGAAGACCAGGAGCGCGAGCGCCTGGCCCCCGAGCTTCGCGGCGTTCTCGTAGACGAGCGCCATGCCCGCCTCGTCCTCCCGGATCCGCGCGGCGAGCCACGCCGCTCCGAGCCGCCCCGCCGCGCCTAGCTCGCGGCGACCGGTCGCGGCCGCCGCCTCGAACAGCGCGTGGGTCGTGCCGGCGTGCCGGAGGATCTCGTAGTCGGTCGACTCCTCGTCGAGGGCGATGTCGTACTCGTAGACGAAGCGCCCCGACGCCCCGAGCGACCGCGCGAGGAAGAGGGCGCCTCGCTCGGCGGACGCGCGGAGCGCATCCGGCGTCGCGACGGCCCGCCCGGTGATCCCGTAGACGAGGGTGAGCGGCGCGCCCGAGCGGTCGGCTCTCGCCGGCGCCGCCGGCCCGCGGCGGGGCGGAACCAGGAGCGACTGGGTCCGGATCCGGAGCGGCTGGACCTTCGGGTGCCGCCAGGAGCCGGGCGCGAGCCCCGCCCGCTCGGCGGCGAGGTCGAGGAGCGCGCCGACGTCGGCGATCCCGCGGTGGACGGCCTCCGACGGCAGGACGACCCCGCGCCGTCGCCCGCTCTCGACGATCACCCCGTCGCGGCCGAGGACCACCTCGGGGACCGTCCGGATCGGATCATCGGAGCCGCGCGGCGGGAGATCGACCGCGAACGGGTCCGGCGTCGCGATCTCGAGGTCGAAGACGAAGGCGGTCTCGTCGATCCGCTCGAGGACCGCCCCGAACGCGACGTCGGCGTGGACGTCGTCGCACGCGCGCGCGGTCGCCTCGATGAGCGACGGCCCGGCGGCGGTCGCCGTGATCGCGGGCGTCGGGCCGCCGCCCGTCGGGAACACGCGGATGTGGACCCGGCGCTCGTCACGCTCCTTGAGGCTCGGCGGGGCCCGCCCGAGGAGCCCCTCCTTCTGGATCGAGCGGTCGATGGGCGAGGCCTTGCTGCCGAGGATCGAGAGGACGAACCCGCCGAGGTAGGACCGCTCGAGGTCGTCGAGCGGCGGACGGACCGAGGTGAGCCAGCGCTCGACGGTGGCGATCTCGGTCTCGAACCCGCCGGCCGCCTTCGCCCGGCGGACGAACTCGCGGGCGGCGACGACGGCGGCGTCGTGGTCGCGGGCGCGGTCGGCCGCCCGGGCGAGGAGATACCAGGCGCCGACGTCGCCAGGGTCGAGAGCGGTCGCCGTCTCGAGCACCTGCATCGCCGTCTCGGCCTGGCCCCGGCGGAGCAGGATCGACCCCATCCGGCCGTGGACGTCGGGATACTCGGGGGCGAGCTGGACGGCCTTGGCGAACGACTCGAGCGCCGCCGCCTCCTCGCCCTTGCCCTCGCGGACGACGCCGAGGCGGTAGTGGGCGAGCGGGCTCTCGGGATGCTCCTCCGAGAAGCGGACCAGGATCGCCTCCGCCTCGTCGAGCTGGCCGCTCCGGGTGTGCATCTCCGCGAGGAAGAGGACGGCCGGCTGGTAGCTCGGATCCGCGTCGACGGCCGCCTCGGCCGCGGCGACCGCCTCGGCCCCGCGCCCGTTCCGGACGTGCTCGAGGGCCAGGGCGTACTCCTCCTCGGCCGTCTCGGTCGAGACGCAACCGGAGACGGCGACGGCGAGCACGACGAGGACGGCGAGGGCCGGGCGAGGCCCGCACGGCGCGGTGCGTCGATCGATCGGGAGCATGCGGCTCGATTCCAGTCGGGGTCCGGGCGGGTGACTCAGGCGGTTTACCGCCGTCGGGTTGGACGGTCAAGCCCCAAAACGGGTTGCGATCGACGGGGGGTCGGGAGCGGCCCCGCCGACGAAAAACCCGATAGAGACGTAGAGACAGCAATGGGGCGCGCCCGACGCGCCCCTCCGAGGAGGAAACCCGCCATGCTTTGCAACTCGATCCGCACGACCATCCGCGCCCGCGACCACGTCGCGACCCGCCTCGGCTGGGGCCTCGGCGTGACCGCCGCCGCCCTCGCCCTGACGATCGGCACGGCCCGGGCCGGAGAGGACGATCCCCGCCCCGCCGCGGCCCCCATGACGCGGGCGGCGCCGGCCGCGACCGCGCGCTCGATCGGGACGGTCCGGGTGACCGCCGCGAACGTGCGGAGCGGCCCCGGAAAGGACTTCCCGGTCGTCCGGACGGTCCACCACGGCGCCCGCTTCACGATCGAGGCGCACGAGGGCGAGTGGTTCCGCGGACACATCGAGGACGTGTCGAAGGTCGGCTGGGTCGCCGGACGCTACGTCACCCGGGACGCGAACGCCGCCCACGTCGACGCCGACGCCCTCCACGTCCGGACCGAGCCGCGCCTCGGCGCGCCGATCCTCTTCCGGGTCTTCCGCGGTCAGCCGGTCACGGTCCACGAGACGCAGGGCGACTGGATCCGGATCGAGAACGGCGCCCAGCAGACGGTCTACATCTACGCGGAGCTCGTCGAGACCGGCGGCGGCGCGATCGCGACCCCGGCCGGTGGAGCCCCGACGGCGACCTCCGGCGAGCCCGCCCCGGCCGCGCCCACCAGCGCCACCGCGGCGCAGCTCCGTCGGGCCGAGCTGGCGATCGACGGGGTGACCACTCTCGACGACCTCCTCGGCATCGACCTTCGCGCCGCCCGGCGGGACGCCCAGGCGGTCCTCGAGACGGCGACCCGCCCGAGCGAGCTCGCCCGGGCGAAGAACATCCTCGAGCGGATCCGGCACTACGAGCGGCTCACCCGCTCCTACCGCAACGCCGTCGAGCCGATCGAGCAGTTCTTCGAGCCGCTCCCGCCCTCGCCGCGCACCGCGCTCGACGGCAAGGGCGAGACCCCGGCCCGGCCGGGCGCCGCGCCGCGGGCCGCCCACACCGGCGCGCCGAGCGACGCCCCGGCCCGACCCGTCCGCGAGGCGGCGCCGGCCATGGCCCTGCCGAAGCCGTCCGCCGCGCCAGCCGAGAAGCCCTGATCAACCCGAAGGGGTCAGGTCTCGGATGTTCGCATTAACGGCGCTAATGCGAAGATCCGAGACCTGACCCCTTCGGTCTTTGGCGCGCGAAGTGGGACAAAAATGACCGGGTCTCGTCGCTGGCGACGAGACCCGGTCTCTTTGTGCTTTTTCGAGCGCTCCGGCGAGAGAGCTAGGAGACGACGGTCTTCAGCTTCTCGACGAGCTCTTCCTTCGGGGTGAAGCCCGTCAGGCGGAGCTTCTGCTCGCCGCCGGCGAACACGAACATCTGCGGGACGCTCATGATCCGGTACTGGCGCGCGGTCTGGGGCGACTTGTCGACGTCGACCTTGCCGAACGCGACCTTGTCGCCCCAATCGGCGGACTCGGAGAGCTCCTTCAGGATCGGGAGCTGCTTCTGGCACGGTCCGCACCACTCGGCGCCGAACTCGACCAGAACGGGCTTGTCGGACTTGAGGACCTGATCCTCGAAGTTGCTGTCGTCGGCCTCGAACACGGGTTTCCTCCTGGCGACTCGAGATTTCCGGGATCATACCTTTCACCCCGGACACGTCAACGGTGGTCGCCGTCTCTCGCAGGAAGATATGACATCGGGGCGCGCGATTCGTCCACCGCGCGGCAGACGCCCCGAGCTCCCGGCGATCGGGCCGGGGCGCTACCGCGGAGGGCGACTCCGGCCCTGCCCTCGTGGAAGCCCGTCGAGGGCGGGCGCGTTGCGGACCGAATCCGGGAGGACGAGCGGATCGGTCGAGGCCGCGCCCAGCCGCCCGACCTTCGAGCGCGCCCAGACGGGCTCCGCGCTCCCCTCGACGGTGATCCGCTCGATTCGGACGGCGCCGGAGCTGGCGTAGATCCCGAGGATCCGCGGTCCCTCCCACCAGCGGTCGACGGGATCGTCGATGAGCCAGTCTCGGTCCGCGGCCAGGCGAGCCCGCACCCGATCCCGGCGGATGACGATCTCGAGGCGCCCACCGTCGGGCGGAACATGGTGAAACGGACCCGTCTCGGTCATCTGCACCGATCGCATCAGGGCGCGCCTCGGCTCGAAGCCGACGGCGACGCCGACCTGATTCCCCAGCTCGGAGCCCGGCTCGAAGAGCGCGATGAGGGCGCCGGAGCCGCCGTCGGAGTCCGGCGCGATCTCGACCTCGATCCGGACGGGCGCCGCGGCGAACGCGACCGGCCAGGCGACGCCCTTGCCCGAGGCGAGGAGGATCGCGCCGTCATCCCAGTCGGCGCGGACGGTGGCATCATCGGGATCGGCCACCCAGTCATCGAGCTCCTCGCGCCGATCGAGGTCGTAGCTCACCCGGAGCCGCCCCTCGGACGGCGCCGCGGCCTCGCCCCGGAACAGCTCGGGGAGCGACCCCGCCCATCGCTCCTGGAGCGACGCCACGAACCAGTGGTGACGCATGTCGAGAGCGGGCCGGATCGCGGACGCCACGTCCGTGCCGCGAAGCTCGTGGAGCGCGAGGACGGCGACCCGCTCCCCGTCGAGGTCGGAGGCGGCGTGGGTCGCCTCCGCCTGCTCGGCCAGGTCGCGCGCGCGGCGCTCGCGGTCGCGCCAGTCGGATGGGAGCAACTCGAAGAGAGCCTTCTGCCATCCGCCGCGGCGGCCGGGACGGGCGGCGCGAGCCATGACCTCGTCGGCGCAAAGGAAGCGTCCGGTCGCGACGGCGTAGATGAGCGCCGCCGATCGCCGGTCGTCCTCGCCGAAGGCGGCGCCGCCCTCGGCGTCGTGGGCCAGCTCCTCGAGGAAGAACGGCGCGAGCTCGCCGAGGGTGAACGACCGGGGCGGGGCGTCGTCGGGCGCGCGGCGATCGGTCACCTCGAACCGCGCCGTCGTCGGGCCTCCCTCTCCCGCCGGCGCGACGAGGCGGAGCTCGGCCGCCGGGATCCACTCGTCGTCGGCGGCGAGGAAGATGTGGGCGGGCTCTTCGCGGGCGGCCTTCTCGATGAGCCGGCTCTCCGCCCGCGCAAGCATCAGCGCGATCCCGTCGACCGCGCGGACGAGCCCGTCGATCTTGTCGGCCGGGCTCTTGTCGCGACCGGGGCCGAGCGGGCCGCGTCGTCCGGGAAGGTCGGCGAGCTTCTCGAGGAACCCGGCGACCGCCGCCCGAGCGCCATCGAGGTCGCCCTCGCCGACCCGCCCGACGACGTAGTCGACGAGGGCCTCCAGCGACTGTCGCCGGCCGTCGAACCCGCGGAGCGGCTCGGGCGGCGCCGCGGGAGGAACGACCGGAGGGACGGCGACCGGCTCCTCGTCGGGCTCCGGCATCGGGCCGGCGGGTCCTCCGACGATCTCCGGCGACGGCTCGTCGGTCGGGTCGGTCGCGGCGAGGCCATCGTCGATGGGGGAGCCGCGCACGACGGTCGGCGTCGGTCCGGGGACGCGCCGCAGCGCGAGGGCGAAGACGACGAGCCCGACCGGCACGAGGAACGCCGTCGCGAGCGCACCCGCGAGGAGGAAGCTTCGGCGCGGGGCGGGTCGCGGCGACGCCGTCTCCGCCGGCTCCCGCGTCTCGCGTGCAGGCTTTGCCTTCTTCGGCTTCGCTGTCTTCGGCTTCGCTTGCTTCGGCTTCGCGTTCTTTGCCTTCGGCTTCTGGGGCTCGGCCGTCGCGGCGCCGGCCGGAATCGGAGGCAGCGCCGGCGCCGTCGCGACCAGCGCCGTCGGCGCGCGCGTCGCGATCCGCTCCGCCGCGTCGAGCGCGCCGAAGACCTGCTCGGCGCTCTGGTAGCGGGCGTCGGGGTCGGCGAGGAGGAGCCGGTCGACGACGCGGGCGACCGGCTCGGGGACATCGCGCGCGATCGTCCGCAGCGCGGGCGCCGGCTCGGAGAGCTGCTTCAGGATCACCTCGAGCGGCGTCGCGCCCACGACCGGCGGCCGCCCCGACAGCATCGCGAAGAGGGTCGCGCCGAGCGCGTAGAGATCGCTTCGGTGATCGACGCTCGCCCCGTCGTCGCACTGCTCGGGCGCCATGAAGCCGGGCGTCCCGAGCACCTCGCCCTCGCGGGTGAGGCCGCGGTCGCCGACGGCGCTGACCGCCCGGGCCAGACCGAAGTCCGACAGCTTCGGCGCGCCGGCGCCCTCGGGAAGGAGGATGTTCTCGGGCTTGAGGTCGCGGTGGACGAGCCCCTTGGCGTGCGCCGCGGCGAGGGCGAGCGCCATCGCCTTCGCGATCGCGATCGCCTCGGTCGGCTCGAGTCGCTGGCACCGGGCGAGGAGGCGGCCGACGCTCTCGCCCTCGACGAGCTCCATCGCGATGTAGGAGACGCCGCCCTCGGAGTCCGCGTCGTGGATGGTGACGACGTGCGCGTGGGTGATCGAGGCGGCCGTGCGCGCCTCCCGGATGAAGCGATCGGCGGCGATCGGGTCGGTCGAGAGCCGGGGGCTGAGCACCTTCACCGCGACCGGGCGCTGGAGGGTGACGTGCTCGGCCCGGTAGACGGTCCCCATCCCGCCGCGGCCGAGCGGCGCGAGGATCCGGTAGGCGCCGAGGGTGGTCCCGATCAACGGGTCGGCGGAGACGGTCGCCTGGTCGGGAGGCTCGGAGCCGGGCGCGCCGGCGGGCGGCGTCGGAGTCGCGGCGGGTGGCGAGACGGACGACGACATCGTGCCTCCGAGCCAGGCGAACCGGCGCCCCCCGCCGGGGCGTTCCCGGTAGAATAACGCGCCGGGCCGGATTTGGTTCCGGTCGAACACCCCGCGAGCGAACTCGATGCGAACATCGCGACCGGCCGTCTTCCTCGACCGGGACGGCGTCCTCAACGACGAGCAGCCGCGCTCCCCCCGGACCGCGGCGGAGTGGCGGTGGCTTCCGGGGGCGCTCGCGGCGCTTGCCACGCTCGCCCGGGCGGGGCTGCCGCTCTTCGTCGTGACGAACCAGTCGGCCATCGCGCGCGGATTCCTCGAACCCGATGAGCTCGACCGGATCCACGCGCGGCTCACCCGCGAAGCGGCGGCGGCCGGAGGCCCGGTCGAGGCGGTCTACCACTGTCCTCACGGGCCGGACGACGACTGCGCCTGCCGGAAGCCCCGTCCGGGGATGCTCGAGAGAGCGGCCGAGGAGCACGGGATCGCCCTCGCCCGGTCCTTCCTCATCGGCGACGCACTCCGAGACCTCGCCGCCGCCCGCGCCGTCGGCGTCGCGCCGATCCTGGTGCGGACGGGCAAGGGCGAGGCGGAGCTCGCGGCGCTGCGCGACCAGCCGGTCCCCGAGTCGGTCGCCGATGACCTGCCGGCGGCGGCTGCCTTGATCCTGGCGAATCCCCGCTGACGAACCCGACCGCTTCCCCAACATCGGGACCGCGCCGGATCCGACCTGAACCCGATCGCGCCGGCCCGGTTACAGGACGGCAGGGAAGCCAGGGGGCTCCCGGGGGTCGGAGCACGTTGAAGACGCTGATGGACCCGGCTACGCTCACGTTACCGCAGTCAGCATCTGGGGATGAGCGCTCGTCGACCGGCGAGCCACCCCGGACGCGACCCGGAACGAGGGAGTGGATGCCGGACGCCCCGAGGAGCGACGAGGAGCTCGCCGCCGCGGTGAAGACCGGGGACGGCGGAGCGTTTCGGGCGCTCGTCGAGCGATACGAGCGCCCGCTCCACGGCTTCCTCACCCGGGTGACCGGCGACAGCCACACCGCCGACGACGTCTTCCAGGAGACGTTCATCCGCGTGATGAAAGGCATCGGACGCTACGACGAGGACCGTCCGTTCCGACCATGGCTCTACCGGATCGCCCTCAATCAGGCGCGGAACTCGTTCCGCCGGACCAAGCGCGAGCCGCGGGTGAGCCTCGACGCGAGGAGCGGCGGGGATGGCGGCGGCGGCGAGGTGAGCATCGGCGAGCTGATCGCGAGCGCCGCCGAGTGCCCGAGCCACGCGGCGGCGCGGGGCGAGGACGCGGAGCTCATTCGAGGGGCGGTCGATCGACTGCCCGGCAAGGGGCGCGATGCGCTCGTGATGTTCTACTTCGAAGGGTTGAGGTACGACGAGGTGGCCGAGGTCCTGGAGATTCCCCTCGGCACCGTGAAGTCGCGGATCCACAACGCGCTGGCGAAGCTGGTGCTCGTGGTCACGCAGGAGCGCGCCCGGAGAAGCGCGGCGCGCGTGGAGGAAGTTCGGTGAAGTCCGAGGCCTGTGAACAGGTGGTGGGCGCGCTGCTCGCCGCGGTCACTCCCGGCGGAGGAGCGGCGGAGCTCGATCCGAGCGGCGCGGCCCACCTCGCCGACTGCGAGCGCTGCGCGCGGCTCCGCGAGTCGATCGAGACGACGCGGCTCGGCCTCGACGACTGGAAGGTCGACCCGCCCCCGAGCGACCTCGTCGCGCGAACGCTCGACGCGGCCCTCGCCGCCGCGGTCGTCTCGGCGCCCCACGAAGAGACGTCCGACGACGCGGCGAACGCCGTCGCCGATGGCCGAACCGTCGCGACGAGCGCCCCGCCCGAGTCGAAGCCGTCGGGCTACGTCGCCGTGCCCGCCCCGAGCGAGACGCTCCGGATCCTCACCGCCCCGATCGGCGTCGGCGACGACGGCGTCCCCGTCGCCCGCCCGGCCCGCGCGGGGATCCTCGCCCGCCTCGCCGCCCAGGTGGTGGCGGCCGCGTTCATGTTCATTCTCTGCGGGACGTTCACCGTCTACTTCTACCCCGCGTTCACCGAGGCGCTCGACGCGCGCCGGGCGAGCCGCTGTCAGTCCAAGCTCGAGCGGCTCCGCCACGAGCTGCTCACCCATCTCTCCGCCCACCCCGAGCTCGACGGGCGGCCGATCAAGGAAGTCATCGAGGCGATGCTCGCCGACGGCGTCCTCGACACGGCCGACCTCGTGTGCCCCGGCGCGGCGTCGCCGACCGCCCGGTCCTACTACATCAGCACGGCGGCGTTCGGAACGATCGACGACACGCCAGTGCTGTGGGACAAGTTCGGAAACCACGAGGAGCAGGTGAACGTGCTCTTCAGCTCGGGCCGGATCGACCTGATCGACGGGGAGACGTTCGTCTTCCGGTTGAGTCGGGATGCGGCGAACGAGCGGACGAGCGACTGAACGCCAGAGGTCCAGGAAGGGGTCAGGTCTCGGATCTTCGCATGAGTGCGAACCGTTCGGTTCGCACTATTGCTAATATCCGAGACCTGACCCCTTCAGTTCGTTTCGCCGCTGGTAGTCCTCGAAGCGGTGGCGGATGATCTCGCCCTCCACCATGAAGACCACATCCTCGGCAATGTTGGTCGCCAGGTCGGCGATCCTCTCGAGGTGACGGCTGCAGCTGAGGGTGTGGACGGCCCGTTCGATCGTGTCGGGGTGCTCCTTCATGATCCGCTGGAGCACGACGTACATCTCGCGGTTCGCCGCGTCGACCTCGTCGTCCATCTCGCAGACGGTCCGGGCGAGCCAGGCGTCCATGTTGACGAGCGCGTCGAGGCTCTGACGCACCATCAGCCGGACCCGGTCGACCATCTTCCGGAAGTCGAGCGGCACGCCGATCGGGTCGTGGGTCGCGAGGTACCTCGCCCGCTCGGAGATGTTGATCGCGACGTCCCCCATCCGCTCGAGGTCGTTGTTGACCTTCATCACCGCGACGATGAACCGGAGGTCGGCCGCGACCGGCTGGTGCAGGGCGAGCATCTTGAGGCAGTCCTCCTCGATCGCCACCTCCATGTCGTCGATGGCGTCGTCGCCCGTCATCACCTGCTCGGCGAGGTCGTCCCGCCGATCGATGAGGGCGACGATCGCGCAGTTGAGCGCCTCCTCGACCATGGACCCCATGGTGAGGATGTCGCGCTTGAGCGTCTCGAGATCGCGGTGGAGATGCTTCGACATGTCTCTGCCTAACCGAACCGTCCGGTGACGTACTCCTCGGTCCGCTGGTTCTGCGGCCGGGTGAAGATCTGCTGCGTCTCGCCGAGCTCGATCAGATGGCCGTTCTCGAAGAAGGCCGTCAGGTCGCTGACGCGCGCCGCCTGGTGCATGTTGTGGGTCACGATGACGATCGTGTAGCGCTGCTTGAGCTCGAAGAGGAGATCCTCGATCCGCGAGGTCGAGACCGGATCGAGGGCGCTGCACGGCTCGTCCATGAGGATGACGGCCGGCTCCATCGCGAGCGCGCGCGCGATGCAGAGACGCTGCTGCTGGCCACCGGAGAGGGCGAGGGCGCTGTCGTGGAGGCGGTCCTTCACCTCGTCCCAGAGGGCCGCCTTCTCGAGGCTGCTCTTCACGAGCTCGTCGAGGTCGCCCTGGTAGCCGTTGATCGACGGCCCCCACGCGATGTTGCGGTAGATCGACTTGGGGAACGGGTTCGGCTTCTGGAACACCATGCCGATCTGCCGTCGCACCTCGACCGGGTCGACCTTCGGGTCGTAGAGGTCGGTGCCGCGGTACTCGACGGCGCCCTCGATGCGAACGCCCTCGACGAAGTCGTTCATCCGGTTGAGGGTCCGCAGCAGGGTGCTCTTGCCGCAGCCGGACGGGCCGATGATCGCGGTGATGCGCTTCTCGGGAACGGTGAGGCTCGCCGAGAAGACCGCCTGGTTGTCGCCGTAGAAGATCGAGAGGTCCTTCACCGAGATGATCGTCGGGGCGTCGAGGGGAGAGGGGGGCACCCGTCCGCTCACCCGCGCACTCGCTCGGCCGTCGACGACCTCCCCGGGCGGTTCCTCGCCCGCGGTGGACGCACCCCTGTCGATCGCCAGCTCGGTCATCATCAGATCACTCGCCGTTCCCAGCGATGGCGGATCAGGATCGCCGTCGCGTTCATCAGCAGCAGCACCGTGAGCAGCACGACGATCGCGGCCGCCGCCACCTGGTGAAACTCCGCCTGCGGCCGCTTCGCCATCTCGTAGATCTGAAGGGGCAGGACGGTGAAGTCGTCGGTCGGCGCGCTCGGGATCATCGAGTGGTAGATCGGCACGCCGAGGATGATCAGGGGCGCCGCCTCGCCGATCGCCCGCGAGACCGCGAGGATCACGCCGGTGAGGATCCCCGGCAGAGCGGCCGGGAGCACGTGGCTCCGCACCGTCTGCCAGCGCGTCGCCCCCAGCGCGAACGCCGCCAGCCGGACCGATGACGGGACCGCCCGGATCGCCTCGCGGCTGGCGATGATGATGACGGGCAGGATCAGCAGGCTGAGGGTGAACGCCCCCGCCAGGATCGAGTGGCCCATCTGGAGAGCGCGGACGAAGACGACCAGGCCGAGGATCCCGTAGACGATCGAGGGGACGCCGGCCAGGTTGCTGATGTTGACCTGGATGATCGTCGAGAGCCTCCCCTTGCGGGCGTACTCCTCGAGGTAGACGGCGGCGGCGATGCCGATCGGCACGCTGAACAGCGCGGTGAACGAGATCACCCAGAGGGTCCCGACGACCGACGCCTTGATCCCCATCTTGTCGGCCTTGCGCGACGGCAGGCTCGTCAGGAGGTCGAGGTCGAGGAACGACCATCCCTCGATGACCACCTGGACGAGCAGCACCGCGAGAAAGGCCACGCCGACGAACGTCGCCCCCTGACAGAGCCGATGGAAGATCGCCGCCCGGAGGTGGCGCCGGAGGAGGTTGCCCGAGGGCTCGCCGGTCCAGGCGGCGTCGGGAACGCGGGGCGGGTCCGCCCGATGTTCCACGAGAGCGACCTCGCTCATTCGTAGACCTCCCGGAACCGCTTCATGATCCGGTGGCTGATCAGGTTCATCGTGAGGGTGATCGTGAAGAGGAGCGCGGCGACCGCGAAGATCGTCTTGCCGATCCGGTCCTCGTCGGCGTCGCCGGTGCTCACCTGCGCGATGAACGCCGTCATCGTCTGGATGCTCTCGAGCGGGTTGACGGTGAGATTCGGCGTCGCGCCGGCGGCCAGGGTGACCGCCATCGTCTCGCCGATCGCGCGGCTCAGCGCGAGGATGAACGAGGCGAGGATCCCCGAGAGGGCCGCCGGGACGACGACGCGGGTCGTCACCTCGGACCGGGTCGCGCCGAGCGCGTAGGCGCCTTGCCGGAGCGACTGCGGCACCGCCCGGAGCGCGTCGTCGCAGAGCGAGGCGACCATCGGCAGGACCATCACGCCGACCACGATCGAGGCGGAGAGGGCGTTGAACACCTCGGCCTGGACGAAGTTGCGGATCGCGGGCGTCAGGAACGTCAACGCGAAGTAGCCGTAGACGACGGTCGGGATGCCCGCGAGGATCTCGAGGATCGGCTTGATGATGCTCCGAGACCGCGCCGACGCGTACTCGGAGAGGTAGATCGCGCTCCCGAGACCGATCGGAAGGGCCACGACGGCGGTGCCGGCCACGATCAGCATCGTCCCGCAGACGAGCGGGAGGACGCCGTAGGACGTCGGCTCGAGGAGCGGCGCCCACCGAGTCCCGAAGAGGAACTCGGTCGGCGAGACCGTCTGGAAGAACGAGGCCGCCTCGGTCGTGAGGACGACCACGATCGCCGCCGTGGTGACCACGCTCAACACGGCGCAGGCGAGGAGGAGCACGCGGACTCCGTCCTCGACGGGTCGGATCGACCGGGAGCGGTGGAGGCTCGGCGGCTCGGTCACACTCGCCTCGGCTAGTTGGCGAGCCCGGCGCCCAGGACCTCGAGGAGATCCCGGCCGGCCTCGACGTGAGCGAAGACCGATCCGGTGATCCGCTTCTCGAAGCGCGTCTTCGCGAGCTCGTACGCCTTCTCCGGCAGCGCGACGTAGCCGACGTCGGCCGAGAGCTCCGCGGCGTTGGCGAGATAGAAGTCGACGAACGCCACGACCTCGGGGCGATCGGCGGCCTTCTTGCTCACGTAGATGAACAGCGGCCGCGAGAGCGGGGCGTAGGTGCCGTCGTTGATCGTCTTCTCGGACGGCGCCACGCCGGTGCCGGTGCCGCCGTCGACCTTCAGCAGCTTGATCTTGTCCTTGTTCTCGGCGTAGTAGGCGAAGCCGAAGAATCCGAGGGCATACCGGTCGCCGGCGACGCCCTGAACGAGGACGTTGTCATCCTCGCTCTGGGTGAAGTCGCTCCGACACCGCTGGCTCTTGCCGTTGATCGCCTCGGTGAAGTAGTCGAACGTGCCCGAGTCGACGCCGGGGCCGTAGAGCTTGAGCTCGACGTCGGGCCACCCGTCGCGGACGTCGCTCCACTTCGTGACGGTGCTCTCGGGCTTCCAGATCGCGTTCAGCTCGGCGACGGTGATCGTGTCGAGCCAGTCGGCATCCTTGTTCACGACCACGCTGAGGCCGTCGTAGGCGACCGGGATCTCGATGAACTCGATTCCGGCGGCCCTGCACTTCTCCGCCTCGGAGTCCTTGATCGTCCGGCTCGCGTCGTTGATGTCGGTCTCGCCGAGGACGAACTTCTTGAAGCCGCCGCCGGTGCCCGAGATCCCGATGCTGAGGGCGATCTTCGGCTGGGGCGCGCGGAACTCCTCGGCGACGGCCTCGGTGATCGGGTAGACGGTGCTGCTGCCGTCGATCTGAACCTTGCCCTCGAGGGCGTCGGCCGAGGCGGGGCCGCCCGCGCCGTTCTCGGCGGGGCAGCCGGTCGAGGCGAGACTGGTCGCGAGGCCGACGGCCAGCGCGATGCAGCGTGATTGGAAGGTCATCTTGGACTCACTCTCCTCTTCGATTCGGTGGACGCCTCCTTGGTATCCGAACCGTGTGAAGAGGTCGTGAATCCCGGCGAAATCCCTGTCGAAGCCGACGTCGGCGTGAGATACGTCGTTCCTGGAACGGGAGCCGGCCATGGCTCCGAGCTCGCAGTCCGCAGTCCGCGCAATCCGCGTAATCCGCGGTTCCACGCGTTCTTGCGCCGAAAGAACGAGACCGCGGATTACGCGGATTACACGGATTGATTCGGGCGTCGCCGAGCTCTCGTGTTCACGCAGAGGCCGCAGAGGTTCTGCGTGAGATACGTCGCTCTAGAACTCGAGCTGAAGCCGCATCAGAATCGCGTCCTCGCCGTTCGCCGCCTGGCCGTCGAGGATGATCTCATCGTCGAACCAGACGCGGTTGTAGTCGACGCGGACGAGGACGTAACGGTTGAGGTGCCAGTTCAGGCCGACGGTGAGGTCGACGACCAGGTCGGTGCCGGTCGCGAAGCCGCTGTTGACGATCGAGGCCTCGGTCCGCAGGTAGCCGACCCGCGCCGAGAGCTGAATGGCGCCGATGCCGCCCTCGAAGGGGTCGAAGTTCTCGTTCGGGGTCGTCTTCCCGAACCCCCTCAGGGCGAAGCCGTCCTTGGTCTCCTCGCCGACGAACTCGCCCGTGAGGAAGCAGCCGACCGTCACGTAGGCCGCGTAGATGTCGAGGTCTTCCCGGGCGTTTCCGAGCTTCAGGTCCTTCTGGCGGACGTGGATCGCCTCGGCGCTCAGCGAGACCGGGCCGCCCTGCCAGGCGAGCTCGAGCCCGTAGCGCACCTTCGTCCCGTCGAGGAGGACGCCGTTCGCGAACTGGAAGAAGGCCGTGTCGATCGCGGTCTTGAGCTCGTCGCCGCCGATGTTCTCGTCGTTCGGCTCGCCGTAGGTCCAGGCGAAGCCGAGGTGGAGGCCGCTCAGCCAGGTGCTGTTGAGCGTCCTGAGCGGTCGCAGGACGATCCGGGCGGCGATCTCCTTCTCGGAGTCGAACTCCTTGTTGTTCTGGCCCGCGCCGTTGAAGCCCCCCACCTGGTAGTCGAGGATCCCGTCGAAGAGCGAGCCGTGGATCATCGCGCCGACGTCCCGACTCGGCGCGAGGTTGTCGATCGGGAGCGACCGCTCGACGAAGTAGACGTACTTGTCGGACGTGAGCTCCTCGAGGCCGAACGGCTCCTTGAACTGGCCGACCCGGAGCTTCGCCTCCTTCCAGTACTCGACCCCCATCCAGCCGTCGGCGAGGGACGCGTTGCCCTGATCGAGGGCGAGCGTCGCCTTGAACTTGTAGTAGTCGAACAGCGTCGCGCTGAAGTCGACCCGGAGCCGTCGCACGAGCGCCTCGGGCTCCGCGACCGGGTGGTCCTTCTCGGGGAGACGGAAGTCGGCGTGAATGAACCCGTTGATCCCGAGCTTGTGCTCGCCATCCCGGGTCGCGAGGAAGAAGCCGTCCTTCCAGCCGGCGACCACGTCGGCCGGGCCCACGCCGAGCTCCCCGAGGTACTCGTCGACCTGCTCGGCGACCGCCGGATCGACCCGTCGGGCCTCGCCCGCTGGCGCCGCGCCCTCGGCGTCCGCCGGGCTCTCCGCCCCGGGCGCGCCGGGCCCGTCGCCGTCGACGCCGCCCGCGGGCGGCGGGACCGCCTGCGCCGCCCGGAGCCGGTCGATCTCGCGCGACTGCGCGTCGATCGTCTTCTGCTGCTCGCGGAGCATCCGCTCGAGGGCGTCGAGGCGCTCCTCGGTGGATCCGGTTCCTTCCTGCGCGAGAGCACTCCCGGCGCCAGCGACCACGGCGAGCGCCAGCCCGACCAGCCCGATCCGAGCCAGCCGTGCGATTCCGAATCTCATGTCGGCCTCCCCCTGCACGGAGTCGTCGGTCCCCCACGGACCCGCCCCGGCGCGAGCGACGGTAGGGGGGCGGAGTATACGGCGAATGAGAGGTCCGTAAAGATGCCGCTCGGCCGCGGCGGACCTCAGTCCGAGGGCGAGCGGGCGGGCAGGCTGACCCGGAACGTGCTGCCCTTGCCGGGGACGCTCTCGACGGTCGCCCGGCCGTCCAGGGCGATCGCGATGTGCTTCACGATCGCGAGACCGAGGCCGGTGCCCCCGACCGCCCGGCTTCGCGCCTTGTCGACGCGGTAGAAGCGCTCGAAGATCCGCTCCTGGTGCCGCGGCTCGATCCCGATCCCGGTGTCCTCGACCTCGAGGATCGCCTCGGACCCCTCGGTGCGCACCCGCACCCAGACCCGGCCGCCCTCGCTCGTGTACTTGATCGCGTTGAGGACGAGGTTGTCGGTGAGCTGCCGGAGCGCCTCCTCGTCGCCCGACACGACGACGGGGAGCTCGGGGACGTCGACCTCGACGGTGATCCCGCTCTTCTCGCCTTCGGTCGAGAGCCGGCTGACGCACTCGCGGACCGGCTTGCGGAGGTCGACGGCGACCCGCTCGACGGCCCCCTCCTCGCTCTCGATCCGGGAGAGGGCGAGGAGATCGGTGAGGAGCGAGGAGAGCCGCTCGCACTGGGCGACGCTCTTCTCGAGGAAGCGCTTCGTCACCTCGGGCGGCGCGTCCGGGTCGTCGAGGAGGGTCTCGACCGCCCCGCGGATCACGGTCAGCGGCGTCTTGATCTCGTGGCTGACGTTCGCCACGAAGTCGCGGCGCATCGCGTCGAGCTGATGGCGCTCGGTGTCGTCGTGAATGACCACGACGGCGCCGACGACCTCGCCGCGGCCGTCGCGGAGCGGCGCCGCGCGGAGCTGGACGACCAGGTCGCGGGGCGACGCCGCGAGACGCGCCTCGCGCTGGACGTCACGCGTCTCGCGGAGCGCCTCGGCGAGCACGTCGCAGACCTCCCGGACCCGCGTCACCTCCCAGATCCGCCGCCCCACGCTCTCGCCGGGGACCGCGCGCAGGATCTGCGCCGCGACCGCGTTGAGGTGCACGACGCGCTCCTCGCGGTCGATCGCGACGACGCCCTCGACCATGCTGCCGAGGATCGCGAGGAGGCGATTGCGATGGCGGGTGATCGTGTTCATCCGATCGCGGAGCTGCGTCGCCATCTCCCGGAACGCCTCGCCGAGGCGGGCGACCTCGTCGTGCCCCTTCACGGTCACGGTTCGGTCGTAGTCGCCAGCGGCCATCGCCACGGCCGCCTCGGTCATCTCCGTCAGCGGTCGACTGAACCGGCGCGCGAGGAACCAGCCGAGGACGAGCGCGACGGCCACCCCCAGGACCGCGCCGGCGAACACGCTCGCCCGGATGAACGCGAGCCGCTCGTCGATCACCGTGAGGGGGAGGGCGGTCCGGACGTAGCCGCGCGGCTCGCCCGCCCCGTCGGGACCCGCGCCCGGAACGACGACCGCGACGTACATGAGCCGCCGCTCGAGGGTCGAGCTCCACCGGACGGCGGTCGCCTCCCCGCCGGTCCGGGCGCCGAGCACCTCGGGG
This sequence comes from Planctomycetota bacterium, assembly GCA_029260755.1. Classification (GTDB taxonomy): domain Bacteria; phylum Planctomycetota; class J058; order J058; family JAJDCQ01; genus JAJDCQ01. The sequence continues at coordinate 14,027 of JAJDCQ010000168.1, read as the reverse complement.
CGCTCGCCGTGATCGTCCATCCGGGCGGGCTCCTCGTCGGAGTCGGCGAGAACGAGCCCGTCGGGGCCGATCACGGTGAAGCGCGTGCCGAGCTCCCGGCCGAGCTGACCGACGCGGTCCTGGAGGATGGCCCGGTCCGCGTGGCGATCGAGGGTCGGCTCGGCGATCGCGGCGAGGAGGTGGGCCTGCGCCCGGAGCTCGCTCGCGACGTCCTCGAGCGAGTCCTGCTCGATCCGCCCGCTGACGAGCACCCCGATCAGCAGGGCGGTGATGACGACGAGGACCGCGTATCCGGCGTAGAGCTTGGCGAGGAACGACCGGATCACACGACCGCCTCCTCGGCTACCTCTTCGCGAGGTCCTTGAACTTGTAGCCGACGCCGCGGACCGTCTCCACCAGCGCGCGGTACTTCAGACCAAGCTTCTGCCGGATCGAGCGGATGTGGACATCGATGTTCCGGTCGATCACGACGGCGTGCTCGCCGATCGCGCGCGAGAGGAGGTGGTCGCGGGTGAAGACGCGCCCGGGATGGCTGGCGAGGAAGTGGAGGAGGCGGAGCTCGGTCGGGGTGAACGTGATCGGCTCGTCGTCGATCGTCACCTCGTGGCGGCTGCGGTCGATCACGACGCCGGCGCGGACGACCCGGTCACCGCCCTTGCGGTCCTCCTTGAGGGGGCCGCGCCGGAGCACCGCCCTGACGCGCGCGACGAGCGCCTTCGGTCCGAACGGCTTCGTCACGTAGTCGTCGGCGCCCATGCTCAGACCGAGGACGACGTCGGCCTCCTCGGACTTGGCCGTCACCATGATGACGGGGATCGACTGGGTGACCGGGTCCGACTTGAAGCGCCGGCAGATCTCGATGCCGTCGACGCCCGGCAGCATCAGGTCGAGGATGACGAGGTCGGGCGCCTTCTCCTTGCAGAGAGCCATGCCCTCCTCGCCGTCGTCGGCCTGGAGGACGCGGTAGCCCTCACGCACGAGGTTGTACTCCATCAGCTCACGGATGTCGGGCTCGTCCTCGATGATGAGGATGCTCTCTCGCAGCGTGCTCACGCCGAGCTTCTCACCGGACTTGCTCTGCCGCACGGTCTCTACCATGGGTCCTGGGACCTCTCTCGACCAGCCCAAAGGCCTCCCCACCCCATGGGGAATCGCCCGACCGAAGTCTGACCCAGGAACGTAAAGACGCGGTAAGGACGCGGAAAATCGACCGAGACACCTAACGCACTAACAGGCAGAGCCTTAAGAGTCGACATCCTCGACCGCGCCGCGCAGGTCTCCGAGGAAGCGCGGGTCGATCCGGATCCGGAACTTGCTCCGGCCGGTCTCGGGGTCGTCCTCCTGGTGGAGCACCTGGGCGTTCGCCGCGATGAGCGCGCGGCGCCGTCCGTCGCCCGCGTCGAGCTCGAGCTCGAGCTCCTCCCAGAAGCTCCCGAACAGCCCGGCCACCTTGTCGCGCAGATCGTCGATGCCGTCGCCGGTGTGGGCGCTGACGGCGACGGCGGCGCCGAGCTGACGCGCGAAGTGGTCGATCTCGGCCGTCGCCGTGGCCGGGTCGAGGCGATCGACCTTGTTCAGGACGAGCAGCTCGCGCTTCTCCTCGCAGCCGATCCCCTTGAGCACCTTGCGCACGGCCCGCGCCGAGCCGAGCGGGTCGTCGCCGCTCACGTCGACGACGTGCAGGAGCAGGTCCGCGCTCCGGACCTCCTCGAGGGTCGCGTGGAAGCTCGCGACGAGGTGGTGAGGGATGTTGCGGATGAAGCCGACCGTGTCGGACAGGAGCGCCCGGACGCCGTCGCCCAGATCCCAGGCGCGGGTGCGCGTGTCGAGGGTGCTGAAGAGGCGGTTCGCCACCAGGACGCCGTTCTCGGGCGCGGCGAGGCGGTTGAACAGCGAGCTCTTCCCCGCGTTCGTGTAGCCGACGAGCGCGACGCCGAACTCCTCGGCCCGGCGCGAGACGCTCCGGGCCTTGCGCGCCGCGATCGAGGTGAGGTCCCGCTTGAGGTCACGGATCTTGTTCCGGACGAGGCGCTTGTCCACCTCGATCTGCTTCTCGCCCATGCCGCCGCGCGCGCCGATGCCGCCGCGGACGCGGCCGAGGTGACTCCACATCTTCTTCAGCCGGGGGAGGGAGTACTCGAGCCGGGCCAGCTCGACCTGGAGGCGCGCCTGACGGGTCCGCGCGTGGTCCTTGAAGATGTCGAGGATCAGCTCGGACCGGTCGATGATCCGGCAGCCGAGGATCTTCTCGAGATTCCGGCCCTGGGCGGGCGAGAGGTCGTCGTCGCTGATGACGAGGCCGGCGTCGAGCGACTCGACCGTCGTCTTGATCCGATCGGCGAAGCCGGCGCCGACGTAGGTCGCCGGGTGCGGGCGCTCCCGTCGCTGAACGAGACGCCCGGCGACCTCGAGCCCGGCGCTGTCGGCGAGGCTGGCGAGCTCCTCGAGGCTCTGCTCGGGGTCGTCGTCCATCGAGTGACGCCCCGAGGTCGACGCGCTCCGCGTCGCGGCGGCGGTCTTCGCCGCGACGAGGACCGCCCGCCGCTCGCGCAGCTCGGCCGCGGCGGGGAGGTCGTGCAGCCGGTCGGCTCGTCTCTTCTTGCTCAGGAGGGTCTCGTCGGCGGGCGGCCGCGTCGTGGTGGGCGCATCGGCATCAGCGGTCGGGGTCGCCGCTGTCGCGCAGGACGACACGGATCTCGCCGAGCGAACGCTCGGCCAAGGCGATGCGGGATCGGATGTCCTTCACCTTGCGCGCGACGACCTCCTTCGGGAGACCGTCGGGCGACTCGGCCAGGACGCGCTCGTAGAGGGCGAGGGCGCGTCGCTCGCGGTCGATCGCCTCGCGCTCGTGGTAGGCGGCGAGCTTCCAGCAGACGAACGCCTTCACCGCCTTGTTCCGGCCGGTGTCGAGGGCGACCTGGGCGGCCTCGCGGGCGCGCTCGATGTCTCCGTCGCGGTCGTAGATGTCGAGGAGCATCAGCGCCGCCTCCGTCCGGAGGTCGGGGTCCTCGGCCTCGCTCAGCATCTCGCGCAGCAGGGCGAGCGCCTTCTCCATCCGCTGCAGGCGCAGGTTCGCCTTCGCGACCGAGAGCTTCGACATCCGGAGCGCGCTCCGGGTGGCGCCGGTGCTGTCGCCCGACGGCCGCCCGCGCGGCAGGACGTAGACGCCGCCGCGTCCGGTCGCGGGCCCCGCGATCTCGCGGCCCGCGAGGACGGCATCGAGGTCGCGGAGGAGGTCGTCGTAGGTCGCGTAGCGGCGGTCGGGGTCCTTCTCGAGGAGGCGTCGGATGATCGCGACGACGCCGCGGGGCACCCGCGCCGCCTTGTCCTCGGGGAAGCTCGGCGCGTCCGAGATGTGCTTCAGGATGAGCGAGATCGGGCTGTCCGCCTGGAAGGGCGGCTTGCCGTAGATCAGGTGGTAGAAGGTCGCGCCGAGCGAGTACATGTCCGAGCGGTGATCGACCGGATCGCCGCGCCCCTGCTCGGGCGACATGTAGACCGGCGTCCCGAGGATCACGCCGGTCGAGGTGAGCTCGAGGCTCCCCATGTAGGCCTTCGCGAGGCCGAAGTCGGTCACCTTCACCGCGCCGCTCTCGGTCAACATGATGTTGCTCGGCTTGACGTCGCGGTGGGTGATCTTGTGCTGGGTGGCCGCCCGGAGACCCTCGGCCGAGTGCCGGATGATCGGGAGCGCCTCGGCCGCCGGCATCGCGCCGCGCTCGCCGAGGATCTCGACGAGGTTCTTCCCGCGAACGAGCTCCATCGCGTAGAAGTGAATCCCCGCGTGCTCGTCGATCCGGTAGATGTGCGTGATGTTGGGATGGGCGAGGCCGGCGGCCGCCTGGGCCTCGCGCTTGAACCGATCGATGAAGCGGCGGTTCCGGCAGAGCGAGGGGCTCAGCACCTTGAGGGCGACATCGCGATCGAGCTTCTCCTCGTAGGCGAGGTAGACGACGCCCATCCCGCCCTGGCCGAGGGTGCCGCGCACGAGGAAGTCGCCGAGGTGGGTTCCCTCGCCGATCGTGAACGCCTCGCCCGTCTCGTCGAGGAACGTCCCCGAGGCGAAGCCGGCGCCCGACACGCCCGGCGGCGGGATGCTGCCGGTCGCGTCGTGACTGGCGACCCCGGCGGTGCCGCCCACCATCATGGGGATGCTTCCGGTCGGCGTCGCCGCCGTGATCCGGCTGCTGCCATCGCCCGCGCCGGTCGAGCCGGGGACGGTCGCGCGGCCCGAGTCGGCCCGCCGCTTCGCCTCCTCGGTCAGCCGCTCGATCTCGGCCGCGTCGGGGGAGACCTCGACGGTGTCGCCCAGGCGGGCGGCGCGACGCTTGGCGACGTAGAGCAGCGGCGAGACCCCGTCGAGCTTCACCGCCTCGAGGTCGACCGTCTCGCTCTTGCTCCGCCCCGAGCCGCAGCTCGCGCATTGCCATCGCTCGACGATCTCGACCTCGGCGGGCGTCAACGACTCGCCGCACTTGCAGACGTCTCGCGCCATGGCCTGGTGGTCCCGGTGGTCCCGGTGCGCCGCCCGAGGAGTGCTAGAAACGGTCATCATCAGCTCGCCCGACGTGGGAGTCATCGGGCCGGTGTTCGGGTGGCACTGGACTATACCAGGGCCATCATGGCCGATCAAAGCGCCCGCCGCGGCCCCCGACGTTCGGCGACGGCCCGGACGCGAGTCACCAGGTCGCAACCGGCGGGCCAATGGGGCGCCTCCCGTGAGACGCGCGGCGCGCACCTCCGGTTCGCCGCTCCCCCGGAGATGACGGGACCGCCAGGGCGCCCGGCCGAGGGCGTCAACGTCGGTTGACCTGCCCCGATGGCCGATCTTCGACGTCGGATCCGCCAGCAGCACGGCGGATCCCACCACGGATCAGGCGAGCACCCGATAACGCGGGCGATAGCGCTCGGCGTCGTAGTCGGCATCGGCGACCCGGCGCGGCCCGAGGGCGCTCGCGAGGGGGACCGAGGTCACCTTGCCGTCGCGGACCGCGACCATGTGGCCGAACCGCCGCTTCTCGACGAGCTCGATCGCGGCGAGACCCATCTGCCGGCCGAGCCGCCGGTCGAACGCGCAGGGCGGTCCGCCGCGCTGGAGATGACTCAGGACGACGGAGCGGGTCTGGTGATCGGTCCGCTCCTCGATCTGCTCCTGGAGATAGACGCCGATCCCGCCGAGCACCGGCCGGCCGATGTCGTCCTTCTTGCCGCCGTAGATGTAGTCGGAGCCGGTCGGCTTCGCGCCCTCGGCGGCGACGACGATCGCGTAGCGGATCCCCCGCTCCTTCCGGCGGCGGATGCGGTCGGCGACCCGGTCGAGGTCGAAGTCGTACTCGGGCACGAGCACCATGAACGCCCCGCCGGCGATGCCCCCCTGGATCGCGAGCTCGCCGCAGTTGCGGCCCATCGTCTCGACGACGAACACGCGCGCGTGGCTGCCGGCCGTCGTCCGCAGGTTGTCGATGCCGTTCATGATGATCTGGACGGCGCTCTCGAACCCGATCGTGTACTCGGTCCCGCCGATGTCCATGTCGATCGTCTTGGGAACTCCGATCACCGGGAGGCCGCGCGCGTTGAGCTGATTGGCGACGGTGAGGCTGCCCTCGCCGCCGATCACGATGAGGGCGTCGAGGCGAAGCTCCTCGACGTTCGCGAGCAGCCGCTCGCTCTCGTCGACCTGCTCGGGCCCCCAGAGCATCGGGTTGGTCCGGCTGCTCCCGAGGATGGTGCCGCCGGTCCGGTCGATCGACCGGACGAGCTCGTCATCGCGGAACGGAAAGACGTTCCCGCTGCGGTCGCGGCCGAACTCGACGTCGGCCCGCATCAGCCCCTTCCAGCCGTCCTTGATCCCGAAGACCTCGATGAACTCGCCCCGCTCGCGCATGTTCACGTCGTCGAGCGCGCCGCGGACGATCCATTTGATGACCGAGTTCAGGCCCGGGCAGTCGCCGCCGCTGGTTAGGACGCCGACGCGGATCACCCGCGACCCGATCCGGCGGGCGGTCGGCGGCGGGGTGTCGTCCGCCGCAGGTTTCGTCTCGTCGGCCACGATCTCTCCTAGAACAGCAGCTCGCGATACACCGCGATCGTCCCCTCGACCATCGCGTCGACGCTGAAGCGCTCCATGACCCGCCGGCGCGCCGCCTCGCGACAGCGCGCGGCCAGGTCGGGGTCGTCGAGCATCCGGACGACGGCGGCGGCGAGGGCGTCCGGGTCCCGGACGGGGACGAGCAACCCGGTCTCGCCGTCGATGACGCTCTCGGGGATGCCGCCCGCGGCGGTCCCCACCACAGGAGTGCCCGCGGCCATGGCGTCCAGGACGCTCGTCCCCAGACCCTCGAGATGGCTCGACATCACGAAGAGGTCCAGGGACTTGAGGCAGGCCGGGACGTCGTTCCGCCAGCCCGGGAAGAGGATCTTCTCGCCGACGCCGAGCTCGCGGGCGCGCGTCTCCAGCGTCTCGCGGAGCTCCCCGTCGCCGATGAGGACCACCCGCGCGTCGGGGTGGGCGGCGACGATCGCGGGCGTCGCCTCGACGAGGTAGATCTGGCCCTTGTGATCGGCGAACCAAGCGACGTTGCCGATCAGCGGCCCGTCGCCGGGCGCGCCGAGCTCGGCGCGGAGGGCCGCCCGCTCCGCCGCGGTCGGCTCGGCGTCGAAGCGGCCGACGTCGATCCCGGAGTGGACGCACGAGATCCGGTCGGGGTCGAGGCCGTCGTCGATCAGCACCCGCCGGATCGCGTGGCTCACCGTCACGTAGCGATCGACGCCGTGACGGTACTTGAGCCCGTTCAGACCGAGGAAGCTGCGCCGGTAGATCGAGAAGTCGACCCGCCGGCTGACGATCGTGCGCGGGCGACGGCTCGACCCTAGCAGCCCCGCGGCCAGGACGCCGAGGGTGTGGGCGTGGCTCGTGTGCATCTGCACGACGTCGTAGCGACCGCGCTGCATGAGCGCCGCGAGCCGGGCGATCGCCCGGACGTCAGCCTCGCCGCGCATGCGCATCTCGACGAGGCGCCCGGGTCCGCCGAGACCGTTCGCCGCGACGCGCTCGGCGAGCGGCTTGCCCGGCTGCGCGACGACGGTGCTGGCGTGGCCACGCCGGAGCAGGCCCTCGTGGAGGTAGTAGACCTGCTGCTCGCCACCGCGCCAGGACGGCTCGGTGTTGAGGTGGAGGACGCGGAGGCGATCGGGATCGGCGCGGCGCACGGGAAGTCAGTGTAAGCCCGTGTCGGGCCGTGACAAGCAATCTCGGAGCGTCCCTCCGAGACGTCCTGGCGGCCGCTCGCGCGGCTCCTCGTCCTCTGCCATCGTCGGAGGCGTGGAGCGGATCGACCACTACGAGGTGCGAGGCGAGCTCGGCCGTGGGGCGGCCGGCGTCGTCTACCGCGCCTACGACCCGCGCCTCGATCGCGACGTCGCGATCAAGATGCTCCTCGCGACGAAGTCCGGCGACACCCAGCTCGCGCGCTTCCGGCGCGAGGCGCGCGCCCTGGCGCGGATCCAGCACGAGAACATCGTCGGCGTCCTCCAGATCGGGGAGCACTCCGGCAAGCCCTTCATCGTGATGGACTACGTCGAGGGCGAGTCGCTCCAGGGCCGCCTCGACCGCTCCGGACCGCTGCCGCCGGAGCTGGCGGTCACGATCATCGCGAAGGCGGCCCGCGCGCTCGTCGTCGCGCACGACCGCGGCGTCCTCCATCGCGACCTCAAGCCCGAGAACATCCTCATCTCGTCCGCCGACGAGCCGCTCATCACCGACTTCGGCCTCGCGAAGGACGTCGAGGATCCCGGGAAGAGCGCGGCGATCTCGATCCGGGGTCGGTTCATGGGGACGCCCGGCTTCGCCGCCCCCGAGCAGGCGAAGGGCGAGGACGTCGGACCGAGCACCGACGTCTACGGGCTCGGGGCGACCCTCTTCGCCCTGGTCACCCGGAAGCCTCCGTTCACCGGCAGCTCGATGGTCGAGGTCGTCATCGCGAGCACGACCCGGACGGCCCCGAAGCTCTCGGAGCGCGGCGGGCCGGACGACCCCGAGCTCGACCAGCTCTGCGCGCGGTGCCTCGAGCGGGAGCCGGCCCACCGATTCGCGAGCGCCGCCGAGCTCGCCGACGCGTGCGAGCGCTACCTCCGCGGCGAGCCCTCCGGCGCGTGGCGACCGGTGCCCGTCGAGAAGGCGCGACGCGGCTCGGACGCCCCGAAGCTCGCGCTCGCGCTCACGGCGACGTTCCTCGTCGGCCTCGGGGTCGGGGCGCTCGGGCTCTGGGGCCGGCTCGGCGCCGAGCGCGAGCGGCACGAGGCGACCGTCCGGGAGCTCCGCGCCGGGATGGTCGAGATCGCCGCCCGGATCGACGAGGAGCCGCGTCGCGAGCCGCTCCGGATCGACGCGGCGCGGACCGAGGCGCGGCGCCGGACCGATACGGGGATCGAGCGTTACCTGCGCGCGGACTACGCCGGGGCCATCGCCGAGCTCACGAGGGCGATCCAGGCCGACCCCCGCAACCGCACCGCGTGGGTGTTCCGAGCGTGGTCGAGGCAGGCGCGCCAGGACTGGAGGGGAGCCATCGACGACTGGTCCCAGGCGATCGAGCTCGACCCATCGGCGGCCGGCATCTGGATCGCCCGCGCCCAGACGAAGCTGAGCGCCGGCGATGTGGCGAGCGCGACGCAAGACGCGACGCGGGCCATCGAGCTCGACCCGGACACGAGCAACGGCTGGCGAACCCGGGGCATCTGCTGGGGGCGCGCGCAGCGCTGGCCGGAGGCGGTCGCCGACTTCGCGAAGGCGGCCGAGCTCGAGCCGGAGCTCGCGAGCAACTGGATCAACCTCGCCCAGGTCCGCATGCAGACCGGGGACACGGAGGGAACGATCGCCGACCTCGAGGAGGCGATCCGTCGGGGCGTGGTCAACCCCGACTCGATTCGATCCCAGATCGACGAGCTCCGCTCGAAGGCGACGCCGGCCTCGCCGACTCGCACGCCGACGGCCGAGGACTGGAAGGAAGCCGAGCGCTGGCGCGAAGCCGGCGACGCCAAGGCAGCGGCCCGAGACTACGCCGGCGCGGAGGCGGACTACGGCAAGGCGCTCGCGATCAACCCGCTGTCGGCGAGGGCGTCGCGGAGCCGCGGCTCCGCGCGGTTCGCCCTGGGCGACACCGAAGGCGCGCTCGCCGACCTCGATCGCGCGATCTCCCTGCAGCCGACGAGCGCAGAGTACATCGAGACCCGCGGAGCCATGAAGGGGCGGATCGGCGACTACTCCGGAGCCATCGCCGACTTCGATCGGGCGATCGAGCTCGATCCGGGCCTCCCGCGCGCGTGGATGAACCGCGGCTCGGCGAAGCACCTCACGGGGGACCACGAGGGCGCGATCGTCGACCTCGACCGTGCGATCGATCTCGACCCGTCGAGCGTCCAGGCGTGGCTCCACAGAGGGCTCGCCAAGGAGAAGTGCGGTGAGGTCGAGCCGGCGCTCCGGGACCTGAGCCGGGCGATCGAGCTCGCCCCGACGGTGGCGACCACCTGGATCGAGCGCGGAAGCGTGAAGTGGCGAAGCGGAAACCTCGAGGGCGCGATGGTCGATTACGAGGCGGGGAGCCAGCGCGGGCTCGCCGACGACCCGAGGGTCCGCGAGGGAATCGCTCGGCTGCGCCAGCTCATCGAGGAGCAGGACGACTGAGCCCTCGCCCGCCGCGCGCCCTCACCCGCGCCGGCGCAGGTACCGCCCGAGCTCCTCGTCGGTCCGCCCGGCCGCCTTCCGCAGGAGGAACTGCCGGACGCGGATGTCGGTGAGGCCGAGCTCGGTCAGCCACGCCGTCGGGTCCTCCCCGGCGGCGCGACGCTCCTCGATCCCGGCCAGGATCTCGGCCTCGTCGGTCGCGACGAGCGCGGCCTGCCGCTCGAGGGCGAAGTTACGGCGCTCGCGGCGCATCCCGTCGAAGAGCACGCCGACCCCGCAGAGCGCGAGGGTGGGCCCGATCGCCAGGGCGAGGAGGTTCTCGGGCGAATGAGCCACCGTGATGGTGCCGACGACCATCATGACGACGCCGACGACGATCTCGATGATCGGCGGCCCGTGACTGAACCCGGAGAACGCCTTCCCGCTGGCGTTCGCCGACCGCGAGGCCGCGTAAGCCGCGGCCCCCGCAGCGCCGGCGAGGCCGCCGAGGCCCGCCCCGGCGTAGGCCGCCCCGGCCGAGAGGCCGCCCGTCGTGGCGGCGCGGCGCGCCGCCTTCCGTTGCCATCGTTCTGCCATGATCGGTGTCCTCCGCCGGGGCGGAAGCACGAAGCGTGCCGATGGGCTGGACGCTGGTCAGGACCCCTTCGATGAAGAGGCCACAGGTTTCACAGATTTGCTCGTTCCAGGGAACGACGGAATCTCACGCAAAGGCGCAAAGGCGCCAAGGAGCTCCACCCGATCCAGATCTCGGCTGGGAGCAACGACCCTTTGCGTCTTTGCGCCTTTGCGTGAGCTCTCTTCTAGCCCCGCGCCGCCGCCGCTCGCTTCCGCTCGGCCACCTCGTCGTAGATCGCGAGCGTCCGATCGAAGTAGCGGTCCCAGGTGTAGGCCTTCGCCGCATCGGCCGCGGCGACGCCCATCGCCCGGCCGCGCTCGGGATCGAGGACCGTCCGGATGTGCCCGGCGAGTTCCTCGGCGTCGTCGGGGTCGTCGAGGACGACGCCGGTCTTCCCGTCGTCGATGACCTCGACCGCGCCGGCCGCCGTGCTCACGATCGGCGGCGTCGCGCTCGCCATCGCCTCGAGGACGACGTTGCCGAAGGCGTCGAACCGCGTCGGGACCGCGAAGACGTCGGCCGCCGCGAACAGCCGCTCGGGGTCGCGGCGCGGGCCGATCCACGAGACGCGTTCGCCGACGCCTAGCTTGGCCGCGAGCTCCCGGAACCGGGTCTCGCGGCGCGGCCGCTCGCGGCCTCCGACGACGATCCGCGCCGCGTCGGGGAGCGCCCCCTCGGTCGCGAGCCGCGCGAACGCGGTCAGGAGGGTGTCGAGGCCCTTGCGGTCGTAGTCGTTCGCGAGGAACAGGACGACCTGCGCGCCCGGGTCGAGGCCGAGCTCGGCGCGGACCTCGGCGCGGTGACGGTCCTTGTCGTCGGCGTGGAAGCGCCCGTGCTCGATCCCGTTGTAGAGCACCTCGACGTCGTCCTCGGGCAGGCCGTATCGCCGGAGGATCTGGTCGCGGACGAGCCGCGACATGGTGATCACCTTGACGCCTGGCTGGGTGAAGCGCTTGCGCTCGATCGACTCGACGGCCCGCTGATGCGGCGACAGCCGCATCAGGCTCCGGACGACCGGGTTGCCCCGCCGCCCGATCGAGTACTCCTGGTAGTCGCGCAGACACCCCGAGCCGTCGGTGTAGAGATCCTGTCGGCTCGTCTTCGACCATCCGTGGACGAGGTCGAACGGGCCCTCCGCCTCGATCGCGCGCTCGGTCCAGCGGTCGAACGAGAGGACCTTGAGGACGCGGATCGGCTTGAGCGGGTTCGGGATGATGTGGACGTTCAGGCCGTCCGGCGGCTCGCCGTCGACGAAGTGACAGAAGTAGTGGACCTCGTGTCCGCCGTCGAGGAGGCGCCCGACGAGCGAGGCGATCGTGCGCTCGACGCCGCCGAAGTCGGTGTAGCGGGTGTGGGTGATCGCGACGCGCATGGGCGGGAGGCATTCTAACCGGCCGTGGGGTCGCCGGACGAGCGGTCTTGATCGTGTTTCGGCGACCCGGCATGATGGCTCGCTCGGAGCTATCCGCCGGAGACGCCGTGTATCCCACCGCCGACGATCGCCCCTCCCCGCCGCCTCGCCTCTCGGCCGGCAGCATCATCTCCCCGATCGTCGCGGCGCTCCTCGCCGTCGTCATCTACGACCGCCTCATCGCCTCGCGCGGGACGCCGGCCGGGCCGCAGCCGCTCCCCCCGATCACCGAGCACGGCGGCGGCGGCGGCTCGGGCGACGACCCGACCGACGGCGCCCTCGACGTCTGGGACCGTCAGGTCGTCGGCGTCTACGAGGCGGCGAGCCGCGGCGTCGTGAACATCACGAGCACGACCTTCACCCGCCGCTTCCTCCAGGTGACGCCCGAGCAGGGCAACGGCAGCGGCTCGGTGATCGACTCCGCCGGCCACATCCTCACCAACGAGCACGTCGTCCGCGGCGCGCGCCGGCTGACGGTCACCCTCGCGGACCACTCCGTCCACCCGGCCACCCTGGTCGGCGACCCGGACCCGGACAACGACATCGCCGTCCTCAAGATCGACGTCCCGCCCGAGCGGCTGACGCCGATCCCGCTCGGCACCTCGAAGGGCCTCCGGGTCGGCCAGCGCGTCCTCGCGATCGGCAACCCGTTCGGCCTCGAGCGCACCCTCACGACCGGCATCATCAGCGCGCTCGGGCGGCCGCTCCGGACGGCGAGCGGCGCGATCGTCCAGAACGTGATCCAGACCGACGCGTCGATCAACCCGGGCAACAGCGGCGGTCCGCTCCTCGACCTGCGCGGACGCATGATCGGCGTGAACACGGCGATCGTGAGCCCGACGAAGACGAGCGCGGGGATCGGGTTCGCCGTCCCGATCGACCAGGTGCGGCCGGTCGTCGACGACCTCATCCGTTACGGGCGGGTGCGCGACGGCTGGCTCGGCGTGCGCTTCACCGACATCTCGCCCGAGATCGCCTCGCTCGCCGGCCTCCCCGCGCGCGGCGCCGTCGTGATCATCGACGTCGTCGAGGGGTCGCCGGCGGCGAAGGCGGGCATCCTCGGGAGCGACGAGTGGGTCCGGCGCGGCGACCGCGTCGAGCTCGAGGGCGACACCGTGATCGGCGCCGACGGGCGGGCGCTCGGAAGCTCGGACGACTTCGTCGGGATCCTGCGAGCGAAGCGCCCGGGCGACGTCGTCACCCTCCGGGTCATCCGCAAGGGCCGCGAGGTCGACGTGCCCATCACGATGGGCACCCGCCCCGGGAGCTGAGCGGTGTCCGAGACCGAGCCCGAGCCCGAGCAGCAGCCGGAGCCCGAGCAGAAGCCGGAGCCCGAGCGCGCCCCCGACGCCACCTCGACGGCCGACGCGCCGGTCACTCCGGGGCGGTCGTGGCGTCCGTGGGTCATCGGCGTCGCCGTCGCGATCCTGATCGCCGCGTCCGCGCCGATCCTCGGGCCCGCCTGGCGGCGCTACCGCGTCCGGCGCGATGTCATGCGCCTCCTCCACGAGCGCGACGCGTCGCGGATGATGATCGCCGCGCACCGCCTCTACCAGGCCGACATCGAAGACCTCCGTCCCTACTGGGCTCCGTTCTGCCGGGGGCTGGGGCGGCACGCCGGGCGCCTGCGCGCCAGGGGCGTCATGGTCGCCAGTCAGTGGGAGATCCCGAAGCTCCTGGGGCGCGTCGCTCTGCACGACATCGACCTCGCCCGGATCGCGCGCGCCGAGCCGGGCCTCGAGCCCTACGTCTTCCGCGCGCTCGTCCAGGTCGGCATGGCCGAGGAGGCCTGTCCGGAGGTCCGGGAGGACAAGCTCGACCGCGGCGACGTCGTCGACGATCTCGCCTTGCTCTCCCTGGTCGTCCTCGACTCCGCGGGGAGCTTCGACGGACAGATCGTGTGGGTCGGGTTCCCCGACGCCCCGAACGTGTTCGTGGTGCTCGGGGACGTCCCGGTCGACGAGGCCCGCGTCCCTCCGCTCGACGATCAGGCGTGGACCGCCGCGCAGTCGCCCCTCAATGGCGGCAAGATCATCCCGTTCTCGGCCGGGACGTGCGTCGCGCGCTTCCTCGTCGACGAAGACACCGAGGCGTTCGTCGCGCTGCGGGTCGTGGAGGAGACGCCGTTCAAGATCCACGTCCGCTGGCGGGTGCTCGAGACGCGGCCGCCGCCGCGCGATTAGCTAGTTCTCATCCGGAAATGCGGAACATCAGTGAGTGTCATTGGTTCCGCTGCTGCCGCGCGGCCCTTCTCGCTCACACGGCAGGGAGTCGTGGAGTTCGCGGTCCCATGCGGGCGCCATCGACGTTCGCCGCTCCCC
>JAJDCQ010000167.1 GCA_029260755.1 Planctomycetota bacterium | reverse complement strand
GGGGAGCTCACGGGTGCGTGGGCGCGCGGTGCGCGAGCGTGACCGGGCGTCCCGGGTGCGGTGGTGTTCACGGGGCCGAGGCGGTGGTCGAGGAGCTCACGGGTGCGTGGGTGCGCGGTGCGCGGGTGTGACCGGGCGTCCCGGGTGCGGTGGTGTTCACGTGTGCGCGGGCGACGGTCGCGGCGTCACTGGTCCAGGCGACGGGGGGCGGCCTCCGGCTCGGGCGCCTCGCGCGTCTCGCGCGTCTCGCGCGTCTCGCCCGGGCCCTGGCCTCGGGGCCGGGACGAACCTTCTGCTCGGGTTGGGCCACTCGGTCTCCGCTATGATGGGGGCATGGCTCCTCCTCCCCCCGGCGGCGCCGTCGCGCGGTGCCCTTGGTGCGGTGCCTCGATGCCCCTCGGCGTCGTCGGGTGTGTCCGTTGCGCTCGCACTCCGACGGCGGCGGATGTCACGTCCGTCACGCCCGGCCGGGCGACCTTCCGCGCCGGCGGTGCGGCGACGCCCGTCCCCGACGACACGGTCGTTCGGACGCCCTCGGCGCTTCCCGCGGCGCTTCCCGAGACGGTCACCGCGCTGACGCCGCCGCTCCGGCCCCCGACGTCTTCCGTTCCTCCGCCCGCGCCGCCGGCGCCTCCCTCGTCCCCGTCGTCGAGCGGGTCGGTCCGGATGCCCTCGGACGACGAGCTCGCGGTCGCGCGGGCCGATCCTCGCCGTCGTCTGGGGCACTTCCTTCTCCTCGGGGAGATCGGTCGCGGCGGCATGGGCGCCGTTCATCGCGCGTGGGATGAGCGCCTCCGACGGATCGTGGCGGTCAAGGTGATCCTGGTCGACGACGAGGAGGCCATCGCCCGGTTCCGGCGGGAGGCCGCCGCCGTCGCCCGGGTCCGGCACCCTCACATCGTGACGATCCACGACGTCGGCTCGGTCGACGGACGGCACTACATCGCCATGGATCTCCTCGAGGGCGTCACGCTCACCGCCCGCCTCGGCGCACGGCGCGAAGGCGGTGAGCCGCTCCCTCTCTTTCGCGCCGTCGAGATCCTCCGCGACGCCTCCCGTGCCCTCGCCCACGCGCACGACCTCGGCGTCGTGCACCGAGACGTGAAGCCGAGCAACATCCTCGTCGGCGAGGGCGACCATGCCTGGGTCGTCGACTTCGGCCTCGCGCTGATCGATGGCGAGACGTCGCGGATCACCCGCACGAACGCGCTCGTCGGGACCCCGTCCTACATGTCGCCGGAGCAGGCCGACGGCTCTCGCTCGGCCATCACCGGGCTGACCGATGTCTACGGGCTCGGCGCGACCCTCTACTTCGTCCTGACGGGACGCGCGCCGTTCGAAGGCGACCCGGTTCGAGTGCTTCACGACGTCCTGATCCGGGACCCGCGTCCGCCATCGACCCGGAATCGACGGGTCCCCGACGACCTCGAGACGATCTGCCTTCGCTGCCTCGCGAAGGCGCCCGATCGGCGCTCCCCGCGCGCGCACGCGCTCGCCGACGATCTCGATGCCTGGCTCGCCGGCGAGCCGATCGCCGCGCGCCCGCTCGGTCCCGTCCGTCGCTTCGTTCGTCGGGCCCGTCGCAATCTGCTCGTCACCGCCCTCGTGGCCGTCGCGGCGGTCGGTGTGATCGGCGGCGGTGGGATCGCGATCGCCCTGACCGTCGATCGGTGGCGGATGCGCGAGCGGGCGATCGCCGAGGTCCGCGCCGAACGCGACGCGGCCGAGCGCGCGCGCGCCGACGCGGAGCTGGCCCGGTCCGAGGCGGACGCGGCCCGCCTCGACGCCGATGAGCGCGCCGCCGCCAATGAGCGTCTGGTCGCTCGCTCGCTCGCGCAAAGGGCGCGCGTCCGCCTCGACGAGGGACGGCGTCGCGAGGCGGTCGCCCTCGCCGCGGCCTCGATCGGTCGCGACGACGACCCCGGCGCCCGGGCGCTCCACTACCTCGCCCGGCAGGGCCCCTGGCGCGCCCCGCGACGGATCGGCGGCGACCTCGGCCAGATCACGGCCGTCGGGTTCGCGCCCGACGGGGACCTCCTCGCCGCCGCGACGGTCGATGGCCTCGTCCTGCTTCACGAGTCGGGCGGCGAGCTTCGCGCGCGCATCGGGCATGGCGCGCGCGTGCGCACCCTGGCGTTCTCGCCCTCGGGCGACCGCCTCGTGACCGCCGGCGACGGTGGCGCCGTCCGCTCCTGGGACCGTGACGGGCGTCCGCTCTCGCCCTCGATCGCGGCCGGCGCGCCGGTGCGCACCATCGCCTGGTCGCCCGACGGCGCGACCCTCGCGACGGCCGGGCAGCGCGGGCTCGTCAGGCTCTGGCGGGCCGACTCGGGCGAGGAGCTCGCGCGGATCGACGCGCGCGGCGGCTCGATCGCCTCGCTGGCCTGGCGACCGGACGGGACGCTCATCGCGACCGGCGCCGAGGACGGCTCGGCGGCCGTCTGGGACCCGCGCACGGGGAGCGCGGTGATGCGGGCGCCGGCCCACCGCAACGGGACGCAGGGCGTCGCCTGGACTCCGGACGGCGCGTGGCTCGTGAGCGGCGGGCTCGACAAGACCGTCGCCGTCTGGGACGTGGCCGCGCGACGGGAGCTCTTCAGGCTCGAGGGTCACGAGGCGTTCGTGCAGGCGGTCGCGGCGAGCTCCGACGGGCGGTGGCTCGCGAGCGCGAGCTGGGACGACACCGTCCGCCTCATCGACGCGGAGTCGGGCCGGCTCCGGGCCGTGCTCGATCCGCGCGTCGGGCAGCTCGATGAGATCGCCTTCTCGCCCGACGGCGACCGGATCCTGGTCGGAGGACGCCAGGGCGCGCTGCTGCTCTACGACCTCTCCCCCGAGCCCGACGCTCCCGTCGTCTTCCAGCACGGCCAGCACGTCGCCGCGCTCGCCTGGTCGCCCGACGGGTCGCTCCTCGCTGCCTCGGGCGGTCCGACGACGGTGAGCCTCTGGAACGCCGCGACCGGGCGCCACGTTCGGACGCTGCCCGGACACGACGCGCCGAGCAGCGCGCTGGCGTTCTCGCCCGACGGCCGCATCCTCGCCACCGCGAGCTGGGACGGCACGGTCGGGCTCTTCGATGTCGCGGGCCGATCCCCGGCGCTCGCCTTGCGCGGCCACGAGGCGCAGATCAACGGCCTCGCCTGGAGCCCGGGGGGCGAGCGCATCGCCACCGCGGGAAACGACCGGACGGTTCGCCTCTGGGACGCAGCGCAGCGCGCCGAGCTACGTCGGGCCACGCTCGACGCCCGCATCCTCTCCGTCGCGTGGAGCCCCGACGGCGGCCGCATCGTCGCGGTGACCGACGACGGCGCGCTGCGACTGCTCGACGCCGACACCGCCGCCGTCGTCGTCACGCGGCCGGCCGCCCACGAGGGAGCGGCGAGCACCGTCGTCTTCTCGGGCGACGGGACGCGCGTCGTCACCGGCGGCGACGACCGAGCCGTCCGGGTCTGGGATGCCGCGACGCTCGCTCCGCTCGCCACCCGTCATGGCCACGCCGGGCGATTGCTCTCGGTCTCGGCCGATCACGATGGCCGGCTGATCGCCGGCGGCGACGTCCGCCGGCGCCTCGCCCTCTGGGACCCGGCGCGCTCGCGGCCGCTGCTCGAGATGGTGAGCTCGACGAGTGATGCGCCCGTCACCGTCGCCCTCTCGCCCGACGGCCGGCGCCTCGCGGCGGGGAACATGGCGTTCCGGGGACAGAGCTGGATCCTGCCCGTCGACGTCGCCCTCGGCCGTGATGCGACCGCGCATGACGCGGATGGGCTCCGGCGCGCGGCCGAGGCGGCGACCGGACTGACCGTCCCCGATGACGGGCTCGATCCGGTCCCGGTCGATCGGGACTGAGCTCCCGCGGAGAGGTCGGTCCGGTCAGTTCTCGAAGTAGGCCGCGTAGAGCGTCTCGCCGATGAAGTAGAACGACCAGCTGCTGTCGTCGATGTCCTGCCAGTGGACGACCGAGTAGCGCCGCCCCGTCACCGGGTCGGTCACCTCGCCGTGGCGCCACACTCCCTGGATGTCGGGAATCCGGCCGTTCGAGGGGTCGATCCGCCAGGCGAGCTCGCTCCAGATCGTCGTCCGCACCTGCGAGATCCGCTTCAGGAGCGGGTCGCTCGGATAGGCCCGGAGCCGCTCGATCAGCTCGCCGTCGTGCATCCCGGGGAGCGAGCGCGGCGAGACGTTGAAGTAGCCGTAGAGGGTCGCGTCGTAGGACGTGAAGCCGCCGGCGAGGGCCCAGGGCAGGTCGGGGGACTCGCGATGCTCCACGCCGCCGACCCGCGCCCGCTTGAGCCGCGCGTGGAAGGGGCCGTCGGGGGTGATCCAGGTCATCGAGACGGGGCCGACTCCGGGCGCGAAGGCGAGCATGTCGAGGCCGTCGTCGGAGCCCTGACCCTGGGTGCGGCGCCGCATGACGACGCAGCTCGAGAACCGGCCCGCGAACGTCTGGACGTGGCCGCGGTCGTGGACGATCTCCCACGTCGCGCCGGTCGCGCCCTCGGCGTTCTCGACGTTCATGGTGAACGTGTTGAGGCGACCGACGCCGAAGTCGATCGCGACGCCGTGCCGGCGCGCCTGCGCGTTCCAGGCGATCACCCGAGGCGTCGTCCGGCTCATCAGCCACCAGCGCGTTCCGAGCAGCCCATCGACGAGACGCCAGCTCCCCGAGCCCCGCGTGATCTCGATCTTCGTCGTCGAGGCGCTCGTCGCGCCGGGCCCGCTGAGCACGTACTCCCACTCATTGCCGACCTCGTTCGGGAAGAGGTCCCGCGCCGACTGGGCCCGGGCGGTCGCGGGGAAGGCGAGGAGCAGCGTCGCCGCGATCGCGGCGAGGGTCGGGAGTCGGCGGTGCATGGGGGCCCCTTCTGGGTCGGTTGGGCGGGCCGCCGTTGGTTCCGGCGGGCTCGTTCGAGCGTCGAGAGCGCCCATTCTAGCGAGATGACGCCGCGGGGCGTCATGAAATCACGTAATAGCTCTACCCACAGCCCCTTAAGCTAGCCGCGCGGGCTCGTCTCGGCGTTCGCGATGTCGTAGAGGAAGACGAGGCAGACCTGGGTGATCAGCTTGATCTTCGTCAGGTTCGCCTTGTCGGGCGTGTCGTTCGCCGTGTGGTAGTCGGCGTGGCTGCCGCCGTAGAAGAAGAGCCCCGGGACGCCGCGCTCCATGAACGACCATTGATCGCTGCGACGGATGTACTGCTCCATCCCCTGCGGGTTGAGGCGCAGCTTGTAGCGCTCGCCGATCTCGCCGATCACGCGGTCGAGCATGGCGTTGCGCCCCATGCCGCCGACGAAGATCTCGTCCGGCGCGTTCCGGCTGATCATGTCCATGTTGAGGATCGTGACGATGTTGCCCATCGGCACCGTCGGCGACCCGGCGTAGTGCTTGCTTCCGACGAGGCCCTTCTCCTCGGCGTCGAACGACATGAGGAGCACGCTGCGCTTGAGCTTCAGCGTCTTGAGCGCGCGGGCGAGCTCGATCAGGCCGCTCGTGCCGCTGCCGTTGTCGTCGCTGCCGTTGTGGACCTGACCGATGCCGCCCTTGCTCGTCTGCGGGCTGCCGAGGCCGACGTGGTCGTAGTGGGCGGAGAGGACGACGTACTGGTTCTTCAGCTCGGGGTCGGATCCGCGCTTGAGCGCCACGACGTTCTTCATCCCGCCGATCGGCGGCCCGACCGCGCTCACCTTCACGATCACGGGGTAGCTCTTCAGGTCGACCGCGTTCGACGTCAGGGTCTGGTCGATCTCCTCCTGGAGCTTGCCGATCCTCTTCCGGCTCTTCTTGAGGATCTCGGCGGCGAGCTTTCCGTTCGCGTAGACGACCGGGATCGGGAGCGCCTCGGCATCGGATGCCGGCGGCCACGCGAGCTCGTCGTCGTCGGGGATCTCGGGCTCGTCGGCGTGGTTCTCGCCATTGACGACGATCAGCGCGATCGCGCCTTGCTCGGCGGCCGTCTCCGCCTTGGTGCGGATGTTCGAGTATGCGGTCGGCTTCGCGCCGTCGAAGGGGCTCGCGTCGTCATCCTCCTGCGGCTCCTGGTCGAGGCAGAGGACGATCTTCCCTTCGGCATCGAGGTTCGCGTAGTCATCGTAACCGTGCTCCTCGGCCGTGATGCCGTAACCCGCCCAGACGACGGTGCCCTCGACGAGACCGGTCGCCGAGAACTTCGCCGGGCGGAACGCGTCGTCGAAGTCGAACTCGTTGAAGCGGGTCGCCTTCGAGCTGGTCGCCACCTTGACCGCGTTCGCGAGGGCGACCTCGCCCCGCTGCGGCGCGGGACCGAAGGGCTGGAAGAAGCCCTCGGTGCCGGCCGGCTCGAGGCCGGCCCGCTCGTACTGCTCCGCTATGTAGACGGCCGCGGCGTGCCCGCCCGGGCTGCCGGCCTCGCGCCCCTGGAGCTTGTCCGACGCCAGATAGAAGAGGTGCTTCTTGATCAGCTTGCTGTCGATGCTCTTCGCCGCCTTCTTGAGGTCCGCCGGCGTCTTGCCGCCGCCACCGCCGGCCTCGGCGTCGGGCAGGAGCAGCGCGGTCGACACGACGACGGCGAGCGTCAGGAGCGCCGCGGCGCAAGCTCGGACGGCGGCGGGGAGAGGCAATGGCGGCATCAGGTAGGGTCTCCGTCGGTGGACGAGGCCCGATGGAACCCCCTGGGGCGCCAGCCGATGTCACGAAACCGTCACGCCGCGGGCCGTCGCGGCCGGTGGGACGACCGCGACCGTTGGACTATCCTCGGAGCGCAGGCCCGATCCAGGAACAGGCGTGGTTGCCCGTTCGATGAAGAGGCCACAGATTTCACAGATTTCGAGCTGCCGAAGGCGATCGTTCGTCGACGTGGACGGCGCTCCGGGTGCCCTCGGCAGCGATCTGGAACGCGCCGCGGCAATCTGTGAAATCTGTGAAATCGGTGGCCTGACCCGACTGCACCGCGGACCCCTCGCAAGGCAAAGAGCGGGAGAGCGGGAGAGCGGTCCGTTCCAGGAACGGGAGTCTCTCGGAGCACGGCGAAAGCGTCGGCAGCGGCTCGGCGACGACCGAACCACTCCGCGTCATCCGCGCAATCCGCGGTTCCATCTCTCTCGGCGGGAACGAACGAGAACCGCGGATGACGCGGATGACGCGGAGTGCGGGTTGCCAAAAGGGTCCGGGTTCATTGCCGTTGCGCTCGGCCGCTCCGACTCAGGGGGACGCGTTCGATGACGCACGACGACCGACAGCTCGACCGGATCGGACCCTACCGGGTCGAGGGCGAGCTCGGTCGGGGCGGGATGGGCGCGGTCCTCCGCGTCCGTCACGTCGAGACGGGCGCCCCCTACGCGCTCAAGCTCATCCGATCCCGCGGCGAAGCCTTCGCCGCGACCGCGCTCACGCGCTTCCGGCGCGAGGCGGAGGCGCTCGCCCGGGTCGAGGGGCACCCCGGAATCGTGCGGATCCACGCGTTCCGGTTCGAGGGCGCCACGCCCTACTGCGTGATGGAGCTGGTCGAGGGGCGCTCGCTCGCGGCCGTCCTCGCGCAGGGGGCGCTCGACCCTCGTGAGGGCGCCATGCTCGTCGCCTCGATCGCGGAGGCGGTCGCCTGGGCCCACGGCCACGGCGTCGTCCATCGGGACCTCAAGCCCGCCAACGTGCTCATCGATGCGTCGGGACGCGCCCGGGTGACCGACTTCGGCCTCGCCTACGACGTCCAGGCCGACACCTTCACCCGCACCGGCGAGATGCTCGGCACGCCGTCGTACATGGCGCCCGAGCAGGTCCATCGGCGTCCGGGCAACATCGATGTCCGGACCGACGTCTACGGCCTCGGCGCCATCCTCTACGAGGCGCTCACCGGAAGGGTCCCGTTCGAGGGACAGGCCGGCCTATCCTTGATCCGCGCGGTCGTCCTCGAGCGGCCGCGCTCGCTCCGTGAGATCGATCCCGCCATCCCGGCCGAGCTCGAGATCATCTGTCTCCGGGCGCTCGAGAAGCGACCCGACGATCGCTTCGCGAGCGCCTCGGCGCTCGCTGACGACCTCGGACGCTGGCTCCGCGGCGATCGCATCGCGTCGCGCCCGGGCTCGGTCCTCGGCCGCCGGCTCCGCTCCCTGCGCCGCCGTCCCGCCCTCCTCGCGCTCGGTGCGATGCTCTTGCCGCTCGTCGCCGGGTTCGCCGCGACGGCCATCTCGTGGGACGGATCACGCCGACGAGCTCGCGCGCGGAAGGAGGCGGGCGAGCGCTTCGACCGGTCCTTCGAGCGGGTGCTGGCCGGCGATGCATCCGGCATCGAGGAGGCCCGCGACGCGATCGCCGCGCTGACGGCGGCGACCGGCGACGACCCCGTTCGGTCCGAACGGCTGGCGCGACTCGATCGGTTCCTGGCGGGCGACCCGGAGCTCCTGGCGAGCGTCGAGCTCGACACGCCGCCCTGGCGCGGGCGTGAACGCGGGCTCCTCGAGCTCCTCGCGCGCGAGGAGCGATGGGACGAGATCGTCGCCTACGTCGAGCCCCGCCGGCGCGTCCTCGCCGATGCCGCCTCGGCCCGGATCGTCGCCCGCGCGGTCCTCGCATCCGGCGTCGCGCGGCGGCGCGGCACGAAGGAGCTCGCCCCGCTCCTCCGGCGCGTCGCCGCGACGCTCGGGCCCGAGGCGCCGACCGCCGACGCGGGCGACGTTCGCCTCGGTGCGGAGGTGCTGATGGAGCTCCTGCCGGGCCTGCTCGCGTCGTGGCCCTCGCCGCACGAGGACGACCTCCTCGGGGTCTGTCGCATCCTCGCTCCGCTCCTTCGCGATCGGCGGGTCGCGCCGACGGACGCGGCGCGCGCCGCCGTCGGCGCGTTGTCCGAGGGGTGGGCCGAGGATGCCCGGGACCCGTCGGTCGTCGAGACGATCATCCAGATCGCCGGCGAGTTCGACGAGGCGACCTTCTCGATCGTGATGAGCCGCTCGTTTGGAGGCCTCCCGGACGGAGCGCTCGGCGACCGGGCCTGGGTCGACGAGCAGCTCGGCTGGGCCGTCGTCCTCGTCGAGCTCGGCGCCGACCCGGACCAGGTCGCGGCGATGTTCTCATCGAGCCTGCCGGGCGGTTCGCTCGACGAGGCGGTCGCGGTCGCGGACGATCCGGCCCGGGCCTGCCTCGGGGCGATCCTGATGTACACCCGCGACCGAGCGGCCGGGGAGGAGGTCGCCGCGCCGGCGTTCGCGCATCTCCGTCGCCTCGCCCGGCCCGAGGCGACCTCGATCCCGGCCTGGTTTCTGGCCTGGCTCGCGTACCGCTGCGTCGTCCATCGGGCCGATGCGGCGCGGATCTCCGAAGAGGCCGGGAAGGCGTTCATCGATCGACTCGTCCGCCGAGCCATCGAGCTCGAGTCCCGTCGCGGAGGTGTCCCGCACCGCTGCGTGGACGCCGTCGCGATGCTCGCTCCGCCTCGTCCCGCATCTCCCGCCGAGCTCGTCGGGCTCGCCCGGCGCGCCTGGACGCGGGCCACCGTCGCCGGGCTCGCCTCGACCGCGCTCGACCAGCGAGGGGAGGCGCTCGGGCGCGACACCGTGAGGCTCGTCAGCGAGGCGCTCGCGGGGTCCGCCTCGGGCTGCCCGCTCCACGACGAGCTCGCCGAGCTCGAGGCGACGATCGAAGTGACGATGGAGGCCGACGGGATCCTCGCCGCGACGGTCGACGCGATCCACCGCTCCCGCCACGACCTCGCCGATGGTTGCCGGCGGCTCGGCGAGGCGTTCGGCGCGCCTCGCAGCGTTCATCCGGCCTGGTACGTCAACGCGCTCGCGGCGCTCATCGGCGACGGGCACGTCGAGCTCGCCCGGGCCGGGCTGAGCGCTCTGTCGGCGGAGCGACTCGGCGTCTATCGCGCGGACGTCGAGAAGCTCGCGGAGCGCCTCGGCGTCGAGCCGCCTCGCTGACGCGACTCCGCGGTCGGGGGACTGCCCGGCTTCCCTACTCGCCGACCCAGGCCGAGGCCTGCGCCAGCATCGAGTCGGCCCACGCCGCGTTTCCGCCGCCGATCGAGCGCGCCGTCTCGCAGGCGATCCGGAGCGCGCCGAGGTCGCGGCGGTCGGCGGCCGTCACGGCGAACTCCTGGTAGAAGCGGAGGGCGTCGTCGATCGCGCCGGCGTGGGTCGCCGCCTCGGCCATCTCGAGCAGCCAGAAGTAGTGCCGGTCGTCGAACTTCAACGCCTGTCGATAGGCGATCTCGGCCTCGGTCATCCGGCCGGCCGCCTTGTGGAGGTTGCCGACGTCGCGGTAGTTCTGGGCCGCGGCGAGGCGGTTCCCGAGCTTGTCGTGGTAGCGGGCGAGCCCCTGGTGCACCTCGGGCGAGAGCGGGTCGAGCCGGGCCGCGCTCGCCAGGGCCGTCTGGGCGACCTCGCCGTCGCCCTCGGTCATCGCGACCCACGCCAGCGCCACGTACTCGGTGATCGCCTCCGCTTTCTCGCCGCGACTCTTGAGGATCTCGGCGAGGAGCTCGCGCGCCTCGAAGTCGAGCGCCTGGAGGCCGAGGATCTTCCGGAGGGCCGTCTTGAGCGAGTCGTGCTGGGGCCGACCGCGGAGGACGTCGACGACCGCCTGCAGGTGATGGAGCGCTCGGTCGAGGTTGTTGCGCTTGATGTAGGTGTCGGCGAGCCACTCCCGCGCGATGATGTTGTCCTTCTCGATCTCGACGATCTTCTCGTAGATCCGGATCAGGAACTGCCAGTTGATCGTGTCGCGCAGCTCGCTGCTCGAGAGCATGTCGGCGAGCATCTTGTAGCGCTGGACCGCCTCCTCGAGCTTGCCCATCCGCTGGAGCGCGCTGGCCATCCGGAAGTAGGCCTCGATGTTCTCCTCGTCGAGGGTGAGGATCCGGTGGTAGATCTCGGCCGCGCGCTGGTAGTTCTGCTTGTCGAAGTAGATCGCCGCGAGCTCGTCGAACTCGACGATCGCCTGGATCGTCTCGCCGCGCTCGAGCTCGAGCTCGGCCAGCAAGCGGATGATCACATCGCTCCGCGGGACCGTCTCGCGCATCCGCCGGGCGTAGGCGTAGGCCTCGTCGGGCCGCCCGTCGGTGTGGAGGTCCTCGATGATCGTCCCGGCGATCGTCGCCGCCTGATCGTGGTTCCCGACGATCAGGTGCGCCTCCACGTGGAGCTTCCGCCCCTCGAGGTCGAGGACGGTCAGGCGCGACGCCTGCCGGAGGACGTCGAGCGCCTCGGCGCCCTCGCCCTTCCCGATCAGCGCTCGCCCGATCCGGAGGTAGCGCTCGGAGGCCTCCTCGTTCTTGTCGGCCGCCTCGTAGGCCGTCGCGAGGCGAAGGTCGAGGTCGTCGCCGTCGTAGGCGAGCTCCTCGGCGCGCTCGTAGATCCGGATCAGCTTGAGCGCCCGCTCCTCGACCGGGAGGTCGGGGCAGCGCTCGCCGATGTTCTGGGCGAGGTCGACGAGCTCATCGACGCCGAGGAAGCGCACCTTCCGGACGACGATCAGCTCCGAGATCTCCTTGAGCGCCTCGAACCGGCTCATCTGAGCGCGCTCGAGGATTCCCTCGACGTCGTGGAACTCGCCGCAGAGCTCGAGCAGGCCAGTCACCATGCTGTTGTCGAAGGTCTCGTCGGTCGCGGGGACCGGGATGTCGGACCACGATGGGATCCGCTCCTCGATCTCGGTCGTCTCGTCCTGGCGCCGGACGGCCTCGAAGACCACGCGCTGGGCGCCGACGCTCGCCTTCCAGTCGAAGTCGCCGCCGGTCCACTCGGCCGACGGCTCCCCGACGTGCAGCTCGCACTCGGGGTCCTTCCAGAAGAAGACGTCGCAGATCCGCTCGGTGATGAGGAACGTGTAGGCTTCGGACAGCTGCGCTTCGCTGACGACGCCCATGGCGACGAGCTGGCGCCCGAACGGCCTCGTCGGGTCGACCGAGCCCTTCAGCTCGGCGAGGTGCTCGTGGGTGAGGTGACGGGTCCGCACGAGCGCGTCGCCGAGAAACGCGCCGCGCTCGCCGGGATCGATCACCATCCGGATCGATCCGTTCTCGAAGCGCACGCCTCGAACTCTGTTGCCGCTCGCGACCCGAAGCACGCCCGTACGACGGTTGTCCGCGAGGTTCTGGAAGACACTCGGGAGGTCGAGGAAGTTGAGATCGATGCGGGTCTTCTGGGGTTCGCTCATGGACCGCCGTCGACGCGCGCTGCTGGGTAACCCTGACGCGACCCTAATGTCCCGTGCAGAGGTGTGCTCCATCTAATAGCACCGCGGCGCGCCTTCTGAAAGCAGGCGCCGAGCTCGGTCGGGGTGAAGACCCTGGACGGACACGGCCTTCCCCCCGCGGGTGCGTGCGTCCAGGCGTTCTTATCGGATTCGGACGGTCCGCGGCTCGCGCCCGGAATCGCCGTTCACGGCGCTCTCGGGCCGCCTGCTACGCCCAGGCCGCCTCCTCGTCGAGGAACCGCGCGATCGCGGGAATCACCACCTCGGAGCGCTCGAGGAGGGCGAAGTGGCTCGCTCGCCACAGCGGCATGTGGCGCGCCCGGGGGAGGCGGCGGGCGATCTCGCGCGACTGGTAGGCCGGCGTGAGGAGGTCGAAGAGACCGCTGATCACCAGCGCCGGCGCCTCGATCTCGCGCAGGACGTGGTAGACCGAGTGCGCGTCGAGCTCCTGGAAGAGGCGGAGGAAGTTGCCGAAGCTCGGCCCCATCACGTCCTGGAAGTACTGCGAGAGCATCGGCCGCATCGAGAAGCTCTTCCGACCCGCCGTCAGGCTGAACATCAGCAGGGTCGGCCAGGTGGCCAGGCGGCGGCAGACCTTCGCCGTGACGCGCGCGACCTCGGCGTGGTCGCGGAGCAGCTCGACGGCCGAGTGGAGGCGCTTCGGGAGCCATGGCACCGTGAACAGCGGCTGGAACCCGGTGTTGAAGGCGTGGCCGTAGGTGCCGTTCAGCAGCGCCATCCCCGCGACGCGCTCGGGGTGGGTCGCGGCGAGGTCGAGCGAGACCTGCACCCCCATGCTCCAGCCGGTGAGGGCGGCCCGCTCGACGTTCTCGGCGTCGAGGATCGTGATCGCGTCCCCGGCGTGGTGGTGGACGGCGAGCTTGCGGAGGTTCTCGGGCGAGTCGGACTCGAAGAGCCCGCGGTAGTCCCACGTGATGAAGCGGTAGCGCGGCCAGAGCGCCTCGAGGAGCGGCGCCCAGGCGTAGAGCCGGCCGCCGAGGCCGTTCGCGAGGAGGACGACGCGGCTGCCGCGCCCGACGACCTCGTAGGCGAGCCCGGTGCCGTCGGGGGCGTGGGTTCGCTTCGACTCGAGGGTATCCCCCCAGCTCGTCGCCCGGCCGACCCCGTCGGTCACGCGGGGGGCGGCGGCGGCCTGCTCGGCGGCCTCGCGCTCGGTCTCGGGAGAGGTCGGGGTCCGGGTGGGTGTCCTCATCGGCACGGGGTGGGCTCTCCTCTCTGCTGATGTATGGCATTGATGATGGGTCACGACGCGCCGCGGCGCAAGGAGCGACGTCCATGGAAGACATTGCGGAGCCGCGAACGGTGGCTACGATGCGTCCCCGATCATTCCCCCTACCGGCGGCGAGCGCGGCGAGATCGATGACTCCTTCCCCTTCCGGCGTCGTGGCCTACGTCTCGATGGAGATCGGGATCGACCCCGCGTTCCCGACCTACAGCGGCGGCCTCGGGATCCTCGCCGGCGACACCGTCCGCAGCGCGGCGGACCTGGGCGTCTCGGCGGTGGCGATCACGCTCGCCCACCGCGACGGCTACTTTCGCCAGACGCTCGACGCCGAAGGTCGGCAGTCCGAGGAGCCCGATCCGTGGCGTCCCGAGGATCACCTCGAGCGCCTCGAGACGGTCGTCACGATCGAGCTCGGCGGCCGCCTCGTCCGGATCGGCGCGTTCCGCTACGACGTCCGCGGCGTCACCGGCGCGGTCGTGCCGATCTACTTCCTCGACACCGATCACCCCGACAACGACGACGACGACCGGACCCTCACCGGGCGCCTCTACGCCGGCGACGACTTCCATCGCCTCAAGCAGGAGGTCGTCCTCGGCGTCGGCGGCGTGGCGCTCCTCGACGCCCTCGGCGTCGAGGTTCGCTGCTGGCACATGAACGAGGGGCACGCCGCGCTCCTCGCCCTCGCCCTCCTCCGGACGCACACCGGACCGCGCGGCGTCGCCGCCGCGACCGAGGAGGACTTCGCGAAGGTGCGGGAGCGCTGCGTCTTCACGACGCACACGCCGGTGCCCGCAGGGCACGACCGCTTCGTCCGCGACCTCGCCGTCTCGATCATCGGGCCGAAGAGCTACGACGCCCTCGCGACGGCCGGCGGGACCGCCGAGGGCGGGGCGCTCGACATGACGCGGATCGCGCTGGCGAGTAGTCGCTACGTGAACGGCGTCTCGGCCCGCCACGGCGAGGTCAGCCGCGAGATGTTTCCGGACCGCCGCATCGACGCGATCACCAACGGCGTCCACGCCGCGACCTGGATCGCGCCGCCGATGGCCGCCGTCCTCGACCGCCACGTCGAGGGCTGGCGCCGGGATGCGGCGCATCTGCGGACGGTGGTCCGCGTTCCGGCGGAGGAGATCGCCGACGCCCACACCGCGTCCAAGCGGATCCTCCTCGACGAGGTGGAGCGCGTCTCCGGCCTCGCGATCGACCCGGCCAGCCTCGTCCTCGGGTTCGCTCGCCGGGCGACCCCGTACAAGCGCGCCGACATGCTCGTCAGCGACCTCGAGCGCCTCCGGGCGATCGCGGGAAAGCACGGGCCGCTCGCGGTCGTCTACGCGGGCAAGGCACACCCGGCCGACGGCGGCGGCAAGGAGCTGATCCGGAGGATCCACGCCGCGTCGGCCGAGCTCGGCGCCGAGGTGCCCGTCGTCTACCTGCCGAACTACCGGTTCGAGCTCGCCGCGAAGCTCGTCGCCGGCGTCGACGTCTGGGTGAACACGCCGCGCCCTCCCCTCGAGGCGAGCGGCACGAGCGGAATGAAGGCGGCCCTGAACGGCGTCCCGAGCCTCTCGACCCTCGACGGCTGGTGGATCGAGGGTCACGTCGAGGGCGTGACCGGCTGGTCGGTCGACGGCGACGGTGAGGACGAGGCAGCCCAGGCGGCGTCGCTCTACGACAAGCTCGAGCGGTCGATCCTGCCGGCGTTCCGCGACCGCGCCGCCTGGGCGGAGATCCAGCGCAGCTCGATCGCGCTGAACGGATCGTGGTTCAACACCCAGCGGATGGTCGAGCAGTACATCGCCAACGCGTGGCTCCCCCGGATCTCCCTCTGACGAAGTCGAGTGCAAGGAGAAGCGGGGACGACCCCGACGGCACGCACCGCCGCCGGGGCCATCCCCAACCCCCTGCCAGAGTCTCTCCGGGCGATCGGTTGGAGCAGAGAGAGGGGTCGAAGGCCCGGAGAGAGGAGTCGGTGAGTCAGCGGCGAAGTCGGCGCGCCTCCAGGGCGTCGGCGACGGTCGCCGCGCCGGCCATCGCGATGGCGAGCGCGGTGAGGATCGTGAGTCCGATGACGGCGAGGGCCGCGGTCGTCTCCGGCGAGTCGGCGGCTCCGGGCTCGGCGACGGCCAGGATCAGGGCGACCGGCCCGCTGACCGCCAGCGACCAGCCGACCTGCGCGACGAACCCGCGGTGGCGGGAGCGCACGACGACCTGCGCGGCGACGAGGACCGCGCTCGGCGCGAGGCCCACGGCGAGTCGGAGCAGCCCGAGCGAGGGGAGCTCGGTCGCCGGCGCGGCGACCGCGGCGAGCCCGGCGCCTTCGTGGAACGACTGGAGCACGGCGACCGCGGCGGCGCGCATCACGCAGACCGCGACCCAGGCGGCCGCCGCGGCGACCGCGGCGGCGAGGGCTCGCCCGAGGCTGCGCTCGCGGCTCGCCCAGAGCTCGAGGAGGCTGAGCGGAACGAAGGCGAGGCCGAACGGCGCGGCGAGCGCGGCGGTCGCCGCGGCCCCGTCGAGATGCCGATGGACGACGAGCGAGGCGAGGCCCATCACGGCGCCGACGCCCGCGCCCAGGAGCAGCGCGCGGAGTCCGGCCCGGCGGAGGGTGTCGAGCCCCGAGAGGGGATCGGTGATCACCTCGGGGCGCGGGAACCGTCGTGAGACTCGAGGGGCCGCGGGCTCGGTGGCCTGCGGCGCCGGCGAGAGGGTGGCGGGGCTCGGCATCGAATGCGGTCCTCGGGGGCGCGTCGTCGCGCCACCTCCGAGTGTGCGGCCGCCCGAGGGCGTTTGGGGTCGATCTCGGTTTTTCTGAAGTCCCTCGCTCCGAACGCTCGCCGGGCTCAGTCGAAGACCGAGCGCCACTCCTCGTCGAGCTGGTCCGGGTTGCTCACCGTGTCGCGTAGCGCGTTGCGCGCCTCGGTCCGGATCCGCTCGCGGACGGCGAACAGGTGGTTGCGGACGTCGGTGACCTTCACATCGAGCTGCTCGGCGACGGAGGCGTAGGTCGGCTGGATGCCCGCGGGCGCGAGGTCGTAGGCCTCGAAGATCTTCCAGCGGCGCTCGTGACCCTCCGCGAGCAGTCCCTCGCGCGCCAGGTCGGTCGCCCGCTCGAGGATCTCCTCGACGAACGCCCGGTCGAACGCGTCCTCGGGGCTCTCCTCGCGGTCGTCGGCCAGGTCGAACGCGGCGAGGTCGATCGGGATGTGGCGGGATCCGCCGCCCCGCTTCAGGCGGGCGAGCGCCTGGTCGTGGTTACGGACGAAGTTGCGCAGGACGCCCTTGAGGTAGGCCCGGAAGCTGTGCTCGCCGCTGTACTTCTCCAGCACCTCGCCGCCCTCGAGGAGCCAGAGGAAGAACGCCTGGGTGATGTCCTTGCTCTCGTCGTTCGACTTGCGGAGCGCCCGGCGGAGGAACAGGTAGACCGGTCGCCAGTAGCGCTGACAGAGGGTCTCGAGGCCGTCGGCGCGCTCGGTCGGTCCCGCCTGGAGCCGGCTCACGAGCCCCCAGGTCGTCTCGGGGAAGCCCGCTCCGCCGGCGCCAAGGGTGGTGTCCTGCCCGGCCATCCTCAGTCTCCTCCCGAGCCCGGCGACCGGCCCGCCTCGATCGAGCGGATCGTCGCCCGGATCCGGTCGGCGCGCTCGCGGTCGACGCGTGGGTCCGCCGTCGTCAGGAGGACCTTCTCGATCTCGAGCGCCTCGCGCAAGAGCGCGATGGCCGACGCCCGGTCGCCCGATCCGAATCGAAGGTCGGCCAGGTCGGCGAGCCGGAGGCTCCAGTGGTCGAGGGCGAAGATGTCGTTCGCGTCGAGCGGGTCGGCGAGCTCGACGAGGCGACGGCAGTGGTGGGCCCCCTCGGTCACGAGCTTCGCGTAGCCTTCGCCGTCGCCGACGTCCCGCGCCACCCGGACGCGCTCGGCGAGGAGGTCGAGGAGCGCCCGATGCGCCCTCGGGTCGTCGGGAATGATGCGCGCGAGGTGGCGGAGCACCTCGGCGCCGGCCTCGAGCATCGAGGCCGCCTCGACGAGGTCGCCTCGCTTCTCGGCGAGGATCCCGAGCCGGCCGAACGCGTTCGAGAGGTTCACCCGGAGCTCGCCGCTGCTCGGGTCGGCCTGCAGGCGCGCGCGTCCGATCTGGACGAGCTCCTCGAGGGAGCGCTGCGTGGTTCCCGGGTCGTCGGCCGCCTCGGCCTCGTTCGCGAGCTCGAAGAGGCCCCAGACGAGGTCCTCGTCCGCCTCGTCGGTGTCCTTCGCCGTGGCCCGGCGGGCCCGGGCGACGACGACGTATCGCTCGAGGACCTCGCGCGCCGCCCTTCGATCGCCGGCGCGGCGGGCGACGTGCGCCTGGCGGCTGTAGAGGACGAGCATCTCGCGGGGAGGGGCCTCGTCGGGGCGCGACTCGGTGAGGCGCCGGCCCGCCTCCTCGGCCTCCTGCGAGAGGCGGCGACTCTCGTCGTGGTCGTCGTGCGCGGCCGCCTCGGTCGCGGCGTGGACGAGCGCCCGGAGGAGGACCCCGTGGAGGCGCGGGTCGGCGTCGCGGTGCGCGCGGGCGATCTCGACCGCCTCGGCCCACGCCGCCCGGGCCCGCTCTCCGTCCTTCGCCGCGAGGTGGGCGAGGCCGAGCTGGACGAGCTCGGTGGCGAGGGCGCGCCGCGTGTCGGCGTCGGGCTCCTCCGCCAGGATCGCCCGCGAGATCTCGACCGCCCGCGACGACGCCGCGACGGCCCGCTCGGGCTCTCGATCGATCAGGGCGAGGTATCCGATCGTGGTCCACGTCGTCGAGGAGAGCCGGCTGAGGCGCGGGCTCGCCTCGTCCTCGGTGTCGAGCGCCTCGAGCGCCTCGAGCTGCTCGGCGGCCGAGGTGAGGAGGCGCGATCGCGCCCGGCGGATGCGGTCGCCGGGGAGGGTGGAGAGGGTGTCGTCGAGCTCGAGGATGACGAGCTCGAGGGCGCGCTGGGCGACCTCGGCGCGTTTCCGGGCGCGCTCGGCCTGGAGGCTCGACTCGGTCTCGGCGTCGCGGGCGAGGTCGCGCTGCCGCTCGGCCTCGATCGCCGCGTCCCGGGCGCGGTCGCGCTGCACGGCGAGGCGCGCGAGGAAGACGACGACGACGACGGCGAGGACCAGCCCGGCGAGCAGCGTGGCGCCCGCGATCGTCCGCGCGAGGCCCGCGTTGCGGCGGAGCCACTTGCTGCTCCGCTCGGCGAGCCCGGGCGGCCGGGCGACGATCGGGCGGTGGTCGAGCCAGCGCTGGAGGTCGGCGGCGAGCTCGCCCGCGCTCCCGTAGCGGGCGTCGGGCTCCTTCTCGAGGCAGCGGAGGCAGATCGTCTCGAGGTCGCGGTCGATCTCGGGGCGCTCGCGCGAGGGCGGCGTCGGGGCCTCGCGGAGCACCCGGAAGATGACCTCGGCGGCGCTCGCGCCCTCGAACGGAGCGTGCCCGAGCAGCATCGCGTAGAGGGTGGCGCCGACGCCCCAGACATCCGCGCGGCGGTCGATCCTCTCGAGGTCGCCCGCGGCCTGCTCGGGCGGCATGAACCCCGGCGTCCCGATCGCGTGCCCGCTGGCCGTCGGACCGGTCGCGGCGGCCTCGCCGATCTCCTTCGCGAGGCCGAAGTCGGTCAGGAGCGCCTCGCCGTCGGCGTCGAGGAGGACGTTCTGGGGCTTGACGTCGCGGTGCAGGATGAAGCGACCGTGAGCGTAGGCGAGACCGGTCGCGACCGCGGCGGCGATCCGGGCCGCCTCGCGCGGAGGGAGGGGCCCGTCGCGGCCGAGGCGGGTGGCGACCGACTCGCCCTCGACGAGGTCCATGACCAGGAACGCGCGGCCCTCGTCGTCCTCGCCAACCTCGTGGACGGTGACGACGTTCCGGTGGCGGAGCCGGGCGGCGGCGCGCGCCTCGGTCCGGAAGCGCTCGCGGGCCGCCTCGCTCGCGAGGTCGCCTGCGAGGAGCACCTTGACCGCGACCGTCCGGTCGAGGGTCGCGTCGCGCGCCTCGATGACGACGCCCATCCCGCCCCGCCCGATCTCGCGGATCGGCTCGAACCGGCCGGCGATGGTGCGGCCGAGAGCGGCCTCGACCCGCTCGACCCGGTCGCTCTCGTGCTCCCGCAGGGCCGCCCGGAGCCGTCCCGCACGCCCGGCCGGGCCGGCGGGCGTGAGCGCGTCGCCGGTGAGGGGCGTCTGGCCGGGCTGGGTCGCCGAGCGCTCCACGGTGCCGGGAGCGGGCGAGGCGTCGGTCTCGCTCATCGTCGCCATCCATTGTCGTCGGAGCGGCTTCCGGGTGCGAGAGGCCGGATCGCGAGGTCGGGCGGGTATCCTGGATGCCCTCCCGACCGGCGGCGCGGCGGCGACCGTCTCGAGATTTCTGCAACCGAACGGGCGGGTCGGGACGGGTTCTCCTGGGAGGAGACCCCCGATGACCAGCGTGACGTCCAGGTCGAGAGCGGCCCGCCCCCGCCGGAGAATTGCCGTGCCCCTGGCCGACCCGCGCCGAGCCGACCTCGAGCGCTGCGCCGCGCGCTGCGCGGAGCGAGCGTGGCGGCTCGCCCGGGCGCTCGTGAGGGATCCCTCCGACGCCGAGGACGTCGTGCAGCGGGCGTTCGCAGTCGCGGCGGCGAAGAGCGCCCGGCTGCCGGTCGATGATCCGTGGCCCTGGCTCGCGACGATCATCACGTTCGAGGCGCGGAACCACATCCGCGGGCGGCGACGCCGCCCACGGCTCGCGCTCGACGATGCGGACTCGA
This sequence comes from Planctomycetota bacterium, assembly GCA_029260755.1. Lineage (GTDB taxonomy): Bacteria > Planctomycetota > J058 > J058 > JAJDCQ01 > JAJDCQ01. The sequence continues at coordinate 52,553 of JAJDCQ010000167.1, read as the reverse complement.
TGGTCGACCCCAGGGCGGTCGATCCCGTCGAGGAGGCCGGGCGACGGGAGCTCGCCGTCGCGCTTCACGCGGCGCTCGACCGGCTGCCGGACGCGGAGCGCGAGGCGATCCTGCTCACGAAGCTGAGCGGCCTCTCGACCCGCGAGGCGGCCGAGGTGATGGGGTCGCCCGTCGGCACGGTGAAGTCGCACGTGCATCGCGGGGTCGGCCGGCTGCGCGAGCGCCTCGCGTCGCTCGCCTCCGGTCTCGATGACGCCGGCATCGCCCGCGCGGTGTCGGCGATCGTGCTCGGGCTCCCCGCTGGTGGTCTCGGCGCGGCGACCGAGCGCTGGCTCGCCGCGGCGGGAGGCCTCGTCCCGACGGGCGCGCCGGACGCGGTCGGCTCGGCCGCCGGAGCCGGTCGGGATGCCGCGCGCGTCGCCGGCGCGGTCGCGCTCGCCGGAACGCTGGCGGCGATGACCGTGTGGCTCCTCGCCTCCGCGGCGCCCGATCGGTCGGCGAGGCCGGGCGCGCTCGCGGGCCGAACGCCGGACTCGCCGACGGCCGCGGCCGGGCGATCGGGAGGCGCGTCCGACGACGGCGTCGGCGCGACGGACGAGCTCGCCGCGGCGGAAGGCGGCGCGACGCCCTCGGGCGCGGCCGGGCCCGACGGGCCCGCGCTCGAGGCGGGCAGGGATCGAGCCGGAGGCGCGGGCGCGGCCGGCGACGCGCCGCCTCGGGATCGCGTGCTCGCCGCGGCCGACCGGCCGTGGGATGCGCGCCTCGCGGTGACGGCCATCGCGATCTGTCCGGACGGCGCGCACTTCGCGACCGGGGACGACGGCGGCGGCGTGCGCGTCTGGGACGCGTCGACCGGACGGGTCGTCGCCACCCTGCGACGCAAGGGGCCGAGCCCCGTCCGCGACGTCGCGTGGAGCCCCGATCACGACCGCGTCGTCTCGACGTCGACCGAGAAGCTCGAGGGGATGAAGATCGACCACGGCGTCATCCGGACGTTCGACGCGGCGACCGGCGCCGCCGGTCCCGTGATCGAGGCGCACGTCTGGGAGGGCGGAACGGCCGCCGTCGGCTTGGGCGGGCGGATCCTCGCCGGCGGACACAACTTCGTGACGCTGTTCGACGCGTCCGGGGCGACGCTTCACGAGCTCTCCGGGGCGGGCGGCATCGAGCGCGTCGCCATCGCGCCCGATGGTACCCGCGCCGCCTTCGAGGGGACGACCGCGGGCGGCGACTGGGCCGTGCGCGTCTTCGATCTCGACACGGGTGAGATGCTCCGCGAGCTCGTGCGCGACCCGGGCGCCCGGGAGGCCATCACCCGCTGCGAGCTCCGGGACTGCTTCGCGCACCAGGTCCGGTGGGGGCCGTCTCCGCCGCGGCGGGCGACCGACGTCGCCTGGAGCCCCGACGGTCGCCGGGTCGCCGCGGTGGGCCCGCGCGGACTGCTCGCCATCTGGGACGCCGCCTCGGGCGAGGTCGTCGCCCGGCGCGAGGTCCTCGGCGCGATCGAGGAGGCGTCGCCGCAGCCGTTCGGAGAGATCGAGCCGCACCGGGTCCGCTCCGACCTCTCGCGGGTGGCGTTCGCCGGCGACGGCCGGATCGTCGCGGTGGTCGATGGCTCGCTCTCGATCGCGCGCGTCGAGGGGACCGAAGGCGCCGGACCGCTCACGAGGCTCGAGGCTGCGGCGGCGGAGGACGGGCCGAGCACCGTCCTCTCGCTCTCGGTCGCCCCCGATGGCCTGACCGCGATCACCGGTCACCGCGACGGGCGGATCCGCCGCTGGGACCTCGTCGGCGATCGCGAGATTCCGATCGACGACGCGGCCGGCGCGGGCGGGCATCGGGCGCGGATCCAGGCGGCGGCCGTCGCGCCCGACGGGACGCGCGCGGCGACGGCGGACGAGGACGGCGTCGTGGTCCTCTGGAACGAGGCCTGGGAGGTCGACCGGATCATCCGCCTCGATAAAGGGGTGGGGGTGACGGCGCTCGCCTTCTCCGACGACGGCTCCTCGCTGGCGATCGGCGGGATCGACGGACGGGTCGAGATCGTCGCGACGGCGACGGGCGAGACGCGCACGAGCCTCCACCTCGAGAACGATCCGATGCTCGTCGGCCTCGCCTGGTCGCCGGATGGAGACTGGCTCCTCCTCGGGGCGGGGCCTCGTCACGGGGGCGCGCACCTCCTCGAGACCGCGACCGGCCGCCTCGTCGAGATCGCCGAGGCCGAGGTGACCGCGGTCGCGTGGCCGAGGGCGTCCGATGGGTCGCGCGGCGGTCGGGTCGTCGTCGCGACGGGGCTCGGGGAAGAGGTCGTGCTCATCGTCTACTCGGTCGATGACGAGGACGCGCCGCGGGAGCACCACCGGTGGGCGGTCACTCAGCCGACCCGCGAGATCTTCATGCTCCGCGACGGCGAGCTGCTGACCGGCCACGACCGCGGCGAGCTCGCCCGCTGGAAGCTGGAGACGGGCCAGCAGCTCACCAGTCCGCCCGCCGTCGTCGCGCCCGCCCCATCCACGCCCGGCGCGCTCCATCCCGACGGCGAGCTCATGGCGACCCCGGTCGGCGATCGCTCGGTGATCGAGGTGCGGCGGGTCGACACGGGCGAGGTCGTGCAGCGGATCGAAGGGCATCGTGGCGAGGTCTCGGCCCTCGTCTTCACGCCGGACGGCGCGGCGCTCGTCACCGGCGGCGAGGATCAGACGGTGCGGGTCTCGGCCCTGACCCGCTGACGCAATGCCACACAGCGCTTGCGTCGTCCGCCGGGCGCGGTCAGGGTGACGCCATGATCCGCCGGCACGCTGCTCCGGGCGTCGCAGGACTGATGCTCGCGCTGCTCGCGACGAGCTCCGCTCGCGGCCCCGTCGGGGGCGAGGGCGACCCGCCGCGCCTGGTCGTCGAGCAGATCGCCGCGCCGGCCGGCGAGACGGACGCCCGATTCCCTCGACCGTCGGCGGGCGCCGACGGCCGCCTCTACCTCTCGTGGCTCGAGGAGCGGAGCGACGAACACGCGCTCCGCTTCTCGGTGCTCGCCGATGGAGGCGATGCCTGGGAGGCGGCGAGGACGATCACCCGGGGCAGCGGCTGGTTCGTGAACTGGGCCGACTTCCCCTCGGTCGCCGTCGCCGCCGACGGGACGATCGCCGCCCACTGGCTCGAGAAGAACGGCGCGGGCACTTACGCCTACGGCGTGCGCGTCCTGCTCTCGACCGACGCGGGCGCGAGCTTCGTCGGCCCGTTCGTCCCCCACCGCGATCGGACCGAGACCGAGCACGGGTTCGTCTCGATCGTTCCGCTCCTGGACGCCCGCTTCGGGCTCGTCTGGCTGGACGGGCGTGCGACCGCCGAGGACGAGCCGATGGCGCTTCGCTACGCGGCGATGGATCGCGCCGGCGCCATCGCGGACGAGGCCGTCCTCGACGATCGCGTCTGTGACTGCTGCCCGACCGCTGCGGTGCGGACGGCCGGCGGCGAGCTCGTCGTCGCGTTCCGGGACCGATCGGAGGACGAGGTTCGCGACGTGTCGATCGTGCGACGAGGCGACGCCGGCTGGTCGAGCCCGGCGTCGCTTCACGCCGACGGCTGGAAGATCGAGGGCTGCCCGGTCAACGGCCCCGCCCTCGCGACGCGCGGCGACCGGGTCGCGGCGGCGTGGTTCTCCGCGGCGGACGTCGACGCGCCGATGGTGCGGTTCGCCTGGTCGGACGCGAGCGTCGAGGGTGGCTTCGGCGCGCCAATCCGCATCGACGCGGGGAGGCCGATCGGACGGGTCGACGTCGCGTTCATCCGCGACGGCGTCGCGGTCGTGAGCTGGGTCGAGCCGACCGAGGACGGGCGGGCCGCGGTGCTCGTCCGGACGGTGAGCCCGGACGGTCGGCTCGGCCCGCCGGCGACCGTCGCGACCGTTCCCGCCGAGCGGGCGGCCGGCATGCCGCGCCTCGCCGCGCACGGGGACGCCGTCCTCGTCGCGTGGACCGTGCCCGGGCCGACGTTCCGCATCGGGACCGCCCGCATCCGTGTCGGCGAGTAGCGGCGCCGGGGCGACGCCCCGGCTGGCGCTCGTGATGATCGTCCGCGACGAGGAGCGCTTCCTCGAGGCGCACCTCCGCTACCACGGCGCCCTCGGGGTGACGCGCGCCTTCGTCTATCTCGACCGGTGCACCGACCGCAGCGCCGAGATCGTCGCCCGGTTCCCGTGGGCGGATGCGATCCGACGCGATCGCGACCCGGTCGATCGCTTTCTCTCGGAACACCAGGTCCGCGTTCTCGGCGACGCGATCGGCCGGGCTCGCGAGGCGGGCTTCGACTGGCTCCTCCACATCGACGCCGACGAGTTCGCGCGCGGCGCGTCGGATGATGCATCTTCGGCGGTCGGCTCGCTCCTGCGGTTGCTCGAGGAGGTCTCGCCCGAGACCGAGCAGGTCATCCTGCCGCCGGTCGACGTCCTGCCGACGGCGCTGGCGCCGGGGGAGCCGTTCCACCGCCTCCACTGGATCCTCCAGCGGGGCAAGCTCCGGCGGCGGATCCTCGATCCGTCGAGCGGGGCCATGCGGATGCTCGACAAGCGGATCGGCCACACCAGGGGCAAGGCGATCGTGCGGACCGCGGTCGAGGTGAAGCCGCTCGACGCGCACCGCTGGGGCCGCGCGGCCGACGGTGAGGAGCTCGTGTCCGAGCGCCGCGGGCGCCTCTATCACTTCGTCGTCGTCGATGGCGAGGGATGGTGGAGCAAGCATCGAAGGCTCGCCGAGTATCCCGGCGTCTGGAGCAAGGGCAAGGCGGTCGCGTTCCCGAAGCAGGCCTGGAAGGAGGCGGCCGTGCGGATGACCCTCGAGGAGGCGACGGCCTACTTCGACCGCTGGGTCCGCGTGGCGCCGTGGCGGCTGTGGCTGCCGCGCCTGCTCGGGCGGGTCGCCCGCGACGACTTCGTCGAGCGCGTCCTCGCGGCGATCGAGGCGGCCGGCGACGGCGTCGAGTAGACTGGCGCGGGGAGGGAGCTGCTCTGATTCCGAACACGAGATGGAGCGCGCGCGCCGCGGCGATCGGGGCGGTCGCGCTCGCGGCCCTCGGCGCGGCCGGTGCGGTGAGCGGGGCCGGGGCCGGGTCCGGGCGGCCGACCGACGTCTCGGTCTCGATCCTCGCGGCCGAGGCCGGCGACGAGGCCGGCGGCGAGGAGCTGGCCGAGCGGGTGCTGGCCCTGGTGCGGGCCGCCCGCGCCCGGATCTGGATCCTGGCCTACACCCTGAGCGACCGGGATCTCCTGGCGCTCCTCGAGGAGCGGGCGGACGAGGACGGGCTCGACCTCCGGGTGCTCGTCGACGCCGAGCAGCACGACAAGGCGCTGAAGCGGTCGGGCGGCGAGCCGTGGGGCGAGACGCTGCGGGCCCTCGAGGCGGACGGGCGCCTCGTCCCGGTCGCGGTCGCCGGGCCCGAGGGGGACGGCCGGCTCCACACGAAGCTGATCGTCCTCGACGACCGCGTCGTGATCGCGGGGAGCAAGAACTGGTCGGACCTCGACGCGAGCACCAAGTGGAACGACCTCGCCGTCCTCGATGGTCCCAGGGGCGGCGTCGTCGAGACGTGCCGCGACGCGTTCACCCGGATCGCGAGCGAGGCCGCCGGGGAGAAGGTCGACCTCGGCAAGCCCCTCCGGGACGCCGAGCCGCTCGCGCCACTCGAGGAGGCGAACGGCGGCGAGCCCGGGCGAGCGCTGATCCGGTTCGCCGACCCACGCGCCGGCTCCGGAGCCGAGATGCGCCGGGCGCTCATCGACCGGCTCCGGGGCGCCAAGACGCGGATCCTCGGCGCCGTCAACATCCTCAACGACCCCGAGATCTCCCTCATCCTCGCCGCGCAGGCGAAGCGAAAGAGGGTCGAGGTCGCGCTCACCCTCGACCGGGTTCAGTTCGAGAACCTCGAGCGCCGCCGCGACGCCGAGGCGAAGCGCCTCCTCGACACCCTCGGCGCGCTCCGGCGCTCGGGTCACCTCCGCATCTCGAAGAAGGGCGACCCCCAGCTCCACCACAAGCTCGTCGTGATCGACGACGCCGTCGTCACCGGCTCGGCCAACTGGACCAAGGCCGCGTTCGGAAAGAACCGCGAGCTGACCCTGACGCTCCTCCCGCCGAAGCGCTCGAAGGAGGAGCCGGCCTTCGTCACCCGCTACGTCGAGCGCGCCCGCGCGATCTGGGAGCGGTCGGAGTGATCCGGTCAGCGGATCGCGAGGTCCGGCGTGTCGCGCGAGTCGTGGCGCTCGTCGCCGTTGCGACCGCGCTCGTCTGGCCGGAGGCGGGTGCGTCGGCGTGCCGGGGTCCCTGAAGCTCCCCGAGATAGTCGAGGGGACGCCGGGGGGCGGCGAGGTCTTCCTCGTCCCGGGCGCAGCCACCGGGGACACGTTCGACTTCGAGCGCATCCAGTCGATCGAGGGGCGCAGCCGGCGGCTACTCCTGCGCCTCCTTCACGCCGAGGCTCGCCAGGGCGTCGAGCGCGGTCTCGAAGCGTTCCTGGTCGAGAAAGACCCCGGCGTACACCGCGTCGGCGCCGGCGGCTTCGGGGTTCTTCATCATGAGGATGAAGATCGTCGTGTCCTCGGGGAGTCCGAGTCGGCGAAAGACGACCTCGTTCTCGTTGGTCGAGCCACTGAGGGCGGAGTAGCGCAGCGACTTCCAGGTGCCACGACGCTCGCTCTCCTCTCCGGCGGCGGTGATGTGCAGAACGAGCGCGCCCGGCTCGACCTCGATCGTCGCGGTGACTCCCGGCGCCCGAGGCTGGTACTTCATTCCCTGTTCGAGCAGCGGCTGGAGCTTGCTGCGTGCGAGCTCGGGCGGGATCGAGCTGACGACGTCGCGACGTGGAACGTAGGGGCGCCGGTCGACGTCGGTCCGCGACTTCGCCGGCTCGGGGGGCGTGACCACGGGCGGGGTCGGCGTGACCGAGATCCGGGTCTTCTTGTGGATCGTCCTGTCGGGGGAGATCACCATGATCTCGTCGATGGCGACCGGGTGGGCGTGGTCGATCGACCAGTAGTAGGTGGCCTTCGTGCTCGCGACCTCGTGCGAGATCACGGCGATCCTGTGACCTCCGGCCTCCTCGACCCTCACCAGCTGCGACGTGCCCCCCGAGCTCCACGTGTCGCCCGTGCGGACCGGGCGCCGCCGGTGCGGGAGGTACATGTCGGCGTTGAGTAGGTCCTTGAGCACCATGACGTCCGTCTGCACCCAGCCGGTGCGGGCCTCGTAGGAGGGCTCCTTCCTGCCTCGAAGCTGAAGCTCGCGGTTGTTGTACCACTTGTCGCCCCACCCGGTCGGCTCGCTGGGGTCGTCGAAGACCTTGGTGGCGTCGACGGCCGTGATGCGACCGTCGTCGGCGACCTCGAGAATCGCGATCGTCTCACGGGTGCGGAACATCTGCTCCCCGTCGATCTCCTCGTAGAGCCGCACCCACTTCTGACCGGGTGTGAAGGTCGCTCGCGGAGCGAAGGTCGTCGGCTCGATCTCGACCTCGGCGCCGCTCGGCGGGGGCGGCAGCTCACCCACCTCGATTCCGGTGCAGCCCGGCGAGCCGCCGACGACGGCCGCGGCGACGAGGATCACGAAGCGTCGAGCGGTCATGGTGCGTTCCCCTCGGAGTTAGGCCGACTCTAGTCGTGGTGGAGCGCGCGAATCGGGTCGAGGCGGGCGGCTCGGTTGGCCGGGTAGATCCCCGCGACGCCGCCGATGAGGCTGCTGAAGAGCGGGGCGCCGAGCAGCAGCCACCACGGGAAGTAGAAGACCTCGTAGCCCTCGAGCGCCTGGGTCGCGGGGATGTAGGTCTTGGCGAGGACGTTCAGGATCAGGCCGAGCCCGAGGGAGAGGAGCGTTCCGGCGATCCCGCCGACGAGGCCGATCGCGGCGGCCTCGAGCGCGAACATCATCCGGATCGACTCCTGGGTCATTCCGAGCGCCTTCATCACGCCGATCTCGCGGGTTCGCTCGGTGATCGCCATGAGCAGGGTGTTGATGATGCCGAGCGTCGCCACGACGAGGGCGAGGAGACCGAACGAGGCGAGGACGAGGTCGACGGCCAGGAAGACCTTCTGGATCTCGTCGAGCCCGTCGCCGACGCTCCGGGCGACGAGGTCGAGCTTCTCGATCTCGACGCGGACCTCGTCGATGTCGTGGCCCTCGCGGATCCGGAGGTGCGCCTGGAAGCCGATCTTCTCGTCGGAGAGGATCGCCGGGTTGTCGCTCTGGAAGCGGGCGACCTCGCGTCCGACGCCGAGGGGGAGGTAGACGGCTCTCGAGATCGGGCTCTTCTCGGCCAGCCCGACGATCGTGGCGGTGAAGGGCTTGCGCTCGAGCTTGAACGCGGTCGGGTCGCGGAAGAGGAACCGGCGGTTCACCTTTCCGAGCTTCGGCACGTGCATCGTGATCGACCGCCCGAGGAGCTCGTCGGCCGGGATGCCCCAGGCGAGGGCGTACTGGGGCGCCAGGAGGACCTCGCTCGCGTCGGTCGCGGGCATCCGGCCGGCCGAGAGCTCGCCGACGAGCGGACTGTTGTCGAGGACGGCCATGTCGACCTGCCACTTCCCGGCCCGGTCCGGCGGCGCATCCACGAGCTCGATCCCGTCGACCTCGAGCCACGTCATCGGCGCGACCGACTCGACGCCGGGCAGCGCCTTGAGGTCGGCGACCTGCGTCTCCGAGATCCACATCCCTCCGCGGCGCACCTCGAGCTGCTGCTCGGCCTCCTCGTCGAGCCGCTCGGCCGGGCGTCCGATCCCGGCGAGGCGATCCATCATCTGGCTGCCGCCCCGGATCGCTCCCGGGAAGATCATGAGGACGCGCTCGTCGGCGAAGGCGAGGAACTGGGTCTCGATGTAGGTCTGGAGCCCTTGCCCGAGACCGACCATGAGGGTGATCGTCAGCGCGCTGATCCCGATCCCGATGCTCGTCAGGGCCGTCCGGAGTCGCTGCTTGCGGAAGCTGCCGAGGATCTCGTCGACGTAGTCCGCGGCGCGCATCTCAGGCCTCCTCGGCCGCGGCCGGCCCGGCGGGAGTCTCGGCGGGCGCCGTCGGAGCGGCCTCGTCCTCGAGGACGACCTTGCCGTCCCGGAGTCGGATCGAGCGATCGAGCCGGGCGGCCACCTCCGGATCGTGGGTGACGACGATCACGGTCAGCTCGCGCTCGCGCGAGAGCCGGAGGAAGAGATCGATGATCGCCTGCCCGCTCCGCTCGTCGAGGTTGCCCGTCGGCTCGTCGGCGATGAGGACGGTCGGCCCGCCGGCGAGGGCGCGGGCGATCGAGACGCGCTGACGCTGCCCGCCCGAGAGCTCGTTCGGGCGGTGGCGCGCCCGGTCGGCGAGCTCCACCTCGGCGAGGCGCTCGGTCGCGGCTGCCTCGCGCTCGCGTCGCGGCACGCCCCGGATCTTGAGCGGCAGGGCGACGTTCTCGGCCGCGCTCAGGTGGCCCTGGAGGTGGAACGACTGGAAGACGAAGCCGACCTTCTCGTTCCGGTAGCGGGCGAGCTCCCGCGGCGAGAGCGCGGCGAGCTCCTCTCCATCGACCTTGATCGAGCCGGCGCTCGGCGTGTCGAGGCCGCCGACGAGATGCATGAGCGTCGACTTGCCCGACCCCGACGGGCCGAGGATCGCGACGCGCTCGCCGCGCTCGATCCTGATGTCGATCCCGTCGAGGGCGCGGACGGTCTCCTCGCCCATCGGGTAGAGCTTGGTCAGTCCCTGGATCTCGATCATCGGGCTCGACCGTAGTCGATGCCGCGGATCTCGCAAGGGCGGCGCGGCGCGTCGGGTCAGTCTCGCCGCTGGAGGCGGATCGTCGCGACGGCCGTCGGCGGTGGAACGTAGATGCGGAGGTCCCAGCCGTCGACCTCGCCGGGGCCGAGGGCGAGCTCGGGCGCGAACTTCGTCTCGCCGTCGACGAGGAACGAGACGCGGCGCCGGTCGCCGCTGATCCGGAGCGCGTAGGTCCGGCGCCCGCCGACGGCGGCGGGAACCGCGCCGCTTCGAAGCCGGCTCGCCAGCGACCAGGCCCCGTCGAAGAAGCCCTTCGGGATCGACGCCGGGCTGTTGCGCACGTCGTCATCGAGGATGATGACGCTCGAGGATCGATCTCCGCTCCAGATCATCTCGAACGCGAGCATCGGGCTCGCGTCGGCCCCCACGGCCTCGATCTCGATCGCGGTGAAGCGCTCGGGGAACCGCCCGATGTCCAGATGCACCTCGGCCGCGCTCCAGGGGGCGTTGACCTCGGGGCGCAGCGAGACGGTGAGGTGGCCCTCGTCGGTCACGTCCCAGGCGGACGGCGGCTCCGCGCGCAGGGCGACGCGGGTGATCCCGTCCCCGTCGAGGAGGACCGTTCCGCCGGCGATCCGATTCGCCCGCTCCGCGAGCCGCGCCAGGCTCGCGTCGATGCGGGCGAGGAGGGGTGGCGAGACCTTCGCCCGGTCGATCCGACTCTCGTAGTCGGCGACGAGGTCGACGAGGGCCCGCGGATCGGTGAGGTAGCGATCCGGGTCGGCGACCGGCATCCGGGAGACGGGCGCGTCCGAGCCGCGGATGGCGAGGGCCGCGACGAGGCGCGCCTCGACGACGATGAGGAGGGCCCCGGCGCCGTGGGCGCCGAGCGAGGCGAAGACGAGGGAGCGGGCGATGCTCTCGCCGCCGGTCGGAATGCCGACCATGATGTTCGGATGACGCGCCGGATCGGTCAGCCACTCGCGGCCCCGCACGGGGTCGCCCTCGAGCACCTCGGAGATGATGCCCAGGACGACGCGCCCGGCGGCGTGATAGGCCTGGGCGGCCGCGGGGAGGCCTTTCGGGGCGTTCGCCTCGGCGGTCGCGATCACGATGTTCCGGTCGAGGATCTCCTTCGCGCGCTCGAGGCCCGCCTCGTCGACCGAGCCCGAGGCGTGGAGGACCGCGGTGAGGATCAGGATGATCCGCCGCCGCGTGTCGATCGTCTCGAGCACGCGCTCGAGCCGGTCGAAGTCGCCCGCGGCGTCGAGCCGGCGGTAGACGGCGAGCAGCTCGAGGAAGTTGCTCTGCGCGGCGGCTGCCTCGAGGTCCGGAAGGAGCGCGGCGAGCTGGGCGGCATCGGCCGCCTCCTGCTGATCCGCGGTGGTCGTCGCGTTCGCGGCGGGATCGGGAGCGAGCGGAGGCGGGGGCGGGGGCGACGGAGTCGGCCCGACCGCGCCGTCTCGGCCGTCGCCCGGGTCGACGGCCACCTCGCCCGCGGGAGCCGTCAGTCGTCCGAACACCGTTCCGCCTCCGAACGACGCCGCCGCGATGAGGAGCGCGCCGAGGAGCGCACCGACCGGACGCCGGCGCCGGCGCGGGCGAAGGATCGTGGTCGTGCGCGGCGGCTTCCCGGCCCGGATGCGGTCGATCTCGTCCGCGAGCGCCTCGGCGGACTCGTATCGGTCGTCAGGGTCCTTGGCGAGGGCGCGGGCGCAGACCGCGTCGACCGCGGAGGCGCTCGGCGCGTCAGGCGCGTCGAACGTCCCGGCCGGCGCGACGGTCGACGGGGGTGGCGGGGTCTGGGAGAGGATCGCGTAGACGGCCCGTGCGGGGTTGTCGTCGTCGATCGGCGGGCGTCTCGAGACGGCCTCGTAGAGGGTCGCTCCGAGGGCGTACACGTCGGTCCGCGCGTCGGCCGTCGCGTCGTCGCGGACCTGCTCGGGCGCCATGTAGGCGATCGTTCCGAGGAGGACGCCGGTCGCGGTGAGGCGCGTCACCGTGTCGCCGTCGAGCTGCTTCCCGATGCCGAAGTCGAGCACCTTCACGAGCCCGTCCGCGGTGAGGAGCAGGTTCGCCGGCTTCACGTCGCGGTGGATCACCTGGCGCTCGTGGGCGAAGTGGAGCGCCCGGGCGGCCTCGGCGACGGCGCGGAGTCGGTCGTCGAGCGAGATCGCGCCGCGGTCGAGGATCGTGCCGAGGTCGGTGCCGGCGACGAGCTCCATCGCGATGTAGGGCAGCCCGTCGGGCGTCTCGCCGACGTCGTAGACGCGAACGATGCCGGGGTGGTCGAGGCGCGCGATCGTCTGCGCCTCGCGGCGGAGGCGCGCGCGCGCGTGGGGCGTGCCGCCGCGGCGGAGGATCTTGAGGGCGGCGGGGCGGTCGAGCTCGGTGTGGTGGGCGGCGTAGACGACGCCCATGCCGCCCTCGCCGAGGGAGCCCGTGATCACGTAGGGCCCGAGGCGGGCGCCCGCGAGGCGGCCGGACGATGGCGGGCTCGGCGGCGCCCCCGTCGGCGCCGTCCAGCCGGGTCGCTCGGGGCTCGGGCGCGCCTCCATCAGCCGCCCCGCCGCCGGAGGCGGACGCCGGAGACCTCGGTGATCGGCGGGACGTAGAGGCGCAGGTCCCAGCGCTCCTCGTCGGTCCTGGCGCGGCTCGCCTCGGTCGTGGTCACCTCGTTTCCGTCGATCAGGAACCGCACGCTTCGACCGTCCTCCTGGACCTCGATGGCGAACGTGCGCGTGATGTCGGTCTGGGGGGCGTCGAGCGGCTGCTCGCGGAACGCCCGCGCCAGCGTCCACCCGCTCTGGAAGAACAGCTCGGGGACCGACGTGCCCACGACCTGAACGCGCTGGTCGATGAGCAGCACGCCCGAGGCGCGCTCGCCGTCGATGAGCAGCTCGACCCCGAGCATCGGGGGCGCGTGCGGCCCGATGACCTCGAGCTCGAGCGAGTCGAACCGGGTGAGGAAGTCGCCGAGCGTCAGGTGCACCTCCGCCGCGTGCCACGGCCGCTCGGACTCGGGTCGTGGCTCGATCATGAGATGGCCGCCGTCGGTGACGCTCCAGGCCTCGGGCGGCTCGGCCCGCAACGCGACGGGGGTCACCCCATCGGCGGGGTCGAGCTGGATCGGCCCCGTGACGATCGAGCGGCCGAACTCGGCGAGTCGCGCGAGCGCTCGAGCGACTCGCGTCCGGAGAGGCTCCCGCAGCTTCGATCGCTCGATGACGCCGGCGGTCCGCTCGAGCATGGCCGGGACCATGCGGGGCGTCTGCAGGATCTGGTCGGGGATGACGATGGGCAGGCTCGGGTCCGGCTCCTTCTGCCCGCGGATGATGGCGGCCGCGAACTGCCGTGACTCCGTGACGGACTGGAGCGCCCGCAGGCCCTCGTCTCCGAGCGCGGCCGCGACGAGGTCTCGGACCTTCGGGACATCGCGGGGAGGGATGTTGCCGATCACTGGATGTCGGGCGGGGTTCAGGCGCCACTCGCGGGCCAGGATGGGATTGCCTTCGAGTGACTCGTCGATCAGATCGAGGACGAGCCGTCCCCCGCTGCCGCAGAGCGCCGATGCCATCGCGATCTTCGTCGCGGCCGCGGGATCATCGTGGCTGAGCTCGACGACGACGGCGTCGAGCATCGCGCGCGCGCGACGCATCCCGTCCGGGTTCGCCCGGCCGGCCTCGTGGAGGATCGCCGGGGCGAGGGGGACGACGCGTCGATCGGGCGGCAGCGCCTCGACCGCGCGAGCGAGCCGGTCGAGGTCGCCGGCCAGGTCGAGGGAACGGTAGGCGGCGAGGAGCGCCGCGAAGTCGTTCGTCGAGCCGGCGGCGTCGAGAGCGGGGAGGACAGCGGCGAGCGCGTCGGCGTCCCCGGTCGCGGGCGGAGTCGCATCGGGCCCTGGATCCGAGCCGGCGACTTCTTCCGCCGTCGCGCCGGCGGGACGGTCGATCTCCCCGGGGCCCTCGCTGGCCGGCGGGTCGGCCTTCGGCGTCGGCGTCGGCGTCGGCGTCGGCTCCGGGGCGGTGCGTCTCCCGACGACGATCCCGCCGGCGAACGCACCGGCGACGAGGAGGAGGACGCCGGCGGCCGGCGGCAGGCGTCGCCGCGCCCGGGAACGCGGAGGCGAGGTCGTCGGGGCCTGCCCGGCGCGCATCCGGTCGATCTCGTCGGCGAGCTGCTCGGCGCTCGCGTACCGATCGACAGGATCCTTGGCGAGGGCGCGGGCGCACACCGCGTCGATCGCCGCGGGGGCCGGGGCGCCCGGGGCGTCGAACGTGCCGCGCGGCGCGATCGAGGAGGGAGGCGGCGGCACGCGCGACAGGATCGAGAAGACGGCCCGGGCGGGGTTGTCGTCGGCGACGGGCGGCTGGCGCGAGACGGCCTCGTAGAGGGTGGCGCCGAGGGCGTAGACGTCGGTCCGGACGTCGACGGTGGCGTCGTCCCGCACCTGCTCGGGCGCCATGTAGGCGAGGGTGCCGATCAGGACGCCGGTGGCGGTGAGGCGGGTGACCGTCTCGCCGTCGAGGTTCTTGCCGATCCCGAAGTCGAGCACCTTCACCTGGCCGTCGCCGGTGACCAGGATGTTCTGCGGCTTGACGTCGCGGTGGATCACCCGGTGCTCGTGGGCGAATTGGAGCGCCCGGGCGGCGTCGGCGATCACGCGGAGCCGTTCGTCGAGCGAGACCGCGCCGCGGTCGATGAGCGTGCCGAGGTCGGTGCCGGCGACGAGCTCCATGGCGATGAACGGGAGCCCGTCGGGGGTCTCGCCGACGTCGTAGACGCGGACGATCCCCGGATGCTCGAGCCGCGCGATCGTCTGCGCCTCGCGGCGGAGGCGCGCCTGCGCGCGGGGGCCGCCGCCGATCCGGAGGATCTTGAGGGCGGCCGGACGATCGAGCTCGACGTGATGGGCCGCGAACACGACGCCCATGCCGCCCTCGCCGAGGGTGCCGGTGATCGCGTAGGGCCCGAGGCGCTCGCCGACGAGGCGACGGCCGGTCGGTCCGGCGGACGGTGCGGTCGGCGCGGGTCGCGGCCCCGGGCGGGCCGGGTCGCCAGCCGAGGGGGACGTCCCGCCGGGTTGCTCGGGCGGCATCACGGGCGTCGCGTCCCGAGGAGGACGTGATCGACTCGCGCGCCCGGGCGGAGGGTGATCCGGAGGTCGAGGTCGCGGACCTTCCCGACCGAGAGGCGGCGCGGCTCGTCGCCATCGATCCGCAGGACGAGCTCGTCATCGCCGGACGCGAGGAGCTCGAGTCTCCGGGCGGTCACCTCGCGGTGGCTGCTGGCGGGCCGGAGGAGCGCGTCGAGGTCCGCGACCGCGAGCGCTCCGGTGGCGAAGCGAACGCCGCCATCGACGACGGCGTGGGCGACGTCGGCGCCGCCGCTCCGGGACAGGGAGACGGCGAGGCCGCCCGGCGCGTCGCCGGCGAGCTCGATCGCGAACGCGTCGAAGCGGGCGAAGGCGGCCGGCAGCGACAGGCCGAACCGGCCGGCGAGGAACGCCTCCCGCCGGGTCGGCGCGTCGGGCGGGAGGCAGAGGAGCCCAGCGGGGCAGCCGACGAACCGGTCCCGCGGGGCGGCTCGGAGCGCCCAGCCGACGCTCGAGCCGTGGAGGCGAAGGCGCGCCGACGAGCCGAGGAGCTCCTCGCCGGCGCGGCGGAGGCGCTCGGCGCTCGCGCGCGTCCGCCGGGCCAGCTCGGCCGGGCCGGGGCTGTCGGCGACATCCGCCAGGCGCTGCTCGACGAGCGCCGCGAGGGCCGCTCGATCGGCGAGGAGCTCGTCGAGGGGCGGGTGCGACGGCCGCGGCGGCGGCGGGTCGTCGCGGACGAGCTCGGCGAGGAGGAGGCGCGCGGAGATCGTCGAGGTGAACGCGTCGAGCGACTCGCGCTGCCAGATCCGGAGGACGGCGCTCCAGAGATCGAACTCCTCCTGCTGGACGAGGCCGGCCGGCATCGGCGGCTCGTCGAAGAGGTCGTAGGCGAGCTTGGGGTCGGCGTCGAACGCGCTCTCGCCGAGGAGGAGGGCGAGGTCGGCGACCTGCTCGATCCGGGGGCCGGGGCGGGCCGGCAGCGCGGCGGCGCGCTCGGCGGCCCGCTCGACGACCTCGCGACGGGCCCGCGCGCGCAGCACCCCGGCGCGGTCGACCCGCGCCGCCCGGTCCAGCTCGGCCGCGGCGAGGATCACCGCGCTCGCGGCCGGGTCGTCGATCTCGGCGAGGGCGACCTCGAGGGCGGCGATGTCGGGGCCGACCTCCATCAGCCGGTACACCTCGACCCAGCGCTCGATGTCGCCCGCCGCGCGCGGCGCCGCCATCCGCTGGGCGACGGCGGCGACGAGCGAGGGCTCGATCGTGCGCGCGGAGGCCGCGCCGGCGCCGCTCGTCGAGCCGCGCGCGACGAGGAAGACGCTCACCGCGCCGGTGACGAGCGCGACGGCGGCCACGGCCGTCACCGCCGCGACGCGCCTCGGCCGAGGGCGCGGGCGCGTGGGCTCGGCGACCGGGCGCCCGGCGAGGGCCGCCTCGAGGTCGCGGGCGAAGGCGAGGGCGGAGGGATGGCGCCGGGCCGGGTCCTTCGCGAGGGCGCGGGCGCAGATCGCGTCGAGCGCCGCGGGGCGCGGCGGGCGACCCGCGGCGAACGTGCCGGTCGACGCCCGCGAGGAGGCCGACGGCGCCTCGCGGTTGACGACCGCGAAGAGGGCCGCCGCGGGCTCGAGGCCGTCGTCGAGGGGCGGGACGCCGGCGACGGCGTGGTAGAGGGTGGCGCCGAGGGCGTAGACGTCGGTGCGCGCGGCGACGGTCCGCCCCGCGCGCACCTGCTCGGGCGCCATGTAGGCGGGCGTCCCGAGGACGGCGCCGGTCGCGGTGAGCCGCGTCCACTCCTCGCCGTCGACCATCTTTCCGAGGCCGAAGTCGAGGAGCTTCGCCTGGCCCGCCGGCGAGACGACGATGTTCTGCGGCTTGACGTCGCGGTGGATCACGCCCTGCTCGTGGGCGAAGTGGAGCGCCCGGGCCGCCCCGGCGATCGCCTCGAGGCGCGCCCGGAGCGGCAGGCGGCCCGCCTCGATGAGGACGCCGAGGTCCTCGCCGTCGACCAGCTCCATGGCGACGAACGGGGCGCCCTCGGCCGTCGTCCCGACCTCGTGAACGGTGACGATCCCGGGGTGGTCGAGGCGGGCGATCGTCCGGGCCTCGCGCTGCAGGCGCGCGACGGCGGTGGGCGATGCGGCCGCGCGGAGGAGCTTGAGGGCGACCTCGCGTCCGAGCTGCTCGTGGCGCGCGCGGAGGACCACGCCCATGCCGCCGCGGCCGAGGGTGCCGGTCACCACGTAGGGGCCGATCCGGGTGCCGGCCCGCGCCGAGCCGCCGCGGCTCGGGCTTCTGGGCCCGCGCGATGAGGCCATCTAGCGCCCGCCGAAGCTGCTGTCGGAGGCGCCGAAGGTGCTGTCGCTCGCGGCGGGCAGGTCGAAGTCGGAGTCGCTCGCGAGCGAGGGGAGGTGGGTCGCGCTCCGCTCCGCCTGGGTCCGCTGGGGCAGCCGGCCGCCGAGGAGCGACTGGCGGCGGTGCGCGCTCGGAAGCGGCATCTTCTTCGGCGCCACGCCGACGTACTCGAGCTGCCCGTCCCGGACGAGGCGGGCCGCGTCCCGGAAGACGACGAAGCGGCGCTTGCCCGAGAGGCGAGCCACCTCCTCGAGGGTGCGCCGGCCGTTGAAGAGGGACGCGGTGCTGTCGGTCATCTCGGACGCGGCGACGACCTCGGCGCCCGCGCCCGCGGTGAACTTGAGGATCGCCCGCGGGCTCTGGATCAGGCCGCGGAGCTCGTCCCACTCCGACATCCGCGTCATCGCCTGCATCAGGAGCTGCGGGGTGTTGAGCGCGAGGGTCGTCGACTTGTCGTCGGCGCCGCGCAGCTCGGTCGGGAGCAGGTTCTGGATGAACTCGAAGTGCGCCTCCTCCCAGGTGAACGACTCGAGGACGTCCTCCTTGATCCCGAGCGCCTGGTCGTCGGTCAGGTCGCTCTCGCGGAGCGCGCCGCGCTGCTTGATCTTGCCGAGCTCGGGGGAGCTGTCGGTCGACGACGTCAGCTCCCAGACCTCGATGTCCTCGTCCGGCTCGTCGACCTTGAGCAGATGGATGTCGCCGTCGTAGAGGTAGAAGACGAGCTCGCGATCGGCGCCGCGGATCTTGAGCGTTCCGCTCCGCTTCCCCTGGTGGAGGAGCTGGATCACCTCGGCGATCCCGAACGTGTCGCTCTCGCCCTGGAGGACCGGTCGGCTCTCCATGTTCGGGCGGTCGGCGAGCAGCCGCCTCAGCTCCTCGAGGCGCTGGCCGTAGAGCTGGGGCGCGTAGCGCCAGCCCATCGCGCTCCGGCAGTAGGTGACCGCCTCGTCGTAGTGCTTCTCGGCGAGGGCCGTCTCGAGCCCCTCGTAGTGCTCGCGGTCCTCGAGGGGGCGGATGAGCCCCGATTTCATCGACTCGAAGAGGAAGCGGGCGAGCTCGTAGGGGGCGACGTAGGCGAGCTGGATGATGTCGCCGACCGTGCGCAGCCCGTTGAAGAGGTGGTGGGCCCGCTTCTTCTCGCCCTTCTTGCGCTGGGTCGGGCAGAGGCAGAGGACGTCGCGGCTCGGGATCTTCTCGATCAGCACCTTCCAGCGGCGGAGCGCCCGCTTGAAGTCCTCGCGGAGGCTGTCGTCGAGCGGGATCTCGCAGACGAGCCCGTTGATCGACGAGGGCGGCGGCGCCGTGACCCGGCCGCCCTGGATCTCCACGTAGGGCTCGTTCCACCCGAAGATGCTGAAGAGCCCCGAGACGACCTTGTCCTTGACGGCGCGCAGCCACGCGTCGCGGGTGATGAACCCGTCCTCGACGAGCACCCGGTCGAGGTGACGCCGCTCGCGCTGCGCCTTCTTCTTCGCGCGGGCGAGGTCCTCCTTCTTGATCGCGTTCCGGCGCCGGAGGTAGCGGCTGGTGCTGTGGGTCCGGCGCGGCCCCATGAGGTGGACGCGGAGCGTCTTCGGCGAGAGGTAGCACTCGACCTGGCTCTCGCCCTCGCGCGCGAGGAAGCGGAACGGCTCGCCGATACCGAGGAGGCGCGAGAGCATCTGGAGCGCCCGGGCGCTCTTGGTCCGGGTCTGGAATCCCTGGCCGCGGAGCGTGTCGGCGTGGAGGAGGTACTTGTCGAGGCTGTCGCCGACCGCCTGGAGCGACTCGATCTCGTTCGCCCACTCGGCCAGCTTGTAGGCGTCTCGCGACCGTTCGGCCTGGAGATGCCGGATCGCGTAGGACTCGATCTCCGACGGCAGGAGCTCGCGGACGAGGCCCTGCTTCTTCATGTCGGCCATGACGCGCATCGCCGCGAAGGCGCTCACGCCGCTCGCCGCGACGATCTCCTCGACCGTCGTGACCCCGTCGAACGGGTTCGCCTCGAACCGGGCGTGAGCGGCCCGCCAGCGGGCCAGGATCTGGGCCTCCTCGTCGCTCCCGGGCTGGCGGTGGCGGCCGGAGATGCTCCCGTCCTCCTCGCGCTTCCACTCCCCCTCGGTGCGGCGCGCGATGACGAGGATCGCCCGGTCGGTCTCGATCGTCTTGCGGATCCGGCGCCACTCGTCCTGGCGGCGGCTCGCCTCGACGAGGATCGACTGGACCTCGAAGCCGAGGGTGCGGATCCGCTCATCGCCCTTCTCGATCTCCTCGGGGAGGAGCCCCTTGGCGAACTCGTACTCGGCGTCCTCGGCGAAGAGGAGGTCGCAGATCTCCTCCTCGAGCTGATCGCGGAGGACCGCGTCGACGTCCTCGCGCGAGACGAGGCCCTGGCTGATCAGCAGGTTGCCGAGGCTCTCGGTCACCCCCATCTGCTTCTGGATGGTCAGGACGCGGATCAGGTCGTCCTCGCCCAGCTTCCCCTCGCGCACGAGCGGCGCGACGATCTTCTCGGGGCCCTGGGCGTTGACGCTGTTGAGGAGATAGATGAGGCCGTCGTGGAAGTGGAGGCTGACCATCCGCTCGGCGAGGCGCAGCCGGAGCGTCCCCGAATGGCCCGAGTCGGTGATGAGGCTCAGCAGGGAGACGAGGTTGACCGTCTCCTGGCTTCCACGGAGAGACACGCGTTCCCCTCGGGCGGCGCAACTCGTCCCGAACGAGATGCGCAACCTCGGACTCGTCTTGAAGATGGCAGGGGGGCGCGGCGCGTGCAACCCGATGAGAGTCAAGGTCTAAGGTCTCGCGGGCGCCGGGGCCGTCCGCGCGCTCAGCGCCAGCGTCGGGGCAGCTCGAGGAGGACCCGGAAGCCCTCGTCGTCGTCGCCGTCGTCGGGCTCGTCGGCGAAGCGCTTCGCGGCCCGGCTGTCGTCCGATCCGCCCTGCCAGGATCCGCCGCGGAGGACGTGGTCATTGCCCGCGCTCGGCCCCTTCGGGTCGACCGACGGGCCGGTCGGATAGTCGCGGGCGTAGCGGTCGGCGGTCCACTCCCAGACGTTGCCGAGGACGTCCCAGGCGCCGAGGGCGTTGGGCGCGAAGCTGCCGGCCGGCGCCGAGACGTCGTGGCCGTCGCCGCCTCCCCGGCGGTTGGCGAACCGGTCGGGGTCCGCCGCGAGGAGCTCATCGCACCGGCCGGCCTTCGCCGCCCACTCCCACTCCGCCTCCGACGGCAGCCGGTAGACGAGCTTCTCGCTCGCGCCGGCCTCGGTGAGCCAGCCGCAGAACGCGATCGCGTCGGGCAGGTCGACGCCGGCGGCCGGCTGCTTCGGGGCGTCGATCCGCTTGCCGCGGGTGTTGCGGCCGCGGGGTCGGCCGCCCGGGCGGAACCGGTCGAACTGCTCGTTCGTCACCTCGGTCGCCCCGAGGTAGAAGCCGCGGGTGATCCGGACGGCGTGCTCGCGCTCGTCGGCGCCGCGGCCGGGCTCGTCGGTCGGGCTGCCCATCGTGAACTCGCCCGGCGGGACCAGGACGAAGCGGATCCCGGCGTCGTTCTCGATCCAGACGGGGAGGCCGGTCTCGGCCGAGAGGGCGAGCTGCTCCCTGGTCGGACGCCACCACGTCCCCGATGGGATCACCGGCTTCTTCCGTCCCCGCGTGATGATCAGCACCTCGCGCCCCTCGTGGCCTAGCGCGTCGACCGCCACGACGACGATCTCGTTGTCGCCCCGCTTCAGGCGGACCTTCGCCTCGAACGCGCGACCATCGACGGGGACCGTCTCTCCGTCGACGGTCACCGTGCAGGCGTCCTCGTCGACGGCGCCCCGCAGGATGAGGGTCCGCTCGCCGACGAACGCCGGCGGCTCCGGGTCGAAGGTGATCGCGGGGGCGGCCGAGTCGCGGACGACCTCGCGGACGGCGACGCCCTCGTTCCCGGCCCGGTCGATCGCCCGGACGCGGATGCCGTTGCGTCCCGGGGCGAGCCGGGCGTCGGTCGTGAAGCTCCCGTCGGCGCCGATCGGGACGCCGCGGCCGGCGACCTCGAGGCGGGCGATCCGGTCGGCGTCGGCGACCCGACCCGCGACGGTGATCGTCTCCTGATCGGTCTCGGCGCCGGCGGCCGGCGCCGTGATCGTCACCGCCGGCGGGGTGCGGTCGACGAGGACGCGCACCGTCTCGGGGAGCGACTTGAGCCCGTAGGCGTCGACGGCCGTCACGTCGACGGCGTGCTCGCCCTCGGGGAGCTCGCCGACGGCCCAGCGGTGGCGGAAGCGCCCCGCGCCCCCGACGTCGACCTTCGCCGCTCCGATGAGGACGTGGCCGAGGTTCTCGTCCTCGACCCGGCCGCGGATGATCACCTCGTCGTCGCCCGTCGCGACGAGGTCGGTCGGCTGCTCGATCGAGAGCACGGGCGGGTCGGCGTCGGCGAGCAGGCGGAGCTCGACCGAGGTCTCGAGCCCGACCTTGTCCCGGGCGCGGATGACGAGGCGGGCGGCCCCGTCCTCGTCGACCGGCAGGACGCGCGGGTCCACCTCGATCGCGAACGATCCGTCCGACGATGCGGGGCTGACGTCGCCGCCCTCGTCGACCCAGGCGATGTCGGGGTTCTGGTCGTTGATCCGGCCCCGGACGGTCATCTTCGAGGTCGACAGGGCGTCGCCGTCGCGCGGGGCGTCGATCTGGAGACCCGGCGCGGTGGCATCGACCGAGATGACCGCGCGCGCCCAGTGCTGACCGTTCGGGGCGAGGACGACGTCGAGGCGGTGCTCGCCCTCGCCGAGCCCCTCGAGCTTTCCGGCGAAGCGACCGACGGTGACCGGGAAGCGCCGATCGAGGACGTAGACCTCCTCGAGGTCACCTCCGATGACCTCGCCCTCGATCCAGACCTCCTCGGGAGCGAGGACCTCGCCGTCCTCGGGCCGGTGGAGACGGATCTCGTCGGGCGCGGCGGGTGTCGACGGCGCGGCGCCGGCGTCCGTCGCGGCGATCGACCCGACGGCCGTCTCCTCTCCGTCGCCGCCGCGGAAGAGGAGCGCCGCGATCCCGATGAAGAGGACCGGGATGATCACGCCGGCGGCGATGAACGGCGCGAGCGGGTAGCGAGCGGCCTCCGGCTCGCCGGCGTCGGGACCGTCGGCGCTCGCCGCCCCCGGCTCGTTCGCGGCGGAGGCCGGGGCCGTCGCGGCGGCAGCCGCGGCCGCCGGCCGGCCCGACCCCGGCCGGGTCGATCCCGATCGGGCCGTGCCCGATCGCGCCGTGCCCGGCGCCGTTGGGCCGCCCGTCGCGACGACGCGCCGCTGGCTCCGGCGCTTGGGTCGCAGCCGCCCCGAGCCCGAGCGGAGGCGCCCCGAGCCGCCCGAGACGGTCGGCACCGGCGCCCGCGCGCGGCGTGAGCCGCTCGAGGCTCGCGGATCGCGGCGGGTGCCCGACGACGAGCCCACGAGGAGCGCGCCGCGATCGACGAGATACGCCTCGAGCTCCTCGGCGAGCGCCTCGGCCGAGGCGGGGCGGTGGGCGGGGTTCTTCGCCAGGCAGCGGAGGATGATTGCCTTGAGCTCGGGCGGCACCTCGGGGTCGATCGTCCGCGGGTCCACCGGAGCCTCGGAGACCACCTTCACCATGATCTCGACGGCCGACGCCGCGTCGAACGGCGGGCGTCCGGTGGCGGCGAAGTAGAGGATCGCGCCGAGCGAGTAGACGTCCGAGGCCGGGCCGACCGCCTGATGAACCCCCTGCGCCTGCTCGGGGGCCATGTACATCGGCGTCCCCAGCGTCTCGCCGCGGCTGGTCAGGCCGCTCCCCTTCGCCTCGTCGTCGCGCGAGAGGCCGAAGTCGGTCAGGAACGCGCGGCCGTCGTGAGCGACGAGGATGTTCGAGGGCTTCACGTCGCGGTGGACGATGCCGCGGGCGTGGGCGAAGTGGAGCGCCCCGGCGATCGCGTGGGCGTGCCGGACGAGCTCGTCGAGGGGGCGCCGGCGCTGGAGCTTCGGCAGGAGGGTCTCGCCCTCGACGAACGCCATGACGATGAACGGGCGTCCGGCCTCCTCCCCGACGTCGAAGACGTTCACGATCGCCGGGTGATGGAGGCGGGCGCACGCCTTCGCCTCGCGCTGGAACCGGGCGAGCTCGGTCGCCGCCGTCTCGGGCCCGGGCGTCACGACCTTGATGGCGACGAGGCGGGAGAGCTTGGGGTCCCACGCCCGGAGGACGACGCCCATCGCGCCGCGCCCGACCTCGCCGAGGACGACGTACCGGGATGCGAAGAGCCGGTCGGTCTGGGCCGCCGCCGCGCGGATCTCGCTCGCCAGCTCGGGCGGGGCGCCGGCGGTGATGTCGCCGCCGGCGGCGCCGCCGCCGGCGCCCGGGAATGGGTCGTTCGGTGTCATCATCGATGGTCGTCGGCGATGAGGATGGCAGGCGACCAGCCGGTGCGCAAACGCGTCGGGACGCCGGCGCGGCGGGCGGGTGCGTTGATGCGCTGGGGCGTGGCCGCCACGATGACCCGGTGACTCCGCCCACCCCGAGATCCGTCTCCTCGGCCGCGCTCGCGGTCCTCGTCGCCGCCGCCGCCGTGGGCCTTTCGGCCTCCGCGACGCGGCTCGAGCCGGCCCGGGCCGATGGAAACCTCTCCACGAAGGAGTTCGGCCGCGCGAAGCGACAGCTCGAGGCGGCCCTCGCCGCCGACGAGGCGGTGGCGGCGATCCGGGCGCTCGAGGAGATCGTCCAGGACGACTCGTGGCGGGCGGCCGAGCTGCTCATCGAGGTCGGCGTCCGGGCCGGCGATCTGGTGATCCACGAGGCGGCCCGGACCGGCCTGGCGACGATCCGGGACGACCGCGCCCGCCGCAAGATGGTCGACCTGATCCGGCGAAGCGGCAGCCGCGGCGACTGGCGGGCCAAGGCGGTCGTCTGCCGCGCCCTCGCCCGACGCGGCGACGCCCTCGCCCGCGAGGGGCTCGTCCACGGGCTCGCCGACCGCGTGGGCGCGGTGCGCCGGATCGCGCTCGATGGGCTCGCCCGCCGGCAGGACCCGGACGTCGTCGAGGCGCTCATCGGCGCGCTCGAGCGGGTCGAGGCCGAGGCGGAGGGCGGGGGTCGGCTCGGTCACTTCGAGCTGCGGCGCGAGCTCCACCGGTTGACGGCGCGCGGCTTCACCGACGCCGCCGGCTGGCGCGGGTTCTGGGACGAGCAGGGCGCCGGCTTCGTCTTCGGGCCGCTCGGCGCCCGACCCAAGGCGGCGCCGGGGCCGCTCGGGCCGGCCTTCTTCGGGGAGCGGATGGCGTCGGACCGGCTCGTCGTGGCGACGAGCCTGCCCGCCTCGATGGCGACCGCCGACCTCCTGCCGGTCGGCGTCGTTCCCGACGAGGCCGATCGCCACGAGCCGATCGCGCGGGCCGAACGGCTCCGCGCCGAGCTCCGCCGGTCGCTCGGCGAGCTCGATCGTCGGGCGCGGTTCGCCGTGGTCGCCGCGTCGGACGCCCTCGCCGGCGGGCGCGGCCGGGCAGAGCCGGTGTGGGTCTCGAGCGCGGAGCTCGCCTCCGCCAAGCCGTCGGCCGTCACCGAGGTCGACGAGGCCCTCGGTCGGCTCGCCCCCGCCGGCGAGGCGCGG
Source organism: Planctomycetota bacterium (assembly GCA_029260755.1). Taxonomy (GTDB): domain Bacteria; phylum Planctomycetota; class J058; order J058; family JAJDCQ01; genus JAJDCQ01. The sequence goes on along the minus strand of JAJDCQ010000167.1, from coordinate 27,797 downwards.
CGGCTGACCCTCGCGATCGAGCGGGCCCTCGGGATCGCGGAAGCCGACACGATCATCGTCGTCGCCGACGGCCCGCCGACCGATGCGGCGACGGCGGCCGCCTTCGCGAAGCGGATCGACTTCGCCAATCGCTTCCGGCGGGTGCGGATCCACGGCGTGGCGCTCGCCGACGGGGCGGTCAGCTTCCTCGAGAGCATCGCGGAGCGGAACGGCGGGACGGTCACCCGCGCGCGGTAGGCGACCTCCCCATGATGCTCGTGAATGATCCGGGCCAGGCTAGTCGCCGTCGGAGCCGTCGGGCTTCTCTTTCCCTCGCGGCTCCGCCGGGCCACCTCGCCGCTCGCCCTTCGCGGCCCGCTCGGCCGCCTCGGCCCGCTGGAAGCGCGGGTGGTCGAGGATGGTGAGGCTCTTCACGGCGTCGGCGAACTCCGCCTCGAACGGTCCCTCGGTTCCCGCCGGGGCGATGCAGATCACGCGGTAGATCCGGTCGTGGCCGCGGCCGAAGAGATGGCGGGTGCGGATCCAGAACGTGGGGGCGTCATCCTTGGCCTGGGTCGTGAACGTGAGGTCGATCCCCGGCCGGGTCTTGTCCGGCATCGAGGGGTCGGTCGGGGCGACCTCGGATGAGGCGATCTCCTTCAGGTTCGAGAAGCGCTCGGCGGCGCTCGCCCGGGCGTGCGCGACGAGCTCGTCTACCGACGTCGCGCCACGGACCTCGGCGATCTCGACCACGATCACCGCCTTGGCGCCATCCTTGGGGACCATCCGGAACTGCGTGGTCGGGTGGGGCCGCTTCTCGAAGTCGAAGCCCCATCGCGCGCTCGGCAGGGCGACCCGGAGCTTCGCCACGTAGGAGACGTAGTTCCGTCCGTCCGGCGTGATCCGTCCGACCTTCGGCTCCGCCGGCCCGCTCGGATCGGCGGGGCCGGACGGGGCCGCCCCTCCGCCTCCGCCGGCGGGCGGTGTCGCGTCGCCGCCTCCCGAGGCGACGACGAGGTCGCCGCCCCACGCCTCGACCTCGGCGCCGAACGCCTTGTAGACCGCGGCGGCCTGCTGGCGGACCTGGGTGAAGAGGACGCCGGGGTTCGCGGCGCGTCCCGCGGCGCCGCCGCCGGGCGGCGCCAGCCCCGCGCGCTTCGCGATCGCCGTCGAGAAGACCTGGTACCACTTGTCGAGGACGACGGTGAGCGCGTCGTAGTAGGCGATCGCCTCGGGGAAGGGCGCCATGAACAGGGTGCCCTTGTAGCGGTCCCAGTCCGCCCGGAGGTTCCGAAGCTGGTCGTTCCAGAGGAGCGACTGCGCCCGCGGCCACTCCTTCTTCACGACGTCGACCGGGGCGGCCTCGAACCGGACGAGCCCCTCGAACGCCTCGCGGGTGCCTTTCATGACATCGGCGAGCTTGCTCTTCGATGCCTTGATGATCTCCTCGCCGAGCTCGGCGTCGCCGAGCTCGATCTCCCGCGGATGCGGTTCGGTCAGCGCCTTGCGGAGAGCCGGGTCGAGACGCTTCACGAGGCGGCGCGGCTGGGCGGCGGCGAGGGCGAGCTGGAGGGTGTAGGTGCCGGGGACGATCTCGCCCTCGATCGGGATCGCGAGGGAGAACTTCTTGCCGATGACCTCGGTCTTCGCGACGGGGCCGACCTGACCCGCGAACTTCACCGCGAGCTGGATCACGATGCCCGAGGGCACGTCGACCTCGCCCTCGACCTCGATCCGATCGCCGGCCTCGTTGAGGCCCGCCCGGTGGACGGTGAAGCCCTCGTCGGCCCGCGCGGCGCTCGCCCCGAGGGTGAGCGCCGCCGCCACGGTCAGGATCGCGCGGAGCGTCCGCATCGTCTCTCCTCTCGGCGGCCCGCGGTCGGGGCGCGCTCGTCCATCAGTCAGTCTGGCACATCCGCCCGGCGGGTCTCCAGCGGGCCGGTCACTCGGTGAGGGCCTGCCGGCTCGCCTCGGCGGCGAGGAGCGCGAGGGCCGTCGCCAGGACCGGGTCGTCCTCGCCCATCGTCGGCTCGTCGTTCGCGAACGAGCCGTCCGCCCGCTGGGCGAAGACGAGCTGACCGAGGATCTCGCGCGCCCAGCGGCGCGGGCGGCCGTCGGTCGCGAGGGGGCGCTCGCCGAACGCACCGAGGGCGCGGGCGAGGCCGTGGAGGTAGTAGAAGCGGATCGCGCGGGAGTAGGGCACGACCGCGTCCGACGCGAAGCCGGGGTTGGTGGCGACCGAGAAGTTCTTCCGGAACCAGTCGACCGCGGCGCGGGTCCGGTCGTGATCGCGGGCCACGCCGAGGGTGAGGAGTGTCCGGAGGCCGTCCGCCGTCGCGCTTCCGTAGGACGGATAGACGACGTCGTCGTTGTCGAGCGGGATGGGGGTGACCTTGCTCTCGCGCGGGCTGAAGGCGAACCCGCCGTCGAGGCGCCTCTGCGTCGCCTCGTCGGCCGTCGGTCGAACGCCCTGGCACTTGAAGAGGAACCGGCGCGCCTTCTTGGCCGTCTCGCCGTCGTCGGGGAGGCCGGCGGCGTCGAGGGCGTCGACGACCCACGACAGGACCGACATGTCCGCCCGGACCCGGCCCGGCTCGTCGTGGTCGTAGTAGTTCCAGGCGCCGTACTCCCAGTCGATCCGGCTGAAGCCCTCGCCCTCGTCGAGCTGCGCCTCGACGAGGTGATCGCGGAGCTTGCCCCTCCACGTCGCGTGCTTCTCGTCGTCGAGGGCGCACAGGGCGATCAGGGTGAGCGCCGTCGCGTAGTTCTTGTACGAGATCGTCTTGTCCGGCTGACGGATCCCGCCGTCCGCGCCGGTGAGCCCTTCCAGGTAGCCGAGCCCGCGCGCGATCGATGCCCGGACGTCCTCGCGGTCCCGCACCTCGGCCGGGGCGCGGGCGAGCGCGCACACGACGAGCGCGGTGATCGGCGCGCCAGGCGCCGTGTCGCGGACCTGAGGGTCTCGCCAGCCGCCGCCCTCGAGCTGCGCGGCGACGATGAAGTCGCTCGCGCGGAGCTGGAGGGCCGTGAGGAGGTCGGGGAGGGCGCCGCCGGCGGCGGGCGTCACCTCGATCTCCATCGCGTCGTCGCCGCGGACGACGCGGAAGACGACCTTCTCTCCGGCCGGCAGGGCGCCCAGAGCCGCCGCGAACTCCTTCGCCGTGGGCGTCGGGGTCTCGCCGATGGACGCGATCAGGTCGCCGACCCTCAGGCCGGACGCCTCGGCCGGCGCGGTGGAGGCGAGCGCGCTGACGGCGATGCCGCCGGCGTGGCCGGCCTCCTCGAGCCGTGCCTTCTCGGCGGTCCGGAGCGGCCGGAACTTCAAGCCGACCCAGCTCTTCTCGGGGGACGCCTCGTCGTCGCCGTCGGCGGCGGATGAGACCGGCGAGGCGGCGACGGCGAGGAGAGCGCCGGCAATGACGACGCCGGTAGCGAGGCCGCCTCGGCCGAGGCGGACGGGGAACGATCTCATGGTGGGGGGCTCGTCTCCATTCAATGCGACCGGCCTTCCCCGCGCACGAGGAAGGCCGATCGTCATGAGCTCATGATTGCGGAGCGTGGGTCGGTCTAGCCGAAGTAGTCCGACATGTCCTCGCCCTGCTCGTGCTGCTCTTCGTCGGTCTCGACGGTCGACTCGTCGACCTCGGTCGCGACGCCGATGTTGGCCTCGAACCAATCCTCGATGTCGCTCATGTTCGGCGTGATCTCGTCGCTCGCGCCGGTGCTCACCGGACCGAACGTGTTGCCGTTCGGAGCGGTGATCTGGAAGGAGTGATGGTCGAACTGATAGGTGAACCCGTCAGTCGGTCCATCGCTTCCCCACAGCAGGAACGCCGACGCGGCGTTCACCAGGCCGTGCGTCTCGCACGCCTGCGCCGTCGCCAGCGGGAGACACACGAGCAGCACGCTCATGACTCCGATGACAACCTTCTTCATAGCCTATCCTCCGGAAGAACTGGTGGTGGTTCCTGGCGACCGTCGGCCCTGCGCCGCGGTGCCGTTGTCTCTGGTGTCTCGGTCAGCGCTTCTTGATGCCCTTCTCGATCTCCTCGGGCGTCAGAAGGGGTCCGCCCTTCTCGTTCCGATCGCGAATCCGGCGGAGCTCCTCCGCCTTGAACTTCTGGAAGGCGGGAGCGTCCAGGATTCGGAACGACCGGCACGCGTTCTCGAACTGTCGCTCGAACTCCTTCTCGCCCCCCTCGGGGACGATGCAGACGAGGGAGTAGACGCGCTTGAACCAGCGGCAGAAGAGCTGGTAGTGGCGGACCCAGAAGATCGGGCCCTCGCCAGCCTGAGTCGTGAACAGCGCGTTGACGCCGGGGCGCTTCCCGCCGGGCATCGTGGGGTCGGGCGCCCTGATGTCCTCGACCTTGATCTCCTTGAAGTTCGAGAAGCGGCGCGGCTCGGCGAGCTTCGCGAGGCGGGCGAGGTCTTCCATCGACTCGGCGCCCGGGAAGTCGGTCACCTCGACCGCGATGATCGCCCGGAGCTCCTTGGGGTCCTTGCGCAGCGGCAGCATCCGGAGGCGCGTGCTCGGATGGGGGCGGTTCTTGAAGTCGTACTGCCACTGCGGACCGGGGAGGGCGACCCGGAACTTGGCGACGTAGGACTCGTAGGTGCGCCCGTCGGGGAGGAGTCGGCCCTCCTCGGCGACGGCGACGTCGAACGGCTCCCACTGCGGCATGACCGTCGCGCCGAGCGACTCGTAGACGCTCTGGGCGAGGGCCTTGACGTGCCGGTAGAGCTGGCGCCGGTCGAGGTTCTTGTTCGACCCGGCGAGCTCCTCGGGCGGCTCGAGGCCCATCTCCGCGTTGAGGGCGCCCGCCGAGACGGCGTACCACTGGGTCAGTCCGTCGAGGAGCGCCTCGTAGGCGGCGACCGCCTCGGGGTAGGGCGACATGAAGACCGCCGACTGATACTGCTTCCAGTCGTAGCGGAGGTTCTTGAAGCGCAGCCCCCAGAGCTCCTCGGTCGCGTTCTCCCAGTTCGTCCGCATCGTGCGGAGGCGGCGCGGGTCGACCCGATCGGGCACCGGGCGCCCCTGCTCGAAGTCCTCGGTCGACTGCTCGATCATCCGGACGACGAGCTCGAAGTGAAAGTAGCTCTCGTACTGGGCGAGGCCGAGGTAGATCGCGCGCGCCTCCTCGAGGAGGTCGTTGAACTTGCGCCGGACCGCCTTCTCGAGCTCGGCCTTCTCCTCGGGGTTGCCGAGGTGGACCTTCTTCTCGACGACCTTGCCGAGCGACGCTCGGCGGTTCTCCGGGATCGCGTCGAGGACGCGCCGGGGCTGGGTGGCCGCGAGGGCGACCGCCAGGACGTAGTCGCCCGGGATGACCTCGCCCGCGCCGCGGATCGAGAGCTTGAATCGCTTGCCGACGATCTCGGTGCTGGTGCGGTGACCGACCTTGCCCGCGAACTCGATGCCCACCTGGACCACGACGCCGTCGGGGACGTCGGCCGCCCCCTCGATCGCGACGACGACGCCGTCCTCGTCGGCGAACGTCTCCGCCTTGGTCACCTCGAGGACCGACGCCTCGAGCTCGGACGGAGCCTCGTCGTCCCGCGCCAGGCCCGGCGTCAGGGTCAGGATCGACCCGAGCGCGAGCGCGGCGGCGGCGAGCGGAATGGTCCGAGAGGTGGTCATGTCCGGTTCCGGATCGTCTCCTGGGTCGAGTCTAGCGGCGGTCGAGGAAGACCGGCGAACCGACCGCGGTCGCCGTCACCTCGAGGAGGGCGAACGGTGCCTCGTGGCCGTTCTTCTTCCAGTAGTCGGCGACATCGAGGCCCTTCCACTGGAAGGCGTAGAACAGCTCGCCGGTGGCCGTCCGCGGGTTGGGCGTCCCGCTGGCGACCGGGCCGCCGAAGAACGGATCCTCGGGGGCGAGGCTCGCCTGCGCGTTGCCCATCATCGGCTGGTCGGTCACGTCGAACGGAAGGCTCGGCACGTCGCCGGCGCCCGCTCCGTAGATCGCCCGCATCTCGAGGACGTCGGTGATCTCGTCGATCGTCGCCGGGTCGACGTCGTCGTCGCCGATCTCCGGGTACAGGACGGTCGCGGTCACGGTGCCGACGCGGACGCCGCGCGGGAACGTCATCCGACCGGTGATCGTGGCCGGGAAGACGGCCGAGTCGGCCGCGTAGCGGGCCTTCTCCGCCTGGGCGACGCCGTCGAAGTCGACCACGTCGGAGTAGACGCGGAGGTCGTCGAAGGTCGCGTTCGTGAAGCGCTCCTGGACGCCGGCGCCCGTTCGCTGGCCGGTGCGGACGACCGAGACGTCTTCGCTCGGCGTGTAGCTGTAGCCGCCGAGCTCGACGAACTCGCCCGCGTCGTGGGTGCGGAGCATGACGCGGGTGATCTCGAAGTTCTTGATGATCTGGGTGACGTTTCGGATGTTCGTGGTCGTCGTCGTCGTCACGACCTGCTGCTCGAGCGTCGAGTCGAGGTTCACGCCCACGAGGTCGTCGACGGTGTCGCCGATCACGACGACCTCACCGTTGTCGCCGTAGATCCAGGCCGAGCCGTAGCCGGACGTGTCCGACATCGCCTGCCACAGCCCGTTGATGTTCCACACGAGGTCCCACGGGATGCCGTAGGGACCGAAGCGCCAGTCGTTCGGCTCCTGCCAGTCGACGACGCCGTCGCCATCCCAGTCGTAGTCGATGAACTCGTCGTCGGGCGTGACCCACTGGTCGGGCACGCCGTCCCAGTCGAAGTCGAACGGGATCTGCGGGTCGGCGAGGCTGAACTCGTAGATCATGCCGCCCCACGACTCGATGTCCTCGACCGTGTTCCCCCACTGGAGCTCCATCTCGAGGGGGACGAGCCAGCCCTCGCCGTAGGCGACCACTTCGAGAACCATGTTCGGGTCGTTCGGATCGAGGACCTGATCGACCACGCCGTCGTAGTCGAAGTCCATCGGGAGCTGCGGGTTGGCGAGGTCGAACATGAAGTCCGGGTTGCCGTCCCAGTCGAGGTCGATCGGGAACTCGGGGAAGCCGTCGCCGTTCGTGTCGGTCGCGCCGAGGAGCTGGAGGTCGGGGAAGATGTCCTCGCCGCCGTCCCAGTCGTAACCCGCCGTCGAGAAGGTGTGGGTGATCGTCGAGGTCGACTCGCTCGAGGAGGACGTCGTCTGGGTGAACTCGTTGACGGTCGTCTCGACCTCGACCGCGCGGAGGCGGAAGGCGGCGTCCTGCGGGACGCCGGCCGCGTCGAAGCCGCCCTGCCGCTCGCCGTCGAGGAAGAGCTCCTGGAGGGTCGGCGACGGGCTGCCGGCGCCGGCCAGGTCGCTCCAGGTGATCGCGACGTGGTGCCACTCGCCGGCCTTCCAGCCGAGGCCGCCCGGACCGATGTCGCCGACGACCTCGGTGTAGACGACCGGGTTCTGGGCCGGGTCGTCGGGGTCGAAGTCGAAGGGGATCGGGTTCGGGATCGCCGGGTGGCGGGCCGCGCCCGGGTTGGTCCAGAAGAACCGCGTGCTGACGATCTTGTCGCCGAACCGCTCGATCTTGTGGGCGACGCCCTGGTCGGTCACGCCGGCGGCCAGACCGAGCTCCGCGAAGCTGCGGCTGGCGTAGAAGAGCACCTCGTCGGTGCCCTCCTCCGGCTCGGTCATCAGCTTGACGAAGAACTCGGCCGAGCCGAGCGCCTTCTCGACGACGGCCGGGTCGAAGTTGATCTGCCGTCCGCGGGTGCGGAAGCTCAGCATCCCGTCGGGGGCGAGGTCGCCGCCGCCGCCCGTCACGCTCGCGACCACCTTGCCCGTCGAGGTGACGGCGTCGGTCGAGTCGGGCCGGTGACCGAGGTCGTCGATGAAGTCGGCCTCCATCGTGAGGGCGCCGAGGACGTCGGTCTCGGATGCGCGCCACGAGACGAGGCCGACGCCGAGGTTCGCCGAGACGCCCTGGTTGAGGGGCTCGGGGAAGAGCTCGACGTCGAGGTCGGAGAAGTCGGTGCCGGTCGCGAGGTCGATCGCGCCGACGAAGTGGTCCTGCGAGGTGTGACGGACGACGTCGAACACCTTGACGACCGCCGCGACCTCGGCCTCGGCCTGGATCTGGGCGCGCTGGTCCATCACGCGGCCGATCGACTGGATCTCGTAGAAGCCCATCGACGAGAAGCACGCCTCGGTCGTGCCCGAGGGGAGCTGGACCGTCGAGGACGGCGCCCGGTAGAAGAGGTCGCTCTTCTGGACGCCGACGAGGCGGATGAACCGGTCGGGGTTGTGGTCGTTGAGGACCTCCGAGGGGAGGAAGTTCGAGAAGATCACGCTCGCCTGGTAGTCGCTGATCGTGCCGTCGGTGGCGAGGGTCACCAGCTCGACGCGCAGGCGCTCGAACGTGGTGAACGGGGTCGTGTCGCGGACGGCGATGATGGCGTCGGCGATCGCGCGGGCGTCGTCGAGGCTGACGAGCTCGGTGTCGGCGAAGACGCCGTCGACGCGCTCGAGCTGCGCCCGGTCGGTGCCGAGGCCGGGGATCGAGTCGACGCCGTTGACGGTCGCGGACGTGGCGATCGTGCCGACGTTCGCCACGGCGAGGCTGCGGCCGCCGAGGCCGGCCAGGATCGCGACGAGGACGGGCTTCGGCGCGGTGTTGAGGTTGACCGGGCTGCGGCCGATTCCCTCGAACGTGAACGAGTCGCGCGGGACCGTCGTGTCGTCGTCCTCGGGCTGGGCGAGGGTGACGTCGCGCCAGCCGTGGATCGAGACGTAGTCGGAGAGGAGGGCGAGGCGGCGCTGCGCCTCGGCCTCGTCGGCGACGGTGTTGAGGGTCCGGATCCCGTCGAGGAGGTCGTTCTTGCTCGTGAACATGCCCTGGGGCAGTCCGTCGCGGAACTGGATCAGCTGGCCGGCCTCGCCCGCGGGGAGCGGGTTCGCCGCGCCCGTGTCGGCCTCGATCTGGGCGCCGAGGACGCTGAGCATGCCCGTCAGGCTCTGCTGGCGGCCGTTCACGTCGAGCTGGCTCGCCACGTCGACGACCTTGAGGAGGAAGTGGTCGCCCTCGGCGACGAACGTCCCGCCGACGACGCCGCTCTTGCGGAGCGGGGTGAGGCTGGCCGCGACCGGACCCGCGAGCGGACCGGTGAACGCGCTGTCCCAGCTGACCTGGTTGGCGGTCACGAGGTCCTGGCCGTGGGGGAAGGCCCAGGCCTCGGCGTTGGCGCCGGCGAGGGGGCCGTCGAGGTTGTCGGCCAGCGCTTCTTGCTGGAGCTGTCCGACGGCCCAGTGGAGCCCGGCCTCGGCGGCCATCTCGGCCCGCGCCTGCTCGACCAGGTTGGCGGCCGCCATGCGCTCGATGCGCGTGGTCTGCATGAAGACCACGGCCATGATGAACAGGAGGGCGAGCACCGCGACCGATACGGCCAGCGCCACGCCTCGATCCGAACGCCGCTTGAGGTGAGTCGTCATGCCATGGGCTCCCTGTGGGCAGACACTGCTCCGCTCTATAGATCGCAACCGCGGTGCCGAACGCTGGCCTCATGCGGGGATTCTTGATGTGGGGGTCTCCACTAGGGATCGGCTCGGGGCGTCGCCAGTCGGAGACAGTTGGCCGCTCGGCGAATCGGGACAGAAGCGCCCAGCGTGTCGCCGAGTGGGAGCCGGTCGGAGATCGCCCGGTCGACGGGGCTTGCGCCGATCGCGGCTGCTGGGGTTTGCTGGACGCGCCGGCGCGGCGCGTCCGGTCGACCCTCATCCATGCCGATCACCACCTTCGAGCTCGACGACGCGTCCCAGGGCCTGCTGGCCGAGCTCGGGGTCGGGCTGCGTCTCCGCCGCGCCGAGGGAAGCCTCGAGCTCGGCCCGGGCGGAGCGGGCGGGCCGCTTCCGGCCGCGCCCGGCGCGATCTGGCTCTCGATCACCGAGGCGGACGCGGCGACGCGCGTCCGTCAGGTGCCCGACGGCGGGACCGCCACGGCGGGGAAGCTGGTCCTGGCGCGCGGCGCGGCCGATGAGGTCACCCTCGACCTCGCGCCCTCCGAGGGCGACCCGGTCCGTCTGTTCACGCTGCTCGACGGGCGCACGCGGCTGCGCGACGTCGCCCTCGAGGGCGACACCGTCGTCGCCGTTCGCGTGGGGAGCCTGGCGGGGCTGCCGGAGCATCCCGACGTCCGGCGCGCGGTCCTGCTTCGCTGCCCGTGCGGCGAGAACGCGGGCGGCCTCTCGAGCCTGCCCGGGCTCACCTCGCTCGACATCTCGTTCTCGGAGTCGATCCAGAGCCTCGACGTCCTCCGCGAGCTGGGACAGCTCAAGACGCTGCGCGTGAGCGACTGCCCGGCGCTCGATGACATCGAGGGGCTGCGCGCGTGCGAGAAGCTGACGACGCTCAAGCTGGGCGGCGCGAGCTCGGTGCGGGATCTCGACGTCCTCTCCGGGATGACCCGGCTGACCTCGCTGCGGCTGCCGGACTGCTCCGCCCTCGTCGACCTGAGCGGGCTCGCGGGGATGACGCTGCTCGAGACGCTCGACCTCAGTCACTGCGAGGCGATCGAGCGGGCGACGGTCCTCTCGAGCCTCACCGGCCTGACCGAGCTCGACCTGAGCGGCTGCTCGCGGATCGAGGATCCGGGCGTCGTCTCCGGGCTGCGCAAGCTCCGGACCCTGTCACTGAGCCACTGCGAGGCGCTCCGGTCGACGGCGCCGCTCGCGCGCCTGCGGCGGCTGACGAAGCTCGACCTCGGCCACTGCGCGCAGCTCGCCGACGTCGATGGGCTCGCGCGCCTCACCCGGCTCGAGTCGCTCGACCTCTCGCACGCCTCGGCGCTCGAGCGGATCGACGGGCTGGGCGGCCTGATGGCGCTCACCTCGCTCCGGCTGCGCCACTGCTCGTCGCTCGTGGACCTCGGCCCGATCGCCGGGCTGGCGCGATTGCGATCGCTCGACCTGACCGGCTGCCGCGGCGTGCGTCGGATCGACGTCCTCGCCGGGTTGTTCGAGCTGCGCGAGCTCCAGCTCGGCGGCGCGAGCGGTCTCGACGGCGTCGGCGTCCTCGCGAAGCTCGCCAAGCTCGAGACGGTGGGGCTCGCGAGCTGCAAGGTGATCGGCGACGTCGGCGTTCTGACCGACCTCGGTCAGCTCCGTCGCCTCGATCTGTCGCGTTGCGACCGACTCGAGAACGTCGACGGTCTCCGCGGCCTCACCCGCCTGCGCCGGCTCGACCTCTCCTGGTGCAGCTCCCTTCGGAGCGTCGACGGGCTGGCGTCGCTGACCGGGCTCGAGGAGCTCGACCTCTCCTACTGCCGGTCGCTCGAGGATCCGTCGGTCGTCGCGGGCCTCGTGAAGCTCACCCGCCTCGACCTCTCGCTCTCGACCTCGCTCCGGAACGTCGACATCCTCGCCGGCCTCGCGCGATTGACCTCGCTCGATCTGTCGGGATGCGAGGCGCTCGAGAACGTCGACGGGCTGGCCTGTCTCCTCCGGCTGACGAGGCTCGACCTGTCGTCCTGCAAGACGCTCGTCGACGTCAACGGGCTCGCGGGCATGACGCGGATCGTCTCGCTCGACCTGACCGGGTGCGTGGCGCTGGCCGACATCCGTCGCCTCGCCGGCCTGCGGTCGGTGCAGACCCTGAGCCTCGCGGGGACGGCGATCGCCGACGTCGATCCGCTCGGCGGCCTGGTGTCGCTCGCGTCGCTCGATCTCCGCGGCTGCCCGCGGCTCGCGAGCCTCGCCGGCCTGGCGGGCCTGCCCGAGCTGCGAACGCTGTGGGTGAGCGGCTGTCCCGGGCTCGCCGACCTCGCCTCCCTGTCGGGCTGCGAGGCGCTCCGTGAGGTCGAGGCCGACCTCGGCTCCGAGGCGGCGTTCGTCCTCGCGCGCGCCGCCGCCGCGCGCGGCGACGCCGACTTCATCCGCGAGCACCTCGTCGAGTGGGTCGCGACCGCCGGGAGCGACGGCGCGAAGGGCGCGAACGGCGGAGCGCGCGCGAGCGCCGCGGCCGACGCGTTCGAGCAGGCCGTCCACGCGATCATCGACGGAGAGGACGAGAGCGCGCTCCGCGCCCGGCTCGAGCTGGTCACGCGACAGGTCGGTCGCCTGCCGGCGGTCCCCGTCGTGCGCGGCCTGCTCCGGGCGATCCCGAAGCTGCCCGCGTCGTGGCGGGGCGAGCTCACCCGGTCGCTCCTCGAGCCTTTCGAGGAGGACGACGAGCTCGCCGCGGCGATCGCGACCGCGGCGGCGGGCTGCTTCGAGGCGATCGGCGACGACGCGGGTCGGGACCGCTGGTGGAAGCGGCGTCGAAGGGCGGCTCCGCCTCGGACGGCGTCGGGGATCATCCCGGTGCCGGTCCTCGATCGGACGCCGATCCCGACGCCGGATGAGTCGCCGGACGAATCGAAGCCCGCCGAGGAGCCGCCGGCCGAGAGCTCCGGCGGCGATCTCGAGGAGTCCCGGGGGGACCACGAGACGATCGTCGAGGACGACCTCGGGTTCCCCGCGGCGCTGGAGTCATCGGTCGGCGACGACACCGTCGCGGTGGCGGCGCCCGACTTCGCCGCGCTTCAGGCGTCGGCCGAGGCCGACGCCGTGGCCCTCGAGGAGGAGGGGGGAGAGACGGTCGTCGAGGACGAGCCCGACATCGGGCCGCTCCTCCACTCCGCCGAGGACGACTCCGACGCGCGGCGGTCGCCGACGCCGCGCGACGCGACGCCGCCGCGCCCCGTCCCGAGGATCGAGCCGCCGCGCTCGTCGGAGCGGCTGCCCGTCGCGTCGGGCTCGTTCCGGACGCACGACCCCGACGAGGACGAGGAGGAGCGCGCGCCGAGCGGGACGCGTCCCCGGCCGCCCTCGGCGCGGATCCACATCGAGCCGGCGAGCAGCGCGAGCGACGACGGGGCGCCGCGCCGGGCGGCGAGCGACCGCCTCCCGAGCATCGTCGCGCCGTCGGGCGCGCTCGACGACGACCCGATGCGGACCGTCCTCTCGGATGCCCTCGACGAGCTCGTCATCAATCAGGTGATCAAGCCGGCCCGGCGGGAGCGGATCGAGAAGGCGCTCCTCTCGCGGCGCGGCGAGCTCGTCGACCTGATGCGCCGGTCGTGCTACCGCCTCCTCGTCGAGCGCGGCTTCCTCGACGAGGAGGACCTGATCGATCTGCCCTGATTACTCGACGCCCGGCTGTTCGGCCTCGGCGAGCTCCTTCAGCTTCGCGAGGCTGGTGTCGAGATGCGCCTCGCAGTGCGCCGACATGAGCGGCGCGAAGAGCTTCATCAGCAGGTGCTCGTAGCGGCTGTCCTGCTCGAAGACGAGCCGCGTCGTCCCCGGCGTCGGCTCGGTGAGGCGGTAGCGGACGTCCGAGTCGAAGAAGCCTTCGATCCAGACGCGAACATCGATCGCCTCGTTCTCGGTGCTCGAGAGCGTCTCGGCGAACGCCGGCTCGGACTCCGGGTCGCCGGCGATCACGATCCGCCAGCGCTCGGGGTGTCCCTCGACCGGCGTCATCGCGACGTCGGGCTGCCACGCCGAGATCCGGTCGGGGGCGAGCCACGGCCAGACCTCGCGCGGCGCGCGCTCGATCACGACCGCCCGCTCGGTCGAGTACACCTTGCTCCACGTCGCGGCGAGGAAGATCGACGCGGCGAGGACGGTGACGGCGACGCCCCCGGCTCCGATCAGGACGATCCGGCGGAGCCAGCGGCGCGGCGGGCGCCCTCTCGCGTCGGCCTCGCCGGCGATCGGGGGCGTGGAGGGGAGGGTCGCGGTCTCGTTGGTCATCGATTCGTGCTCCAGCAAGAAGAGGTGTTCGAGGGTGAGGTGATTCGATCGCGCAGGCGCGGCCCGCTCACGCGAGGAGGCCGGTCAGCCACGGCGTCCAGCGCGCCTTCAGGTCGTCCGCCTGCGCCGGGGTGCCGCCGTAGAGGGAGAGGTGGGCGTAGAGGAAGTCCTTCCCCCCCATCGACTCCATCCCGATCGCCAGGATGATGTCGCGCAGCGCGCCGAGGCTCTCGAGGCGAAGGTGGAGGGCTCTCGGCGCCTTCGCCCCGAGGACGGTGCCGGCGAGACGCTCGCCGAGGGCCGTCGTCACGTCGAACGCGGCGCCCGGCTCGAGCGGGAGGGTGCCGGTCTTCGTGAGGCCGGCCGGCCCGATCAGCTTGCTCCAGGCCGCGTCGAGCGCGCCGATCGGGCCCATCACGACCACCGTCTGTCGGTCCTTTCCGTCGTGGTCCTCGATCGCGATGCGGAGGGTCTTGAAGTAGCTCGCCCAGCCCGAGTTGGTGCCGTCGTAGTAGGCGTCCCACGCGGGGCCCTCGGGGATGTTGCCGTGGACCATCCGGAGGACGGTCTTCCCGTCGCGGGTCTCGAGGTGGTACTCCTCGACGATCGGCGAGTCGGGCTCCGGCGTCGTGCAGGGCCCTTCGGCGCCCTCGGGGGGCGGCCGGTGCACCAGCTTGAGATGGCGTGGGGCATCGAACACGGCGATCTCGCCCTCGCCGTCCATGCCCTCGCCCCAGGAGACCTTGTAGGTGCCGCCGACGCGGGGGTCGATCTCGGCCGCCTCGACGTACCAGCGGGTCACCTCGGACGCGTCGGTGAGCGCCCGCCAGACCCGCTCGATCGGCGCGTCGATCTCGACCACGTGCTCCTGGGTTCGGGTCTTCGACTCAGTCATCATCTCGGCTCCCATCGAGGCGCCGGCGGTGCGTCTCGGCCTCGCGCGCGGCGTCGTCATCGGTCTTGGTGATCGTGGGGTGGCCGCCGACCAGGAATCGGTAGCGGCGGCCGTTCGGATCGTCGGGATCGCCGCCGTGCTTGGCGGCGAGCTGCCCGACGGCCAGCGCGAGCTCCTCGGTGAACGCCCGGAGCTTCGCGGGGGAGGGGAAGGCGACGTCGAGGTCGACGCTGAACGTCGCGAGCTTCTTGCCGACCGAGCGGGCGCGTCCCCGCAGCAGCGCGACGTCGTGGACGACGCGAGCCGCCTGCGCGACGAGCCACGCCGAGCTGAAGCGGTCCTGCGCCTCGCCCGGGTCGCGGGCGAGGTCGCCGAGCAGCGCCGGGCTGACGAGGTAACTCTCCGCCTTCGCCCGGACGATCCGCTCCGTGCAGCCGCGGCGCGGCCGCTCCTCGACGAGCTCGAGGAAACCCGCCTTCTCGAGCTCGCGAAGGTGGTAGTTGACCTTCTGGCGAGGGATCCCGAGCTGCTTGCTGAGCCCGGTCGCCGAGTCGGGCCGGGCCAGGAGCTGAAGGATCTCGCGACGGAGCGGCGGAAGGACCGCCGCGACGCGACCGGCATCGTCGATCACATCGAGCGGCTGGGCTGCGGGCGTCGGCTCCGTCGTCGTCATGAAGAACGAGAATACATTCGACAAATCTTTTTGTCCATTAAAATCTCGGCCGCCGTAAGTCCCTGACACAAAACAACACGCCTATCGTGAATCCAGGGGTCAGGTCCAGGAATCACACTAGAGATCCCCGGCGCGCCCCCGCCCGGAGAACCACGTCGCAGACGACGCCACGACCGACGGCGACATCGCTACCCTCACCTTGTCCGCGGGGCGAGCTCCGTCTCGAGCTCTCTCCACCAGCCGCACACGGTCGAGCCGTCCTCGATCTGTCTGGTGTGAAACCAGGGGTCAGGTCCAGGAATCACACTAGAGGTCGCCTGCGCGTTCTCGTCCGCGATCGCCTCGTCCCGGACGACGCGGCGCAACCGACGTCCACATCGGCGTTCTCACTCCGCCTGCAGGGCGAGCTCCGTCTCGAGCTCTCTCCACCAGCCGCGGACGGTCGCGTCGTCCTCGATCAGGCGCTCGACCTTCGCCGAGGCCGCGTAGACGGCCGACGCTCTCAGGCCGAACAGCGCTCCGACCTCGGCTCCGGGAAGGCGCGTGAACCTGCGACAGGCGGCGAGAGCGAGGGACCGCGGCAGGTTTCGGAGGCGCGAGCTCGTTCGCGTCACGAGTTCCTTCCGTTCCACACCGAAGACGACGGTGGCGGCCGAGAGAACCTCGTCGGCTCTGCGAGCGACCAGACGTCGACGGTCCGGCACCTGATCGTCATCGGGGAGGTCTTCCTCGACCAGCCGGGCGCGCCAGAGCTTCACGAACTCCTCGTCGCCGAGGATCGGAGTCCAGCTCGGGTCGGCGGTGTGCGAGCGGATGGTGTTGAACGACGTGTCGTGAACGAACTCGTCGAGTCCGTCGAGCTTCGTTCGACCGGGTTCCTCACAGCCGACGAATTCGACCTCCAGCCACCAGGGGCGGTCGACGTCGGAGAGGTAGTGTCGATGGCTACTCCAGGGATACTCGGCCGCGGACTCGACGAGGCCGGCCTCGATCGGGTTCCGGTGGATGTAGCGAGCGAGCTCCGCCACGTAGCCTTCCGTCTGGACGAGGCGAGAACGGAATCGGCCTCGAAAGAGCGGCCCGTCGCGGCCCGTGCGCCGGTTGAATCGCTGTGCGTGGACACCATCGAGGTGCCGAACGGCTTCCGAGAGGCAGCCTCGCACGTCCTGGATCATGAGGTGGTAGTGGTTCGTCATGAGGCAGAACGCATGCGTCTCGACGCCCCAGCGTTCGCGCAGCTGTCCGACGAGGGCGAGGAAGTCGAGGCGGTCCGCGGGTGTCCGGAAGATCGCCTGTCGATCTGATCCGCGGTTCATGACGTGGTGCCAGAGTCCTGGCTCGACGATTCTCAGCGGTCGACTCATGAGCGCGAGGATAATGGCGGATGGCGCTGACGCAAGTCTTGGATATTTAACGTGATAGGTGAGCCGAGCCGACGCGTGAAACGCGTCGGTTGCGGCGGCGGCTGGCCCCTGGTGTGACCTGACCCCTTCGGTGTGATTCCTGGACCTGACCCCTGTCGATCACACTAGTGCCTCGCGTCTGATCGAGTTGAGCCTCGCGTGAGCTCGTCGAGGTCGGTATCGAGTTCGACGAGCTCGCCGGGTGCGAAGTCGATGGTGCGGGTCGGGAAGTTCGAGCGGGTGAACGGGGCGAGCCAGAACTCGAAGTCGTGCGAGCCGGGCGGGAGCGGGCCAATGATGAGTAGCACCCGACCCGTGTAGGTGACGAGCTTGTGGGTTTCCGGTCTTGCTCTGGAGAAGCCGCGTCTCGGTTCGCAGAGGACCAGCCCCGCGTGGGAGCGGCGGCCGCTCGAGTCCGCGCGCGTCACGGTGATCGCGAGCCACGCGGCGTCGTCGTTCTCGCCGTCGATGGTGTGGCCGTGTCTCTCCCACCACGCGGCCACGGCCTTATGCGCTGGCTCGAAGGTCCCACGCATCAGGGCAGCGTTGCAGGCCATCCGGAGCGAGGGGTCCCGATCGACCAGGAGTCGAGCCATCCCCAGCGCCGCGTGGAACCCAGCCCCGGGTCTCCTGCGCCGGTCCGGCGCCTCGGCGGGCTGATCGAGAAGAGGCGCGATGAGATCGAGGACGGACCGCCGACCGTGGCGCGCCGCCAGCCACGGCGAGAGATCGGCGAGGAGCTCGACGTGGCCGCCTGGATCGGTCGTCACCGCCGACCAGGTCGCGGCCAGCTCCGGATCGTGAGTCAGGAGATGCTCGGCCGGGTTCAGCGGGGATCGTCGATGCCGAGAGGCTCCCCACGCGAGCGCTGAGACTCGCGGCATGAGCATGACCGGAATCGCCTCCGGTCCGAGCCCGGCGATCCGCTCGAGCTCGTTCTCCGACAGCTCGAACGAGGAGTCCGTTCGCGCGATCGCGGGCAAGACGCGCTGGAGCGCGGCGTCGTCGCTCTTGGCGAGGATCGCTCGGAGAGCGTCAGGCTCGGCGGCCTCGCCGCGACGGATGAGCGCTTCGCGGGACCAGGCCTGCCAGCCGGTCATCGCGAGGGGCGCGGATGCGAGGGCGAAGATCGACAGCAGGACGCTCGCCGCAAGCAGGGCGAGGCGTCGTCGGCGGGGCGGCTCGTCGGTCGCGGCGATTAGTAGAGCTTCGCCTTGCCCTTGCGGAGCGGCGGCTTCGCGGCGGCGGCGGCCGCTTCCTTCCACGGGCCGGTGATCGCGAGGGTGAGCCCGGTCTTCTGGACGTTGACGAAGAACGTCGTGCCGTCGGGGGAGAAGCAGCCGCCGGCGAACTCGGACTGGTTTCCGGCGTTGCGGGCGAGCTTGTAGACGTCGCCGTTGGGGGTGATGCCGACGACGAACTGCTCGCCGCTGCCGTCCTCGCAGACGATCACGTCGCCCCACGGCGCGACGCAGATGTTGTCGGCGTTGTCGAGGAGGTCGTCGTCGTTCGGCTCGGCGAAGAGGTCGAGCTCGCCGGGCTTGCTCGCCTCGCCGGCCTTGCCCTCGTGCGCGCTCGGAACGTAGCGATAGATCTGGCCGCGGCGCTTCTTCCCGCCGTTGGTGCACGCGATGTAGATCGCGCCGCCGCCGAACCAGATCCCCTCGCCGCGGGCGAAGAGGGCGGCGCCGGCCGCGTGGCCGCGGATGCGCAGGTCGTCCTCGGGCGCGTCGATCCCCTCGAGGTCGATCCACCGGACGGCGAGCGGCTCCCGGAGGGCGACCTTCGCCCCGACCCAGTTCCGCAGGTCGTGCCCGTCCTGGCCGACGATCGCGAGCGCCTGGAGCTTGCCTCCGCGGGCGAGCTTGCCGGGCACGGCCGGGAGGAAGCGGTAGAGGAGGCCGTCGTGGCGGTCCTCGGTCAGGTAGACGCAGCCGCTCGCCGGATCGACCGCGATCGCCTCGTGGTTGAAGCGGCCCATCGCCTTCAGCGGGACCGGATCGGCGACCGCCGGCTCGGCCGTCGCCGGCACCTCGAAGCAGTAGCCGTGGTCCTTCGCGCAGCGCTTCCCGATCGTCTCGTTCGTCTCCTCGCAGGTGACCCAGCTCCCCCAAGGGGTCGGGCCGCCGGCGCAGTTGCGGATCGTGCCGGTGAGCGAGAGGAAGTGGCGGACGAGCTTCTTCTTCTCGGTGTCGTAGACGAACGTCGTCGTGCCGCCCAGCAGCGGGCGGGCGTCGCCCGGGCCGGCGTCGTAGATCCGGTCGGCCGGCAGCTTGCTCCGGAGCTTGCCGGCGGCTCCGTAGGGGCCCTCGAGGTTCGTCGCGCCGCTGCCGACCTCGTGGTTTCGGACGACGATGGTGAGCCCGTCGGGGCCGGGGAAGGCGGCCATCCCGTCGTGCTTGCTCGGCACCGTGAACCCGTCGTCCATCGTCTCCCGGAAGCGGCTGACGATCTGGTAGCTGAAACCGCGCGGCAGCTCGACGATCTTCTTCGCGTCGGGCAGCAGCGGCCCGAAGCCGACCCCGTCCGCCGCATCGCCGGTCAGGGCCGCGGCGAGGCGGGTGCCCCCGCCGAGGAACGCTCCGAGGCCGGCGAAGCCGATCGAGACGGCGCCGGCCTGCTGGAGAAACGCGCGGCGATTGATGGGCGTGGTCACGGGCGGGCTCCTCGCGCCGGGGCGCTCTGGGCTGAGCCCGCCATCCTAGGCGGGGCGCCGCCGGCCGGCAACGGGCGGTCGTCGCCGCCCGCCGGCTGCGTCATGCTGGGGGCATGTCGACAGGGTTCATCGGTCGCTACGAGGTGACCGGCGTCCTCGGCCGGGGCGGCATGGGCGAGGTGCTCGCCGGCCGCGATCCGGACTCGGGCGACGCGGTCGCGATCAAGCGCGTCCTCCCCGAGGTGCTGGACGCCAGAGGGCTCAAGCGCTTCATCCGCGAGGCGAACGTCCTCGTCGGCCTCGAGCATCCGAGCCTCATCCGCGTCCGAGACACCGGGATCGACGGCGCGGGGCGCGCGTTCCTCGTCATGGACCTCGTGCCGGGCGGCTCGCTCCAGGACAGGATCGATCGCGACGGGCGCCTCCCGCCGGACGAGGCGGCGTCGATCGTGGCCAGCGTCGCGCGCGCCCTCGCGGTCGTGCACGCCCGCGGCATCCTCCACCGGGACCTGAAGCCCGACAACGTGCTCCTGCCCGAGGGCGGCGCGCCGGTGCTGACCGACTTCGGCCTCGCCGGCACCCTCGAGGGCGGCGCGCCCGACGACGCGAGCACGCTGGCTGCCCACACCGCGCCCGGCACACCGATCACGCTCGACGGCGTTTTCATCGGAACGGCCGGCTACTGCTCCCCCGAGCAGGCGACCGGATCGACCGATCGCATCGGCGAGACCTCCGACGTCTACGGGCTCGGCGCGACCCTCTACGCCGCGCTGACCGGACGGCAGCCCTTCACCGGTCCCAACCTCACGGTCTTGCTGCGCGCTCAGCTCATGAGCCCGCTCGCGCCGCCCTCGAAGACCGCGCCCGAGGTCCCGACGTGGCTCGATGACCTGTGCGAGCGATGCCTCGCCCCCGAACCGGGGGACCGCTTCCCGAGCGCGAAGCTGGTGGCGGGGGCGCTCGAGTTGCGCGATGTGAGGGCGAACGGCGATCGAGCTCCCGGTCGGTCCGAGCGAGGGATTCGAGCGGACGCGCGCCGAGCGACGAGGATCGCCGACGTCGGCGCAGCGGCTCTTCTCTCGCTCGTCATCGTCGTCAGCGCCGTCGTCCTTTGGATCTGGACCCAGGCGTCTGACAGGGTCGTTGCGGGTGACGGCTCGGCCCCATCGCTCGACGAGGATCCGGATCCGGATGCTTCAGGGGAGTCTCCAGCTCTCGCGACCGGACGACCGAAAGGGCGGCCAGGTGCGAATCGGGGTCTGCGGATGGGTGCGGTGTACGCGACCGGTCACGGGAGATTCCGGGTTACATCTGGGGAGCTCCCGGATGGCTGGCGGCTTCCGGATTTCGACGACTCGAGCTGGCCGTTGGCCGAGCGTTCCATGAGCGTGGCGGGATCGCACGCGGCGGTCTACGGCTACGACGGTTCCGCGGAAAGCGCAGCCGGAGTCCATCTGGGGGTGGCGAGTGTGGCGCGTCGCGTCTGGGCCGGCAGGGCAGCCCGGGTCCGGTTCACGGTGCCTTCCACCGTCGATCGCGCCGAGCTCCTCATCGCGGCGTCCCGCGCGACCATCGCCGTCGACGGGAAGAAGGTGACGGAGTGGGCGGTCGCGTTGCGGGACTATCGAGGGTCGGCGCGAGTGATCGATGTTCGCCCCTGGATCGTCCCGGGTGGAGAGCACGCCATCGCGATCGAGACGCCCGGAGGGAGGTTCGCCGCCGAGCTCCGCCTGAACGGACCGGCGTTCGTTCCGCCGGTGACGGATTCGCCCGATGCGCTCGAGGTCACGTTCGCCGAGATTCCCGGTGACCTCACCAGATTCCAGCGATTCGACTCCACGGTCGAGATGGCTCGCAGCGATCTCGTCGGGTTCGAGACGGTCGCCACTCTCGTCTCTCTTCGCGACGCGACGTTCGGGGACGCGGCTAGTGTCGTCGATCGGATTCGACGAGGGTTCGAGGTCGCCGGGGACGACTCCGTGTCGTGCGCCCGCGTCGTCGCAGCGGTCGGGTTGCTCGAGGTCGGGGAGGTGCGCTCCGAGATCCGGTCCGCGCTTCGTCGATTCCCGGACCGGCGCGCGGGCACGCTCGCGGCGGCGGCGCTCGAACGGATCGGTTCCAGCGACGATGTCTTGCTGCTTCGAGCGGCGCTCAGTGACCCCGATGCGAACGCTGCGACGCGGCGAGCCGCTCGCCGAGCGCTCTTCCGGCTGCGCGAGTCCTTCCCGGCAGCGAGCGCCGTTCCCGCGGACGATCGCTCGAAGTGAGTCAGGTTGACTTCGGATCGCATGGTGGCAGCGTCAGCCTGGTCGAGACCGGGACCGGGTGCGAGGCGTCGGTCAGTCCCCGTCGAACTCGAACAGCACCTTCACGGCGCCCGAGACTCGGCGATCGAGCAGCGCGGCGAACGCCTCGCGCCATCGCTCCAGCGGGAATCGGTGGGTGATGATCGACGTCACGTCGAGGCCTTCGGCGATCAGCTCGAGGTACGCCTCGATCGTGTGGACCCGGCGCCCGCGGAAGTCCTCGACGCACGCCGCGCTGCTTCCGATGACGCGGAGCTCCTTGAAGAAGATCGGCGTCCATTCGAAGCGCTTCGGCGCCTCGACGCCCACGATCACGACCGTTCCGCGCGCGCCGACGAGGCGGACGGCGCTCTCCAGGGTCTCGGCCGAGCCGACCATGTCGTAGACGACGCTCGGGCCGTCGAGCGACCACGGGACGCCGCTCCAGGGGCGGAGGGGCTTCGCGTCCACGATCGTCGCGACGCGCTCAATGAGGTCGGAGCCCGCCTCGTCGAGGACCTCGCTCGCTCCGAGCGCCCGGGCGAGCTCGAGCTGGTGCGGCTCGCGTCCGACGGCGATCACGGGCGTCTCGGGGTGGAGCCTCCGGAGCAGCGCCACGGCGGCCTGGCCGAGCGGGCCGAGCCCGTGGATCATCGCGGGCCGGCCGTCGTTCGTCGGCGGGTTGCGCAGGATGGCGTGCAGGGCGACGCAGACGGGGTCGGCGATCGCGGCGGCGTCGTCGCTCACCGTGTCGGGCACGCGGTGGAGCTGACTGGCGTGGACGGTGAAGAGCGGGGCGAACGCTCCGCCGACCTCCGCGTTCGTGCCGACGATCATCCCGGGCGCGAGGCAGCCGCCGGCCAGGTTCCGGCAGAGGGTCAGGTCGCCCGCCGCGCACGCGACGCACGGCGGCTCCACCCCGCGCGGGCCGCAGGCGAGCCATGGGTCGAGGATGACCCGGTCGCCGCGCGCGAGGTCGGTCACGCCTTCGCCGATCGCCTCGACCGTCCCGGTCGCCTCATGGCCGAGGACGTGGGGGAAGGAGATGACCGCGGTGAGGGGGTTGTCCCGGGCGCCCTCGAGGAGCACCTCCTTCACATCCGACCCGCAGATTCCGGCGAGGCGGGTGCGCACGCGCGCCCACCCGGGGCGGGGGGCGCCCGGCGCGTCGACCTCGTCGAGCCGGATCGGGGCGAACCGCCCGATCGGGGCGCCGCGGAGGAGCTTTCCGCCGATCTTCGACCAGGCGAGGCGCGGCATCGAGAGGTGGAATCGGAGCGCTCGCATGGCGGTCCCGCGATGGTAGCGCGGGGCGCCCGACTTTCCCCAGGAGGCGATCGCCATTAGATGTCTCGCAAGGAGATCCGCCCGTGACCACGAAGATCGATGCCGACCTGACCGGCCGCACCTGCCTCGTCACCGGGGCCAACACCGGGATCGGCAAGGAGGTCGCCGGCAACCTCGCCCGGATGGGCGCCCGGGTGATCCTGGGCTGCCGGAGCGCCGAGCGCGGTCAGGCGGCCCTCGACGAGATCGCGGCCGCGACCGGGAGCGACGCGCTCGAGCTGCGCCTCGTCGATCTCTCGAGCCAGAGCTCGATCCGCCGCTTCGCCGCCGAGGTGCTCGACGCCCACGAGGCGATCCACGTCCTCGTCAACAACGCGGCCGTCTGGCCGGACACGCGCAAGGTGACCGACGAGGGCATCGAGCTCACGTTCGCGACGAACGTGCTCGGCTACTTCCTCCTCACCGACCTCCTCCTCGATCGGCTGAAGGCGAGCGGACCCGCCCGGATCGTCAGCGTCGCGAGCGAGCTCGCCCGCGACCTCGACCTCGACGACCTCGAGTTCGAGCGGCGCCCGTTCAAGGGCACCCTCGCCTACGCCCAGAGCAAGCAGGCGAACCGGATGTGGAGCGCGTCGCTCGCCGAGCGCCTCGAGGGCTCCGAGCTCACGGTGAACTGCCTCCACCCCGGCTTCGTCAGCACCGAGCTCGGCCGCGGCCACTCGGGCCTCTACGGCCTGCTCGTCAAGGCGGCCTTCCGCCTCTTCGGCCGCCGCCGCGACCTCGGCGCCGACACGGCCACCTGGCTCGCCTCGAGCGACGAGGTCGCCGGGGAGAGCGGCGGGTTCTTCATCGATCGACGCAAGGTCAAGTGCCGCTTCCACGACGACGCGGCGGCCCGGGCGACCCTCTGGGGGAAGTGCGAGGCGTTGATCCGCCCCGCGTAGGCATCCCCATCGCCGTTCGATGACACTCCGGGGACAGGCGGCGACTCTCATCGGGGGTGGCCGCATCGTGGACCCCGTGTCCGACGAGGACCCCGTGACGCTCCCGACCCGCTCCGCCGCGCCGCCGCCGTCGCCGTCTCGCTCCCGCCGTCGCTCTCGACCCGGCGGGCGCGCGCGTCCGTCGGCGTCCGAGCTCGTCGCCGCGTTCGTCGCCAGCTTCGTCGCGGGGGTGATCCTCGCCTCGGGCGCGCGGGCCGGCCCGCCGCCGTCCGGACCGACCGCCACCCTCACCCTCCCGGGGCGCGCCACGGCGACCGTCGTCCGCGACATCGACGGCGACGGGCGGGCCGACATCGTCTGCGCCGCCGCCCGTCCGCCGAGCGGCGCCGCCTGGGCGCCGCGCCGCGTCCTGGCCGTCTTCCTCCAGCGCGCCGACGGCAGCTTCGGGCGGGCCGGTGGCCAGCCCGATCAGGTCCTCTCGCCCGCGCCGAGCGCCGCGCTCTTCGACCTCGTCGACGTCCTCCCCGACCCCGGCGTCGAGCTGATCGAGATCGACCCCGAGCGGGTGACCGCGCGGCGCTTCGACCCGCGTCGTCGCCGCTTCGATCTCCGCCGCGTGACGCTCGTCGCGAGCACGTCGTTCTTCGGCGGGGCGCGGAGCGATCGGATCCCGTTCTGGAACGGCGCCGTCGATCTGCGCGACCGGCGCGGTCAGCCGGCGAGCCAGGGCGTCGTCGTGGTCGAGGACGGCGACAGCGGCCTGCTCCTGTGGCGCGCGGCCGCCTCGGGTGAGGGCGGCGCCGTCGAGCGGATGTCGTTCCGGGAGGGGGCTCACCTCGCCGACATCACGTCGATCGACTCCGATCCCGGCGTCATCGCCGAGCTGGAGCGAAGCTGGGTCCGGCCGATCCCGTTCGACCCGAGGAGCGACGGCGTCCGGTCGGTCGTGCGCCGCGGCGCCGAGGCGTTTCACGTCCGGTCGTCGACCGAGTGGTTCAGGCGCACGCTCGCGCTCCCCGAGGCGCCCGAGGGGTCCGGACGGCGCCACGTCCTCTACCGCGACCTCGACGGCGACGACATCTGCGACCCGGTCGCCTTCTTCCGTCACGGCCTCTCCGAGGACAAGGAGGGCTGGCTCGCCTCGATCGACCGGGGCGAGGGCCACGCGCTCATCCGGTCGCACGTCGGCGGCCCGCCGGCGCAGGACGCCGAGATGGCCGCGGAGTGGATGCGACCGCAGCCGGGCACCGGCCTGGCCGGGATCGTGCGCCTCGGCTCGCTCGGTAACCGGCTCCAGTTCGCCGACGTCGACGGCGACGATGTCCAGGACCTCGTCGTGACGACGTTCGGCAAGGGCATGATCGCCTCGCTCAGCGAGCAGCTCCTCGACACCGTCACCCTCGAGCTTCGCGTCTTCCGCTTCGACGGCGAACGACGCACGCTCCAGGGCAAGCCGTTCTCCGAGGCGAGGATCACCCTCGATCGTGACGAGACCCTCTTCCGGCGGTCGGACCTCGACGTCGTCCGCCTCGGCGACCTCGACGGCGACGGGCGCGGCGACCTCGTCGTCTTCGGCCGTCGCCGCCTCCTCGGCTGGCCCGGGCGGGTCGAGAAGAGCGGCCTGTTCGGCTGGTTCGGCGAGGAGGTCCACGCGTTCGACGACGGCGCCCCGCTCTTCGAGGTCGCCCTCGACGCGCCGCTGCTCGCGGCCCCCTACGTCGGCGACGTCGACGGCGACGGGTGCGCCGAGGTCATCGCGACGTCGTCCGATCGCATCGCGGTCGTGCGGACGCGGAGGGCGAGACGATGACCGGACGGCGCCCGCTCCACCTCGCCGCGCTCGGCGTCCTCCTCGCGGCGACCCTCGCGGCCACCGTCCGCGGCGACGGCGTCGGCGTCCCGTGGTCGCGCCCCGATCGCCCGCCGAGCCCGGTCCGCTTCCGGATCCTCGAGATCGACCTGCCCCTCGAGATGCGCCGCCCCGAGCGGTTCCAGCGGGCGCACCTCGACGCCGACGGCCTCGCCGACCTCGTCCTGATCGATCGATCGCTCGCGACCGACCGACGGCGTCACCACAGCGCGGGGCACGCCCTCCCGTTCCTCTCCGAGATGAGGCGGCTGCCCGGGTCGTTCGACTACACCCAGCGGATGCCCGTCGAGCTCATCCCGGACCCGAGCACCTTCCTCGACCGTCCACCCCCGCCACCGATCGGCGGCCACGTGATCGGCTGGCTCCAGGAGCGGGACGGCGGCGACGGACCGGTCGGCTTTCGGCGGGAGGCGGCCTTCCTCGTCCCGATCCCGGCGGGCGCGACGCTCGTCGATGTGGCGCCGGCCGGCTGGCTCGGCCCGCGGCCCGCCGTCGTCGCGACGGTCGGCGACGAGCTCGTCGTCGTCGAGCTCCGGCGCCGCGCCTCCGGCGCACCGGAGTCCGACGCCGGTGTCGCGGCGTTCCCGCGCCGGCTCACCCGCGTCGAGGGGGTCGTCCCCGAGGGGTACGACGGCGATGGTCGGTTGCTCCGCGACCTCGACGGCGACGGGCGCGCCGAGATCGTGGTCCCGACCCCGCGCGGCTTCGCCGTCTTCGCGCCCGACGGCCGCGGCGGCGTCGACGAGGCGTGGGACCTGCGCCTCGCCCGCGAGGTCGAGATCGACCTCGGACCTCCCGACGTCGACGCCGTCGGCCGGCCCGGCGTCCGCGACTCGATGGAGTTCCGGCAGGTCGTCCGCGACGTCGAGATCGGAGACGTCGACGGCGACGGCCGGGCCGATCTCCTCGCCCAGGACGAGGGCCGGGCCTTCGCCTTCCGCGGACGCGAGGACGGCCGCTACTCCCGCCGACCCGACGGGGCGCTCGACTGGAGCGAGTTCCTGGAGGGCGAGGACGAGCCGCTCGAGCTCTTCGGCAAACGGATCAAGGTGCCGAAGGCGACGGCGATCCTCCACGACCTCGACGGCGACGGGGCGCTCGACGTCGCCGTGAAGGCGCCCAACGCCGGCCGCATCGTCATCGTCCGCGGCGGCGCGGCCGACGGCGCGCCGCCCCAGGTGATCCGCCTCGCCGGACGGCCGCTGTGGATGTTCGTCGACGAGGACGTCTCGGGCGACGGCCTCGCCGACCTGCAGATCCTCACCTGCCCCGAGATCAGCGTGTTGAGCGCCCTCGGCGCGATCCTCCGGGGGCGCTTCACGATCGACATCCTCCGCTTCGATCAGCGGCCGCGCGGCTCGAAGACGCTCTACGGATCCCAGCCGGACCGGGTCGCCACCTTCTCGGTCGGCTTCTCGGTCTCCCGGATCGTCTCCGCCTACGAGCGCTTCAAGGACTCCGACGTCTTCGACGACGTCCCGAAGGTTCGCCGGCGCCAGCGCGGCGATCTCGACGGCGACGGTCGACCCGACTTCGTCCGCGACGAGCGCCTCGAAGACGGCCGGAACGTCCTGCGCGTGTTCCGGGACCGCGACGGCAACCACTGGCGCTGGGGGTTCGTCACCGCCTTCCGCGACGACATCCTCCGCGCGGTCGAGGGCGAGCCCGGCGCCGAGGTCGAGGTGTCGATCGAGATCGAGGAGCTCTACGACAAGGCGCTCGCGACGGCGCAGCGGATCACCGACGACCTCGAGGGGGGACGCGGCGCCGTCGAGGTCGACCTCGGCCCGCCGCCCGATGACGCCGATCGGAAGGGCGTCGACGTGTTCGTCCTCGACGTCGATGGCGACGGCCGCGACGACGTCCTCGTCTCGCCCGACTGGGACGAGCGATCGGTCCGCGTCGTGGTGACCGAGCCGGTCGACCTCGGCGGAGCCGCGGGGGACTGATGGTGCCGATGGGCTCGCCTTCGGCGAGCAGGATGTCACCACGGAGAATGGGATGGGAAGGCCAACCTCCGTTCGCGGGATGCCGATAAGGCTCCCAGGAACAGCCGGGCTCGAGGCCCAGAACGGAGGTTGGCGTGACTCAGTCTATGG
>JAJDCQ010000166.1 GCA_029260755.1 Planctomycetota bacterium | reverse complement strand
GAAGCCGATGAAGAAGACGACCTTCCGGATCGTGTTGACGAAGAAGTCGCGCAGCAGCTCGGAGGTCTTGATGCGCGGGCTCGCGAGCGCCCTGGCGGCGATCCGGCCGACGATGCTCGCGATGATGCGGAACACGAGGAGGGTGAGGAGGAAGAAGACGAAGTTCTTCAGGAGGCGGAGCCCGCCCTGGGGATCCTTCGCCCAGCCCCACGCGGTCGCGTAGGCGGCCTCGTAGTCGGTCGCGTCGAAGCTGAAGCCGGTGACGGCGGTGATGTAGAGCTCGTGCTCGGTGACGTCGCCGCCCTTCGCCTCGTAGGCGTCGAGGACGGCCGTCACCCGGTCGATCAGGGCCGTCTGCTCGCCGCGGAGGGTCGGCAGCGCGCCGAGGAGGACGTCGCGCTCGCCGCCGTCGGCCGTCTTCGAGACGCCCTCGGCGTTGGCGATGTCTTGCGCCTTCGCCTGGAGGAGCGCCATCCAGGCGGCGACCTCGAGCTCGAGCTGCCCCTTGGTCAGCGGGCGGAGCTTGATGGTCAGGATGTCGGTCGCGATCGCCGGCTCGGCGACGGTGGTGGCGGTCGGCGCGGCGGGCGCTGGCGCGTCCTGCGCGAGCGCGGGCGTGAGGGGAGTCAGGAGGAGCGCGGCGATCGTCACGACCGCGGCCACGCGGGCGGTGCTCATGGGTCGGTTTCCTTCCGGGGCGGAGGTTCGAGGTCTTCGATCCTCGAGCGGGCCGGGAGCTCGAGGGACCGTCGCCGAATCGCACACGGCGGGCCGAACACGCGCCGTGTCGTAACCTCCGTGACGCCTGTCGGCTCGCGGCCTCGGGGGTCGCGGGGTTGTCTCGCCGGACGCGTCCGGGTGTCTCGCGAGAGACGGTCGCCGAGTCAGTCGAATGCTCAGTCGGGCGCCTCGGTCGACGGGCCCTCGGCGGCCTCGAGGCGGAACAAGAACGTGCTCCCTCGTCCGAGCTCGCCCTCGACCTCGATCCGGGCGGCGTGCTGCTCGACGATCGACCGGGCGATCGCGAGGCCGAGCCCCGAGCCGCCGCGGAGTCGTTCGTCGGAGCCGTCGAGCTGAAGGAACGGGTCGAAGATGCGCGCCCGATCCGCCTCGGCGATGCCGGCTCCCTCGTCGTGGACCGCGAAGACGACCTGCTCTCCGACGCGCTCGACGGTGACCCGCACCGCTCCGCCTCGCTCGGAGAACTTGACCGCGTTGTCGAGGAGGTTGACCAGCACCTGGACGATCCGGTCGGGGTCGGCGTCGACGGTAGCGCTCTCGATCTCCTGAACGATCGCGACGTCCGCGGCGCGGGCCGACTCCTCGACCGAGGAGACGGCGTCCGCGACGAGACCGGCCGCGGCGGTCGGCCGCCGGGCGAGGACGAGGCCGTCGGCGTCGAGCTTCTCGAGGTCGAGGATGTCGTCGACCAGCCGAACGAGCCGCTCGGTGTTGCGCTTCGCCATCCCGAGCAGGCGTTCGACCGACTCGGGCACGTCGCCCGCGACCCGGTGCTCGAGCAGCCCGAGCGAGCCTCGGAGGGACGTCAGCGGCGTCCGGAGCTCGTGGCTCACCGTGGCGACGAACTGGTGCTTGAGGCGATCGAGCTCCTTTCGCCGGGTGAGGTCCCGCGCGACGGCGATCGCGCCGATCGGCGCGCCGTCGGCGTCGCGGATCGCCGTGATGCTGGTCCACGTCGGGAAGCGGCCCCCGTCGGCATGGATGTGGTCCAGCTCGCCCTCGAACGGGCCGTCCTCGAACCGGGCGAGCCGGGCGTCGTCGTCGGCGAACGCGGCCTCGAGGTTGGTGCCGCAGGCGAGCGCCGGGTGGATCCCGTGGAGCTGGCCCCAGGCCTCGTTGGCGAAGGTGAGCACCCCGTCGGGCGCCGCGACGGCGATCCCATCGATCGCCTGGGCGCACGCGAGCTCGAAGATCGCCAGCGCGCCCAGCGCGTCGCGTCGATGGGCGACCTCGGCCTCGAGGCGCCGGTTCTGCTGGCGGATGCTGTCCTCCTGGCGCGCGAGGGTGCGGACCTGGTGATCGTTCGCGAGGCTGGTCGCGACCGCGAAGCCGAGGAGGATCACGGCCAGAAAGCCCTGTCCGCCGACCAGCTCGGCCGCGTCGGGAACGAACTCGGGGGGGAGCTCGACGAACGGCTCGCTCGCCGCGAGGGCGAGGGCGCCGGCGATGACGACGAACGTCCAGGCGATCGCCGCGCGAACGCCGAGGTGATATCCGGCGAAGAGCGGGACGGCCACCAGATACCAGATCGCGATCGACTCGGTCCGGCCGCTGTTCGCCGCGGCGAGGGTCAGGCCGAGGGTCGAGACCGCGATGTGAACGTGAGAGAGCCGACGGAGCGCGTCCACGCTGCCGAGGCGACGCGCGACGAGCTGGAGCGCTGCCGTCGCGAGGCCGACGACGGCGCTCAGAACGAGGGCGCGCGGCCGATCGCCGAAGGCGAGGTGTTGGGCGGCGAAGACGAGCCAGCCGACGGTGCAGATCGAGAGGAGGAGCTGGAGGCGGAGGGCGAGCTCCTCGACGCCGGGGCTCCGGCGCTGATCGTGGGCGACGAGGAGTTGCCTCAGGCGCCGCGTCGTCTCCCCATCCAGTCCGATCATCGCGGCGCGTGGGAGCAAATCCGTCGCCGGTCGGACGGCCCTTCGTCGGCCCGGACTCGTCGGGGCTTACGCGCCGAGCTTCGATCGCGGCGTTGTCTCTCGCTGTCTCGGATGCCTCGGCGAGACGCCTCGCCGCGTCGCCGCTCGAGACCGCCGGCTCCGAGCGGGTCCTGTCGCAGGCCTGTCTCGTGGCTGTCTCGGATCGCCGTCTCTCGAGACGTCGCTCGCACCTCGACGAATCTCGGTCTCCGCGGTAACTTTTTCGACTCTTGGTCCTTACGGTCGACCTCTACCTTTGGACCCCGAGTTGTTATGGGGGCTGCGTCCGCGCCTCGTGCGCCCGTTCGAACTTACGAAGATTCGTGGGGGAACCACACCATGTCCGCACCCAGACCGCTCGCGACGGGGATCGTCCTCGCCCTTGCTCTCGGCCTCATCGCGGCCGTCCCGGCTCCCGCTCGGGCCCAGGAGGAGCCCGCTCCCGACGCCGCGGCCGACGCGGGCGGCGAGACGGCCGACGCGGCGGCGGACGGCGCGGCGGGCGAGGGGGAGGCGGCGGAGCCGGCGCCACCTCCGGGCCCGCCGAGCGTCGTGACGCTCACCAACGGCGATCGCCTCTCCGGTGAGATCAAGACGATGACCAAGGGCAAGCTCGTCCTCGCGACCAGCTATGCCGGCGACGTCACCCTCGACTGGACCCAGGTCGCCTCGGTCGAGAGCAGCCAGACGCTCCCGTGGGTGCTGGCCGACGGGACCGAGATCGTCAGCGCCGCGAAGACCGACGAGCAGGGTCACGTCGCGCTCGGCTCAGCCGACATGGAGGACGGCACCCGGGTCGCGATCGCAAAGGTGTCGGCGATCGCTCCGCCCGCGCCCGTCGACCCGCCGGACATCAAGATCAAGGGCGCCGCCAGCCTCGGCGGCGTCATCGAGGACGGCAACACGAACAGCAAGAGCGCGAACGCCAAGGCGAACCTCCAGACGCGGACCAAGCTCACCCGGTTGAGCCTCTCGGGGAACTGGAACTACGTCGAAACCGAGGGTCTCCTCACCTCGCGCTCGCTCGGCGGCGAGATCAAGTTCGACTACTTCCCTTGGGAGAAGGACTTCTTCCTCTTCGTCCAGGCCTCCCTCCTCCGCGATGACTTCCAGGACCTCGAGCTCCGCACGGTGCTGAGCGGCGGCGTCGGCTGGCAGATCATCGAGGAGGACTGGCTCGAGGCGTTCGTCGAGGGCGGCCTCGCCTACGTCGACGAGAACTTCGACGACGGGGTTGACGAGACCTCGCTCTCGGTGCGCGTCGCCTGGGGCCTCGACTGGGTGATCGTGAAGGATCGCCTCACCTTCCGGCACCGCGGCGAGATCCTCCCGTCGCTCGAGGACGCCGACGACTTCATCGCCAACCTCGACCAGGAGCTCCGGCTGACGATCTTCGAGGGCTTCTTCGCGAGCGCCGGCGTCCTGTTCCGCTACGACAACTCGCCCGCCGCCGGGCAGGGGCGGAGGGACACGCGGTACACCATCAACATCGGCTACCAGTTCGCGACGGAGAAGTGATCCGGATCGACTGCCCGGAGCCTCCGCGGGCCGACTCCTCGGATGGGTGGTCGGAGGGTGGACGGAGACGATGACCGAACCGGCGTCCGGTCGAGATCAGTCCGGCGGGAAGCTCGCGGCGATCTTCGTCCCGCGCTCGGTCGTCGATCCCGACGTGGCCCGGGTCGCCCGTCTCCTCGTTCCGGCGGCCGGCGGCGTCGGCGTGATCACCCTCGCGCTGGCGGTCACCCGCTGGGCGACCGAGGGCGTCGAGAGCCCCGTCGGCGCGATCCTCGGCGCCGCCTCGGTCGTCTTCCTCACGATCCCGCTCCTCCTCCGGGCGACGGGGTCGGTGCGGTTCGCGGGCGCGCTCCTGCCGCTCGCCGGCGTCCTCGCGACGATCTCCGCGTCGGCGACCGAGGGGGGGATCTCCTCCGAGGCGCTCTTCTGGCTCCCCTTCGTCCCGCTCGTCGCCGTTCTCTTCGTCGGGGCGCGGGGAGCGGTCGTCTTCGGCCTGCTCGGCCTGGCGAGCCTCGTCGGCCTCTTCATCTCCGGGGCCGGCGAGCCGCCGGTCGCGCCGGCCGACGAGCTCGGCCGGGATCTCCGGTTCGCGGGCGCGAGCGGGGCCGTCGTCTTCGGCGCGGTCCTCGGCTGGCTCTACGAGGCGAACCGCCTGCGGGCGAGCGCGACCCTCGCGCGGAGCGAGGCGCGCGCCCGGGCGATGCTCGAGGCGAGCCCCGACGCCCTCATCCTGGTCTCGGCCGAGGGGCGGGTGCTCGAGGAGGCGCTCCCGGTCCACGGTCGTCTTCCGCCGCAGCTCGGCAGCCTGGCGGGGAGAGACATCCGCGAGGTCTTCCCGAGGGTGACCGCCGACACGCTCCTCGCGCAGCTCGCGCGCGCCGTCTCGAAGGGGTCACTCGAGACCGAGGAGTGCCAGCTCGATCTCGATGGGCGCCGGTGCGACCTCGAGGTTCGCGTCGCTCCGCTCGGCGGGCAGGGCGGTGAGCTCCTCGTGGTGCTGCGCGACATCACCGAGCGGCGCCGGGTCGATCGCCTCAAGGACGAGTTCGTCTCGACGGTGAGCCACGAGCTCCGGACGCCGCTCACGGCGATCCGCGGCGCGATCGGCCTCCTCTCAGGCGGCGAGGTCGAGGAGCTCTCGGAGCGCGGCGCGGCGATGCTCGAGCTGGCGGATAGGAACGCGCAGCGCCTCGGCGGACTGGTCGATGACCTCCTGGATGTCCAGCGGATGGAGGCCGGGGCGGTCCGCTTCGTTCACGAGCGCGTTCCGCTCGAGGGATTCCTGGGGCAGGCCGTCGAGCTCAAC
Source organism: Planctomycetota bacterium (assembly GCA_029260755.1). GTDB lineage: Bacteria > Planctomycetota > J058 > J058 > JAJDCQ01 > JAJDCQ01. The sequence goes on along the minus strand of JAJDCQ010000166.1, from coordinate 28,700 downwards.
CAGAGCTACGCGTCACGGTTCGGCGTGCGGGTCGAGGTCGCCGGGCCGGTTCCGGACGCCGATCTCTTCGTCGATCGCGAACGTCTCCACCAGATCGTGGCGAACCTGATCACGAACGCGGTGAAGCACTCCGACTCGGGGGCGACCGTCCGGGTCCGGGCGACCGCCGATCCCGCGGCGGTCCGGATCGCCGTCGAGGACGAAGGGCCGGGGATCGCTCCGTCCGATCGCGAGAGGCTGTTCGAGCCGTTTCATCGGCTGGAGGACGCGCGCGGGGGCGGGGCCGGTCTCGGCCTCCACATCGTGAGCCGGCTCGTCGAGCATCTCGGCGGGACGATCGCGATCGAGAGCTCGCTCGGTCAGGGGGCGACGTTCACGGTGACGCTGCCCCGGGAGCGGCCGGCGGCCTGACGGACCCGGGAGCGGCCGGCGGCCTGACGGACCCGGGCGCGGCGCGCGGTCGTCAGGCGAACCGGAGGACGAGGACTCCGCCGCGGACGTCAGGCTCGAGGTGAAGGCAGGCCTGGGCGACGAGGACGCGCGCGAGCTCGCCGACGGTCTGGTTCGCCGAGGCGCCGACGGCATGGCCGAGGGCGGCGAGGACGTCGCCCCCGCCCGCGGTGATCACGGCGCCGGAGAGGGCGACGAGGGTGTCGCCGGGGGCGAACGGGGTGCCCAGCGGAGCCTCATCCGCGGGCGCACCGAGGATCGGTGCGTTGCTCCGGACCGGGATGGACCGAGCCTCCGCCGCGCCGGCTCGAAGGACGATCAAGCCCGGCGCACCGGCCGCGGCCACCCGGATGACCGCGGCGACGGGGTCGAGGTGCAGGACGATCGCGCTCCCGCCCGGCGCGATGCCGAACGACCGGAAGCTGTCGGCGATCGTGTCGAGGATCGAGGCGGTCTTCCCATTGCCCGTCGCGACGGCGTGGACGATCGTCTGCGCCCGCACGGCGCCGACGGCCATCCCCGGCCCCGGGCGCACCTCGCCGAGGACGGCGATCGTCCCGCCGGGGCGGCCGTCGCGGGCGGTGATGGCGACGGCGTCGGCGAAGACGGTCGCCTCGAGTTCGCCAGCACCGATGACCGCCGCGGCGGCGGTGACGGCGCCGCAGCGGACGCCCTGGAGGAGGCCCGGACCGATCGTCGCGGCGCGGAGCGTCTCGCGAACTCCCTGCGCCACCCGATCGGTGACCAGCTCGGCGCGGATGTCGACGGCCGCGACCGCCGACGAGACCGTGGCGGTGACGGCGTTCAGGAGGGCGAGATCGCCCCTCCCGAAGTGAGACGCGCCGGCGTGGTCGAGCTGGATCATGCCCGCGACCCGCTCGCCGATGACGATCGGCGCGCAGAGAAGCGACCGCGCCCGGCTCAGCTTCACGCTGCGACTCCCGCGGAGACGCTCGTCGAGATGGCTGTCCTCGCAGAGGACGGCGGCCCGGGTCGAGACGACGTGCTCGGTGATCGTCCGGCTGAACGGGGGACGGCCGGCGTCGCGCGGCAGCCGGGCGACGCGGCGGAACCCGCCCTCGACGCGCCACAGGACCGAGCCGCGCGCACCGGGGAACTCGGCGACGACCGCCTCGAGCACCTGGGACATCAGGGGGCCGGGCTTGAGCGTCGCGAGCGCCGCGTGGCTCACCCGGTGGAGGCAGCGGAGGTAGGCCTGGAGGCGGTCGGCGTCTCGGACCTCGGCGATCGCGGTCTGGCCGTCGGGCATCTGCCTCGATGCGACGATCCTGGTCGAGGTCTCGCCCGCCGGCGGGACCGCCGGGAGCTCGATGTGCGTGCCGGAGTCGAACCCCCAGCGACCCGAGTCCCACTCGGGGGCCTGCGGTCTCTCGGTCGGCGTGCTCATCGTGTCGGTCATCCCCGTTCTCCTCCGTTCGTCGGGTGCCAGCGCCTGGAGCGGAGGGAAGCATGCGGCGTGCCGGACGTAACGTGCTGGCGCGCCGTTCGGCGACCGTCCGCGAGACACCCCCGAGACAGCGGGCGGACACCGGTGTCTCGTTTCCGGCCCGGCCCGCGGACCGATATACTCGGTGGCTCGATCGGTTTCCCGTTTGCTCCGAGTCGGCTGGCCCGACGAGGCGAGCCCGACCATGACCGAGCCCTCCGACCGCGACCTTCACGAAGAGCGAGCCCAGTTCTTCGCGCTCTCGCTCGAGCTGCTGTGCATCGCCGGCACCGACGGCTACTTCAAGCAGCTCAATCCTCAGTGGGAGCGCACGCTCGGCTACCGCAAGGACGAGCTGTTCGCGCGGCCGTTCATCGACTTCGTCCACCCCGACGACCGGGCGGCGACGCTCGCCGAGTCCGCCAAGCTCGGCGAGGGCGGGCACGAGACCGTCTCGTTCGAGAACCGCTACCGCTGCCGGGACGGGAGCTACCGCTGGCTCCTCTGGAACGCGTCGGCGTCGCCGGCGCGGGGGCTCCTCTACGCGGTCGCGCGGGACATCACCGAGCGGCGGGAAGCCGAGAACGAGCTCCGCGAGAGCGAGCGGCGCTACCGTGACCTCTTCGAGAACGCGACCGACCTGATCCAGTCGGTCGCTCCCGATGGCCGCGTCCTCTACGCCAACGAGTCGTGGAAGCGCGTGCTCGGATACGACGACGACGACCTCGCCGCGGGCGTCTCGATGATGGACTTCGTTCACCCCGACAGCCGCGAGCACTGCATGGCGGTGTTCGGTCGCCTGATGGCCGGCGAGGACGTCGGGAAGGTCGAGGCCGACTTCCTGAGCAAGGACGGATGTCGTGTGGCCGTCGAGGGGAGCGTGTCGACTCGATTCTCGGATGGAGCGCCAGTCTCGACGCGTGGGATCTTCCACGACGTGACCGAGCGACGCCGGCTCGATCGGCTCAAGAACGACTTCATCTCGACGGTGAGCCACGAGCTCCGAACGCCGCTGACCTCGATCCGGGGCGCGCTCGGGCTCCTCTCGGGGGTCGGCGCCGAGGACCTCCCCGAGCAGACGACGAGGCTCATCGGGATCGCGACCAGCAACTGTGATCGGCTCGTTCGCCTCATCAACGACATCCTCGATGTCCAGAAGATCGAGTCGGGGAAGCTGGAGGTTCGGAGCCGGCCGGTGGAGATCGGGCCGCTCGTCCGCGCGACCCTCGAGATGAACGAGGCGCTCGCGTCCTCGCGAGGCGTTCGCCTCGCCGTGCGGGAGCCGATGCCGGCGGTCCGCGTCGAGGCTGACCCCGATCGTCTGACTCAGGTGCTTACCAACCTCGTCTCGAACGCGGTGAAGTTCACGCGCCCGGATACGACCGTCGAGCTCGAGGCGTCGGTCGCCGGCGGTCGGGTGCGGGTCTCCGTCCGGGACCACGGCGAGGGGATCTCACAGGAGTTCGCGCCGCGCGTCTTCGAGAGGTTCTCCCAGGCGGACGCCTCGACGACCCGGCGGCTCGGGGGGACTGGACTCGGCCTGAGCATCTGCCGCGCGATCGTCCAGCGTCTCGGGGGGCGGATCGACTTCGACACCACCATCGGCGAGGGGACGACGTTCTGGTTCGAGCTGCCGATCTGGGCGGCGTCCGTCGAGGCCAACCCCGAGGAGGCGTCGGCAGCGACGGCCGGCCGAGGCGTCGAGGGGCGGGTCCTGATCTGCGAGGGCGACGGCGACGTCGCCCGGCTCATCCGGTTGCTCCTCGAGCAGGCGGGCTTCGAGTGCGAGCTCGCGCCGGACGCCGACGCGGCCCGTCGGCTCCTCGCCGCGGGCGAGTTCGCCGCGATGACGCTCGACATCAACCTCCCGGGCACCAACGGCCTGTCGCTCATGCGCGAGCTTCGACGCGAGCCCGCCACGCGGGAGCTACCAATCGTGGTCGTCTCGCTCTCCGCGATCGAGGCGCGCGACGAGATGAACGGAGACGCGATCGGGGTGATCGATTGGCTCGCCAAGCCGATCGATCCCGAGCGCCTCGAGCGGACCGTTCGCGAGGCAGTCTGGCGCAGCAACGGCCACCGACCTCGGGTCCTCCACGTCGAGGATGACGCCGACCTCGTCGAGGTGCTCCGAGGGCTCGTCGCCGCCGAGGCCGAGGTCGTCGGGGCCGGCAGCCTCGCCGAGGCGCGGGAGCGCTTGGCGGCCGAGCGATTCGACCTCGTCGTTCTCGACGTCGGGCTGCCCGACGGATCCGGCGTGAGCCTGATCCCCGAGCTGGTCCGCGAAGACGGGACTCGCATTCCGGTCGTCCTCTTCAGCGGCGACGACGTCTCGGACGAGGTGGCCGGCGCGGTCGCGGAGGCCTTCGTGAAGTCCCGGACGCCGACCGACGCGCTCCTCGAGGCGGTCCTGGCGCAGATCCGGAGACCGGTCGAGGTTGAAGAGGATCGGAGGTGACCATGGTCGAGGAGCTTCGCAAGATTCTCTACGTCGAGGACGAGGTCGACATCCAGGAGGTCGTCAAGATGGCCCTCGAGGCCGTCGGCGGCTTCGACGTCAAGGTCTGCGGGGGCGGGGAGAGCGCCCTCGCCGAGGCGCCGGTCTGGGGGCCGCAGCTCATCCTCCTCGATGCGATGATGCCCGGGATGGACGGTCCGACCACGTTCGCGAAGCTCCGCGAGCTGGACGAGACGCGAGCCGTGCCGGTCGTCTTCATGACGGCGAAGGTGCAGCCCCACGAGGTCCAAGGCTATCGGGACCTCGGGGCCGTCGACGTCATCTCCAAGCCGTTCGACCCGATGACCCTCTCGGACCGGGTCCGGGCGATCTGGGGCCGCGTTCAGGCCGAGGCTTGAGGACGCCCTCGCCCGCGTCGGCTCAGCCGTCGAGGACGATGTCGAGGTTGTCGAGCCGGCGGTAGAACGTCGCCCGGCTCATCCCGAGGAGCTTCGCGGCGCGGCTCCGGTTCCCGCCAGCGCTCTCGAGGGCAGCCAGGATTCGGCTCCTCTCGGCCTCGGGGTCGGGGGGGCCGCTCCGCGGAAGCGCGAACCGGGGCGAGGGCCGGGCGGCGGGCTGCGCCACCTCCGGCGGAAGGTCGTCGACCTGAATCTCCCGACCCCGGCACCGGATCACGGCGCACTCGATCGCGCTCCGGAGCTCGCGGACATTGCCCGGCCAGCCGTAGTCCATGAGCAGCCGCATCGCGCCGTGGCTCACCTCGCGGACGTCCTTTCCGGTCTCGGCGGCGAGCTGCCCCAGGAACGCTCCGGCGAGGAGAGGGATGTCCTCCCGCCGCTGGGCGAGCGCCGGGAGCTGGATCCGTGCGACGCGAATCCGGTAGAGGAGATCCTGGCGGAAGCTCCCCTTCTCCGCCTCCACCGCGAGGTCCCGGTGGGTCGCGCAGAGGACGCGGACGTTCACCTTGCGAGGCTTCGACTCGCCGAGGCGAGTGATCTCTCGCTCTTGAAGGAAGCGGAGCAGGCTCGTCTGGACCGACGGCGGAATGTCGCCGATCTCGTCGAGGAAGAGTGTCCCCCCGCTCGCCGCCTCGAAGAGGCCCTCGTGGTCGGCGACGGCGCCGGTGAACGCGCCGCGCTTGTGCCCGAAGAGCTGGCTCGCGAGGACGCTCTCGGTCAACCCGGCGCAGTTGACCGGGATGAACGGCCCGTCGCTCCGGTGGCTGCAGTCGTGGATCGCACGGGCGACGAGCTCCTTGCCCGTGCCGGTGTCGCCTTCGATCAGGACGGTCGAGTCGACCGACGCCACCTGCTGGATCTGCTCGAAGACCTGTCGGATCGGCTGACTCCGGCCGACCATGTCCTGGAAGCTGGAGCGCTCGTCGAGGGCGCGGCGCAGCTCCTGAACCTCGGTGACGTCGTAGAGGAGGAAGATCTTGCGGCGCGCGTCGCGCGGGTCGTCCCGGATCTCCACCTCGAGCGAGGCGCCGCGGCGCCCGGGAGCATCGTAGCGAACGGTCACCTTCGACCGATCCCGGCCGTCGCGCGCGGCCATGGCTCGGATCTCCGAGACGGCGTCGGCCTCGAGGGGAAGCGCCTCGTCCCAGGGAGAGCCGTGGACGTCGTCGCTTCGACGTCCGAGGATCGCCTGCGCGGTCTTGCTGACGAACGCGACGCCGCCCGCCTCGTTCGCGATCACCGAGCCGATGCGGAGCTCGTCCAGGATGGCGAGGACGTCGTCACGGCTTCGCCGGAGCTCCTCGACCACCTCCGCGACGCGCGCCTCGGCCTCGCTTCGCTTCTGTCGTTGCTCGACGGCGCGCTCCGCGATCGACAGCCGGACGCTGAGCAGCTCGATGTCGATCGGCTTCTTGAGGTAGTCGTCGGCCCCGGCCTCGAGGCAGGCCTTCAGGTCCTGCGGACCGTCCTTGACCGTGACCATCACGATCGCGCTGCGCTCTCCCTGGGGTGAGGCGCGCATCCGACGGCAGAGCTCGAGGCCGTCCATCCCGTCGAGGAGCCAGTCGAGAAGCACGAGCGGGTAGGGCTCGGCCTGGTAGGCCTCCCAGGCGCTCTCGGCATCCTCGCAGACGGTCGGGTCGTGACCCCGGTCGCGGAGGATCTCCTCGAGGAGCTGACGGATGAAGGGATCGTCTTCGACGACGAGGGTCTTCATGGCGTGAGCCTTCGGCGGCGTCGGCGGCGTCGAGGTCATCGAGGCGCCCGTCCGGGGCCGTGCGGCACCCACGATAGCTTCGGCGGACATCGACGTAAACTCCAAGCAGGCGTGGGGTGATCCGGACGCGATCCCGTGATGGTGGCTCCGGAGCTGAATCGGTTCGGCGTCATGGGGCTACCGCTTCGCCGCGACGACGATCCGGTCGCGGCCGTTCTCCTTCGCCTGATAGAGCGCCGCGTCGGCGGCGCGGAGGAGCTCGACCGGGCTCTTTGCGGGCGGCAGGACCGCGATCCCGACGCTCGCGGTGACCGAGAACCTCTCCTCACCCGCGCGGAACGAGGTCCGGGCGAGCGAGATCCGGATCCCCTCGAGGACGCGCGCCGCGCTCACGCCGCTCGTCTCCGGCATCACGATCGCGAGCTCGTCGCCGCCGTGGCGGCCGATCGAGTCGGTGCACCGCAGGCGTTCGCGCAGGAGGCGCGCGACGCTCTTGAGGACGCGGTCGCCGACGAGGTGGCCGAACCGATCGTTCACCTGCTTGAACTCGTCGAGGTCGATCACGGCGAGGGTCAGCGGCGCGCCCTGCCGCTTCGCCCGGAGGGTCTCCGACGAGAGGCGCTCCATGATCGCGGCGTGGTTGAGGAGACCGGTCAGCGAGTCGCGCACCAGCCGGAGTCGCAACGTCCGTGAGTGCTCGACGCGACGTCGGACCGACTCGATCAGATCGTCGTCGTCGGTCGTCCGGATGATCAGGCCGTCGGCGCCGACGGGGAGCCTCGTCGCGCGTCGGAGCGCCTCGCTCTCCTCCACCAGGAAGATGACGGGGACGCCGACGAGGCCCTCGTGCTGGTGGATCACCCGGGCGAGCTCCTCGGCGGCGAAGCCCTCGATGCCATCGTCGATCAGGACGATGTCGGGCGCGAGCTCGGCGAGCATGCGGGTCATGTGCGACGGGTCGTCGATCGACTCGGCGAGCATCCCGGCAGCCTCGAGCGTCGCGGCGATGCGCTGACCTTCGGCGCGGTCGACCACGAGGGTGCGGATCGGCTCGGCGGTGACCGGTGCGGTGATCGCGTCGAGCTTGTCGACGAGAGCGACGGGGTCGAGCGGCTTGGTGAGGTAGGCCCGGCCGCCGGCCCGGATCGCCTCGATGCGCGCTCGGAGGTCCGAGCGCGCGGACACGAAGAGGACGGGGGGAGGCTCGCGCTCGAGCGACTCGCGGATCCGCGTCACCAGCGCGGGGCCGGCGAGCTCACCCTCGGGGAACATGACGTCGGCGATGATCGCGGCGGGTCGGACCTGCTCGAGCGCCTCGAGCACGCGGCCGGTGCCATCGAAGGTCTGCACGGCGTAGCCGAAGTGCTCGAGCTCGCCGGTGATCTTCTCGGCGACGAGCGGATCGTCCTCGACGAGGTAGATCAGCCTCGGTCCGTGCGACGATGCTCGGACCGCACGCTCCGCGTCGGGCAGGGCCAGCCGCTCGCGACGAGCGGGCTCCGCGGCCGCGAGACGGAGCGCCTCGACGTGCTCGTGGAGCGCGGTGATCTCTCGCGGGCCGGGGGTCGCCTCGGAGCGAGCGAGGATCGTGTCCGCGAGCAGCTCGAGCTCCCGGGCGACCTCGCTGACTCCGGGAAAGCCGAACGTCGAGCCGGAGCCGGCGAGGCCGTGGGCGACGTGGCGGAGCTCGTGAACGTTCTCGGGTGACCCGTCGCGGCGGACGATCGCTTCGGCCGCGCGCTGGACCGATGCGAGCTTGTCGGGGAGGCTCCGCGCATAGGAGTCCCGGAGCTCGTCGAGCTTGCCTCGGAGCCGCTCTCGCGTCGGTGGCCTCGTCGTTCCGGGCATGGTTCTCGCCGCTTTCTTCGCTTGACGGACGGTCGACCCGCGGACATCAGCTCGTGTCTCGGAGGATCAGTCGCAACCGACGTTCCAAACGGAGCCTGCGAGATCAAGCCTCCACTCTCGAGCGGTTTGGGGTCACGCCCTCTGGGGCCCCGGACTGTCTCGACGTGTCTCGTCTCGGGACGCGAGACAGCGGACGTCATCGCGCCGCGCCGGTCGGAGCTGTCCCGCCGGTGACCGGCTCGCGAGACGACGTTCGGTCTCGGTGAAAGGACGCGTCAGCGGATCGACTCGGCCTCATCGCGGGTGCGCATCACCTCGAGGGCGAGGCTCGACGGGCGGATCGAGATCCCGTTCGGGTCGACCCTGTCGAGCGCCTCGAAGGCGAAGGTCCCCTCCGTCGCGCCGACGAGGCATCGGGCCGCCGGCTCGTCTCGAGTTGCCCCGATCTCGGTCTCGGCAGTCGCGGAGACGATGAGGCCCTCTCGGAGGAACACCGCGCCCGTCGCGCCGGACGAGCTCACATCGAGTCGGCCGGTCTTCCGGTGGAGCTCGAGGAACTGCACGATCTCCACGAGCTCGAGGCCGTGGAAGCCGCCGCCGAGGGCGCTCGCCGGCGCGATCGCGGGGAGGCGGGCGTGGGTGCTCGTGATCGAGCCGCCATCGTCGCCGGCGACCGTGGCGGCCACGGGCGCCGGCCGGCACGTCTCGAGGAGGGCGTGATGGAGCGCCGTCTCGAGCGCCTCCGACGACGAGAAGCGGTTCTCGGGGTCCTTGTCGAGGCACTCGGCGACGATCGCGTCGAGGAGCTTCGGCGCGTCCGGGACGATCTCGTGGAGGCTCGGCGCCGGCTCGGAGAGCACCTTGCGGAAGCATGCGAGGCCCTTGCCTTCGAACGGCGGTCGCCCCGACGCGGCGAAGAAGAGCACGGCGCCGAGGGAGTAGACGTCGCTCCGGGGGTCGACCGAGCGGGGATCGCGCGCCTGCTCCGGAGGGATGAACGCGGTCTCCCCGATCGCGTCGCCGAGCTTCGTCAACCGCCCGTCGTCCGAGCCGAGGTCCTTGACGAAGGAGAAGCCGACGAGCTTGGTGATCCCGCCCTGCATCAGCATCACGTTCGTCGGGTTCAGGTCGCGGTGAACGAGGCCGTGACCGTGGACGAGGCGCAGCGCGCGCGCGACCTGGATCCCCAGCGAGAGGGTCTCGCGTGGGCCGAGGGGGCGCTCGCGCAACGCATCCTCGAGGGTGGCTCCTCGGAGGAGAGGCATGACGTAGTAGCGGTACGGGGCGGCATCGTTCGCGTCGATGATCCGGACGAGGTTCGGGTGGTCGAGGAGGGCGAGCGTCTCGGCGCCTCGGAGGAACCGGGTCGCCGTCGACTCTTCCGCCCCGGGCTTCAGGAGCTTGATCGCGACCTCGTCGTCGTTCGCCTCGCGGATCGCGCGGTAGAGGAAGGACGACCGACCCTCGGCGAGGAGCTCGACCACCTCGTAGCCGGGCAAGGCCGGGAGGAAGCCGCCGTCGGCCAGGGGACCCTTGCTTCCCTTGAGCCGCGCGGTCCCGGCGCCCGAGAGCTTCCCGGGGCGGGCGCGGGCGACGTCGACGAGGAGGCTGGCCCGGCCGACCCGAATCTGATCGCCGTCGCGGGCCACCGCGGCGCCGCGGACCGGCGACCCGTTGAGCTCCGTCCCGTTACGGCTCGCCAGGTCGCGGATTCGAAGCGCCCCGCCGCCGATCGCCTCGACCTCACAGTGCTGGCGCGAGACGAGGCTGTCCTCGAGGCTGAGGTCCGCCTTGGGAGAGCGTCCGATCGTGACCCGTTGGCCCTCGCCGATCCTGAGGCTGACGCTCTGGGGGCCGAGAAGCTTGAGGAACACGCTCATGAAGGACTCCCGTCGGTGTCTGGTCCGCTCGTGGGCGGGCTCGTTTCGGGCGCCTCGGCGGGGGCGAGGGCGCGTCGGCAAGCATCGGCGAGCTGGTCGGCCGTTCGAATCCGGTCCGCTCGGTCGACCGCGAGCGCCGATCGGCAGATCGACTCGACCGCGTCGGGGAGGTCGGGGACGAGCGTCCTCGGAGACGGCGGCGTCGTCCGACTGATCTCCAGGATCGCCGCGTTCTCGACGCGATCGTGAAAGGGTGTCCGGCCGGTGAGCATCTCGAAGAGGACGACGCCGAGCGCGTAGACATCGCACCGTCCGTCGAGGTCGACCGAGCCCCGGGCCTGCTCGGGCGAGAGGTAACGGAGCGTGCCGACGATGAACTCCTCGGCGGTGAGCCGCGTCGACGCGCCGAGGTCGAGGCTCACGCCGAAGTCGGCCAGGACCGGCTCGCCCTCGGCGTCGAAGAGGATGTTCTCGGGCTTGATGTCCCGGTGAAGGATGCCGCGCCGGTGGGCGACGGCGAGCGCGTCGGCGATCTTGGCGATGATCTCGAGGGCATCGTCGGCGGCGAGCCTCCCTCGAGTGGCGAGTCGGTCCGAGAGCGAGGGCCCCGGGAGGGCGTCCATCACGTAGTACCGGAGGCCGTCGACCAGCCCCGCGTCGTGAACGGCGACGACGTGGCGATGGCGAAGGCCGGCGAGCAGGCGCACCTCGCGCTCGAACCGAGCCCGCCCCGTCTCCGCCTCGTCGCGAAGGACCTTGATCGCGCACTCGGTCCCGAGCTGCTCGTGCTGCGCGAGGTAGACGACGCCCATGCCGCCGCGGCCGAGGGTGCGGAGGATCCGGTAGCGGCCGTCGAGGACGAAGCCGGGGGGCAGATACCCGGCGGCCGGGGTCGAGCGCTTGCGAGCGAGCAACGCCTTGACCTTGGCGGCGACCAGCCGCGGCTCGAACGGCTTGGTCAGGTAGTCGTCGGCCCCGAGGTCGAAGGCGTGGGTGAGGTCGGTCTCGTTCTGACGCCCGGTCAGGAACACGACCGCCGTCCGGCCGAGCGCCTCGATCCGTCGGACGCGCCGGAACGCTTCGAAACCGTCGACGCCCGGCAGGTCGACGTCGAAGAGGATGAGGTCGGGGACCGTCTCGCGCGCCCGGCGCACCGCCGCCTCTCCGTCGGTCTCGCGGAGGCACTCGAGCCCGGCCGCCTCCAGGACGGCCCGGAGGACCTCGGCGAGCAGCTCGTCATCCTCGACGATCAGCACTCGGGGGCGGTCGCGACGCGCGTCCGGACGGGGGTCGCGTTCCCACTCGATGTCCTCGGTCGGAACGTCGGCGAACGACGGGGCGGATCCCTCGACGGCGGCGCCGAGCCGTCCGATCGATCCCTCGATCTCCCGGAGCTCGGCCTCGCCCGGCGGCTCTCCGCGGGAGCGGACCTCGGCGATGAGCGACTCGAGGACGCGAGCCCGCTCGGTCAGGTCGTGGAGATCGAACGTCCCGCCCGAGCCGGCGAGGCCGTGAGCGATCCGCTCGAGGCGCTCGGCGCGCTCGTCGATCCAGCCCTCGGGCGGGATCCGTCCCCAGATCGTCTCGAGGTCGGCGAGTCGCGCCGGGAGCCGCTCGATGAATCGGTCCCGGAGGACCTTCATCCGTTCGGTGGCGGAGCGCTCGTCCATGGTGGCTCGCATGTCTCGCCTCGCGCCCGCCGCGTCTCGTCGAGACAGCGTGGCGGGTCGCCTGCGGGTCCAGTGCAAGAGCCCTGCCAATCCGTAACCGTCGACGGGAGCGGGCTCCGACCGTCCTGCGGGGTGTCTCGGACGCGTCCGCCTGTCTCACCCGCCGCGGTCGTGCTCTCGCTGTCCTCAGCGCGGCGCGCCGTAGATCGCGCGCGATACCAAGGCCGCGGCGCCGAACACGGCGGCGCCGACCGCGAAGTCGATCGCGAGGCGCGGCACGGTGTAGGGGCCTTCGTAGAGCTCCCAGCCGACGGCGCGCACCGCGACCTGGTAGACGACCACGACCATCGCCGCGGCCGCGTAGACCATCGGGTTCATGCCGCCGGTCTCTCCGAGCGTTCTCGGGTCCGGCGGCCCGAGCCGCCGCTCTCGGAGGATCTTCCGGACGTCGGCGTCACACTCGGGGCAGCGATTGGCGTCGACCGGGATCTTCGCCTCGCACCCGGGACAGGAGCGACGGAGGCCCGCGGGCTTCCCGGCTTCGGCGTCGTCGGTCATATCCGGAGGATAGCACTCCGGGGCGACGCGCGTCAGCGGCCCCCGTTCGCCTTGCGCTGCTGCTCCACCGCGGCCCGTCGGTCGGCCTCACCCTCCGCCCTGCGGCCGAGCTGAATCCGCAGCCGGCCGCGCGACTCGTAGAGCTGCGCCAGGCGGAGGTGGTGCTCACGCTGCTGCGCCGAGTTCGGCGATCCGCGCGAGAGGCTGAGGTCGATCGCCGTGTCGAGGTCGGCGAGGGCGTCGGCGTGCCGACCGTGGGTGAAGCGGTGCGCCGCGCGGAGCGAGAGGAGCTCGCCCTCGCTCGTGTCGCCCGACTCGGCGTCGAAGGCGCCGTAGACGCGCGCGATCGGCCGGCTCATCAGCTCGAGGCCGAGCCCGAGGAGGCGTTCGGGGTCCGGCGTGTCGCCGATCGTGTCGCAGCAGCTCGGAGCGCGGCGCGTCTCGATCATGACGCGCGCCACCTGCGCGGCGAGGGCGGCGATGCGGCGCTCCCGGTTGCGGGGCCAGGGCGGCATCCCGCCCGAGTTCGCGATCGACTGGAGCCAGTCGGCGCCCTTTCCCTGGAGGCCGTAGGCCTCGACGATGAGCCGCGCGGCACGATCGATCTGGCTCCGCTCGGGGCGGCCAACGAGCGCGAAGTACGCCAGCCGCTCGGGGAAGAGCGGCGCCCGGCGCGCGTCGGGCAGCTCGCGCTCGAGCGTGAGCGCGCGCTCGAGGTGCTCGAGCCCCTTCGCGCGCTGGCCGTGGCGATAGAGGAGGTCGCCCGCCCCGTAGTGGAGCCACGGCTCGTCGATGCCGGTCTCGGCGGCGGCGGCGACGAAGCCGTCGGCGCCCGGGAGGCCGGTGTCGTTGACCAGGAAGGCGAGGATCAGGAGACGCGCCGGGCATCGTCGCCCCGGCGATCGCGCCGCCTCGGCCTCGGCGAGGGTGACGAAGCGCTCGGGCGGCATCCCCTCATGGTGGCCGGGGAGGCGGCCGGGGTGGAACGACGACGCGCCGAACGACTCGAGGACCGCGTCGACGGTGAGCATCCGCTCGACCTGCTCCTCGGTCGGGTTGTCGAGGCTCGCGCCGAGGACGGTCGAGATGCCCGCCGCCTGCTGGAGCTCGCCGATCGTCGCGGGGGGAAGTCGGTCGCGCTTGTCGGCCGAGCGGACGAGCAGCTCCGAGAGGGCGCGGGCGCGGGCCGGGTCGCTGCCGCTCAGGTCCGCGAGCCGGAGCACCGCGTCGTTCCGGAAGGTGAGCGGCCAGCCGCGGCCGTCGATCCGGACGTCGTCCGCGGCGCGGGCATCGAGGAGCGCGTCGAGGGCGGCCGGATGGTCCTCGAGGTCGCCCTCGGCGAGCAGGCGCGCGCCGCGCGCCGCCAGCAGCCGCGCTCGATCCGGCGCGCCGAGTCCGGGCGCGCCGTGGAGCGCGCCGAAGGCGTCGGCGTCGAGCGGCGGGCGCAGGGTCGGGGGCGCATCGCTCGCGGCCATGGCGCGGGCGAGCGCGGCGAGGGCCATCGGATCGACCCCGGTCGCCGCCGGCGCCACGCCGTGGAGGACGACATCGAGCTCGACCCAGCGCGATCCGTCCCGGAGCACCCGAGCGGCGAACCCGAGGAGCGCCCGGTCGGGCGGGGCGGTCGCCTCGCCGCGGAGCAGCTTGGCGACGGCGATGGCGTCCGAGCGTCCGTCCGCCGCCGGCGGGGCGCTCACGATCGCGGCCAGGCGCGCGAGCAGCTCCGCGCGGCGCGCCTGGTCCGGGGCCGCGGCGGCCAGCTCCTCGCTCGCGGCGAGCGTCGCGAGCTGGTCGCGGTCGGCCGCGCCGAGCGCCCCGGCGAGCTCGAGGCGGCGGGCGAAGGCGTCGAGGCGCTCGCGGGGCGGCTCGCCGAACAGGCCGCCCGCCATCGCGATCACCGCGCCGCCGGCCGCGATGGCCGAGACCGCGACGAGGGCGAGGATCGAGCGTCGTCGTGGCACCCAGGCGGGGAGGAAGCTGCTCAGCCGGCTGCCCGGCGCGCTCGCGACCGACTCGCCGGCGAGCCAGCGCGCGAGGTCGTCGGCGAACGCGCCGGCGCTCCGGTGGCGCCGATCGGGGTGCTTCTCGAGGGCGTGGAGGCAGACCTTCTCGATCGAGGCGGGCAGCTCGGGGACGTGGGCGCGCGGCGGCTTCGGCGGGGTGCGGACGATGTCGACCAGGAGCGAGACGGGGCTCTCGCCCTCGAACGGCGCGTGCCCCGTGACGGCCGCGTAGAGCAGCCCGCCGAGGCCATAGACGTCGGTCGCCGGGCCGATCCGGCCGGCGATGTCGGTCGAGCTCCGGTTGATCTGCTCGGGCGCCATGAACGCCGGCGTCCCGAGGAGCTCGCCGGTGCGGGTGAGCTCGTCGGCGAACGCGTCGTAGGCGAGGCCGAAGTCGACGACGTGGGGGCGGCCGGCGGCGTCGACGAGGACGTTCTCGGGCTTGAGGTCGCGATGGACGACGCCGAGCCGGTGGGCGTGGTGGACCGCGCGCGCCACGTGCTCGAGCATCTCGGCGGCGCGGCGCGGGGAGAGCCGGCCGTCCGACACGATGACGTCGGCGAGCGAGCGCCCGTCGACGAGCTCCATCGCGCACCACGGGACGCCGTCGTCGACGCCCGAGGCGTGGATCCGGACGATGTGCGGGTGCCCCTCGATCCGGGCGAGCACCTCCGCCTCGCGCCGGAAGCGGGCGAGGGCGACCTCGGCGCGGGCGGCGTCGAGGCGGCGCGCGTGGATCACCTTGAGGGCGTGGATGGCGCCGGTGCTCTCGTGGCGCGCGCGGTAGACCGCGCCCATGCCGCCCTGGCCGAGCGGCGCCTCGACCACGTAGGGGCCGATCCGCGAGCCCACCCGGTTCTTCGCGAACGGGGTCGAGAGCTTGCGGCCGGTTCCGGCGCTCGGGGGCGTGCCCGGGGTCTGGTGGATGGTGGGGCTCCTTCGCGGTCCATTCTCCAGAATCGGGGACTCGTGATGCACCCGGCCCCCGCCGGTGTTTCTCCTGCCGAGCCGCCCGAGCCGGGCGGCGCCTCGAAAGGAGAGATCGATGATGACGCTGGTGGCGACGGTGGATACGGTGCTCGACGGGATCTCGGCGGAGCCTCTCTCGATGGTGGAGCTGGTCGATCACGACGAGGAGCTGCTGGCCCGGTGGGGTCGCGGCGGGGACGAGCGCGCGCTCGAGCGCCTCGTCGCCCGCCACTTCGAGCGGGCGTTCCGGATCGCGCGACGCCTCGTCGGCGACCCGGCGACCGCCGAGGACTGCGCCCAGGAGGCGATGGGACGCCTCTCTGCGGCCGCCGCTCGCTACCGGCCGACCGGCTCGTTCGACGGGTTCCTCTATCGCCTCGTCGTCAACTCGGTCCGGAATCGACAGCGGGCGAGCCGACGCCGGGCGCATCACGAGCGGGTCGCCGTCGACCGCCGGGAGCAGGAGCGCGGCGGCGGGCCCGGCGGGCGTGTCCCGGCGGGCGACGACGAGGCCGTGCGGCGCGAGGAGGCGGACGCGGTGCGCCGCGCAGTCCACGCCCTGCCCGAGGAGCTTCGCCACCCGATCGTGCTCCACTACTTCGACGGGCTGAGCCACCGCGAGGTGGCGCGCGCCCTCGCGATCCGTCCGGGGACGGCGAGCTCGCGCCTGCGGCGCGGGTTGGCCGAGCTCTCCGACCGCCTCGGACGGGCGGGCATCGTCGCGCCGGGCGCGATCCTGGTCGACCTGATCTCGGTCGCGGGAGCGATCGAGGCCGAGCTGCCGGTGATCGTGCCGGCGGCGCCGCCGATCGCGGAGGTGATCCGCACCGGGCAGGCGATCGGGGCGGCGGCGCGCAAGGCGGCGATGGCGAAGGCGGCGATGGGCGTGGTCGGCGCGGCGCTGATCGCGAGCGTCGTCGGGCTGGCCGCGGCGCGGGGCTGGACGCTCGCGTCGACGGACCCGGTCGCGCTCGGCGGGGCGGGCGCTTCGGATGGCACCCAAGCGGACTCCGCCACGGACCCGGCCACGGCCACGGCCACGGGCACGGCCACGGGCACGGCCACGGCCGCGGCCACGGGCACGGGCACGGGCACGGGCACGGGCACCGGCTCGGCCACCGCGGTCCGGACGGGTCGGGTCGTCGGGATCGTCCTCGGACCGGATGGACGCCCGTTCGGCGGCGCCGCCGTCCGGGTGGCCGACGAGGAAGGCGAGTCGGTCTCGAGCGTGCGGACGGGCGCGGACGGACGGTTTGCCCTCGAGGACGTTCCGTTCCCGCCCCCGTCTCCGGACGAGCCCGATCCGGACCCGGACGAGCCCGGCGATGACGAGGAGGAGATGGCGGATGACGACGACGAGGACGACGACCTCGGGCTCGACGACGTCGACTGGGATGCGCTCGTCACGATCGAGGCTCGCGACCCGGCCGGCCGGCTCGTCGGCATGCGCACCTTCGCGCAGATCGACGGCGGCGACGCGAAGCTGAAGCTCACCGCCGGCGTGGTCCTCCGCGGGCGCGTGATCGACCCGAGCGGCGCGCCCGTGCCTGGCTGCGTCGTCGATGCCGAGGCGACGGCGATGAAGCTCCAGACCTTCATCTTCATCGAGGAGGAGTCGGCGACGACCGACGCGGCCGGACGGTTCCGGATCGGGCCGATGCGCGCCGCCGCGATGGGCGGATTCCGGGCGGTCGCTCGACCCTCGGGCCGCGGCCCGGCCCGGTCGAACGCCGTCCGCATCGCGGCGGGCGAGACGGCCGAGGTCGAGGTCGTCCTGGGGCAAGGCGCCGCGGTCGAGGGGATCGTTCGCGACGAGGATGGCCGCCCGCTCTCGAACGCCGGCATCGGGATCTTCTGCGGCAAGCCGGCCGGCTTCGCCCTGATCTCGCCCGAGACGTGGATGGAGGGCACGGCGCTCGAGCGGAGCATCGAGGCCGAGCTCGGTCGCCCGATGCCGGGGGCGCGCGGCGCCGACGGTGAGGCGAAGGTCGGGCCGGCCGGGCCGGACGCCGTCTACGGTCTGACCGATGCGGTCGGTCGTTTCCGGATCGAGGGGCTGCCGGCCGGGAAGCGACGCCTCGTCGTCGCGCACGCCGACTGGGCCTCCGGACGCCCGACCGTGAAGCTCGTCGAGGGCGAGACGGCGTCGGTGGACGTGACGCTCGCGTCCGGCGGCGAGCTCCACGGCGTCGCCCGGCGCGGGGACGGCGCGCCCGCCGCGGGCGGCATGGTGATCGCCGTCTCGACCGGCGGCCCGGGGGCGCGCGTGGCGATCGTCGACGCGACGGGCGACTACCGGATCCGCGGCCTCGCCTCGTCGCGCTCCATCGTGGTGCTCGTCGAGGACCCCGATGGTCCGGACGCGCTCGACGCCCTCGATGACATCGACCCGTTCGGCAAGGGGATGCGCACGATCCATGTGCGCTCCCCCGAGCGGGTCCGCCACGACCTCGGTCCGCGGCCGGTCGGGACGCGCGTGAGCGGACGCGTGACGCGCGACGGCGTCGCCGTCGACCTCGGCGGCGTCCGGCTACGCGCCCTGACGTCGGCCGCCGGCGAGGAGATCTTGGCCGTCCTCGGAGACGACGGCCGCTACGCGTTCGAGGACGTGCCTCCGGGGCGCTGGTCGCTGCAGGCGACGCTCGAAGGCGGCGCCGCGCGGCGCGTGCGCGTGACCGTGCCGCCCGGAGGCGGTGAGGTCGTCCGCGACGTCGACCTCGCCGCGGCGCGGGTCGCGGGCGTCGTGACCGGACGACGCGTCCGAGACCTGACCGATCGCGATGCCGCCGTCTCGATCGGCCTCGTCGTGGCCGAGGAGGCGACCCTCGGTCGGGAGCACGCGGGCATCGTGTGGCCGGACGGGAGCTGGGAGATCGACGGGCTTCCCGCGGGCTCCTACCGGCTGCGGGCGGTCGTCGGGCGGGTCGGGAGCGCCGTCTCCGAGCCGCTCGCCGTCGCCAGCGGCGCGGACGTCGGGGCGATCACGCTCGACCTCTCGGCCGACGAGACCGCGGCGCCGCTCGTCGTCACCGTCGTCGACGCGGACGGCGATCCGGTCGAAGGGGCGCGCGCCGTGCTCGCCCCCGATGGCGTCGCGCCCGTCCCGGCGGCGGCCTTGCTGCCCGGGGACGAGCTCGGCGAGACCGGTCGGGTCGAGATCGCCGGCGCGGCGGCCGGAGCGTGGGAGGTCTGGGCGTTCGGGCCGGGCACGGCCCTCGGGCGCGCATCGATCGCGCTCGACGCCTCGGGCGCCGAGCGCGCCGTCAGAGTCGCTCTTCCGCCGGCGGGAGAGCTCGTCGTGACCGTCGTCGACGCCGACGGCGCCCCGGTCGCGGACGCGCACGTTCGCTTCGCCGACGCGACCGGTCGGGCGGTCCCCCTCGCGCCGACCGATGCCGCCGGGGCGGTCACGAGCGAGGAGCGCGTGACCGACCGTCGCGGCGTCTTCGCGTCGGGACCGATCGCGGTCCACGCCGTCGAGGTCATCGTGACTGATCGCGACGGGCGAAGGGCGCGGTCGTCCGTCGCGGTCGCCGTCGGCGAGGAGCGCGCGGTCGCGGTGGCTCTTCCCCGGTAGTCGCGGCGGGGCGCTACTCGCCCGATCCGAGCCGGTAGCTCACGTCCCGCTCCTTCCCGTCCCGGGCGATCAGCCGGAGGGTGACGATGTCGCCAGGGTCGTAGCGCTTCCGGAACCAGACGAGGAACGCCCTCCCGTGGATCGGAGGGCTCTCGCCATCCACGGCGACGAGGCAGTCGCTCTTCTTCACGCCGGCCTTCGCCGCGACCGACCTCGAGCTCGGGCCCATGTAGGGCTCGACGGCCATCTTCCCCTCCGGGACGCGGTGCCGATTGCGGTGGGGCGAGCGGAGGGGGAAGAAGCCGGGCCCCGCGCCGACGTTGCCCTGCGAGATCGACATGCGCCAGTCGAGGACGGTCTCGCGCCAGCCAGCCTCGACCTCGAGCGTTCCGCGGTGGACCTCGCTCGCCTCGCCCGACCCGCGCGTCCAGACGAGGCCGATCTCGCCGGCGTCGCGCGGGCCGCGGTGGAGGACGCCGCGGAGGTCGGCCTGCCCGAAGAGGCGGCGGCCGCCGGCCGCCCCGAGGACGTCGCCCGCCTCGAGGCCGATCGCGGCGGCCGCGCTCCCGGGAGTGACCGCGCTCACCTTCAGGCCGTGGTCGCGGTCGAGCTCGATCCCCACGTTCTCGGGGAGCGGCCACGGCGTCAGGTCGCGCTCCTTGTCGAGCGTCTTCGCGCGAACCGCAGGCTCGCGGAGGACGTCGGCGACCTCGTGACAGTGAAGGCACGCGTCGGCATCGGTGAGGATCTTGCGCGGCTTCCCGTCCCAGCCCTCCCTCGCCCAGGCGTCGAAGCCGGGCAGGTTCCGGGGCGTCATCGCCTCTCCGGCCGCGATCTCGGGCTCCCGGTCGATCTTCCACTCGGCGCGGCGCGGGTCGTTCACGTGGGCGAGCACGCGCTCCATCGTGCTCACGAGCGCCGGGACCGAGATGCGCGTCGTGTCCGAGACGTGGTCGCGCCCGCCGAAGACGGCGACGACCTGTCGCTCCGGGGTGAGGAACCACCCCCACCACGAGAGGTCGAGGTCCTGCCAGCCCGCCATCGGAAAGACGCCGAGGTCGACGTCGCGCACGCTCGTGATCCTCACGGTGACGAAGCGCCGCAGGAGCGGATCGAGCTCGGTGCCGCCCTCGAGGACGTCCTTGTCGAAGTCCGCGCATTGCTTGCACGGGAGGCATCGCATCGTCACGAAGAGCGGTCGCTTCTCGCGGCGGGCGAGGTCGAACGCCGCGCCGACGTCGGTCATCCACTCGACGTCGCCATCACGCGGGCCCGGAACCTCCCCCTCGGCCGGACCGAGGATCTCCTTCCAGGGCGGGTCGCCCGGCGCGGCGTCCGCGACGGGCCCCGGGACGACCGCGATCGCAAGAGCGAAGGCGGTCGCGAGGACGATGGTGAGGCGTCGCGTCGAGTCGGTCATGGGACCTCCGGGTCTCTCGGTTCTCAGCGCCCCTGGGCCGCGCGCCGATCGGCCGCGGCCCGCTCCGCGTCGCCGAGTCGCTGCCAGCGATCGGCTCTCTTTCGGTAGTCGGCGCGCTCGCCGAACAGCTCGCCCGGATCGGTCTCCAGGATCGCCCTCGCCTCGTCGCGGAGGCGGAGGCGGAGGAGGGCGTCGACGAGCGCGAGGTCGATGAGGAAGGTGAGCCCGCGCCCGACCGGCGCCTCGGCGCGGGCCTCGGCGAGCACGCGGTGAGCCGCCTCGGGCTCGCCGTGTCGGAGGAGGTGCCGCGCGCGGACGATGGCGCCGAGCCGTCGCTCGGGGACGCTCGCGTCGATCACCGACGCGAGCGCCTCGCTCCGGTCGCCGAACAGGCACCCGGTCGTGGGCTCGGTCGCCGGGTCCGCCTCGGCGGTCCTGCGTCCCATCTCGACGGCGATGCGCAGGAAGTCGGGGATGCGTGGGACGAGGTCGGGGTCCTCGAGGAACGAGGTCGGCGGCGCGACTCGGTCCCGGAGGACCTCGACGATCACCGCGTGGGTCTCGGGTGAAGCGCCCTTCCCCTCGACCTCGATCAGCCACTGGAGGTAATCCCGGGTGAGCTCGACGCGGCGGACGTCGGGTCGCTGGCGCACGTCGCGCCGGTAGAAGCGCTCCCAGGCGCGCGAGAGCACCCCGCCGAGCCGTGATCGGAGCTCGTCGAGCGACGCGCCTTCGAGCGCGCCGTCGCCGTGGCCGAACGCGACCTCGAGATCGCTCGTCGCCCTCCGGGCGAGGCGGACGACCACCTCGGGGGGCTCGACGCTCGGATCGCCGAACGGCTGCATCGCGCCGGCGAGCAGGCGGGCGAGGTCACCGAACGCCCAGCCGGGGAGTGAGCCGCTCTCGGCCTCGCGCACGAGGAGCGCCGCGAAGAGGTCCCAGTGGGCGATGAGGGCCTCGGATCGGGTGCTGGGGAGGTGGGCGCGGCCCGCGGCCTGCTCGCGCGCCCGCTGCTCGATGCGGACGGCGATGACCGCGAGCGCCGCCAGCTCGGCGACCTCGAACGGACGGGTCCCGCGGCGGACGATCGCCTCGCCGTGCGCGCGGATCTCGTCGATCGGCGGGGCGACGTAGTGGAGCTGGTCGGTCGCGAGCGGGAGCTCTCCGAGCCGCGAGAGGAGAAGGAGCGCCGCGAACGCGTCTCGTCGGTCGACGCGCGCGCCCCGCTTCACCCGCGCCAGGAGGACGCGCTGCCGGAGGTCGGCGACGAGCTCGCGGGCCTTCGGGTGGTCGGGCGGGAGGACGTTGACCGCCGCCTCGACGAGCACGCCGAGCGACTCGAGCTCGCCGCTCCCGAACGCGGGCTCGCCGCGCGCGGCGAGCGCGAAGAGGCGCTCGAGCGTCTCCGGCGTCACCTCGGCGGCCTCGCCGTGGAGGCGGCTGGCCGCGACGACCTGCTTCAGGAGGACGTCGAGCTCGGGGGTCGGCTCGTCCGCCTCCGCCGCGAGCACCTCGAGGCGCCGCGCCAGCACCTGGGCGCGGAGGGCGCCTCGATCCCGCTGCGCCGCGTCGCCGAGCGTCCTCCACTGCTCCTCGTCCGACCTCGCGAGCGTTCGGACGATCGGCTCGACGAGCTCCGCTCCCGGCGGCAGTCGCCTCTCGACGATCGCGCGGGCGATCCGGCGCGCCGTCTCCGGCTGCCGGACGAGGGTGCGGTCGCGGGCGACGATCTCGGCGAGCACGTCGCCGCGGCCGGCCGCGAGGACGACGGAGAGGATCGCCTCGCGATGCGCCCGCCAGAGGGCGTCCTCCAGCGGGAGAGCGCGGGCGGTCTCGATGTCCCCCGCGGCCAGCCCGGCCAGACCGGTGGCGATCTCGCGTCGCTCGGTCAGCACCGGGTCGCCCTCGATGGCGCCGAGCTCCTCGAGCGCCGTGATGGTCGACCGGGCCGCGTCGAGCTCGACGAGGTCGCCGCCGCTCGCCGCGTCGAACGATCGGTCGAGGGCGGCCGTCAGGCGGGCCACCTCGCGGCGACGCTCCTCGGCGCGGCGTGTTCGGGTCGTCGCGATCGTGGTCGTGACGACGATCGCCAGACCCGCGACCAGGACGAGCGCGCCGCCGGCCAGCACGCGTCTCCGGCGTCGGCGGTGGTTCGGGAGGATCCGCCGGACGAGGCGCGCGACGCGTCCGAGCGGGCGGGCGTCCGTCGACTCGCCCCCGAGCGACCGCCGGAGGTCCTCGGCCAGGTCGGCGGCCCGGACGTAGCGCGCGCCCGGCTCCTTCTCGAGGGCGCGGAGGCAGACCGCCTCGAGGTCGACCGGGATCGACGGCTCGTGCATCCGGGGGTCGGGCGGCCGCTGCTCGGCGATCGCCGCGAGCATCATCATGCCGCCGAGCGTCCCGAACGGGGGCGTGCCGCAGAGGCAGGCGTAGAGGATCGCGCCGAGGCCGTAGACATCGGTGGCCGCGGCGATCTGCCGCTCGCCCGA
Organism: Planctomycetota bacterium; assembly: GCA_029260755.1. Taxonomy (GTDB): domain Bacteria; phylum Planctomycetota; class J058; order J058; family JAJDCQ01; genus JAJDCQ01. Next base: position 5,756 of record JAJDCQ010000166.1, on the reverse strand, counting down.
CTCGGCGCTCTCGCGCGCGATCTGCTCGGGCGCCATGAAGGCGGGCGTCCCGAGGAGCTCGCCGGTCCGGGTGATCCGGTCGGCGAGGTCGCCGTAGGCGATCCCGAAGTCGACGATCCGCGGGACGCCTCCTTCAATGATGATGTTGCTCGGCTTGAGGTCACGATGGACGACGCCGTGGCGGTGGACGTGGTCGACCGCGTCGGCGAGGACGGCGACCACCTCGGCCGCCTCGCGCGGCGGGAGACGGCCGCGGCGACGGATCTCGGCGGCGAGCGTCGCTCCGTGGACGAGCTCCATGGCGCACCAGCTCACCGCGCCCTCGCGCCCGGAGGCGTGGATCGCGACCACGCCCGGGTGTGGCTCGATCCGGGCGAGGAGCTCGACCTCGCGCTGGAAGCGTCGGACCGCCCGACCCGTCCGATCGGCATCTCCCTCGGGCGGCGAGAGCAGCTTCACGGCGTGCTCGGCGCCGGTCGGCTCGTGGCGCGCGCGGAACACCGCGCCCATCCCGCCCCGGCCGAGCTCGTCGAGCAGGGTGTAGGGTCCGCACCGTCGCGGAGCGGCCGGCTCCCGCTCGGCGCTCGGGAGGGAGCCGGCGTCGGACGTGCCGCCGCCGAGCAGGCCGCCGAACGCGTCGATGCGATCGCTCGAGGGCCCGGACCCGGTCACGCGCGGGCTCCCGAAGAGTCGCTTGCCGCGGGGCTTGGGAAGTCGACGATCTCCATCACGGGGTCATCGTGGCCGGCCGGCTCGACCGTCGTCAAACCGGGGAAGAACCGGCGCCCCCACGACCCCCCGATGGCCGTTGAAGGGGCGACCCGCTGCGCGTAACCTCATCCCTACCCCGACCCGAGGAGGTCGGGCGAACCCGGAATCAATGACCCGAGAGAGAGCGCCCCTTTGAACTTTGGAATGGGTGAGGTCGAGGTCGCCGCCCCGGCGCCGCGAACGGCCACCCCGCGGGCCCCCGGAGCCCGGCCTCGGGTGCTCGCGGCCGACGATGAGAAGCTCGTCCGCGACCTGGTGAACCGCGTCCTGTCGACGGCGGGCTTCGAGGTCGGCACCTACTCGAGCGGCGAGGACCTGATCGTCGAGGCGAGCCGGAATCCGCCCGACGTCATCATCGTCGATGCGGTGATGCCGGGCGGGATGAACGGGTTCCAGGTCTGCCGCGCGCTCCGGGACAACGAGCCGACGAAGCTCACTCCGATCATGATGGTGACCGGCCTCTCGGAGTACTCCGATCGGGTCTACGGGATCGAGGCCGGCGCCGACGACTACGTCTGCAAGCCGTTCCGGGCCGAGGAGGTGAGCGCCCGCGTCCGCAGCCTGATGGCGCGCGAGCGGGTGACCGACGAGCTGTTCGCGAACGACGACGTCTTCCACTCGATGCTGCGCGCGATCGAGGACAAGGCGCCCCACAGCGAGCGCGTCGCGCGCCTCTCGGCGGCCCTGGGCGAGCTCCTCGGCCGCGCCCCCGAGGAGATCGGGCTGCTGTGCCGGGCCGGCCTCTTCCACGACGTCGGCAAGATCGCCGTGCCGATCGAGATCCTCAACAAGCCCGGCGCCCTCACGCCGGAGGAGTTCGAGGTGGTCAAGTGCCACCCCGAGCGCGGCTGGCAGATGTGCCGCCGCATCAGCGTGCTCCGCGACGCCCTCCCGGCGATCCGCTGGCACCACGAGCACCTCGACGGCAGCGGCTACCCCGACCGACTCCAGGCGGCCCAGATCCCGTTCGCGGCCCGCGTGATCGCGGTCACGAGCGTGTTCGACGCGCTCACCGGCGCCCGCGCCTACCTCCAGGCGGGCCCGCCCGAGCGCGCCCTCGAGATCCTCCGCAAGGAGGCCGAGAAGGGGTGGTGGGACGGGGACATCGTCCGCGCCCTCGCCGAGCTCATCCAGACCAGGGGCGCCGACGCGGCGCCGGCCGGCTGGACCGGCCTCGACCGCGACGCGTGGACCCCGAAGGACCCCCGCCCACCCTCGGGCCGGCACGTGCCGGCGCGGCGACCGGTGACCGGCCGACTACCACGGCTGGCGGACGTCCGCCCGCCGACCCAGAGCGACTCCAAGCGCCTGGCGCCCGGCTCCGGCTCGAGGCGCGGTCCTCCGCCCGGGCCGGGCCGTCCGCGCTCGGGCTGATCGCCCAGCGTCCACGTGCTTTCGCGCGGTAGCCGGATCGGCCCCTACGTGATCGAGGATCTCCTCGGTCAGGGGGGGATGGGCGCGGTCTATCGAGCCCGGCATTCGACCGGACGGCAGGACGCGGTCAAGGTCATCAATCCCCGGTTCGCCGGCGACGAGGCCGGCCGGTCGGTCGAGCGCTTTCGGCGCGAGATGGACGCGCTCTTCCGGACGCGCGCGCACCCCGGGATCGTCCGGATCTACGAGGCCGGCGTCGATCAGGGTCGGCCGTGGCTCGCGATGGAGTACGTCCGGGGCGAGCCGCTCGCGGCGATCCTCGTCCGCGACGGACCCTACCCACCTCGCGAGGCCGCCCGCCTCGTCGCCGCGTGCGCGCGCGCGATCCAGTTCGCCCACGAGGCGGGCGTGATTCACCGCGACCTCAAGTCGGAGAACGTCCTGATCGATCCGGTCGGTCGGCCGCGGCTGCTCGACTTCGGCCTCGCCTTCGACGTGACCGCGACGCACCTGACCCGGACCGGCGAGCTGCTCGGCACGCCGATGTGGATGGCGCCCGAGCAGCTCGACAGCCCCGACGACCGGCGCCTCGGCGCGACGACCGACGTCTACGGCCTCGGCGGTCTCCTCTACGTCACCCTGACGGCGCGCACGCCGTTCAAGCCGCAGGAGACGACCCGGGTCATCCTCGACGTGATCAAGACCGAGCCGGTCGCGCTCCACCGCCACCGTCCCGGGATCGACGCCGCCCTCGAGGCGATCTGTCTGCGGGCGCTCTCGAAGGGGCCCGAGGCGCGGCAGCGCTCGGCGATCGCGTTCGCCGAGGCGCTCGAGGGCTGGCTCGCGGCGACCGACCCGGCCCGCGGGGACGGGTCGTCGTCCAACGCCGGCGACGGGCCGAGCTACGCCGGGGGACCGCTCTCGCGGATGGAGGGCGCCGCCGATCTGACCTCGCCCACGGCGGAGTGGGCGCCGCCGCCGTCCGACGCGCGCCCTCGTCGCGACACGGCGGTCGCCTCGGCGCCGACCGTCCCGATCGCTCCTCCCTCGGGCGAGGCGCCCGCGGCGACGCCCGCGCGACCTCCCTCGCGGCCCCTCACGCGACGACGCGGCCTCGGCGGGCTCGTCGCGGTCGGGTTCGTCGTGGTCGTGGTCGCGGCCGTCGTGCTCGTCGTCGTCTACGGTCGGCGGACCAGCTCGCCCACGCCGGTCGGCCCGCCCGGTCCGTCCGACGAGGAGCTGCTCGGGCGCGCCGCCGCCGTCGCCCGCGGCGAGCTCGCGCCGCCCGCCGACGCGGAGGCGTTCGCGAGGCTCTACGACCTGCCCGGCCTCGCCGAGCCGCTCCGCGGGGCGCTCCTCCTCCGGCGGGGCGAGGCGGCCATCGCCGCCTCCCCGCCGCGCCCCGAGGAGGCGATCGATGCGTTCGTCACCGCGGGCGAGCGCCACGGCGTCGACGCCGACGCGAGCCGCTTTCCGCCCGTTCTCGTCGACGCTCTGGGCGCGGCGTTCGTCGCCGCCACCGAGCGCGACGTCGAGCGGGCCCGCGCGATCCTGTCGCTCCAGCAGCGCGCCCCGGCCGGGGCGATCACGCCGACCCCTTCCGAGATCGCCCGGCTCCACGGGTTGATTCGCGCGGCGCGCCCCGATCGCGCCCGCGAGGGCGCCGCTGGCGAGGCCGATCTCGAGCGGGCGATCCTCGTCGCCGCGTTCCTCGAGCCGTTCGGCGCGAGCCCGCTCGGCTTCTTCGAGGTCGCCGAGCACTGGCGCCGCGTCGACGAGGCGGCGGTCGTCGCCCGGGCCGACGCCGAGGTCGCCCGGCGGCCGGCCCTCCGATCGCCGGCCGTCCTCCTCCTCCTCGCCCGCCTCGTCGCGCGTCACGACACGCGCGCGCTCGACGAGGAGGCCTACCGGCAATGGCGATCGCGGGCCGAGCCGTGGGTCCGGGCGGCCCTCGCGAGCGAGGTCGAGGCGGCCTGGGTGCAGACGATCGCCGCCTACGTCCTCGAGAAGCTCGGTCGATTCGACGACGCCCTCACCGCGCTCGAGCGAGCGGCCGCGCTCGAGGAGCCGAACGCGGTCCCGTGGCCGCTGCTCTCGGAGCGCCTCGCCGACGTCCTCATCGATCGCGACGAGCCGCGTGCGGCTCGCGTCGGCGCCGACCTCGCCCGCGCGGCGCGAGCCGCCCTCCGCGCGGTCGAGCGGCAGCGCGAGGCGAAGCCGTTCGTGACCGCGCTCGCCCGGGCCGGCGCCGATCGGGCGTGGGCGCTCGACCGCGCCGGCGAGGTGATCGGCGAGGTCGAGGACGTCGCCCGCGCGCTCGCGTCGCTCGGCCGGCCGGCTTGCTGCGAGGTGCCGGTCGAGCACGAGGCGCCGACCTCGTTCGATCTCCTGGCGGCCGGGATCAAGCTCGCCGACGAGATGGCGTTTCACGGCTCGGAGGCGCAGCTCGTCGCGTTCCGCCTCGCGCGGCATCACGAGGCGCACGGCCGGTCGTCCGAGGCGCTCGACGCGTTCGCCGTCGCGATCCGCTTCGCTCGGACGGCGCCGGTGGACGTCGCGCAGGTCGCGATGTACCACTTCGAGCGCGCCGAGCTGTTCCGGCGGATCGGTCGCCCCAGGGATGCCGTCGCCGACTTCGACACGATCGTCGAGACGATCGAAGCGGCGACCGGACCGGACGGACGCGTCGAGGACGCGACGTTCTGGCTCGGGCTGAGCCTCGAGCGCCGCGGCCTCGCCCACGATAGACTCGGGCAGCCCGACCTCGCGATCGACGACCTCGGCCGGGCGATCGAGGTGTCCGCGCCGCTCGCCGAGCTCGAGGGGCCGTCGCGGTTCCTCTACCGGAGCAACCTGGCGATCTTCCGGCGCGAGCGGGCGGGCCTCCTCGAGTCGCGCGACCGGCTCGAGGAGGCGACGGCCGAGCTGGACGCGGCCCTCGCCCTCCTCGAGGCGACGCGCCCCGGCCCACGCGGCCGGGGCGACGAGCGGAAGCTGCTCCGGGAACGGATCACGGTGCTCGAGCGCCGCGCCGAGATCGCGTTGCGGGACACGCGACTGGCGGCGGCGGCGGCCGACGCGGCGGCCGTCCTCCAGCTCGAGTCGGAGCTCGAGGCGCTCGGGGACGATTGACGGCCCCAGGGGCGGCTCAGGTGACCGCGGCCCCACCGGCTTCGCCTTCGGCGAAGAGGATGAAACCACGGAGACACGGAGGGCACGGAGGACTCACGGAGAGAGACGCGACCAGCTCAGCCCGGGTTGGTTTGGCTTCGCCTCCGCCGAGGGGATGAAACCACGGAGGCACCGAGCACGGAGGAGCCTCGGAGGGGATCCGGGTCTTCGAGCGCTCGGCGCGTGCTCCGTGAATTCTCCGTGTTCTCCGTGCCTCCGTGGTGACATCTGCTCGCCGAAGGCGAGACCATTGGACCCGATAGCCCTACGGACTCTACGAGGCCGCCGCCGCGACCTGATGGACGTGGACGTCGGTCTGCGGGAACGGGATCGAGACGCCCGCCTCGTCGAACTTCTCCTTCACCGAGCGGGTGAGGTCCCAGTAGACGTCCCAGTAGTCGCCCGAGGCGCACCACGGGCGGCAGACGAAGTTCACCGAC
>JAJDCQ010000165.1 GCA_029260755.1 Planctomycetota bacterium | reverse complement strand
CGCGATCCCGAGCTCCCGAGCGGCGCTGGGACCCGGACAACGTCGCTCCCCTCTGTCGAGGCCATCACCGGCTCAAGACCGACGGCATCATCGAGATCTCGGGGAAGGCGCCCGACGGAACCCTCATCGTCGAACGACCGCGGGAGTCCCTGGATCGTGCTCTCGTCTGATCGACCGGCCGTCCGGACGAGATGCGCGCGTGGAACCGGCGCTCGGCAAGCGCCGTTGTGCCGCGCAACAGACGGCGCCGGCTTCGGGCGACCGCGAGTGGATAGCATTCCGGAGGCCACGCCCGCGGGTGAGGCTCGTACTCTTGCCCCCGCGGGCTGGCTCGTAGCGATGGGATCCGAGGTTCGGCAGCGGGCGCCGACCGCGCATCGAGACCGCCCGGCTCGATGGAAAGGCAGGCCGTCGAACTCTTCGAGCGACGCGGCGGGCGCGGGCTGATTCCTGGGGTCAGGTCCAGGATTCACACCAGTGGGGCCAGGTCACTCCAGAGGGCCCAGGTCACCGGAGTGGCTTCGACGGATCGGTAGTGTGATTCCTGGACCTGACCCCTCGATTCACACCAGAGGCTCCTCACGCACCAGTACGTCATTGGGGACGCGACGTCAGCCCGCCAGTCCGCCCTGCACTCCGAAGAGGACGGCGTTGCACGCGGCGTGGAAGAGGACGGCGGCCCAGATGTCTCCGGAGAGGTGGCGGAGGAGGCAGAAGAGGAGGCCGGGCAGCGCGGTGTTCATTCTCGAGAGGTCGCTTCCCTCGAGGATCGGGTGGTAGGCGCCGAAGAGGACTGCCGTCACCGCGAACGCTATGGCGACGCGGCCGAGCGATGCCTTCGGAGGGCCGTCGTCATCGTCGGCGCCGAGACGATTGTTGCTCGGCGCGCCCTCGAGCTTGCCCTGGACGTAGCCGCGGAAGAACGCCTCCTCGTGGAGGGCTACCAGGACGAGGTGGTTCGCGAGCGTCTTGGTCGCCAGCTCGAGGTCGAACGCGAGGAAGCGCTCGCCGCCCGTCAGGTAGGCGGTCGCTCCGATCGCGAAGAGGGGCAGCAGCGTGGCGCTCAGGGCGAGGGCGACGAGGAGCCCTCGGAGCGGTCGCTCGGGCGCGAGGCCGAAGGTCATGATCGGGTCCTCGCCCCGCAGCACGGCGAGCGCGACCGGGATCACGAACCAGAGCAGGATGAACCACTGGTTCCAGTCGCCGAGGATCGCGCGGGCGGCGAGGAGCAGCCCGAGGGTGCCTCCCGTGACGAGGAGGACCTCGCCCAGCGCCGGCCCGAGGGCCGGGAGCGCGGGCTTCGCGGGCGCGGGCGTCTCGTCGGGAGATGTCACGGGCTCAGCCCGCGGCCATCTCCGCGAGGGTCGCCTTCGCCGCCGCGATCGTCTCGTCGATCTCGGCCTCGCCGTGCTCCGCGGAGACGAACCACGCCTCGAACTGGGCCGGCGGCAGCATGACGCCTCGCTTCAGCATGCCCGCGTGGAAGCGGCCGAACGCTTCGCGGTCGCACCGGTCCGCCCCGTCCCAGTCGGTCACCGGCTCGGGGTTGAAGAACACCGTCACCATCGAGCCGAGCTGACTCACGTTCGCGGGGACGCCGCTTTCGCTCACCGCGGCTCGGAGGCCGTCGGCGAGGCGCTGGCTCCTCGTCTCGAGCTGATCGAAGAGGGCCGGTCCGCGGCGCTCGATCTCGCGCAGCACCGCCAGCCCCGCGGCGACGGCGAGCGGATTCCCGGACAGCGTCCCCGCCTGGTAGACCGGGCCCTCGGGGGCGAGGCGGCGCATGACGTCGTCGCGCCCGCCGACCGCCGCGAGGGGGAAGCCTCCTCCGACGACCTTGCCCATGGTGGTGAGGTCCGGCGAGATCCCGAAGCGCTCCTGCGCTCCTCCGCGGGCGAGGCGGAAGCCGGTCATCACCTCGTCGAAGATGAGGAGCGCGCCCGCCTTCTCGGTCAGCTCGCGCAGCCCCGCGAGGAAGCCGTCGGCCGGCGGCACCGCGCCCATGTTGCCGGCGACCGGCTCGACGATCACGGCCGCGACCGCGGGGCCTTCGCCCGCGGCTCCGGCGTCGAGGAGCGCCTTCACGCTGTCGAGATCGTTGAAGCGCGCGTTGAGGGTCAGCCTCGCCAGGTCGGCCGGCACGCCGGGGCTCGTCGGGACGCCGAACGTCGCCGCGCCGCTCCCCGCCTTCACGAGGAAGCTGTCGGCGTGGCCGTGGTAGCACCCCTCGAACTTGATCACCCCGTCGCGCTCGGTGAACGCCCGGGCGAGGCGGAGGGCGGTCATCGTCGCCTCGGTGCCGCTGCAGACGAGGCGGACGGCCTCGACGCTCGGCACGGCCGCGCAGATCGCCTCGGCCAGGTCGACCTCGCGCTCGGTCGGCGCGCCGAAGCTCGTGCCGTGGACGAGCGCCTCCCGAACCGCGTCGAGGACGAACGGGGCCGCGTGCCCGAACAGGAGCGGGCCCCAGCTCCCGATGTAGTCGATGTAGGTGTGGCCGTCGGCGTCGCGAATCCGCACGCCCTCGCCGCTCGCGATGAACGGCGGCTCGCCCCCGACCGCCCCGAACGCGCGGACGGGGCTGTTGACGCCGCCCGGAATCCGCTTCTTCGCCCGCGCCAGGAGCGCGCTGCTCCGCTCTCCGGCGCCGCCGCGCGCGGCGTCGCTTCCGTCCCCCATGAGCTTCCCCCGTGGTGTCTCTCGGTTGGTTGGTTCGATGGGATCGTTTCGACAGGTGCTATCGGCCGCCGCCCGGTGGGGCGCGACCGTCCTTCTCCATCAGCCAGCGCTGCGCCGGCTCGAACTCGGGATCGCTCTTCAGCGCCTGCCGCACCCGGCGATGCGCCTCGTTCATGTTGCCGAGGTTCTCCTCGCACAGCCCGAGGACGAAGTAGACCGTCGACATCTCGGTGCCGGAGCAGCCGTGCTCCTCGGCCGCGAGCATCGAGTCGCGCCCGGCCGAGAACTGCTTCATCCGGAAGAGCGCCATCCCCTTCGTCGCGTGCAGGTCGCCGTCCTGCGGCGAGAGCCGGAGCGCCCGCTCGGCGACCGCGAGCCCCTCCTCGTAGCGCCGGTTCTGGATGTACATGATCGCCATGACCCCGAGCGGCCCCGGCTTGTCGGGCGCGGCCATGGCGGCCTGCATGATCAGGCGCTCCGCCTCGCGCGGGTCGCGCCGGTCGGTGATCTGGGCCAGGGCGATGAGCAGGTTCGGGTCGTCCGGCGCCAGGCGAAGCGCGGCGCGCACCTCGCGCTCGGCGTCGGCCGGGCGGCCCGACTGCATGTAGAGCAGGCTGAGGAAGACCCGCCCGTCGTCCACCTCGGGGTCCATCCGGACCGCCTTCTCGGCCGCGGCGATCGCGCCCGAGAGGTCCTTCGACATGTTCCGGATCAGGGCGGCCGTCAGCCACGCCTCCGGATCGCTCGGCGCCGCCTGGATGACCCGGTCGGCGACCGCGAGCGACTCGGTCTTTCGGCCGAGGTCCCAGAGCGACTTCGCGACGTGCTGGTAGGCCTCGACGAGGGTCGGGTCCTTCCGGATCGCCTCCTCGAAGTGGCCGTGCGCCTTCTCGAGCTCTCCCCGCAGGGCATACATGAGGCCGGCCAGGTTCTCCGCCCGCGCGCCGTCGTCGCGCTTCATGTAGTCGGCGACCAGGGCGTCGACGTCCTTCTCGGTCCCCTGCTCCTTGTAGATCGTGAAGAGCTCCTTGTAGACCGACTCGAGGTCGTCGACCCCGGTCCGGAGCGCCTCCTGGAGCACCTCGACGGCCAGGTCGAACCGACGGCTCCGCCCGTGGACGCGGCTCAGCGCGACCCACGGGTCGGCCGAGGCGGGCGCCAGCCGGCGGGCCGTCTCGCAGGCCGCGATAGCCCGGTCGTTCGCGTTCGCGTAGCGGTAGTAGTCCGCGAGGCGGAGCTGCTCCTCGAGCGCCTTCTCGGCGTCGCGGAGCGGGTCGTCCTCGATCGCCCGGGCGAGGTCGGCCGCGGCCTCCTCGAACCGACCCGACACCCCGAGGAGCTTGCTCCGCTGACGGAGCAGCTTCGGGCTGCCCGGCTCGATCACCAGCGCCCGCTGGAGGGTGTCGAGCGCCTCGGCGTGCTGGCCGAGGAGGGCGAGCACCTCCGAGCGGTTCGACATCGCCCGCCAGCTCCGCGGGTTCACCTGGAGCGCCTTGCGCGAGCTGTCGAGGGCGGCGTCGAAGTTCTCCCGGCCCGGCAGCAGGTGCAGCACCATCTCGAGGAGGTAGATGTCCTCGCAGTCCGACGAGATCCGCTGCGCCTCGCGGGTGCGCGCGAGCGCTCCCTCGCGGTCGCGGTCGCGGAAGAGACGCAGGGCGCCGTCTCCGAGGATCCGGTAGATGACGGGCGGGAACGGCGGCACGAGCGAGCGGCTGACGGAGCTGCCGCCGGCCTCGCCGTGACCGGCCCCGGCGCCCATGGACGTCACCGTCCCGAGCGGAGGCGCGCCCGCGGCCAGGCGCTCGAGCGCCGCGATCGCCGCGCGCGGCTCCTGGAGCGAGTTGAGGAGCAAGCGGCTGCGCTGATACAGCGCGAACGTGCACGTCTCGTCGAGCTCGTAGGCGTCGCGATAGGCGTCGGCCGCCTCCCGCCACTTGCCCTGGAGGCGATGGGCGCGCGCGCGCAGGAGCGCGACGGCCGGCTCCTCGGGGTCGAGCGAGAACGCCGCGTCGAGGATCTCGAGCGCCCGGCCCACCGCGGAGACGCGCTCGGGGCGACTCGGCGTCGTCTCGGCGATCAGCACCTCGCGGAATGCGGCGTCGACCTTCTCCTTCGCCGGGGAGGCCACCTCGGTCGCGCTCGAGCCTCCGGTGCCGCCGCCGCCGGTGCCGCCCCCGCCGGTGGTGCCCCCGCCGGTCGCGCCGCCTCCGTTGCCGCCGGTCGATGCGCCTCCGGCGCCGCCGCCGTTCCCGCCGCCGTTGGCGCTCGAGCCTCCCTCGGGCGGGCGCGGACCGAGCAGGCTCGCGACGGTCAGGCCGACGAGGAGGGCGACGAGCGCGCTCGCCGCGGCCGCCAGGATCGCCGCCTTGTGGCGCTTCACCTTCCGGAACGCCTTCTCGACCGCGTTCTCCGGACGCGCGAGGATCGGATCGCCCCGGAGGTAGCGATCGATGTCCTCGGCGAGCTCGCGCGCGGTCCGGTAGCGGGCGTCGGGGTCCTTCGCCAGCGCCTTCTGGACGATCGTGTTGACCTCGCGGTCGACGAGCCGCTCGAGGCTGCCGCTCTGATCGTCGAGGGCCGGGGGCTCCTCGTTGAGGATCTTCTCGATCAGGCTGAAGCTGCTGTTCGCCTCGAACGGGCGCCGATAGGCGAGCATCTCGAACAGGACGACGCCGAGGCTGTAGACGTCGGTGCCCGCGCCGATGTCGCGACGGCCCTGCGTCTGCTCGGGCGACATGTAGAACGGGGTGCCGATGACCTTGCCGGTCTGGGTGAGCGCCGTCGACTCCTCGCCGTCGATCCGTCGGGCGAGACCGAAGTCGGTGATGTGGGGGCGACCGTCGGCGTCGATCAGGATGTTCGCGGGCTTGACGTCGCGATGGATCACGCTGTCCTTGTGGGCGTGGTGCAGCCCGAGGGCGACCTCGCGCGCGATCCGAAGGGCCGCCCGCATGTCGAGCGTCCGGCTGCGGATCAGGTCGGTCAGCGGCCGGCCCTCGACGAAGTTCATCGCGAGGTAGTGGAGGCCGTCGACGATCCCGAAGTCGAGGATCGGCACGATCGCGGGGTGGCGGAGCCGGCTGGCGATCTCCGCCTCTCGTTTGAACCGCTTGCGCTGCTGCTCGCTCGCGAACGGCCCGGCGAGGAGCACCTTGAGGGCGACGTCGCGGTCGAGCGCCACCTGGCGCGCCTTGAAGACGACGCCCATGCCGCCGCGACCGATCTCCTGCACGAGCTCGTAGGGACCGAGCTCGCGCGGCATCGCCCCGCGCGCGATCGTCGAGCCCGATCCGTTCGGCGAGTTGCCGGGCTCGGGGCTGGCGGTCTCGTGGCGGGTGCCGCGACCGCTCTGACCGCTCTGGAACCGGGCGCTGTCGGCGACCCCCGCGGGCGCCGGCCCCGACCGGAAGCGGCGGCCGTCGGCGACGTTGCCGGGCGCGACCGCGGGGCGGCGGTCCGAGTCGTGGAGGGCGAGCGCCGGTGGCACCCGGTGGCGGTCGGAGTCGTGGAGCTCGATCGCGGCGCGGCCCGGCCCCGACGCCCCGCCCGGCCGGAAGCGCGCGGATCCGTGGCCGGCGGTGCCGGCGCCGGGCTGGCGCGACGTGGGATGATCGAAGGCGCCGCCGGGAGGGCCGGGAGACGGCGGCGCGACCGCCGCGGGCTGGGTGCGGCGATGGGTCGCTGACGGACGCTGCTGTCCGCGGCTTCCGTTGCCGCCGACGGGCACGCCGCCCCGGTAGCGGACCGTGCCGCCCGGAGCGACCGTCCCGTCCTGCGGCGACGGCCTCCCCGGAATGCGCTGGAGCGAGAGCGGCCCGCGGCCGCAGCGGGGGCACTCGTTTCCGCCGACGTCGTCGACGGAGACGCGCGCGTTGCAGCCCTGGCAGACGAACGCGAACGCCTCGCTCTCGCGGAGGACGTCGGCGAGGTCGTCGGAGCCGACGAGCTGCCGCTGGATGACGATCCGAGCGAGCGGCGCGGCCTCGCCCCGCTCGACGCGCGAGGCCTGCTCGCGGCGAAGCTCGGCCATCACGTCGGGCGTGACGAGGCCCCGCTCGACGAGGAGGCGGCGGATGATCTCTTCGCGGACCGCCGTGGCCAAATGCGACCGACCCCCGACCGCGCGGACGCGGTCTCCGTACGTACGAACCCCGACCTTCCACCCCCGCGGGGATTATAGCCTTCCGCTACATTGCCCACAAACGAGGCGACGGTTCGGCGGGGCCCTCGGCGGACGCCTGGACCGGCGACGCCGCTCGTCGTATCTCGCTCTCTCCGTTACACTCCCGGTGGAACGGGGGCGACCATGGACGTCCGAATCCAGGGTTCGAGCCAGACCCCGAGCGCGTCGACTCAGACCCTCGGCGCGACGGTCCTCGACGACGCGCGCCGGCGTCTCGGGCGGACGTGCCTGATCGTCGCCATTGCGAACGTGATCTCGCTCGCGGTCATCGCGCTGAACATCTTCGTCCTCGAGACCAAGACGCCCGGCGAGCTCGCCAGCGTCATCGTCATCGACATGGCCCTCGGCTCGTTCGCCATGGGTCTCTGGGCGCTCGGCCGGAGCCCCGACATCAAGCCGGCGTTGCTCCTCGACGTCGCCCTCGTCTTCCAGGTCGTCGGGGCGCTGTGCCTCTCGATCCCGCTCTTCTTCCCCGTCGAGCCCTTCCCGACCGGGATGAGCCGGATCCCCTGGCTCTGCCTCTGGCTGGTTCTCTTTCCGCTCCTCGTGCCGGTCGCGCGCGGCAAGGCGGCGGGCGCGGCGGCCGTGTCGTTCTCGATGCTGCCGATCGTCCTGGGCATCTCGCTTCTCGCCGGGAAACCGCTCCCCCCGAGCGACGCGCTCGTCTTCACGTTCGTTCCGGTCGCGTTCTGCGCCGGCCTGGCCATGGTGCCCGCGACGATCGTCCACGACCTCGGCAAGAGCGTGACCGATGCGAAGCGTCAGCTCGACCGGCTCGGCAGCTACGTCCTCGTCCAGAAGATCGGCGCGGGCGGAATGGGCGAGGTATGGCGGGCGGAGCACGCCCTCATCCGCCGCCCCGCGGCGATCAAGCTCATCCGCCCGGCGTTCCTCGAGGCGGGGAGCAACCGCGAGGCGATCCTCGCTCGCTTCGAGCGCGAGGCGCGGGCGACCGCGGCGCTCCGCTGCCCGCACACGGTCGCCCTCTACGACTACGGCGTCAGCGGCGACGGGTCGCTCTACTACGTGATGGAGCTGCTGAGCGGGCTCGACCTCGACGACCTCGTGAAGCGCCACGGCGCCGTCCCGCCGGCCCGCGCCGTCCATCTGATCCGGCAGGCGTGCGAGTCGCTCGGCGAGGCGCACGCGCACGGGCTCGTCCACCGGGACATCAAGCCGGCGAACCTGGTCGTCTGTCGTCTAGGCGGGACGGTCGACTTCGTCAAGCTGCTCGACTTCGGCCTCGTCACCGACGACAGCGCCGAGGCCGACGACGAGGACTCGACGAAGCTCACCAAGGCCGGCAGCGTCCTCGGGACCGGATCCTACATGGCTCCCGAGATGGCGTCCGGCAAGGGCGTCGTCGACGGCCGGGCGGACATCTACGCCCTCGGATGCGTCCTCTACTGGCTGCTGACCGGTGGGACCGTCTTCGAGGCGGGCAGCCTCGTCGAGATGCTCGTCGCCCACATGAACCGCGAGCCGCTCGCCCCGAGCGCCCGCGGCGGGCCGCACGCGATTCCCGACGCGCTCGACCGGATCGTCCTGCGCTGCCTGGCGAAGGACCCGGCCGAGCGCCCGGCGAACGCCCGCGAGCTCGAGGCTGCCCTCGCCGGGTGCTCTCTCGATGAGGGCTGGACGACCGACGGGGCGCGAGCCTGGTGGGACCAGGTCGAGCCGGACATCGCCGAGACGACCTCGCCGGCGGCGAGCGCCCCGACGGTGATCACGGCCGGCGCCGCCGCCGGAGCTCGAGCGGCGACGGAGGAGGCGACCGTGATCACCACCGGTGCGTCCGACCCGACCCGGCTCGAGCCGCCGCCGCCAGGCTCTTCGCCGGGCTAGCGTCGACGACGCGGCACCTCGTCCGGCCGGCGCGTTGAGGATGTCACCACGGAGACACGGAGAACACGGAGAGGCCACGGAGCGCGCCTCGTCTCCGCCGAGCTCGATGCGGGTCTGCCGGGTGACGACGCGGTGATCATGATGGAAGGAACCACGGAGGCACGGAGCCACGGAGAGGCTTCGGTCCGACCACGTCTCCCCGGCGTCGGGTCGTGGTCGCCTCGAGAGAGACCGCGCCGGGCAGAAGATGCTCCGTGTCCTCCGTGCCTCCGTGGTGACGACCTCTTCGCCGAAGGCGAAGCCGCCGCCGCGGTCAGCCGGCGGAGCGCGCCTGGAACGAGTCGCTCGCCTCGCGGATCGCGGCCTCGGGACGGCGGCCGCCCCAGAGCTCGGCGAGCGCGCGGCGGGCCTCCTCGCGGTCGTCGAAGTGGACGGTGCCCTCGGCCGTGATCTGGTAGTCCTCGTGGCCCTTGCCGGCGACGATGAGGACGTCGCCCGGGGCGCGGAGCGACTCGATGCCGTGACGGATCGCCTCGCGGCGGTCGACGCGCACGGCGTGGCGCTCGGGATGCTCGAAGCCCGTGCGGATCTCGTCGATGATCGCGGAGGGATCCTCGCTCCGCGGGTTGTCGGACGTCACGATCGCAACGTCGGCGCCCGCCTCGGCGACCGCCGCCATCCGGGGGCGCTTGCTCCGGTCGCGGTCGCCGCCGCAGCCGAAGACGACGACGAGGCGTCCCCGGGTGAGCGGCCGGACGGCGCCGAGGACGTTGCGGAGGGCGTCGTCGGTGTGGGCGTAGTCGACGAGCACGGCCGGGCTGCCGGGCGGGCTCACCCGCTCGAGCCGACCGGGGACGGTCGAGGCGGCCTCGAGACCGGCGGCGATCGCGGCGAGCGGCACGCCGACGCTGCGGGTCGCGGCGGCCGCGGCGAGGGCGTTCTCGACGTTGTGGCGCCCGGGCTGGCGCAGCATCACCTCGATCTCGTCGCCGTTCACGAAGCGGATCGCGAGGCGGCTCCCCTCGAGGCTCGTGTCGAGGACGCGCGCGGACACGGCCGGCTCGCCGGCGCCCGGGGCGCCGCCGGCGCCGTCATCGATCGCGTAGAAGACGGCCGGCGCCGCGCTCCCCTCGGCCATGAACCGGGCCGCGGGATCGCGCGCGTTCAGCACCGCCGTCGCGCGCGGGTCGAGCTGCTCGAAGAGGCGGCGCTTCGCGCGGGCGTAGGCGTCCATGTCGCCGTGGTAGTCGAGGTGATCGCCCGAGAGGTTGGTGAAGACGGCGGTCGCGAACCGGACGCCGGCGACCCGGCGCTGCTCGAGGGCGTGGCTGCTCACCTCCATGACCGCGCTCCGGCCGCCGCCGTCGCGGACCTCGGCGAGCACCTCGTGGATGGTGACCGGGTCCGGCGTGGTCGTCGGCGCGGGGCGGTGTCCGGCCGGCGACTCGATCCCGATCGTGCCGAGGACTCCCGGGCGATCGCCGGCGGCGCGGAGAATCGCGGCCGTCATGCACGCGGTCGTCGTCTTGCCGTTCGTTCCGGTGATCCCGATCGTCGAGACGGTCTGCGACGGCTCGCCGAAGAACCGCGACGCCAGGCGCCCGGCCGCCGACCGGGCGTCATCGACGAGGACGAACGGCGTCGCGGATGAACCGGCGGCCGTCGACGGCCGTCCCGCGGATCGCGACGAAGATGGAGCCGCGCTCGACCGCGCGGCTGTCGGTCGTCACGTCGCGGACGCTAGCGCCGGGCGCCTTCATGTGGAGACGGGCGCGGATGTCGGGGAGGGCGGCGAGGGCGTCGGCGAGCGAGATGACCATCGAGGGCTCCTGCGGGTAGTCCCTACGAGCGAAGGCGATCGCGAAGGGCGGGCTCCGTCTCCTCTATCGGTTTCATCTCGGCTCGACGCGACGCGGGAGGGCGAAGAGGACGACCTGCCCGGACCAGGTGCCGACCGCGAGGGTCCGTCCGTCCGGAGAGATCGAGATCGCCTTAGGCCGATTCGCGACCGGCGACCGACCCGGAATGATCGTGTCGATCGCGCGGCCGCCCTCGAGGTCCCAGACCACGATGGCGCCGGCCGCGTCGATGCTCGCCCCGCGCCGGCCGTCGGGGGTGATCGTGACGCTCGCGATGCGGGATCGATGGCCGCCGAGGTCGAGGCGGCGGAGCTCCCCGAGCTCGTAGGCGACGACCTCCCCGTTCATCCCCCCGAGGAGGAGGCGACCGGTCGCCCGGGCGAGCGCCGAGGTGACCGGGATGATCCCGAGCTGCAGCGATCGAGGCTCGGCCGCGTTCCCCTCGGGCAGGATGAAGTTCTGGACGCCGCCCCCTGCCGTGATGGCGAGGGCGGCCGACTCGCCGTTGCCTCGCCGGACGAGGTGCACGCCGGTGGCGTGGAGGCGTTGATCGGGGTGCGGGCCGCGGAGGATGCGACGGGTCGCGTCCGGCGCGTGCTCCACGATCGAGCCGTCGAGCAGCGAGAGGACGGCGCGACCGTCGGCGGAGATGTCGGCGGCGATGACGCGCTGGCTCTCGAGGGGGCGGGCGGCCCCGGTCGTCAGATCGAGGGTCCAGCACCCCTTTTCGCTCGCCACGACGAGGTGCTCGAGCGCCGGCGAGGTCCGCGAGATCAGCGCGGCCTGCCGCTCGACGCGTCCCCCGAGCCCCTCGATCCGACCCCCGGTGCTCGGGTCGCGCACGGCGGCGACGCCGTCGTGGCCGACGGTCAGCACGCGGGTCCCGTCCTCGCTCCAGGCGATCCCCGACACGGCGCCCCAGTGGCCGTCGTCGCCCTCGACGAACGGGCGCTCCTCGCCCGTCTCGAGGTCCCAGAGCCGGACGGTCGAGTCGTTGCCGCCGGAGATCGCGTGGCGCCCGTCGGGCGTGAGCCGGACGCTGAACGCCCAGCCGAAGTGGCCGGGCATCTCGCGGATCAGGGTCGCGCTCTCGAGGTCGTAGAGCCGGAGCCGTCCGTCGTTGCTGGCGGTGATGACGCGCGTCCCATCCGCGCTCACGTCGAGGCCTCGGACGTAGTCGGGCTCCGGTCCGTAGCGCTTGACGACCTCGCCCGTCTCGAGCTCGAGGAGGAGCGGGTCGAACGGGGGCTTCGGGACGGTCAGGAGGACGCGCCTTCCATCCGGAGTGATGACGAGCGGGCGCTCGTCGTTCGACGGCGCGGGGATCGATCCGAGCGGGTCGCCCGTCTCGAGCTCGAACCGCCGGAGCATGTCCGCGCCCACGACCACGAGCTCCCGGTCGCCCGGGACGAGACCGAGCGGCCCGGCCGAGCCGGGCAGCGAGTGGATCTCCTCGGGGTGATCCGTCGTGATGTCGAAGACGTGGACGTGCTTCCCGGTCGTGGCCACCGCCCGGCGCCCGTCGGCGGTCACCGCGATGTGGAAGCCGTGATTCGGCAGGGCGTCGCTCTCGCCGAGGAGCGCGCCGCTCGACGCGTCCCACACGCGGAGCTTCCCGACCTGATTCGGCGCGTTCTCGGTCTGCCCGATCGTCAGGATCCGCGAGCCGTCGGGCGTGTAGACCGCGTCGGACACTCGCGGACCGTGTGGGCTCGCCAGCGCGAACGAGCGCCGTCCGGTCTCGAGGTCCCAGACCTCGGCCGTGAAGCTGAGCGCGGCCGACACGATCGACCGGCCGTCGGGCGAGAGGTCGACCGAGGTGATCATCCCGCCGCGATGTCCGAAGGCGCCCGACCCCCAGACCGCCCGGGGGCGGACGTTCCCGAGCTGCGAGGACAGGCCGAGGCTCTCGGGCGACCCCGGCGTCGGGGCGGGGACGGGGAGCGCCGGGAGCGACGAGGGCGGCCGATCCGGCGGACCGGGCGGCGGACCGGGCGGCGGCGGCGGGAAAGGGGGAATCGGGACCACGACCTGATCGCCCGTCCCGCCGAGGAACAGGACGGCGCCCGCGGTCAGGAGCGACGCGGCGACCGCCGTCGCCCCGACCACGATCGCCGGCGAGGCCGCCCGCCGCGGCGAGCTCTCGTCCGCGGACGACTCGCCTCCCCGGAGGGCGTGCGCGAGCGCCGCGCCGTTCTTGGGGCGCTTGCGCGGATCGCTTCGAAGGCACTGGCGAATGAGCGCCTCGAGCCAGTCGGGCACGTCGTCGCGGCGATCGCCGACCGGCCGGATCTTCCCCGAGAGCGCGGCGATGGCGAGCTCGACCGGCGACTCGGCATCGTGCGGGAGCACCCCGGTGAGGCCCTCGTAGAGGATCGCGCCGATCGAGTAGACGTCTGCCGAGGGCGCGACGCTCTTCGCGTCCCGGATCTGCTCGGGCGGCATGTAGCCGAACGTCCCGCGCAGCTCGCCCGTCTTCGAGAGCTGTCCGACGCTCCCGCTCGCGGCGATCGAGAAGTGCTTCGCCAGCCCGAGGTCGGCGATCATCGGGTGGCCATCGCCATCGAACAGGATGTTCGCCGGCTTGAGGTCGCGGTGGACGATCCCCTTCGCGTGAGCCCGTCCCATCGCGCGGCCGAGGGCGATCCCGAGGCCGACCGCCTCGTCGACCTCGAGGGGGCCGCGCCGGAAGCGATCCCGGAGGGTCCCTCCGGGAAGGAACGGCATGACGAGGAAGGGACCCTCGTCGGTCTGCCCGGCGTCGAGGAGCGGGACGAACCCATCCTCGGAGCGGAGCGAGGCGAGGAGACGCCGCTCGCGATCGAACCGCGTCGCGGCGCGGCTCCCCGCGCGGACGAGGATCTTGACGGCGACGTCGGCGCCCGAGGGCGCGCGCGCTCGAAAGACGACGCCCATGCCGCCGCGGCCGACCTCGCCGGTGATCTCGTAGACTCCGAGTCTCACGCGACTCCACCGCACCGCCGCCCCGGCCGCTGGCAGCCGGGCCGGCGGGGCTCTGACAGATTGGCACTCCCGGGCGAGCGCCGCCGACCGGCGACGACGCAGGTCGAGGCGCAACCGTCTATGGAAAAGATAGTTGTGGTTGGCCCCATCGTGCAACCCGCCGCCCGGCACGCGGTGTGTGAAGGAACCGTCGGGGTCCGACCAGGACCCGAGGGGGAGCCCGAGCCGAACATGAGCATCCGCTACAAGGATTACTACGAGGTTCTCGGCGTCGAGCGCACCGCGAGCGCCGACGAGATCAAGGCCGCCTTCCGGGAGAAGGCGCGCCTGCTCCACCCCGACATCAGCGAGGAGCCCGACGCCGAGGAGCGCTTCAAGGAGCTCAACGAGGCGCACGAGGTGCTCAAGGACCCCGAGAAGCGCCGTCGCTACGACGGGCTCGGCGGCGAGTTCCGACACGGCCAGGAGGTCTCCGACATCCCCGGGGGCTGGCAGGTCCACTTCCAGGGCGGCTTCCCCGGCGGCTTCCAGGGCGGCGCGGGCGGCTTCAGCGACTTCTTCCAGACGATCTTCGGCGGCGGCGGTCGCCGCGCTCGGGGCGGGTTCTCGCCCGAGGACGTGATGGGGGGCCGCGGGCGATTCGACGGCCATCACCACGGGTCCCCCGCCCGGCGCGGCGGCGACGCCGAGGCGACGATCGAGCTCACCCTCGAGGAGGCGGCCGCCGGCGGCGTCCGCCGGATCGAGCTCGGCGTCCCCGACCCCCGGGGCGGGGCGCCCGAGCGGCGCACCCTCGAGGTCACGATCCCCGCCGGCGTCGCCGACGGCTCGAAGATCCGCCTCGCCGGCCAGGGCGGGACCGGGCTCGGCGGCGGCCCGGCCGGCGACCTCCTCCTGAACGTCCGCCTGCGGCCGGACCCCCGCTTCCGGGTCGACGGACACGACCTCGAGATCGACGTTCCGCTCGCCCCGTGGGAGGCCGCCCTCGGTGCGAAGGTCGACCTTACGCTGCTCGGCGGCGGGTCGGTCACCCTGGCGATTCCGGCCGGAACGCCGAGCGGGCGTCGGCTTCGGCTCCGGGGCCGAGGGCTGCCGCGCCGCGGGGACGCCGCCGCCGGCGACCTGCACGCGCGGATCGAGATCGTCGTTCCCGGCGAGCTCACCGATCGGGAGCGCGAGCTCTACGAGGAGCTCGGGCGGGTCTCCCCGTTCCGCCCCCGCGACTGATTTCTGCCGGAACCTCTCCTCCTGATGGACGTTGAAGGTCGGGAGCTGCCATCATCATCGCGCAGCCGAAAGGGAAGGGTCTCCGAGATGACGCGATACGCCATCGCCGCGGCTGCTGCCGCGATTCTGCTCGCCATCCCGACCGGGCCGACGCACGCCCAGGACGGGGCGAACAAGCGGCGCGACAAACGAGACGAGAAGCGCGAGAAGAAGCGCGAGCGCGACGCCGGACGCGACGCGGCCCAGGCCGAGCAGCAGGCGAAGAAGCTGCTCGGGCAGGCCGAGAAGATGGCCGCGCGCGACCCGGAGAAGGCGCGGAAGGCGCTCGAGGAGCTGCTCGAGCGCTATGCCCTGACCGACTTCGCCAAGGAGAACGCCGACACGATCGACGAGCTTGCGGTGAAGCTCCGGACGGCCACCTACGCCGATGCCGACCGCTTCCACGGCGCGCCCGTCGTGCCGGCGGCGGGACGTCTTCGCCTGACCTACACCTTCGACCGCGTCGCCGAGCTCGGCGACTTCGACGTCCGCAAGGGCGCGAAGCCGAAGGTCGAGAAGGGACACCTCTCCGGCGTGCGCCGCGACGAGGTGATCCGCCACGTCGTCGCGGCGGCGTTCGAGTCGAAGGCGAGCTGGGAGGTGCGGGGCCGCGGCTTCGGCTCGCTGTTCGTCGTGCTCGAGGGCCAGGAGACCGACTGGAACGACGACGTCGTCCGCCTCGAGGTGACGACGGCGGCCGGCTCGATCGAGCTGCGCCTCGTCCGCGGCGGCGATGCCGATTCGGTCGAGGCCAAGGGTGAGCGCGACCCGCGGTTCGAGCGGGAGACGCCGTGGTCGGTGAAGATCGAGCGAACCGAAGGCGGCGGCCTCCGCGCCGTCGCGATCGGCTCCGACGGGAGCGAGACCGGGACGGTCGTCGAGGCGGCCGCCGACGAGCTCACCCCGACGAGCAAGGTCGACCCGCGGCTCGGCCTCTCGTTCCGGTCCGGCGCGATCACGATCGACCGCCTCGTCGTCGAGGGCCCGATCCCCGACGCCCGCGGGGCGGCCGCTGCCGACGGCAAGTTGCCGAAGGGGCGCTGGGTGCCGCTCGACGAGCAGGAGCTCGCCGGGTTCGAGGCGAAGGGGAGCTTCGTCTGGCAGAACGGCACGATCGTCGAGCAGAAGTCGAACGGCACCCTCACGCCGAAGCTCCTCCTCGGCCATCCCCTCCGGAGCTACACGTTCAGCATCAAGGTCTACGTCCAGCAGACGAAGGCGTACGCCCGCAAGCGCGCCGCGAAGCACACCTACCTGAGCATCAGCCTCCCGGTCGACGGCGCCGACGCGACCCTCGAGTGGGTGTTCACCCGCCAGCAGATGCGGCTCGAGGGGACCGAGGCCCGGTTCCTCGAGCGGCTCGTCGAGGGCGAGTGGTACGAGCTCGTCGCGAAGGTCGACGAGGACAGGGTCGAGGCGTTCGTCAACGGCAAGCGCGCGTTCGCCGTGCCGCTCTCCGAGGTCGGCAACGCGCGCCGAAAGTCGAAGCGCCGCGGCGAGCTCGAGATCAGGACCTCGCGCGGCGTCGAGCTGCTCGTCTTCAAGGACCCCAAGATCAAGGTCGACTGAGCGCGTTCTAGCCCGCATTATTCACGAGCATCATGGCGAGGTCGAGCGAGAGGCCGCTGGGCAAGGACGTAGGGCCGAAATCGGCCGAGCTGGCCTGTTTTGGCCTGCGAGCGCCGATTTCGGCCCGAGGACGCAGCCCAGTGGGCTCGCAGCCGACCGCAGCCGAGGCTCGTGAATAATGCGTTCTAGCTCGTCGCCTCGTGGTGCTTCACGTCGCCGCGTTGCATCCGGATCCAGTCCTGGAGCTGTCGGCGGGCGGCGTCGAACGCGTCCTTGATGACCGTCCCGATCTCCTCGTGCTCGTGGTGCTGACCCGGCTGCCGCTGCACGACGATCTCCTTTCCGGGCACACGGATGTCGATCCGGACGTGGTAGAGGTTGCCCGTCTTGTGGCTCTTGTGCGGCTGCTCGATCACCACGTCGCAGCTCGTGATCCGCTCGTGGAAGCGCTCGAGCTTCTTCGCGCTCTCGCGGACGCGCGCCTCGAGCGCGGCATCGGTGTCCATGCCCCGGAACGAGATCGACATCGGAACCTGCATTTCTTCCTCCTGGATGCGTGGGCTCAACTCGACGGGTCGGCTCGAGCGAAGGACTTCGAGAAGCCGACGAGCGCCTTCATGTACTGGGTTCGCTCGTAAGCGCTGGGATCGTCGACCGACAGCTGACAGAGCATCCCCTTGATGGTCTCGACGCTCTGGAGCTCCCGATCCTCGATCCAGCCGGCGACCTGCTCGCGGACGGTGCCGAGCCAGGCGGGGCCGCGCTTGAGGAGCGAGCTCGCCATCATGACGACGTCCGCCCCCGCGAGGAGCAGCTTCAGGACGTCCTCGGCCTGGTGGACGCCGCCGGTGGCGCCGAGCGAGGCGGGCGTGCGGCCCCGGAGGATGGCGATCCAGCGGAGGGTCTGCTTGAGCTCGTCGCGACGGCTCAGGCTGAGGTCGGGGATGACCTGGAGTCGCTCGAGGTCGATGTCGGGGTGGACGAATCGATTGAAGAGGACGAGGCCCTTCGCGCCGGCGGCGGCGAGTCGGCGGGCCATACTGGCGACCGAGCTGAACGCCGGGCCGATCTTGACGGCGACCGGGATCGAGACCGCCTCGCAGACCGCCTGGACCAGCTCCACGTAGCGGCGCTCCACCTCCGCACCGGTGACCCCCGGGTCGGCCGCCACGTCGTAGACGTTGAGCTCGAGCGCCGCCGCGCCCGCCTCCTCGATGAGGGAGGCGTGCCGGATCCAGCCGCCGGGCTCGCTCGCGTTCAGGCTGCCGATCACGGGGATCTCGAGGGTGCGGCAGGTCCGCTCGAGGTGATCGAGGTAGCTCCGCGGGCCGGCGTTGTAGTCCTCGAGCTCGTCGAAGTAGGAGGCTGCCTCGCCGATCAGGCACGCGTCGACGTCGATCCGCTTGAGCAGCTCGAGGTTCTCGTGGTCGATCTGCTCGGCGAAGAGGCTCTGCATGACGACGGCGCCGGCGCCCGCGTCCTGGAGCGCCTGAAGGCAGCGGAGCCGCCCCGACAGCGGCGTTGCTGCCGCGATGATCGCGCAGTCGAGGTCGAGGCCGAGGTACTTGGTGGAGAGGTCCGCGCCCATGGGGTCTCCTCCGTCGATCGGGGACGGGAGACATCCCTTCCAAACGCGGTGCCACTCGGAAACAGCGAAAAACTCCGAGGTGGGCGGGGACGGGCGCCGCCATCCCCGCGCGATTTCGGTCCGCGATGCGAGAAACTCCGCGGCTCGCGGCGCGGTGGCGCGGCCCGGGCGGGCGTTCCACGCGGCGCGGCCGTTGCTAGGGACGTGACTCACGGCTGATGAAGAACGAGGAGGCCGCCCATGAGCGCCGAAGCCCGATACGTCGCCCGCTGGATGACGAAGAACGTTCGAACCGTCGCGCCGACGGACCCCGTGGTGGACGCGTTCGAGATCATGTTCGAGCACCGGATTCGCCACATCCCGGTCATCGAGAGCGGCCGGCTGGTCGGCATCCTGAGCGACCGCGACGTCCGACCCTTCTACCCGAAGAGGGGCGACTTCGGGCAGACCTACGGCGAGAAGCTCATGGCGACCCCCGTCGCGGAGGTCATGACGAAGCGACCGAGGACGGTCGACTCGGCGACGACCGTCCGGGAGGCGGCCCAGATCATCTGCCAGGACAAGATCGGCGCCCTGCCCGTCGTCGACGACGACACCCTCGTCGGCATCGTCTCGGCCGAGGACGTCCTCTGGGCGTTCGTCGAGCACGCGGATGACCTGCGCGCGCTCGACGGCTAGCGTCTGGCGTTCGCGAGGCCGCGGAACGAAGGCCTGCGCGGCGATGTCCGGCGAGACGCCGCGAGTGAAGCGACGGCGAGGAGCCTGCGAATGGTCGTCGCTTCACGCTCGTTCTGCAACAGTCCCCTAGCCCCTGAGAGTCGTGTTCGCCGCATCGTTCAGCACGATCAGGCCGCTGATGGAGGGCAACCCCGCGCCTGGTTCTCCGGGTAGCCGCTCACCCATTTGACCCCGGCGGCGTGCAGGCTCGGCACCCAGGCCGGCATCGCGTGGGACGCGTCCGCGCGCGGGTGGGTGCCGGGCTTGGGCGGCATCTCGACTCGTCCGGCGTCCTTCCGCGGAAGGCCGCCTCGACCGCGTCGATGATGACGTCGGCCATCGGCAGGGCGACGCGCTCGACGTCGGCGCGCGACAGATCGAGGAGGTCGCTCATCGGCGGACGTCGACGAGGAGGCTCTGGCACGACCGTCCGATCGGGCCGCCCTCGTCGTGAAGGCGGCTCTCCGCCAGGCCGAGGCCGTCGTCTCGAAGGATGGACTCCGCCTCGAGGGCGACCCACTCGCCTTCGGGGACGCGGTGGAGGAAGACGCCGAGGTCGGGGTTGATGAAGAGGTAGCGCGACGGGTCGCAGACGATGCTGATCCCGTTGCCGCTGTCGGCGGCGATGACGACCCGCTGCCACCCGCTCGGCTCCTCGTCGGGCAGCAGCCGATGCCGCATCCGGAACCACCCGGTGACCGGGCCCGCGCCGAAGGTGCCGGCGGCGATGCGGACCTCGACGGCGCGGTGGTAGCCGGCGACGTCGCTGAAGAACGGAAACGTGAACGGCTCGCACGCCTCGGGCGGCTTCGGCGACGCGCCGCGAGGCGGCGGGAGCTCGGGGAGCGCGACCTCCTTCTCCCGGATGAGCAGCGCCGAGGCCCGCGCGACGCAGACGCCGTCGGGGTCGAGGAGCGAGGCGGTGCGGCGGGCGACCTGCCGCCCGCCGGGGCCGTCCTCGACGCGCACCGCGAGGCTCGCGATCGGGACGGGCCGGATGAACTCGACGAGGATCCGGCCGGGACGGAGCGTCGCCCCGCCGGCGGCGGCGGCCTCCGCGGTCACCCGCTCGATCTCGCGGACGAGGAGGGCGCCCGGCGGCCCGCCGTGCTGATGGTCGGGGCTCCAGGGACCGCGGGTGTGCTCGGTCGCGCGGAAGCGATCGCCTTCGGGGATGAAGAAGGACTCGGACTCGGTCACGGTCTCGGTATCCGGGGGTGATCTCTGTCTCGGCGGGCATTCTAAGGGGAGGGCGGGCCGCCGGCCACGGGGCCGGGGACGCGACGACCCGAGCTTCCGGTGGTCATCGCGATATGCGACAATGGAGTACAGGGGGCTCCCCTGGAACCACGATCGACGGGTCGCCGCGACCCGTCCTCCCGGCGCCTCGCGCCGCATCCGCGACCGCCTCGACCGCGATCACCCGATCGCCCCGACCGCCCACGTCGAGCCACATGACCGAAGCCTGCATCTCCATTCAGGGCGTCACCAAGACCTTCGGCGAGACCCGCGCCGTCGATGCGCTCGACCTCGTCGTCCCCCGCGGGAGCCTCTGCGGCTTCCTCGGCCCGAACGGCGCCGGCAAGACGACGACCATCCGCATGGTCATGTCGATCATCTACCCCGACGCCGGCTCCGTCTCGGTCCTCGGCGGGTCGGCCCTCGCGAGCAAGGACCGGATCGGCTACCTCCCCGAGGAGCGGGGTGTCTACCGCAAGATGCGCGTCGCCGAGTTCCTCGAGTACATAGCCCGCCTCAAGGGTTGCCCGCGGCGGGGGCTGCGCGAGTCGATCGCCCGGTGGCTGAAACGCGTCGACCTTCCCGAGGTCGGCCGTCAGCGATGCCAGGAGCTCTCGAAGGGGATGCAGCAGAAGGTGCAGTTCGTCGCCGCGTGCATCCACGAGCCCGACCTCCTCATCCTCGACGAGCCCTTCAGCGGCCTCGACCCCGTCAATGCGAACCTCGTCAACACTCTGATCCGCGAGCTCCGCGACGCCGGCACGACGATCATCTTCAGCACCCACGTCCTCCATCAGGCCGAGCAGATCTGTGATCGGTTCTTCCTGATCGACCACGGGCGCAAGCTGCTCGACGCGACCCTCGACGAGATCCACGAGCGGTTCGACCCGCGAACGATCCTCGTCGAGCCGCTCGAGGGCGCCGACCTCGCGGCGATCGAGGGTATCCGGGAGACGCGTCCGATCGAAGGGGAGCGCGCCGTCGAGGTCGAGGTCGACGACGGCCGCGACCCGCAGGAGGTGATGCGCGCGATCCTGGCCGCCGGCCCCTGCCGTCGCCTCGAGCTCCGCCGGGTCAGCCTCGACGACGCCTTCGTCCGCCTCGTCCGCGAGAACGCGGGCGAGCAGCAGGCGCTCCGGGCGCGCGAGGAGCTGCGCGCGTGAGCAAGGTGATGACCGTCGCCTGGCGCGAGTTCAAGGCGACCGCGCTCACGAAGGCGTTCATCATCGGCGCGGTCCTCGCGCCGGCCGTCGGGATCGGGCTCGCCGTCGCCATGCCGGTGCTGCTCACCCGCAAGCCGCCGCCGCTCGCCGGGACCGTCGCGATGGTCGACCCGGGCGGGGCGATCGCCGCCGCGACGGCGGTCGAGATCGATCCCGAGACCGTCCGTGCGCGGATCGAGGAGGCGCTCGACGAGGCTCTCGAGAAGCTCGACTCCTCCCGGATGCCCTCGTCGTTCTCGGGCGACCAGGCGATCGGGGCGACCCGGGACCTCGCCCGCGTCGAGATCGACGTCGAGCTCGAGCGCCACGACGATCCGGGCGCGCTCGACGAGCTCAAGAGGCGTCTCCGCGAGGGCGACCTGGTCGCGATCATCACCGTCGAGGGCGGCGAAGAGGGCGTCCCCGCGGCGACCGGTCCGCCGTCCGAGGTCACCCTCTACGTCGCTCAGACGACCAACCAGAAGCACACCTCGCTCCTCGAGGCGACCCTCGGGCGCGCGATGAACCGCGTGCGAATCGAGGCCGCCGGCCTCGACGTCGATCAGGTGCGCCGCCTCGCCCGGAAGCGCTCCCCCAAGACCGTCCAGGTCGGCGCCGAGGGCAAGGAGCACCGCGAGGACATCGCCGCCAAGGTCGTGAAGCGTCTGATCCCGATGGCGTTCATGATGCTGCTGTGGATGGGCGCGTTCGTCGGGGCGAACTACCTCCTCACCACGACGATCGAGGAGAAGTCCAACAAGGTGATGGAGGTGCTCCTCTCGGCGGTCAGCCCGATGCAGCTCATGGCCGGGAAGATCATCGGCCAGGCGCTCGTCGGGCTCGTCATGATCTCGATGTACGGCGGCGTCGGCTTCGTCGCGCTCGGCACCTTCGCGTTCGCGAACCTCATCACCTGGACGCAGATCGTCCTGCTCGGCCTCTACTACGTGATGGCCTACTTCATGGTGGCGTCGATCATGGCGGCGATCGGGAGCGCGGTGAACGAGCTGCGCGAGGCGCAGTCGCTCATGACGCCGGCGATGATGCTGCTGATGATCCCGCTCCTGCTCTGGCTGCCGATCAGCGACTCGCCGAACGGGTGGCTCGCGACGGTGACGAGCTTCATCCCGCCGCTGATCCCGTTCGTGATGGTGATCCGGATCGCGGGGACCGAGCCGGTCGCGGTGTGGCAGATCCTGCTGAGCCTCGGCGTCGGCTACGCCGCGATGCTCGTGATGGTCTGGGCGGCGGCGAAGATCTTCCGGGTGGGCGTGTTGATGTATGGGAAGCCGCCGTCGCCGTTGGAGCTGATCCGGTGGCTGCGCTACTCGTGATCTTCGGTCGGTCCGGGATGGCGCCGATGTTCCTGAGAAAACGGATCACGCGCACCGGCGGTGAGTCCGGACCAGGGCAACTCCAAGTCCGCGTAATCCGCGTAATCCGCGGTTCCACTCGTTTTGCGCCGGAAGAACGAAAACCGCGGATTGCGCGGATTACGCGGATTGTCTCCGGTCAACGCCGCGTGACGGGAGAGGCACGACCGGGCGTGACTCAGGCGGTCAGCTTCCGCCCCTGCCCGGCACGGACCGCCTCGAGGCGCCGCTGGCTGGCCCGCGGGTCCTTGGGCAGGACGAGGACGATCCCGTCGTCGTCGAGCATCACCGTGGCGCCCTCGGGTCGGACGCGGACGGGCATCGGAACGCGGGCGCGGACGCGGCCGTCGGGGCCGAGGATCACGACGTGATCCGGCCACGGCTGGAGCGAGACGTCACCGGACTCGCCTCCGGTGAGGTCGGCCGTCGACACGTGGAGTCGGACCTCGTAGGCCTTCTCGCGAACCTCGACCGCGGGGGTCGAACGCAGCTGGGGTAGCAGGCTCTTCACCATCGTCATCACTCCGACGGTCTTGCGACGTTCTGCCCCCGACCCGTCGTGTAACTCTACGGGGGCTGCTCTCGGTTCGTTGGACGCGCCCGGCGCGCGAGAGTTGCGTCTTCCTGCTCTTGACCCATGGCGTCATCAGCGTAAGCTGCCAACCGGTAGGCACGAGGCGCGAAGATCGAAGCGGAGGGAGCCGTCCGATGCCCGGCGAGATCCTGATCCAGGTCAACCTCACCGAGACCGAGCTCCATTGCCTCATGAAGGTGCTTCGGTCCCCCAACCTCTCGGTCCAGGGGCTGGACACGATGCGCGAGGTCGTCAGCCTCCACGACAAGCTGAGCTCGAAGATGCAGCAGCTCCGGACCGCCAAGATGAAGGGGCGGAAGGCGCTCACCGACGCCGCGAAGCGCACCCAGCTCACCTCGAAGCTCCGCGAGTCCGCGACGAACGGCGACCAGGCGAAGCCGGCGAAGTCGGCGAAGGCCGACGGCGCGATCAAGTTCCCTCCGGCCAAGCCCGCCCAGGGAGCGAAGGGCGTCCCGGCTTCGAAGGACCCCGCCCCCGGCGACGCCGGCTCCGCCAAGGACGGCTCGACCGAGCCGTCCGAGGCGAAGACCGCGCCCGCCGCCAAGGGGACCGACGGAGCCGCTGCCGACGCGCCGACCGCCGACGCTCCGACCGCCGACGCTCCGCCGTCGGCCGAGGCGTCCTGACGCCCGCGCGCCCGCATGGAACGCCGCCCGAAGCAGCGCTGGACGATCGCCGTGATCCTCGCCGCCGTCGGCATCACGGCGGGCGTGGCGTTCGGCCTCCGCGTGCCCATGCACTGGGCGTGGCTCACGAGCGTCACCGCGGTGACGTTCGCCGCCTACGGCTTCGACAAGGCGGCCGCCCGACTCGACCGCGGCCGGATCCCCGAGCTCACCCTCCACGTCCTCGCGCTCGTCGGCGGGTCGCTCGGCGCGGCGCTCGGCATGGTCGTCTTCCGGCACAAGACGGTGAAGGGTCGCTTTCGCCTCGTCTTCCTCGCGATCCTGCTCGCGCAGGTCGCGCTGATCGGCGGCTGGCTCTACTGGTCGTTCCTGAGAGGAGGCGCCGCCAATGCCTGAGCCGTCTCCACGACGCCCCGAGGACGCGGCGCGCGAGTCGCCGACCACGTCGCCCGCGAGCGCGCTCCACCGCCTCGCCGCGCACGTCTGGACGATCGCCCCCACGTTCCGCCACATGGCGATCCGGCGCGAGCCGGCGCCGCCGTCGACGCCGTGGCACGCGCAGGTCGTCGACGAGCAGGCCGGTCCGATCACGATCTCGGGCCAGCTCCACCGCACGCCCGGCGCGCGGACGGCGATCGTGATCGTCCACGGGATGGGCGGCTCGCCCGAGAGCTACTACTGCCGCCGGACCGCGTCGGTCGCCGACCGGATCGGGATCGCCTCGCTCCGCCTCGCCCTTCGCGGCGCCGACCGGAGCGGAAGCGCCGACTACCCCCACGGCGGTCTGACGAGCGACATCCACGCCGCCGTCGGCAGCCCCGAGCTCGCCGGCTACGAGCGGATCAACGTCCTCGGGTTCTCCCTCGGCGGCCACGCCTCGCTCCGGTTCGCGTCCGAGACGGTCGACCCGCGCGTCGCCGCGGTCGCGACGGTCTGCCCGCCGATCGATCTCGCGGCCGCCTGCCGCCACCTCGACCGCCCGGCGAACTACCTCTACCGCCACTACCTCCTCTCCGGCCTCAAGGAGATCTACGCCCTCGTCGCCGAGCGCCGGAGCGTCCCTCTCCCGATCCGCGATGCCCGGCGCATCCGGTCGTGCTGGGAGTGGGACGACCGCATCGTCGCGCCCCGATGGGGCTTCCGCGACGCTGCCGACTACTACGACCAGGCGAGCGCGATGCGCTGCCTCGACGCGCTCCGGGTGCCGGTCCTCGTCGTTCCCGGGGCGCGCGATCCGATGGTGGCCGCCCACACCGTCCGCCCTCACCTCTCGGTCCCCCACGACAACCTCCAGGTCGCGTGGGCCGAGCAGGGGGGGCACGTCGGGTTTCCACCCGATATCGATCTCGGCCTCGGGTTCGAGGGCGAGCTGTGGGATCAGGTGGTTCGCTGGCTGGCGGAGAAGACGGGCGACGCCTGAGGGGGCTAGCCCGGGCTAGACCGGGCTAGACCTGCATCCGGCCGTCGTCGTCGGTGACGGTGGCGGCGGCGTGGGTCGAGAGGTCGGCCGTGAGCAGCTCGTCGAAGGTGATCTCGTCGAGCAGCGTCTGGATCCGCTCGTGCATGAACCCGACCGCGTGCTTCACCGGGCAGCACGACCAGGTCGTGCAGTCGCCGCCGTCGGGCGACTCCTCCCCGGTGCAGACCGCGAACCGGAACGGACCCTGGAGCGCCTCGAAGACCATCCGCGCGGTGATCGCCTCGGGCGCCATCGCGATCCGGTAGCCACCCTTGGCCCCCCGGACGCTGCGGACGATGCCGGCGCGGGCGAGCTCCTTGAGGATGTTGGAGACGAGGCGCTCGGAGATCCCGTAGTGTCGAGCGATGTGTCGGGCGCTCGCGAGCTCGCCCTCCTGCATGCACAGGTGAGCGACCGCGATCAGCCCGTAGTCGACCTTTCGGGTGAGCGTGAGCATGGACGGCCCAGCGGCGCGGGTGGCCACTTCATCCGGAATGCCCAAATAAGGCAGCGGCAAGAAGTTGCGAGCCCGAGCTGGCGCAATAGTACACCAAAGCGAGGCCATTGCAAAGGAAATCCATGACTTGCGACGCTCGCGCGACGCGTGATAACCTCCTCATGAGGCGCCGATCGAGGCGGCCACGGACCATGAGCGACGACATCATTCACTGCCGGACTCACGGCTGGACCGCCGAGGTCAAGAGCATCCTCGACCGAGTCTCGGACCTCGTCGACGTCATCGGCGACCCCACCGATTACTTCCGTCACTGGCTGGTCGACCACGCCGACGCGAAGGACCGTCGCCAGCATCTCACCGGCTCGATCGACGGGGCCGTCCGGGCGCTGCGGGCGCTCGAGGCCGGCGCGCTCGCGCGGCAGTTCACCGCCGACTGAGCCTCACCCTCTCCTCGTCCAGCTCGTCCAGGGTTGCGCCCTCCGTCACCGTTGACCGGGGGTTTGGGCAAAGCTATACCTGTTAGCGGGTTGAGCCTCCCTCTCCACGGCGCGCGCCCTCGCGACGCGCGCCCCATCCCCCCGAACGCGCCCGTCCGGCGCGCGGGGAGCGAGCACGCATGGACCCCATCACGCCCGTCGCCACGCCCGTCGCCGCCGCGCCCGGACGCTCGGGCCGCGCCCTGACCCGGCGCCGGTCGCGCGGCGCCATCATCATCGGCACATCTCTGGGCGCGGTCATCCTCGCCACCGTCTCGGGTTGTCAGGCGCTCGGCCTCCGCGGACCGAGCCGCCCCGATCAGAACCTCGCCGCGGTCGGCTCGGTCGAGCGCGAGCGCCCCTTCCTGATCCTCGTCCTCGACACGTCCTCCAGCATGGACATCACCGACTCGAACCGGTTCGCCGTGCAGGGCGCCCAGCTCGCGGTCGCCCTCGCCGCCGACGGGGACAACGTCGGCGTCGTCTCGTTCGACAGTCAGGCGCGCGTGATCGCCTCGTGCAACTCGCTCTCGACCGCGGCCAGGCGTCGTGAGGCGAGCGTCGCGATCGCCAATCTCTGGAACTGGGGGAAGACCAACTTCGCCGGCGCGCTCCGGCGGGCCAACGCGATGCTCGAGGAGGCGGAGGCGCCGCCGGGCACCGACGTGATCTTCCTGACCGATGGCCGCCTCAAGCGGGGCCAACCCGAGGACCCGGTCCTCGCCGAGCTTCGCCAGATCCGCGACCAGGGCGCGCGGATTCACGCGGTCGCCCTGTCCGAAGGCGGCCGGAGCGAGCTCCTCCAGCGGATGGCGACGGCGACCGGCGGCAGCTTCCGCTACGTCGAGACGGCCGATCAGCTCCTCGACACGTTCATCGAGCTGATCGCCGAGGTGCGAGGCCTGCTCGTCCGGCGCGGCCCGCTCGTCCCCGTCGAGCTGTTCGCCGGGACGCGGCGGCTCGCCTTCGCCCTCACCCGTGAAGACGGCGCGAGCGGCATCGAACGGATCGTCCACGACGGCCGCGCCCTCGACGCCGGAGGCGACGAGCCGAGCGTCGCCGGCTTCTATCGCTACCCCGAGGCGCCCGTCGAGGGACAGCCCGCGCTCGACGACGCGAGCGTGATCGAGGTCGCCAACCTCGACGGACCGGCGGCCGGCCGGTGGACGGTCGAGACGCGCGGCACCGTCGCGAAGTCCGTCGTCCTCCAGGAGCCCGGCTTCCGGGTGCGCCTCGAGGGGCCGTCGGGCGACCTCTACGAGAACGACACCGAGGTGCCGCTCACCCTCATCATCGAGGCCGACGACCCGGCGGCGATCGCGCCGCTCGGCGCGCGCGCCCGGGGCGAGGCCGAGCTCGCGAGCGCCGAGTCCGACGCCGTCTTCGCGACCGGCGCGCTGACGGTGCGTCCGGGCGCGGACGGCGGGACGCGCGTCGTCCTCTCGGGCTCCGTGCCGCTCCAGGGAGCCTCGGCGCCCGATACGCTCACCGCGACCGCCCGTCTGCGAATCGCCGGTCCCGACGGCGGCGAGGCCTGGACGCTGTCGCGGAGCCTCTCGCTCCGCCTCCTCGAGGGCGAGCGCCCCCACACCCTCACCGTCGACCCCGAGCGCCTCGACCTCGGCCCCCTCTGGGGCGACGGCGCCGAGGTCCGCCAGACGATCACGCTCGGCACGCGCGCCGAGGAGGGTCTGGTCGTCGACGTGAGCGGGCCGACGGGCGAGCTCTCGCCGCTCGCGGTCGAGAACGGCGGCGTCGAGATCAGCTCCGGCGGAACGGTCGAGGTCACGGTCGCGGCGGCCCCGGCCCGCGCGAGCGCGACGGGCGATCACGCCGATCGGGTCGTCCTCACCTGGCGCGCTCCCGACGTCGACGAGCCGATCGAGACGGTCGTGCCGATCTCGGTGACGATCGTCGGCGTTCAGATCGCGAACGAGGCCCTCTCGGCGAAGCCGGGGCAGACGGTCACATGGCCGCTCGCGCGGGTCGTGACCACGCCGCCGCAGCCGTGGCGTGACGGGCCGCCCGCCGAGATCGTCCTCACCTCGGGCGACGGGAGCGAGGTGAGGCTCGCCCTTGAGGGCGACGCGCCGGGCGAGGGCGAGGCGGCGATCGAGGACACGCGCGCGTACGTGGGGGCGGTCTCCGCCGACGCCGCCTCGGGCTCCTACCGGGGCTCGCTCGCCCTGACCCTCGGCGACCTTCCGGAGCGGTCGGTCGAGATCGCGCTGAAGGTCGAGCCGCGACCGCTCGACCTCGCCTGCGCGCCCGCGACCCTGAGCGTCGCCGGCGGCGCGGGGGGCTGGCTGCGCCTGCCGCTCGCGGTCACCGTTCAGAGCAAGGGCGACGCGCAGATCGAGCTCCGCCCGAGCGCGCTGACGCGCAAGGGCGGCCGCGACCGCGACGCGATCGCCCCGCCCTACGACGTCCGGGTGAAGCGACTCCAGGGCTTCGACGGCGAGGGCGCGCTCGCGCCCGGCGCGGCCGGACGCCTCGAGCTCTCGGTCTACGTCTCGAGCGACCTCCCCTCGGGCGTCTACGAGGGGAGCCTCCTCGTCGTCGCGACCGACGGAGGGCGTCGGAGCGAGCAACGCCTGCCCGTGCGCGTCGAGGTGAAGCGGTGACCGGCGCCCGAGCGGCTCCCCGCGCCCGCGCGGGTCGACCGGCGGTCGCCCTCGCGGCGGCGGCGCCGCTCCTCGCCCTCTCCCTCCTCGGAACGACGGGCATCGCCGCGCGAGCCGCTCCGCCGCCGCCGGACGAGGGCAGCACGACGGATGTGATCGTCGTCGTGGACGCGTCGGGATCGATGGCCCGAAACGACCCGCGCGGGACCGGCGCCGCCGTCCTGAAGGCGCTCCTCGACTTCGCCACCGGCGGCGGGGGACGGGTGAGCGTCGTCCGCTTCGGCGGATGGTTCGACACCGGCGAGAACGACCCGCTCCTCCTCACGCCGACGACGGTGCCCGACGACCCGGCCGCGCGGCGCGAGGTGCTCGGCAAGGCCGTCACGGCCGTCGGCGCCGCCCTCGAGGTCGGCGCCCGGGCGAGCGACTGGAACGCCGCGTTCGAGCTCGCGGTGAAGAAGGCGCTCGACGCCGCCCCGCCCGAGGACGACCGCGAGATCCTCGCGCTCGTCCTCTCGGACGGGGTGATGGAGGTCGTCGAGGGCGCGCGCGTCCGCGAGGCCTACCTCGACGACGCCCGGACCTCGACCGGCGACGACGTGCCCGACCGCGACGCCCTCACCGCCGCCGCCCTCGCCCGGTTCACCGGACAGGTGCTGCCGGGCCTCCCCGAGCAGCTCCGGATCTCGGTCCTCTGGCCCGGGACGGCCGGCGCCGACGAGTCGACGCCGGTGCTCCAGTCGATCTCGGCCGCCGGCCGCGGCAGCGACGAGGTGATCCGGCTCGGCGAGGAGAGCCTCTCCGACATCATCCGGCGCCTCCTCGCGCGCGGCGGCTGGCAGCGCGGCGCGCGCCGGGTGTTCCTCGACGCGGGCGTCGGCTCGGTCGACGAAGGCGCCGAGGCGGTGATCGCCGTCCCCCTCCTCGAGGGGATGCGCGGCGCGCGCGCGCTCCTGATCGCCGACCACCCCGACTTCGACGTCGCGCTCTCCGGCCCCGCCGCCGAGGGCGCGCGGATCTTCGGCGAGGGCGAGCGCTACCGGATCGTCGAGCTCGATGCGGCCGCCGTCGCGGCCGGACGGTCGGCCGCCGACGCGGGCGCGACCCCGGAGCTCCCGATCCGCGTGACGGCCCGACGCGCGCTCGCCCTCGAGCGCCTGGTGAGCGGCGAGCTCCGGTTCGCCGCGTCGGTCGCCGCGAGCGCGCCGGGCGTCGATGCCGGCCGCCCCGTTGGCGCCGAGCTGACGGTGCGCGCCGCCGGCGGCGCCGAGCCGCTCCGTGACCCGCGCCTCGCCGTCGCCGGTCGGGCCGCCGTCCTCGCGGCCGGCAGCGCGCCCGGTCCGGTCACCGACGGCGCGGGGCCGATGGCGTTCGCGGCCGACCGCGCCGTGGGGACGGGCGATCTCCCGCCGGGCGACCTCGCGGTCGGCACGCACGAGGTGCGGGCCGCGTGGACCGTCGCCTACGTCCGCGACGGCGTCGCGCCGGTGCCGATCGCCGGCGGCGGGGCGACCGGCTCCGTCTCGATCCGGGCGGTCGGCGAGGCCAGCTTCACCGACGCCGCGGCCGGCGGAGTCGGCGATCCCCTCGCGCTCGCCGTCTCGGTGACGGCCGGCCGACTCGAGGCGCCGTCGATCTCGATCGCCGCGAGCGGACCGGGCGGCGAGTCGGTCGCCGTGACGCTCGCGCGCGCCGGCGACGGCGCCTACCGGGGGACGTTCACGCCGGACGCGCCTGGCGCGTGGACGCTCGGCGCGCAGGAGCTGCCCGAGCCGCCGCTCCGGATCGAGGCGGGCACGCGGGCGAGCGTCGAGGTCGTTCACCCGATCGGCGACGTCTTCGTGCAGCTCGTCGCCATCCTCGACGACGCCGGCGCGACGCGCGACGTCGACGCGCTGGCCGTCACGGTCCTCGCGGCGCCCGGGGAGAAGGCGCGGGCGCGCTTCCAGGCCATCGCGGGGGGCGCCATCGGCGCGCGCTGCATCGGCGCCGAGGTCCGGCCCGCCGGCGTCGGCGCGGGCGGCCCGTCGATCTCGGGGACCGTCCTCGACGCACGCCACGACGCGACCGGCGCCCTGAACGCGACGGTCCAGACGACCGTCGGCACCGTCCCCGAGCGCGCGGACACGGGCCCGTTCGCGCCCGGCGGTCTCGAGCTCGTCGTCACGGCCGAGGTCCACGGCCAGAGCCGGCAGTTCACCTTCCCGGTCGGGGTCCGCTACGAGCTGCCCCCGCCGGGGCTCGACCCCCGCATCCTGATCGGCGCCGGCATCGGGCTGATCCTCCTCCTCGCCCTCCTCGTGGTCGCGTTGCGCAAGAAGCCGGCCCCCGATGAGCCGGTCGACGAGGCGCCGGGCGCCGAGGTCGTCGAGAGCGAGATCACGCGGGCGAAGCGCGAGGCGAGCGAGGTCGCCCGGGCGCAAGCCGAGCGCGTCGCGGCCGAGCGGGCCGAGGCGGAGCGTCGCGCGGCCGCGGAGGCGGAGGAGCGGGCGCGGGCCGAGGCCGAACGCGCCGAGGCGGAGCGTCGCGCCGCGGCGGAGGCGGAGGAGCGGGCGCGGGCCGCCGCCGCGGCCGCGGACAGCGACGACGACCAGGAGGTCGACCTCGACGCCGAGCTCGCCCGGGCAGAGCCGGGGGAGGTCGGCGACGACAGCGAGCCCGGGGAGGCGATCTTCGTCGTCTTCGAGGAGGAGAGCCGGCGGGTCCGTCGCGCCGAGACCGCGCCGCTCGTGAAGAGCCACGACGAGCTGTCGATCGCCTCGGACAGCGACGACGAGAGCCGGGGAGACAGCGACGACCTGGTCGAGCCGGACTCCGACATCCGCAGCCCGCTCGACTCGGACTCCGAGGACATCCCGGAGAACGAGACGCTCGCCGCCCGGCGCAAGCGGCTCGCGAGCCGCCGACTGACCGACATGGACCTGCCGATCCCGACCGAGAGCGACCGCCTCGACGCCGTCGACAGCGACGAGATCCCGATCCCGGCGCCGAGCGAGTCGCTCCGGATCGATCCGAACAACCCGAGCCGGAGGCTCTCGGCGGACGAGCACAAGATCCGCGACGCGGCCCTCGAGAGCGACGACGACGTCGACTTCGAGGAGCTCTTCCGGTCGACCGTCGAGGGAGACGACGAGGACGACTGAGGCAGTCGTCCCCGTCGGTGCTCGCCCGGGCCGCGACGACGAGCGCTACTTCTTCTTCGCGCCGTAGGCGGCGATGAGCGCCGTCTTGTCGGTCGAGCCGATCAGCTTCGCCTTCACCCACTCATCGATCTTCGCCTCGCGGCCCGCCGCGTCGAGCTTCGTGAACGCCTCGTCGTCGTTCACCATGTCGACGACGAGCTGCGCGCGGACACGGCCGACCATCATCCAGGCCAGGTCGCCGGTCTTGCGCTCGGTGACGGTCCCGATCCACGCGAGCTTCTTCTCGGTCGTGTCGAGCTCCTTCTTCTCGTGGAGCCCGCGCCAGAGGAGCGCCCGGTGGATCGCGCCGGTCGAATCCCAGACCATCACGTCCGCGCGGTAGAGCTCGCCGAACATGGTGAGCGCCTTGTCGATGTCGTCGCCGGCCGCCGAGAGATGCCGGTAGACGAGCTCGTTCGTGAGCGAGTAGGTGATCGACTGGTTGAGCTCGCGCGCCTTCCAGAGGTCGGCGATCATCTTGAGCTTCGCGGGGATGTCACCCTTCTGGAACGCCTCGTCGGCGTAGAGACGCCGAGTGCCGTAGAGCTCGATCAGGTCGTCGAGGCCGCTGCCGCTGCCGAGCGCCTTCGTGACCGGGTTCTTGTAGTCCTTCTTGAACGCACCGAGCCAGCCGGCGAGCTTCGGCAGGTCGCCCCAGACGCCCTTCGCCTTCGCCTCGGCGATCAGCAGCCGGACCTGCGCCCAGCGCTTCTGGTTGCTGTCGAGGCGCTTCTCCTTGGTGAGGGCGGTGATGATGTCGAGCTTCCCGACGAGGTCGGCCTTGCCGTACGCCTCGTCGCCGGCGAGGTGCGCCTCGGCGTTCAGGATGGGCTCGGGCTTGTCCTGGGCGGCGGCGGTGCCGGCGCCGAGGAGGAGGAAGGCGGTGACGGTGACGAGAGACGTCGCGAGGCGCAGCTTCATGGGTCTTGGTTCTCCTGCTTTTCTTTCTGGCGTGATGAAGTCAAGGCTTGTAACGCGCCGCCGGACGAATCGTCAACGACTTCGAGCGGAGCGTTGTTTCGCGACACCGCGCTCGCCCCGGGATCGTCCTCGGTGGTGAACCCGCAAGAGAACGACGGCACGAGGCCGGCTCGAGCGAGACTCGCCGACCCACCGCGCCGGGCGACCGACCCGGAGGGGGAATCCCATGACCAAGCTGAACCAGATCCTGTCCGTCGAGAAGCGGACCAAGGGCCACGCCCACAAGGAGATCACCGCGGTCCATCAGTCGCTGGCGAAGGCCGGCCTGCTGGCGGGCTTCGTCAAGACCTACCGGGCCAAGGACGAGGATGGGGAGACCTTCCCGCCCGAGAGCCAGCGGGTCCAGGTGAACGCGACCGAGGCGCTCGGTCGCGTCGAGCGGGCCCTCCAGGACCTCTTCGACGTGAGCTTCCAGCGCGACGAGGCGAACTGCCGGGCGCGCGCGGACATCGTCGTCGACGGTCGGGTGATCCTCGAGGACGTTCCGGCGACGTTCCTGCTCTTCCTCGAGAAGCAGATCGGCGACATCCACACCCTGCTCGGCCAGGCGCCCGTGCTGGACGCGGCGGAGGACTGGAGCCTCGACCCGAACAGCAGCCTCTACAAGACGGCGCCGACCGAGACGGTGCGGACCAAGAAGGTCCAGCGTCCGATCGTCCTCTACGACGCCACCGAGAAGCACCCGGCTCAGACGCAGCTGATCACCGAGGACGTGTCGATCGGTACGTGGAGCACCGTCCGCCAGTCGGGCGCGCTACCGCTGCCGAAGCGACAGGCGCTCGTCGATCGCTGCGACCGGCTCCTCAAGGCGGTGAAGTTCGCCCGCGAGGAGGCGAACGGCAAGACCGAGGTCACCAGCGCCCGGGCGGGCGCCGCCGTCCTCGGCTACCTGTTCGAGCCGCTGCCGAATGCGTGAGGGGCGTGAGCCCCGAGTGGTCCGCCCGGCGTCGTCCGCCGGGTGGACCCCGCGCACGATCCCGCGAGGAATCGGAGGGACACGAAACAGCACCCAGACTCAATCCTCAGACTGAGCTTCATCGTCCCCGAACGGGGTAGATGGGCGGCCCGTGCAGGTTCGAATCCTGCCCCCTGCAATCACTCCCTTCGGGGTCCACGAGCAGGGGTGGCGGAACTGGCAGACGCAGGGACGCAGTCGCGTCCCGGGGCGGCCCGGATCAAGCTGTCGTGCGAGTCTCAACCATGCCGTGCCCACCGGATCGACGCCGGTGATGCCCACCGACCAGACGGGGGTTCGAATCCCTCCGCCCGCTTCGCGTGCGGGCGTGGTGCAACGGAAGCACGGGTCGACTCACTCTGACGCACCGGCTTAAACGCCGCCGGACCGGGAAGCACACGGCAGACATTGATTGCCGCGACCAGGGTAGGTCGCGGCAGTCGCCTGTACAGCGCCCCACCCCATCCCAAGCAACCGCAAGAAGTAACACCCCAAGGGGTTAGGTCCAGTATTTTTACCATTTCGCTCGCGCGCCGCGATCGGCACGCGCGACGGCGTCGCCGCCGGAAATGGTAAAAATACTGGACCTGACCCCTTGGTTGGGATGTTCCTGTTGCTTCGGGGTTTAGGCGAGGAGCTCGCGCACGACCTCTCCGCCCTCGAGGCGCTTGATCGGACGGCCCTTGGCGCTGATCGAGCTCTCGTCCGGGTCGAGGCCGAGGCGGTCGTAGAGGGTGGCGAGGAGGTCGGGGATCCCGACGGGGCGTTCGGTGATCTTCGCTCCGTTCTCGTCGGTCGCGCCGACGACGCGTCCTCGGGCGAAGCCGCCGCCGGCGACCAGGCCGCTGAAGGCGCGGCTCCAGTGGTCGCGGCCGTCCTCGCGGTTGATGTTGGGCGTTCGGCCGAACTCGCCCATGCAGAGGACGGTCGTGCTCTCGAGGAGGTCTCGCTCGTCGAGGTCGACGAGGAGCTGCGCGATCGCCGGGTCGAGCTGGCGGCAGCGCTCGGCGCACTCCTCGAAGTTGTTCTCGTGGGTGTCCCACCCCTCGACCACCACCTCGACGAAGCGGACGCCGGCCTCGACGAGCCTCCGGGCGAGGAGGCAGCCCCGACCGATCTCGGACTCGCCGTAAGCCTCGAAGGCCGCCTCGCCCTCGCGCTCGAGGTCGAACGCCTCGACCGCCCGGTCGCCGAGGAGACGGGCCGTTCGGTCTCGGATCCGACCGGCGTCCGCGACCGGCTTCGGATCGACGCGCTCGCCGAATCGGTCATCCATCCGCTTCAGCAGCTCGAGCCGCTCGCGGAACCGGCGCCCTCCGTCGCGACGGAGCTGGTAGGGGAGCGCGAATCCGTCGGACGGCTCGTCGAGGTTCGGCACGACGAGCGGCGCGTGCTCGACGCCGAGGAATCCCGGCTGAGCGGCGGCGAACGTCTCGCCGACGCTGACGAATGGCGGGAGGGCGAGCTCGCCGTTGGCGTCCCCCGGCCGTTTGCCCGGCTCGGCGCTCGCCGCGCTCACGATCGCGCCGAGCGACGGATGGGTGACCGTCTCCTGCGGGAGGTAGCCGGTGTGGGTGAAGTAGGTCGCCCGCTCGTGGTCCGCCTCGCGCGAGTGGAGGCTCCGGATGATCGTTGCCCGGTGCGCCTGCTCGGCGATGCGGGGGAGATGCTCGGCGATCTTCACGCCGCGGATCGACGTGTCGATCGCGCGGGTCGGTCCG
This sequence comes from Planctomycetota bacterium, assembly GCA_029260755.1. Taxonomy (GTDB): domain Bacteria; phylum Planctomycetota; class J058; order J058; family JAJDCQ01; genus JAJDCQ01. The sequence goes on along the minus strand of JAJDCQ010000165.1, from coordinate 7,229 downwards.
CCCGTCGGGCGGCCCGGCTTCGGGTCGAACGTCTCGAGGTGGCTCGGCCCGCCGGCGAGGAAGACGAGGATGACCGCCTTCGCCGTGGCCGCGCTCGCGCCGCCGCCGGCCGCCGCGGCGGCGCCCCCGGCCAGAGCGGAGCCGAGCGGTCCGGCGAACGCACTCGCCGAGAGGCCGAGGCCGACGCCTGCCCCGAGTCGGAGGAAGCCGCGGCGGGAGAGGGGAGTCTGGTGCTCGTCGCGCATCTCGAGGGGCTCCGTCGGTCGATCGTCTCGACCGGTCAGTGGTTGGTCCGGAACTCGGCGGAGTTGAGGACGGCCCAGATGATGTCCTCGAGGGCCGAGCGTCGTCCGTCGCGTCGCTCGATCAGACGACCGAGCTCGGCCTGCTCCTCGGCGCTCGGCCGGCGCGCGAGGAGCGCGAGGTAGGTCCGCTCGAGGTGGCGTGGCCCGACGGGCTTGCCCTCGAGCCGCATGAAGAACCGGGCGGCCGACTCGACGATGTGGTGGCTGGCCTCGCCGTTCATCGCCGCGCGCGAGCGGCGGAGCGTCCCCGCCCCGCTCGGGAAGATCTCGGCCGGCAGCTCGTCCTCCCACCAGCGCGGGTCCTCGTAGTAGCTCTCGGGACCCTCGTCGTCCTCGTCCCAGTCGTCGTCGCGCTCGAGGATCCCCTCCTCGGGCTCGCCGGGGCGTCCCATCATCGAGCCGCCCTCGCGTCCCGGACGCTTCATCGCCTCGGATCGGGCGCGCTCCTCGTCCTCCTCGTCCTCCTCGCGCCCCTCGTCGTCGAAGACGTGGGGCGTTCCGTCCTCGTCGAGATGGAACCCGGTCCCGGTGACGACGCTCTGGAAGAGCTGGTCGACCGACAGCGGCCGCACCGTCGCGGCGGCGAAGAGCTCGGGGTCGACCTCGTCGGTGGGGCGCGCCCGACGCTGGTAGGCGCGCGAGAGGACGATCTCGCGGACGAGCTTCCGGATGTCGTAGCCGCTCGCGATGAAGCGCGCGGTCAGACCGTCCAGGAGCTCGGGGTGGCTCGCCGCGTCGAGGGCTCGCACGTCGTCGACCGGGTCGATCAGGCCGCGTCCGAGCAGGCGCGCCCACACCCGGTTCACGAACGCGCGGGCGAAGGTCGGGCTCGCCTCCGGCGAGACGACGAGGCGCGCCAGGCTCGCCCGAAGCTTCTCCCGGCGTGACGGGACGGTTCCGTCGAGGAAGCGGGGGCGGACGAGCGGTCCGAGGTTCTCGTCCTCGTCGTCGTCCTCGTTTTCCTCCTCCTCCTCCTCCTCGTCCTCGTCCTCGACGCTGTTCTCGTCGCCGCCCGGCGGCATCCGGAGTCGTCCGCGCCGGACGTCGGTGACGCCGGCCATGTCGGCCTCCTCGACGTAGAAGAGCTTCGTCCGCGCGAAGAAGGCGGCGACCCCCCAGAACTGCTCCTGGGTCCAGTCGTCGTAGGGATGGTCGTGACACTGGGCGCACTCGATCGAGACGCCGAGGAACGCCCGGCCGACCGTCGCGGCCATCGCCGCGGGTCGGACCCGGTAGCGGAGGAGGAAGTTCGCCGGACCGCTCTGGTCCGCCTGCCCGCGCCCCTGGAGGAGCGCCGAGGTGATCTCGTTCCAGCCGTCGCCCTCGCGAAGCCGTTCGACGAGCCAGTCGTAGAGGACCCGTCCGTTGAACTCCTCGTCGAGGATCGCCCGGCGTCCGCCGGTCAGCAGCTCGAGGAGGAAGCGGCCCCAGTGCCGGGCGAAGCGTTCGTCGTCGAGGAGGCGATCGACGAGGATGGCCCGGTCGGGCGCGTCCGCGTCGAGGAACGAGGCCGCCTCGTCTCGCCCGGGGACGGTCCCGGCGACGTCGAGCCAGACGCGCCGTAGAAACGTCGCGTCGTCGGCGACCGGCGCGGGTTCGACCGCCTCGAGAGCCAGGCGCGCGTCGATGGCCGCGTCGATCGTCGCGTCCGGCGGACCGTCGTCGGCCCGGCCGGCGCCGAGCGCGCCGAGCAGGACGGCCGCCGAGGCGATCGTCAGCGTCGAGGCCGCGAGGGTGCTCCGGGAGGGTCGGGCGTGCTTCGTCATCGAGGATTCTCCGAGGGCTGCTCGTTCGTGAGTGCCCGGTCCGGCGGCGCCGTTACGAGGATTCCGCCTCGTCCCGCCACATCGTGTCGACGACGCTGCCGAGCTCGCCGCGCAGGAGCGATCGGGCGCGGTGCGCCCGCACCCGCGCGGTGCCCACGGTGACGCCGACGATCTCGGCGATCTCGTCGTAAGTCATGGCGTCGACGAAGCGAAGGGCGAAGACCTCACGCATCGCCATGGGCAGTCGTCCGATCGCGAGGTCGAGGCGCTCCGCGAGCTCGCGCCGCATCATGCTGGTGAGGACGCCGCGGCGGCCGGTCGGCTCGGCGTCGAGGGCGTGCGGCTCGGTCGGCACGGCGTGGCGGGCGCGGTCTCGCCGGGCGCGCCGGCAGAGGTTCAGGGCGATCCCGTGGAGCCACGTCGAGAAGCGGCTCTTGCCCTCGAAGCGATCGAGGCTCTCCCAGGCTCGAGCGATCGATTCGGCGACGAGGTCGTCGGCGTCCTCGGGGCAGAGCACCACGACGAAGCGGGTGAGCCGATCGCGCTGCGCCTCGGCGAGGGTGGAGAACGCGTCGCGGTCGCCGGAGCGGGCGGCGGCGAGGAGCTCGGTCTCGTCGGGGGAGGGGGGCACGAAGCTCAGGATGGCAGCGGCCGGCTCAAAACAGAAACCGGGCCTCTCCATGCGGGAGAGGCCCGGTCCACCATGATCTTCGGAAGGGTTACGACGGACGGTTAGCGGCGTCCGCCGATTCGGATCTCGAACCGGAACCCCTCGCCCTCGACGGCGCCCTCGAGCTCGCGGATCAGGCCGCGGGCACGGCGGGCCGGGCGACGCTGCACCGGCTGCTGACTGTTGAAGTTGAGGTCGTCGACGTCGACGAACCACTCGCTGTTCTCGCCCGGCAGGATCACGCGGACGTCGGAGTCGTTGCCGACGTCGCGCGGCGCGCCGGTCACCCACATCCGATCGCCGCGACGCGCGATCCGCGCCGGGGTCGGCCGCCGCGTCCCGCGGCCGCCGAGGTTGAACTCGATCGCGAAGTTGTCGCTGACCTGGATCCGCCCGCCGACGTCGTTCGGCACCCGGCGGGTGTCCTGGCGGAGGCCGGTGCCCCGGGCGGCGATCACGGCGACCGCGTCGGCAACCATGCCGGTGAGCTGACCGCGGCCGTCCTCGTGGAGCATGCCGTGGACGTCGACCCGACGCCCGACCAGCTTTGGCAGGAGCGACTCCATCGCCCGGTTGCCCCGGAGCGCGATCGTGTTGCCGAGGTCGCCGGCGAGGAGCAGCCCGCCGCGGTTGTCGGCCTTGATCGTGCCGGTGAGGGTGCCCTCACGCGGCGCGCCGGTCACCGAGGTGACGGCGATGTCGCCCGAGAAGGGGAACCACGCGCCGTGCGCCTTGATCGCGCCGTTGGCCGTCGCCGGGCGCCCGACGTGCTGGAAGAGCTGGTTCGTGCCGGCGTCGAACGGCGGCGCCTGGAAGTGCTGATTCGGGGTGATCACCCACGCGGTGTTCGCGATCGCGGCGACCGTGCCCTCCACGCTGCCGCCCGACGGCGCGGGGACGCAGCGGAGGACGATCGCGTCGATCACGTTCATGATCCGGTCGAGCTTGTCGGCGCCGACGCCGGCCCAGTCGTGGCCGCCGTCGATCCGGGTGATCCGACCCGAGCGCCAGGGCTCGTCGACCTCGAGCCGGAACGCGCCGGGGCGCGGGCCGCGGGTGGCCGTGCGGAAGGCCGTCGGCATGGCGTCGTGTCGCGTCAGCGACTGATGGAGGGTGACGAGGAGATCGGCCGGGACCCGGCCGTTCACGCGGAGGTTGCTTCCGGCCGGCGTCTGGCCGGTCGCGGAGAAGGAGCCGTCGCGGGTGATCGTGACGACGGTGCGGTAGGCGGCGACGCCCGTCCGCAGGTCGCGCGAGACCGTCGTGCGGGTGAGGTTCTGGAACGTCGCCTGGACCGACGTGCTCCGGCGCCGGGGCGGGTCCCAGGAGAATCCGCTCTGCTGCGCGCTCGCCGTTCCGGCGAAGAGCATCACCGAGGCCGCCGCGATCAGTCCCGTCTGGATGAGCTTGCTGTTCCTCATGGCTCTCTCTCTTTCTCTCGTCTGCGTGTCACTACGCAAGGCGGGCGCCAGTCGGAGAGAGAATTACAAGCAGTTTAGGAAGTGCGGCTTACGATTCGGCGCGCCATCGCTGTTCGTCGCGTTTCGTTCCAGCTCGTGCCGGGAGCAGCGCAAGTCTCCGCGGATGACGCGTCGCGCATCAGCGTCGAAGCAAGTCGCGGACGGTCCGCTCGTTCCGGACGCGAGCGAAGACCGGGTCGACCTCGATCCGCTCGCGTAGCTCGTCGGGGGCGAGGCCGTGATCGAGCGCTGCCCCCAGATGCTCCACGACGCCGTCGATCTCATCGTCCTCGACGCGTAGCTTCAGCCGGGCGAGGGCGAGGTGGGCGCGGATCGTGAGCTCCCGGCGGCTCGAGCCACCCTCGAGCTCCGCGAGCTCGTCGATCGAGTCGAGGACCTCCTCGGCCAGGGCGAGCGCCGCGTCGAATCGGCCCACCCGCTCGAGGAGATCGCGGAGGGCGAGGGGACGGTACGACGGCTCCCACGTCGTCCGGACGAGCGCGTCGAGCTCGGGGATGTCGCTCCGAAACCGCTCGGGGGAAACCGCCTCGGCGACCCGCTCGAGCGTCTCGTCGAGCCCGTTCTCCCAGCGGTCCCACTCGTCGTCGGGGTCGTGGTCGTCGTCGTCGCGATCGTCGCGATCGTCGTCGTCCCAGCCGTCCCGGTCCCAGGCGAGCGCCTCGGCGAGGAGGAGAAGGACGACCGCGAGCGGCCGAGCCGATGCCTCATCATCATCGGCGAGCTCCTCGAGCACGTCGCGGGCGTGGCCGTCGAAGAGCTCCTCGTGGAGCTCGCCGGCCACCTCGGGCTCCTCGCGAAACGCGTGGACGACGGAGATGTGGATGAGCCACGCCTCGACGGCCGAGTCGTCGAAGACGCCGAGCCGGAGGGCGGTGTCGACGTTGTCGTTGGCATTGTCGAGCCTCTCCCCGGATGCGTGGACGAGCGCCCGGAGGAGGTAGGTCTCCGCGGAGGTCGGAGCCGCCTCGAGGAGCGCCCGGCTCTCCGCCTCGGCCTGATCGCGCGCGCCGGCGCGCAGCGCGAGGACCGTCCGGAGGGCCGCGAGGGCCGGATCGAGATCGGCCGGCAGGCGCTCGAGGGCGTCGCGCGCGAGCGAGACGCCATCCTCGGGATCGGCCGTCCCGGCGTCGGCGGCGGCGATCTCCGCGCCGAGGACGGTGACCTCGTGCTCGCCCGCGCCGCTCGCCCGGGCCGCCACGAGCTGCTCGCGGGCGGTCGAGAGGCGCCCCTCGAGGAGGCGGGCGATGGCCCCGGCGATGAGCTGGCGCGCCGGGTCGAGCTCGAACGCGAGCTCGCGCGCGACGTCGGCCTCCTCGTGGAGCGCGATCGCGCCCGGGACGGCGTGGCGAAGGGCCACCGTGGCGGCGAGACGATCGAGGAGCCACCGGTAGCGAAGGTCCGCGTCGCCCTCGCCGTCCATCGCGGGCTCGGCGATCGCGTCGGCCGCGGCGCCGAACCGACCGAGCCGGCGGAGCGCCTCGCCGCGGAGCTCGGCGGCCTCTCGCGACTCGGGCGGCGGCTCGTCGTCGTCTTCGTCGTGCCCCGAACGCGGCGAACCCGTCCGCGCGCGGTCGAGCGCGAGGAGCGCCGCCTCGAGGTGTCGGTGCCGGCTCGCCGAGTCGCCCGCCGCGTCGGCGGCATCGACCGCCTCCCGCGCCGCGACGATCGGATCGCCGGCTCCGCCCGGAACCGTGCCGCCCGACCGGATGGCGAGACCGCCGGCGACCGCCGCGATGAGCCCGACCGCGAGGACGGCCGCCAGCGACGCGCCGAGGCCGCCGCGGCGCTCGGGCGGCGCGACGGCGCCGCCGAGGGTCACCGGATCGACCAGCGAGACCGCGTCGGGCCTCGCGGTGGCCTCGGTTCCGGCGACCGCGCCCGGTCCAGCCGTCGCCGAGCGGCCGGCCCATGTCGCCGCGGTGTCGGCCTTCGTCGCCTCGCCGCGCTCGAGGCGACTCGGCGGCGTCGCGAGCGGCGCGTCGAAGCCATCGCCGACGAGGCCGCTCCGGAGCTCGTCGAGCGCGTCGGCGAGCGCCGCCGCGCTCGGGAGCCGCGCCTCGGGCGTCTTCGCGAGCGCGCGCATCACGACCGCGTCGATCGCGGCGGGCAGGCCGGCCGCGTGCTCCGACGGCGGCCGCGGCTCCTCGTCCTCGAGCCGCCGGAGGAGCGCGAGGATGGTCGCCCCGGTGAACGGCGGTCGCCCGGTCAGCAGCTCGTAGAGGACCGCGCCGACCGCGTAGATGTCGGCGGACGGCGAGAGCTCCTCGGGCGCGCCGAACGCCTGCTCGGGCGCCATGTACTGCGGCGTCCCGAGGAGCGCCCCGGTGCCGGTGAGCGAGGCGTCGGCGATCGTCCGCGCGATGCCGAAGTCGGTCAGGGCGGGGGCGCCGGTCTCCTCCGCGATGAGGACGTTGCCCGGCTTGACGTCGCGGTGGATCACGCCGGCGTCGTGGGCGGCGTGCAGGGCGCGCGCCACGTCGCGAACGATCTCGAGGGCGCGCCGCGGCCCGGGACGCGGGCCATCGTCGATGACGTCCTTCAGGGAGCGGCCCCGGACGAGCTCCATCACGATGTAGTGGAGCTTCCCGTCACGGCCGACGTCGTGGACGGCGACGATCCCGGGGTGCTTGATCCGGGCGGCGACCTGCGCCTCGCGCTGGAAGCGGGCGATCGCCTCGGCGCTCGCGTGCTCGCCGGCGACGAGGAGCTTCAGGGCGACGGCGCGGTCGAGGTCGGGCTGATGCGCCTCGTAGACCTCGCCCATTCCGCCGCGGCCGAGCAACCGGACGAGGCGGTACTTGCCGACCTCCCGGAGCCGGCCGGGGAGGCCCGAGGCGGTGTCGCCGACGGGTCCGTCGTCGGTCTCGGTGGGAGAGGGGGCCATCCCCGCCGTTATACCACGGAGCCGAGGGGGCGGCGTCCGGGTCCGCGCGCGCCACGGTCACCGGGTCGCGCCGCCCCGCCCGCCGAAGGGGTCAGGTCTCGGATCTTCGCATGAGCGGTGCTC
>JAJDCQ010000164.1 GCA_029260755.1 Planctomycetota bacterium | reverse complement strand
TGGACGGCGACTACCGCAGCCAGGGCTGCGCCGCCTGCCACGTCACCTACGCCGACGACGGCCTCAGTCGGAGCAAGGACCCGACGATCGACAAGCTCGAGCCGGGCCACGGCATGAAGCACACCTTCACCAACGCCATCCCGACCGATACGTGCACCCGCTGCCACTACGGCGACGCGAGCATCGGGATGCACTTCCGCGGGATGGCCCAGCTCGTCCCGGGCATGCCCGCCGGTCCCCAGGTGCCGCAGACGACCGACCACCGCCTCAACGGGAGCTACTACTACAAGGACCCGAACGTCACGCCGCCCGACATCCACCACGAGAAGGGCCTCGCCTGCATCGACTGCCACACGTTCAAGGAGACGATGGGCGACGGCAACATCTACGGCGCGATGGAGCATGCCCTCGAGGTCGAGTGCGAGGACTGCCACGGCAGCTTCACCAAGCGAGCCGACTTCGAGACGAAGAAGGGGACCAAGCTCAAGCACCTCCGGCGGGAGGGCAAGAGGGTCATCCTCACGAGCAAGGTGACGGGCAAGGAGCACGAGGTCACCCAGCTCGTCGACGTCCTCGACCCGAAGAGCGACAAGTACAACAAGCGGGCGGCCGAGGCGATGACGTCCGTCCACGGCGACATGCGCTGCCACTCCTGCCACACGAGCTGGAACGTCAACTTCTTCGGGTTCCACATGGACCGGAACGCGACGTTCACCCAGCTCGACCAGCTCGCCGGCAAGCGGACCGACGGACGAGTCACGACGCTCGAGAAGGTCTTCGCGACCTTCAAGCAGTTCACCCTCGGCTACGACTCGATGGGTCACATCGCGCCGTACCTCGTCGGCTTCTCCACGATGTGCACCGCCGTCGACTCCGAGGGGCGAACGGTCCTCGACCAGGCCCTCCCCGAGACGGCCAACGGGCTGTCCGGGCTCACCATGATTCACCACCACGTCCACACCGTGCGCAACAAGACGCGGACCTGCGTCGAGTGCCACCGCTCGCCGACGACGTGGGGGACCGGGTCGCCGCACTACAAGCTGATGCGACGGCTCGTCGTCGCCGGGACGGGGCGGAGCCTCGAGGTTTGGCGGATCGACCGCAAGAGCCCGGCCAAGAGCGTGAAGGTCGCCACGGTCGACCTGCCGCAGGTCAACGACGTAGCGCTCCAGAAGAGCACGGTCAGCGGTTACGTCGAGAAGGCGTTCGTCGCGACGAAGGACGGCCTCGGCATCGTCGACATGGACAACCCCGCCGCCCCGCGCCTGCTCGGCATCCTCCCGACGACGAACGCGCAGGGGGTCGCCCTCGCGGCGGGCCGGATCTACCTCGCCGACGGCGCGGGCGGGCTGCGGATCTACGAGCTCGGCAAGAAGGGCAAGCCGAAGGAGATCGGCAGCGTCAAGACGGCCGACGCGCGGGCCGTCTTCATCGACGGGCTCGAGGCGTTCGTCGCGGACGGGACGGCCGGCCTGAAGATCATCTCGATCGCCGAGCCGAGCCGGCCGAAGATCATCGCCGACCTCAGGCTCAATCCGAACAAGGACAAGGCCGACGAGGCGATGAGCCTCACGGTGTTCTTCCAGTACAGCCGCCACGCCGGCGGAAGCGGCGGGAGAGACCGCGAGCGGACGCCCGCCCGGCGGCTCTGTTTCGTCGCGAACGGGACGCTCGGCATGGCGTGCATCGACGTGACCGAGCCGAGCCGACCGTTCCACGTCAACCGGGGCGCCTACGCCCGGATGGGCGGACGCGACCGGAACGAGGCGCGCGCGGTGGTGAGCGGCAGCCTCTTCGATCTCGGCAGCGAGGACGGCGGCATCCCGACGATCGAGAACGACTACATCTACGTGGCCGTCGGAAGGAAGAACAATGACGGCAACGAGCAGGACGGGCGCCTGGCCGTCATCAAGGTCAGCAACCCGGCCGCGCCGCAGGTCGTGAACGCCGAGACGCGGCTCAACAACTGGTCCCGCGACGTGGCGGTCGCCCACGTCTACAACCCGCCGTTCCTCCAGCACTTCACGATCAGCGCGGTCGGCGCCGGCGGCGACGTCTCCGAGGTGAGCCGGAGCAATCAGCCCAACGGCCTCGGCCTCCTCGCCGGCGACAACTCAGGCCTCCCCCAGAACCGCCGGAGCGAGGCCTGGTGGCGCTGCGTCGTCGTCGAGGACTTCCCCCTCGACAAGATGATCGACGAGGACGCCACCGCCCTCAAGGACATCTCCCACGACGGCGCCCGGTACGTGAACCGCAAGGAGCTCGAGAAGCTGCTCGGCGCCGACCTCCCCGACTCGGCGTTCGCCGGGCGCGGCGGCGGCGGCGGCGGGACGAGGCCGGGGAGACGGCGCGGCCGGTAGGTAGGCAGGCCGGCCAGGGAGCTACTTCTTCTCTTCCTCGTCCAGCCTCAGCCTCGCCCTCTCGTCGCGGTGGTCGATCTCGAGGGTGAGATGATCGAGGGCGGTCGCCCCGGCGCGACCGCAGAGCCGTCCGATCACGCCGTCGGGGGCGGCCGATCCGTCGACGGCGCCGCCCACCTCGATGCGCCCGACGATGACGACCCGCATCGCTCGACGCCACCGCCGCCAGGCGTCGCCGCCGCGCGCCACCATCGCGGCCGTGCCGAAGTACCAGTAGAGCGGCTCGACCGCGTCGACCGACGGAAGATGCTCCCCGAGCAGGACCGCCCCGCGAGCGAGCTCCTTGCCCGAGCCCTCCCCGACGGCGAATCGACCGGCCATCGCCGCGCCGGTGAACAGCGGCACCCGCGGCCCCGCCTCGCCCGCGGCGGAGAGCGAGAGGCCGTCGCCGGCGTCGCGATAGCCCGCGAGGCCGTCGTCGGCCGTCGCTCCGTCGTAGAGGAGCCCGGCCCCGACGAGCGCGGCCGCGGGGATCGGCGCCTCGAGCGCGGAGCGCTCGGCGACTCGCAGCGCGAGCACGGCGAAGGTCGTGGCGACGGTGTTCGGGCGAGGGTCCCCGGAGTCCCAGCCCCAGCCTCGGTCGGACCGGGCGGCGACGAGCGCGGCGACGGCTGACCGGGCGGACGCCTTCAGGGTGAAGTCCCGACTGACGCCGTAGGCCTCGGCGAGAGCGGACGCCGCGAGGGCTCGATCGAGCATCGGCGCGGTCGTCCGGTCGCCGAGCCGGAGCGTGCCGTCGGTGTTCTGCTGGTCACGCAACCAGCTCAGGCCTCGGCGGACCGTCTGCTTGTAGCGGCCGAACCGGTGCGTGTGTCCGCTGCGGAGAAACGCCAACAGCGCGAGGGAGGTCGTCGCGACATCGTGCAGACCGCCCGGGCTGGACCATCGTCCGTCCTCTCGCTGGTTGCGCCTAAGCCATCGCAGCGCCGCGACCACGACGATCTCGGTGTCCTCGGAGTCGCCCTCGGCTCCCGAGCGAGGCCCGTCGTCTCCAGCGATGGAACGACCGGGGTGGGATCCTCGACGGGCGGCGCTGGAGCCGGCGCTCGGAGCGCGCCCCCGAGCACGACGAACGGATCGGGGGCGCCGCCGCCGTCCGCTGCTCGAAGAGGCATCCCGAGGTGCGCCCGGAGCAGCTCCATCTCGCGGCGCTGGCGCTCCACCGTCTCCTCGAGCTCGGCGACCCGTCGCTCGAGCGCCTCGACGCGGTCGGGGCCGGGCTCTTCGCCCTCCTGAGCGCGGAGGTCACCCCCGGGCACCAGGGTGAGAAGAACGGCCAGGCCGAGGACGGACGCTGAGATCGACCGCTTCGTCATGACGAGCGAGCCTCCGGGGGTCTCGGGTTCAGGTAGTCGATTCGTGGTTTGCGAAGTGAGAACGGCGGGGGAGCCGCGGCCCTCGTCGTTTGGACGCGGTGGCGGTCCATCCCTCACGGAACCATGAGACGCACGGCGGCACGGCGCTTGCGGTTTTCCGGGCCCTCGACGAATCTCTGACGCTTCCAACCACCCGCGCGGTGGGCCTGGGGGACCGATGACCATCTTCTGGCCCGGCCTGATCTCCATGGCCGTGCTCTACGCGGCCATCTTCGCGGTCGGTGTGTTTGCATCGCGGCGGGGAACGAAGGCGACCGACGAGGGCAAGAGCGGCCAGCTCGCCGAGGTGATGCTCGCGGGGCGCTCGCTGCCGCTCTGGATCGCCTTCCTGACCATGACCGCCACCTGGGTCGGCGGCGGCTACATCAACGGCACCGCGGAGTACACGTACAGCAGCGGCATCCTCTGGGGCGCGCAGGCGGGGCTCGGCTACGCACTGTCGTTGATCCTCGGCGGTCTCTTCTTCGCCCGGACGATGCGGCGCCACGGCTTCGCGACGCTGGTCGACCCGCTCGAGGCGCGCTATGGCCGCGTCACCGGCGCGATCCTGATGGTGCCGGCCGTTCTCGCCGAGCTCCTCTGGAGCGCCGCGATCCTCGTCGCGCTCGGAACGACCGTCGGCACGGTCCTCGGCCTCGACCTGACGACCTCCATCGTCGTCAGCTCGGCCGTCGCGATCGGCTACACGGTCAGCGGCGGCATGCGCAGCGTCGCCTACACCGACGTCCTCCAGCTCGGCCTGATCGCGCTCGGGCTCGGCATCGCGATCCCGTTCGCGATCTCGACGGCCGGCGGGCTCGAGGCGCTCGGAGGGGTGATGTCGACCCCGCCGCCCGCCGAGTCCGGGGAGGTCGCGGCCCGCGGCGCCGGCGCCCTGGCGTGGTTCGGCAGCGCGAAGGAGGGCATCTACTGGACCGACTTCTTCATCCTCCTCGCCCTCGGTGGCATCCCGTGGAACGTCTACTTCCAGCGCGTGCTGTCGAGCCGCGATGAGGGCGTGGCGGCCAAGCAGTCGATCGCCGCCGGCTTCATGTGCATGGCGATGGCCGCTCCCGCGGTCGTCCTCGGCCTCTGCGGCCGCGCGATCGACTGGCCCTCTCTCGAGGGAGGGGTCGAGGCGGCCACCGCGCTCGATGCGAACAAGGCGCTCGTCCTGCCGATGATCCTCCGCTACGCGGTCCCGATGTGGGTCGCGATCATCGGCCTCGGCGCGATCTCGGCCGCCGTCATGTCGAGCGTCGACAGCTCGATCCTCTCGGCCGCCTCGCTCGTGAGCTGGAACGGCTACCGCCGCCTCTTCGCCCCCGAGACCGGCGCCAGGGCGATGGCGCGCCTCGTCCGGGCGCTCGTCGTCGTGCTCGGCTCGGTCGCGACGGTGATCGCGCTCACGGTCGGGAGCATCAAGGAGCTCTGGTATCTCTGCGGTGACGTCGTCTACGTCGCGCTGTTTCCCCACCTCGCCCTCGCCCTCTTCGACCAGAAGGCGAACCGGATCGGCGCCCTCTCGGGGCTGGGCGTCGCCGTCTTCCTCCGACTCGGCGGCGGCGACGAGACGCTCGGGCTGCCGGCGTTCCTGCCCTACCCCGACTGGAGCGACGCCGGCGGCGTCTTCCCGTTCCGGACGACGTCGATGCTCGCCGGCTTGCTCGTCGCGATCGTCGTCAGCCGCCTGACCGCCCGCCTCGATCCGCCGCGGCCGCTGCAGGCGGCGGCCTCCATTGATGCCATCGGCGACGCCGTCGGCGAGGAGGAGCCGACCGGGTAGAATGGGCGGCCTCCCGATGACCGACCAGCCGACCGAGCCCGCCGAGGCACCCGCGCCCGAGCCGCCCCGCCGCGAGTTCTCGACCCTCCGCCACATCGCCGCCTGGGGCGTTCATCTCTACACCGGCCTCGGCCTGCCCCTCGCCATGCTCGCGGCGAAGGGGCTCCACGACGGCGACGCCCGGCTCTGCTTCACCGCGCTCGCGGTCGCCGCGATCGTCGATGCGACCGACGGCATGATGGCGCGCGCGGTGAAGGTGCTCGAGGTCGTCCCGAGCTTCTCGGGCCGGAAGCTCGACGACATCATCGACTTCCTCACCTTCGCCTTCATCCCCGGCCTCGGCTTCGCCGCCTTCGGGCTGCTGCCGCCCGGGTGGGAGTGGCTCGCGATCATCCCGGTCATGACGAGCGGCTACGGGTTCTGCCAGGACCTCGCGAAGACCGACGACGCGTTCGTCGGCTTCCCGTCCTACTGGAACATCGTCCTCATCTACCTGTGGGCGTTCCGGATGGAGCCGTGGACGAACGCGATCATCATCCTCGGCTTCGCGATCACCGTGTTCATCCCGATCCACTACATCTACCCGACGAAGACGAAGCTCCTCCGCCGGCTCACCCTCTCGACCGGCGCGGTCTGGACGCTGGCGATCCTGGTGATGTGCCTGTGGCCCGACGCGCCGTGGGTGAACACCGTCGCGCTCATCTCCTTCGTCTACCCGATCTACTACTACATCATCTCGATGGTGCATCACGGCCAGGTCCACCGTCGAACGGCGCCGTCATAGACGCTCCGACCGAGCTGCCCCCGCTCGGGGCCGGGACGACGCCCGAAGCCGCCCCTCGCCCGAGCTCGCCGCTCGGAGCGAGCGTGATCGCCCTCTCTCTCGCCCGCCTCGCGGGCGGACTGGGCGGCAGCATCGTGATCGTGGTGCTCCCGCTCTCGGTCCACGAGCTGCCGGCGGGCGCGCTCGGCGCGGGGCTGGCCGAGGCCACCCGCGTCGGCCTCGTGATCTCGGCGTTCGGGCTCGCCCTGGCCCTCTTCCAGCCGCTGGTCGGCCGCTTCGCCGACGGCCGGTTCTCCCTCAAGTCGTTCGTCGTGGTCGGCCTCGGCCTCTTCGGCGTCGCGACGGTCGGCCTCCACGGAGCGGTCGGCTACGAGCAGCTCCTCGCCCTGCGGGCGAGCCAGGGGGCGGCCCTCGCCCTCACGATCCCGACCTCGATCGCGCTCATCGCGGCCCTCGCCCCGCCCGACCGGCGCGGCTTCGCGCTCGGGTTCTACGGCACGGCGCGGATGGTGGGCTTCGCGTCGGGACCGCTCGTCGGCGGAGCGCTCCTGACGATCGCCGAGCCCGACACGGTCTACCTCTTCGCCGCGGTGCCGGCCGCGGTCGCGGTCGGCGTCATCGGGCTCGGCGTCCGCGGGCCGGCGCGGTCGACGACCGAGCTCGAGGGGAGCGAGGCCGCGCCGGCGACCGGGGAGGACGGGAGCGACCCGGGCGGTCGCGCGCCTTCGCTCGTCCCGTTCGTGATGCTCGGGAGCGGCTTCTTCATCCTCGCGTGCTGCGTGAGCAGCCTGGTCGTCCTCGAGCGCGAGTTCATGGAGCGGCTCGACCAGACGACGCTCGGCTTCGGCGCCGCGGTCAGCGCGCTGATCGCCACGCGGCTGGTGCTGGACTGGCCGATCGGCCATCTGTCCGACCGGGTCGCGCGCCGGCCGCTCCTCGTCGTCGGGCTGGTGCTCCTCGCGATCGGCACGACGGCCTGCGGCGTGGCCCGCTCGACGGTCGAGCTGGTGGCCTGCCGCGGGTTCATGGGGATCGGAATGGCGTTCTTCTCCACCCCTTGCTTCGCCCTGGCGGCGGACCTCGCCGAGCGCGGCGGGCGCGGAGGCACGTTCCGGCTCTCGATCCTGACGAGCGGCTTCGGCTTCGGGCTGGCGGTGGGACCGCTCGCGACCGGGCTCCTGGCGGCGCGCGCCGGGTTCCTGGCGCCGTTTCTGGCCCTCGGCGCCCTCACCCTGATCGCGGCGCCGGTGATGCCGTTCCTGGTCGAGGAGCCGCCCCGGCATGCCCGGTGAACGGCCCCGGCGAGTCACCGACCACGGGTCGCCGCGACCCGTCCATCGTGGTCAGGGGGGTCCCCCTCATTTCATTGTCGCACGACGCCGGAGCGTCCGGAAGATCGGGACGGCGCGTCGCATCGACCGCGTCGTCGCACCCGCTGGCCCCGGCGGGGTTTGAACCGGCGACCTCGAGCGGACATCATCGAGGCGGACCGAGAAGGACCCCGATGCCTCGATGCTGACCGCCGCCCTCAGCCCGGCCGCCGCCCGTCGTCTCCTCGGGAACGTCGCCGCCTCGGCGACCCTCGAGGGTCCGCTCACCGCCGAGCGACAGGTGCTCGTCCACGACCTCGCCCACCGTCTCGGCGTCCGTGCGGCCGAGGCGACCCAGCTGACGGCCCGACCGACCGAGGCGCCGCCGGTCGACCCGACCGAGGCGGCCGCGACCTACCTGGCGGCCGCCGTGGTCCTCGCGATCGACGGTCCGCGCCCCGGCGAGCAAGGGGTGCTCGGCGGCCTCGCCGAGCGTCTGGGCATCGCCGCCGATCAGGCCATGGCGCTGCAGCGGCGCGCGCAGTCGGGGCCGGGCGCGCTCTCACCGATCACGACCGCGGGCGATCCCGGCGCCCCGCCGCCCGACGACTCGCCCACCCTCGTCGGGGCGGCCCCCGAGGAGATCGAGCGGCTTCGCGGCGCGGGGCGCGGCGCCGGCCGCGCCGCGGCCAACCCGCCCGCCTCCGACCACCCGACGATCCTCGCCGAGCCGCGTCCGGCCGCGCCGCGACCGCCCTCGGGCAGCCTCCCGGCCGCCCCGCCGCCGCCCGCACCCAGGCCCAGGGCGAACGCGGCCCGCCGCTCGTCGGACCGGCGCCGGGCCGGCAGCGACAGCGCGGGCATCCGCGGGATCCACCGGGCGGGCGAGCCGACCGGGCCGACGCCGGCTCGAAACCCGCTCGCCGTCGCCTTCGTCCTCGCGGGCGCGGCCGCCGCGGTCGTGATCGGCGGTCTGATGCTCTTCGACGGCGAGAGCCCTTCGCCCGGCCGCACCGACCGGACCGACTCGTCGAGCGGCTCGCCCGACCGCCCGAAGATCTCGGCGCTCGGCGCCCGCTACGAGGGAGCCGTCGACCGGTTCGAGCGGGCGGACCGGATCGGCGCGACCCTCGGCCTCGACGACCTCCTCGAGATCCGCGGCGACCTGCTCGACATCATCGAGGAGGCGAGCGAGTCGGACCGGGTCGAGCGCGCCACCCGCGACGCCGCGCGGTCGTTCCTCGACGCCGGCCCGTTCGCGGACGCGTTCGCCGACGCCGCCACCGCCGAGTGGAGCCGCCGCCTGCCGGCGATCGAGGAGGCGCACCGCGGCGAGCGCTGGGACCACGCCCTCGCAGAGCTCCGCCGCGTCCCCAAGGCGATCCTCGAGGTCGAGAAGGTCAAGACCGAGATCGACGCGGTCCAGGCGTCGATCGAGGCCTGCAAGGGCTACGTCGCGGCCGCGAACGCGCTCGTGCTGCGGCCCGAGGAGGAGGCGCTCGAGGCGATCATCGCCGCCTTCGAGCTCATCGACGCCGCCCCCTTGGGCCCCGCCTTCGAGACGGAGAGCCACGCGCGGCTCATCCGATGGGCCCGCGCCCAGCCCCGGGAGCACACCGACCACTTCTTCGAGCGCTGGACCGCGGCGGTGGCCCACGAGGACGAGGAGGAGGTGCGGCGTCTGACGGCGATCATCACGCTGCTCGAGGCCGACGCCGACGCCTACATGAAGGCCAGGATCGAGGGGCTCCGCGAGGAGTCCGCCGACCCCGCGCCCGAGGGCGGCGCGTCGGCGAGCTTCGGCACCGGGTTCTGGGTGGACGCGCGCCACGTCGTCGCGGCGCTCCGGACCGTCGAGTCCGCCCACCAGGTCGAGGTGCAGACGCCGACCGGGGAGCGTCTGGCAGGCACCGTCCTCGACCGGCACGCCGAGCTCGGCGTCGTCCTCATCGCGGTCGACGTCGGCGACCGCGAAGCTCCGGCGGGATCGACCATCGCCGTCGCGCCGCGGGCCGCCGCGATCGGAGACAACGTCTGGCTCGGCGGGTTCACCCCCAAGGACGAGGACGGGATCAAGATGGTCCTCGTCGAGGTCGAGGTACTCGATGTCGACGAGGCCGAGAGCATCCTCGTCTACGACGTCTTTCCGGCGACCGGGATGGGCGGGGCGCCGCTCCTCGACCGGGCCGGCCGCTGGGTCGGCCTCGTGCGCCCGCCGCCGCCCGAGCTCGAGGCGGAGCGGCCGAGCATCGGCCTCGCGACGCTCGGGGCCAGCCTCGAGGCGTGGCTCCGGGAACACGACGTCGAGGTCGTGACCGCGCCCGACGCCGCCGACCTCGACGAGGCTCCCGGCGAGATCGTCATGGCGAGCATCGTGCTCGTTCGCGTCCCCGAGTAGGCGCGCCGACGGCGCTCGCGGGCTCGCCTTCGGCGAGCATGATGATGGAACCACGGAGGCACCGAGGCACGGAGGATCTTCGGATCCGCCCTATCCCACGTCGGAGAGCGACGCCTTCGAGCGCGACCGGCCGACGAGCACGGAGCTCCTCCGTGTCCTCGGTGAGCTAGCTCCCCGCTCCCTTCGCCCGCCACCACGTCCGCCACTCCGACGCCTCGTCGAAGAACTCGCCGGTGATCTCCTCGAGGAGCTCCATCGCGCGGTCGACCGATCGCTCGTCGAGGAGCGCGTCGACGAGCAGCCCGATGCTCCGGTCGCCCGCGGCGAGGAGCTTCTTGGTCGCCTCGGCGACGTGCGGCTCGTCCTTCGGGGGCGGCTGACCGAGCGGCGCCTCGGCGCGCGGCCCGGCCTTGGTGATGACGGCGACGGCCCGCTCGAGCTGACCCCGCAGGATCAGGTCGGCGCGGTTCTTCTCCCAGTAGGCGCGCAGCTGCTCGACGGCCGCCTTCCGGTCGCGGGTCGCCATGCCCGGCTCGTAGGCGACGCCGCCGTCGCCGCCCATGAGCGCGCGGAGCATCGACCAGGCGAACTTCCGGTGCTCGAGGTCGCGGTCGTTGAGCTCGCCGATGATCTCGCCGCACCCCTCGACGGCGCGGAGCTGCATCAGCGTCTCGATGATCGCCCGTCGCATCGGCATCGACGCGTCGCCGCCGCGAACCGTGCCGCGGAAGAGCGGCACCTTGTCGTAGGAGCCCTTCTCCGGAGCGTTCACCACCTGCCGCCAGAGCTCGTACCAGTTCTGCGCGCCCGCACCGTCGATCTTCTTGACGTCGGTCGCCTCCTCGAGGGCCCACCTGGCGAACTTCCGGACGCTCGGGTCCCGCGCCTTGAGGGCCTTCAGGAGGGCCGGGATCGCGATCGGACGCCGTCGCGCGTCCATGCTCTCGAAGCTCTTCTTGACGACGGCCAGGTTCTCCCGGCGCGCCCGCGGGTCGCCCGTGTCGAGGGTGCCGATCGCCTGGCCGAGGCTGACCAGGCCGAGCCCCTCGACGTGGACGATGTCGTCGAGCCCGCCCGGCCCGGTGCCGCGCTTCTCGCCCGTCGCGACGGCGCCGGGCTTCTCGACGAGGATCTTCGGCGGGATCGTCGCGCGGTTGAGGAACAGCAGGGCGAACGAGGTGAAGCGCGGGCTGTTGGCCCAGGCGCCGCTCCCCTCCTGCGTCTCGACGAGGTGGAGCGCGCCCTCGGCCCACCAGGGGCGCAGGCCGAAGCTCTCGACGCCGGCGATCTCGCCCGCCTTCTCGACGCTGTAGAGATAGTAGAAGAACCAGCCGAGCCCCTTGTAGCTGTTCGTCCGCGGGGTGAAGTGGAGCTGCGCCCAGGCGAGGCCGTCGTCGAGGGCCTTGTCGGTCCGCGCCGCGATCGCGCCCTTGTAGGCGTCGAGCCGCTGGAGGGACTCCTTCGCGATCGCGAGCGAGCTGATCCCCGCACACGACATGCTCCCGTAGCCGCTGTCGGGCGAGGCGGCCGATCCGACGCCGTACCCCCAGCCGCGCGCCCGGTGCTTGCCGCGCTCGTCGGTGTGGAGGCCGGCGGGCGCCTCGGTCCCGCGCCGACGACGCTCGCGCGTCTGGTTCGGGTCGGCGGCCGGGTCGGCGCCCGGCGGGGTGCGCCCGAGCGGCGTGACGAAGAGCTCGACCTCGGGGCCGTTCGGCTCCTGGGTGTTCGTGAAGTGCTGCGCCACCTCGCGCCAGAGCTCGACCGGGATCTCGACCCCGCTCCGCTCGGCGGCGTGCAGGGCCAGGATCGCGAACTGGGTGTTGCTGTGGTCGCCGGCGTTCGCCGTCTTCGGGTGCTCGGGATGCTCGCGGTTGCGGTAGTGCCACGTCGCGTGGCCGACGTTGCGCGCGGCGAGCAGCCACTGCACCAGCTCGCGGATCCGGTCGAGCTCCTTGGGGAGGAGGTCGTTCTTCTTGTAGCGGGCGACGGTCGCGTAGCCGTTCTCGGGCGCGGCCTCCTCGCGCGTCACCCGGCGCGCCTCGATCGCCATGATGTAGAGGGCGACGTCGTAGGTGAGCTCGAGGGGGAGCCCCTCGAGGTAGGCGAACGCCCGCTTGATCACGTCGGCGTTCGGCTTCACGCCGCTCCGCAGGAGCGCGAACGTCTCGAGGCAGACGTTGCCCATCGAGTGCTTCGGCGGGAGCGAGGCCTTCTCGTCGGCCTCGAGGCGCCTGTTGAGGCGTCCCTCGAGGAACTTCCGGCCCTTCGCGATCGCCTCGCGCACCTCGTCGCTGAAGCTCGGGTCGCGAAGCGAGACGGTCCGGACGAGCTCGATCGTGCCGGCCGCGACGATCCTGGTCGGCGCCCCGGAGGCGCCGGCGGCCGGCGGCAGGGTGACCGCCTCGATCCGGTAGGCGCCGCCCGCGACGCCCGGCACCTCACCGCGGAGCTCGAGCTCGACGTCGATGACCGCGCTGTCGAGCCGGGCGAGGGTGGCGTCCCCGCCGATGCCCTTGATCTCGTAGCGTGCCCGGATCGAGTCGTCGGTCCGCTTGCCGCCGCCGCTCCCCTTGAGCCGCCCGTAGTCGGTCCGCGGGATGTCGATCCCGGCGGAGAACTTTCCCTTCCGGCGCGCGTAGATCGGCGTCCGGAAGATGTGCGCCTCGAGCAGCTCGGCGAGGCTCCCGACCGGGTGCCCGACGGTGCCCGTGCCGACGAGCTCGGTCGCGTAGACGATGTACTCGCCGCCGTGGGGCAGCGACAGGCTCCCCTGCGCGGCCGCCGCGTCCGGCACGAGCCGGAAGACGGCCGCCTCGTCCTTCTGGAGGTCCCAGACCGGCTCGTCGGGCGGGCCGGCGTCCGCCGGCTCGAGCCCGGCCGAGCCGACGATGAGGAGCGCCGAGAGCACCGCCGCGGCGACGCGCCAACGGGCGCCGCGTGATCCGTGATGAGTCGTCATCATGAGGTCCCGCCCCGTCCCCGGAGATTGGTCAGGCGAACAGCGACGATGTCGTTGTAACCGACCTGCCCGTAACCCTTCAAGGAGGCGGCCTCCGACGAGGAACCGGTGGTTGACCCCCCCCTCCAGCCCCCTATAATGGCCCCACAATGAGCAAGATCGATGCCGAGCACAAAGAGGCGATGCGTCAGAGCGACCTCTTCCGGACCCTGTCCGACGAGGAGATCGGCCGCGTCGCGGACCTCTGCGAGCAGCGCTCTTATCCCGCCGATGGTGCGATCATCAACGAGGACGAGCGCGGCACCGAGATCTTCGTCGTCGTCAAGGGACGGGTCGACATCGAGATCCGCCGGCCGCTCGGCGGCGACGCGAGCCAGACGATCGACACCCTCGGCCCCGGACACGTCTTCGGCGAGCTCACCCTCGTCGACGGCTTCCTCCGGAGCGCCACCGTCCGCGCCCGCGGCCCGGTCGAGTGCCTCGTCATCCCGGACGGCAAGCTGATCTCGCTCATGGACGCCGATCACACGATCGGCTACCGGATCATGCGCAACGTGTCTCAGGTTCTCTCGGCGCGCATTCGCGAGACCAACCTGCGCCTGAGGAATGCCCTCGCCGATGTCATCTTCTAACTCCGACACGCCGGGTGGAAGCGGTCCCGCTCCCGCCGGCTACGCCCAGGGTCCGTCCGGCGATCGCCGACCGGTCACGATCGCGAGGCTCCTCGAGAAGAAGCGTCGCGGCCTGCCGATCTCGATGATCACCGCCTACGACTACCCGACCGCGGCGTTCGCCGACGCGGCCGGCTTCGACATGTTGCTCGTCGGCGACTCGGTCGCGAACGTCGTCCTCGGCCACAAGTCGACCCTCCCGGTCACCCTCGACCAGATGGTCTACCACACCTCCGCGGTCGCCCGCGGCCGGCAGACCGCGTTCCTGGTCGGCGACATGCCGTTCCTGAGCTACCAGGCCGACGCGACCGAGGCGGTCAAGGCGGCCGGGCGGTTCCTCAAGGAGGCGGACGCCGACGCGGTCAAGCTCGAGGGGGGCGACGGCGTCCTCGACGCGGTCCGCGCGATCGTCCGCGCCGGGATCCCGGTCATGGGTCACCTCGGCCTGACGCCCCAGAGCGTGAGCATGCTCAGCGGCTACCGGGTCCAGGGGAAGACGAGCGAGGGCGCCAAGAAGATTCTCGATGAGGCGCTCCGGCTCCAGGACGCGGGCGTCTTCTCGCTCGTCCTCGAGTGCGTCCCGACCGAGGTGGCCGGCCATGTCGCCCGCCGCGTCGAGGTGCCGGTGATCGGGATCGGGGCGGGCGACCAGGTCGACGGCCAGGTGCTGGTCTTCCACGACGCCCTCGGCCTCGCGCCCGAGGGGGTGCGGGTGCCCAAGTTCGTGCGCCGCTACGCCGAGCTTGGCCGGACCGCCGTCGAGGCGCTCGGCCGGTTCCGCGGCGAGGTCGACGAGAAGACGTTCCCGAGCGCCGCCGAGAGCTTCGCGATGCCGGCGGGCGAGCTGCGCCGGTTCGAGGCGCTGATCGGCGATCGGCCGGACGACGATGACGACGACTCGGACCGGTGGTTCATGTCCGGGTCGACCTTCGGAGCGTCCGGCGGAACCCAGATGCCTTGAGGGTCGCGGTCGTCGGCCCGGGCGCTCTCGGCTGCTTCCTGGCCGGCGCGCTCGCCCGACCCTCGAGCGGGATCGACGTCGTCCTCGTCGACCGTGACCCAGCCCGCGCCGAGCGGATCGGCCGCTCGGGCCTCTCGATTCAGGATCCCGAAGACGACGGGGGAGACGCACCTCGACCGGTCCATCCCGCCCTGGTGACGGCCGACCCGACCCGGGCGGGCCCGTGCGACCTGGCGCTCGTCACCGTCAAGGCTCGGGACACCGCGTCCGCCGCCGAGACGGTCGCCGCGCTCCTCGCCGAGGACGGCGTGTGCGCGAGCCTGCAGAACGGGCTCGGCAATGTCGAGCGGCTCGCCGAGCGGCTCGGCGCGACGCGCGTGGTCGCGGGCGTGACGACGCACGGCGCGACGCTCCTCGAAGAGGGACGGATCCGGCACACGGGCAGCGGAGAGACGGTCCTGGCCTCGTTCGATCGGAGCGGCGAGCCCGCCAGGCGCGCGGCGAAGGCGTTCGACGCGGCCGGGCTGCCGGTCACGATCGGGGAGGACTGGCGGGAGCTGCTCTGGGGGAAGGTGGCGGTGAACGCGGCGATCAACGCGCTCACCGCGCTCCTTCGAGTGAAAAACGGCGCGCTGCTCGAGAGCGAGGCGGCGCGCGAGATCGCGACCGAGGCCGCCAGGGAAGCGGCGGCCACGGCAAGAGCCACAGGATCCCCGGGACGGGGAGCCGCGGATCCCGCGGACGAGGCGCACGGTCACGACGGCGAGAGCCGTCTGGGGGAAGGAGGGCCCCCGACCGGGCGAACCGACCGCGACGATCCGGAGGGAGAGGCGGTCGAGCGAGCGGCGGCGGAGCGTGCCATCCAGGTGATGGCGGCGACCGCCGGCAACCGCTCGTCCGCGCTCCAGGACGCACTCGCGGGACGTCCACTCGAGGTGGACGCCATCAACGGTGAGATCGCGCGGGCCGCCGCGCGCGCAGGCATCCGGGCGCCGGTCAACGACCTGCTCGCCCGGCTCTGCCGCGCGCACGACGAGCTGGCGACGGAGCGCATCGGCGCCGAGCACCGCGCTGACGAACAGGGATAATCGCAAGAGCGAGTCCCGAAGGAAGCGAGCAACCATCGATGGCAGACGAGAACATGCGCGACCTCCTCATCGAGGAGGAGATGAAGGATGCGTACCTCACCTATGCGATGAGCGTGATCGTCTCGCGCGCCCTCCCGGACGTGCGAGACGGCCTCAAGCCGTCGCAGCGCCGCGTGATCGCGACGCTCAACGACCTCAACCTCAACCCGCAGCGCAAGACGCGTAAGTGCGCGAAGATCGTCGGTGACTGCACCGGTAACTACCACCCGCACGGCACCTCGGCCGTGTACGACACGCTCGTCCGGTTGGCGCAGGACTTCAACATGCGCTACCCGCTCGTCGAGGGTCAGGGCAACTTCGGCTCGATCGACGACGACCCGCCGGCCGCCGAGCGGTACACCGAAGCCAAGATGACCTGGGCGTCGGTCGACCTCCTCGCCGACCTCGATCTCGACACGGTCGACTTCGTCCCCAACTACGACGACACGACGACCGAGCCGACCGTCCTCCCGGGCAAGTTCCCGAACCTGATCTGCAACGGCAGCACCGGGATCGCGGTCGGCATGGCGACCTCGATCCCGCCGCACAACCTGAACGAGATCTCCGACGCGCTCCTGGCCCTCATGGCCGAGCCAGACATCTCCGACGTCGACCTCCTGAAGCTCGTCCCCGGCCCCGACTTCCCGACCGGCGGCGTCATCATGGGCCGCCGCGGGATCCAGGAGGCCTACGTCAGCGGTCGCGGTCGCGTCGTCATGCGCGGCGAGATCGACGTCATCCCCGACGAGAAGCGGGACAAGGCGCAGCTCGTCATCAAGAGCCTCCCGTATCAGGTCTCGCTCCGGAAGGTCCGCGAGAAGCTGGTCGAGGTGGTGCAGCAGGGGCGGCTCGAGGGCGTCTCCGACATCCGCCACGAGGGGAGCGGCGACGACTTCATCCGACTCGTCGTCGAGCTCAAGCGCGGGGTCGACGCCGAGATCGTCAAGAACCGGATCTTCCAGCTCACCCCGCTCCAGTCGACGTTCAGCATCAACATGCTGGCGATCCAGGACGGTCGGCCCAAGACGTTCACCCTCCGCGACATGCTGACCGCGTTCCGGGACCACCGGATCGACGTGATCCGCAAGCGGACCCGGTTCCTCCTCACCAAGGCGCTCGAGCGGCTCCACATCATCGAGGGCCTCCAGATCGCCGCGGACAACATCGACGCGGTGATCGCGCTCATCCGCTCCAGCGAGGACGTCGAGACGGCCCGGACCGGGCTGCGGGAGAGGTTCGAGCTGACCGAGCGACAGGCCGACGCGATCCTCCGGATGCCGCTCTCCCGTCTGACGAACCTCGAGCAGCAGAAGCTCGCCGACGAGCGGGCCGGGCTCGAGACGGACGCGGCCGGCTACCGCGAGATCCTGGCCAGCGAAGCGAAGGTGCTCTCCGTGATCGCCGACGAGCTCAAGGAGCTGCGCGAGCGCTACGGCGACGCGCGCCGGACGCGGATCGAGGAGACCGAGGCGGGCGACTTCCTCGCGGCCGACCTGATCGCCGAGGAGACGGTCGTCATCACCCTGAGCCACGGCGGCTACATCAAGGCGTGCTCGCTCCAGCAGTACCGCGCGCAGCGCCGCGGCGGCAAGGGCGTCACAGGCGCCGAGACGAAGGAGGGCGACTTCATCCAGAAGCTCTTCACCGCCTCGACCCACGACTACCTCCTCTGCTTCACCGACCACGGTCGGATGCACTGGAAGAAGGTCTACACGGTGCCGCAGTTCGGCCGGACGGCCCGCGGCCGCAGCCTCGCGAACCTGATCGAGCTCCAGGAGGGCGAGCGGGTCACCGCCGTCATCCCGGTCGAGGGCGACTTCGACGAGCAGCGTCAGCTCGTGATGGCGACCGCCAGCGGGACGGTGAAGAAGACGGCCCTGAGCGCCTTCAAGCACCCCCAGCGGCGCGGGATCATCGCGATCAGCCTCGATGACGGCGACAAGCTCATCGGCGTCGAGCTCACCGACGGGAGCCAGGACCTGATCCTCGGCACCAAGAACGGCATGGCGATCCGCTTCAACGAGACCGAGGTCCGCTCGATGGGCCGGACGGCCCGCGGCGTGCGCGGCATCCGGCTCGAGGACGAGGACCACGCCTGCGGGCTGGTCGTCGTCTCCGAGGGGCACCACCTCCTCACCGTCTGCGCGGGTGGCTACGGCAAGCGAAGCGAGTTCGACGAGTACCGCCTGACCGGCCGCGGCGGCAAGGGCATCATCGACATCCGCACGAGCGACCGGAACGGCCAGGTGATCGGCCAGCTCGCCGTCGAGCCCGAGGACGACATCATGCTGATCACCGTCCAGGGTCAGGTGATCCGGACGAGGGTGAGCGACGTCTCGATCATCGGCCGCGCCACCCAGGGCGTGCGCCTGATCTCGATCGCCGACGGCGATCACGTCGTCGCGGTGGCCCGGGTCGACCGGGAGCCGGATGACGACGAGATGGGCGACGACATCGACGGCGAGGTCGTCGATGGCGACGACGACGGCGACGACGCGGCGAGCCCGGATGAGGACCGCGACGGGGCTTCGGCCGAGAGCGACGACGGCGGCGAGAGCTAGCCTCTCGCCGACGGGACTGAGAAGCACGGAGCGGGCCGGTCACGCGAGGCGTGGCCGGCCCGTTCGGATCGTTGGATGGTTGGATGGTTGGCTGGCTGGATGATCGGCTTCGCCGATCGATTCTTCACGCCAAGACGCCAAGGTTCGACCGGAGACGCCAAGAGCGCCAAGGGGCCCGGGCGTTGCGGATGTCGCGGCGCTTGCCGGCGGGAATCTCGCGCAAAGGCGCGAAGCCGCAACGCCGCGCCGATCCGAGGTCCCCCGAGGGCTCGCGTCGTGGCGCCCCCGCGCTCTGCGAGAGGCCGTCCGCGCCGTCGGTTCAGGCCACAGATTCCACAGATTACACCGATTGCCGCGGGTGACTCGGAGTCCCTTCCGATGCCAGCCGCGAGCGCCTGAGGACGAGCGCCTTCGGCAGCTCGAAATCGGTGAAATCTGTGAAATCTGTGGCCTCTTCACCGACCGGGCAACCACGCATGAACCGCACGGGGTCATGCGAAGGGGTCAGGTCTCGGTTCTTGGCGAGAAAGGGGCTGATGGGAAGATCCGAGACCGGACCCCATACCCTGGGGTTGGGGCGGCGCGGTACAGGGGGTTGGGGGGGGATGTTGTTAGGCG
>JAJDCQ010000163.1 GCA_029260755.1 Planctomycetota bacterium | reverse complement strand
GGGACGATCGCAGAAGGGGACTCGATGGGAGGCGCGACGCGATCACGCCGGAGCGAGCGCGTCTCTGGGCTGGCCCATCGCGACTTGCGGATGGGGAGCTCGCGAGTTCGCTCGGAAACCGGCCATTTCCGGACGGGAACTCGCTAGCCTAGCTATCGCTTGAACGGGCCACTCTTCCCGCCGTCCTTCTCGAGGAGGCACACCTCCTCGATGACGATCCCGCGCTCGAGCGCCTTGCACATGTCGTAGACGGTCAGCGCCGCGACGCTCGCCGCGGTGAGGGCCTCCATCTCGACGCCGGTCCGGTCGAAGGCCTTCACCGTCGCCTCGATCTCGACGAGGCCCGGCCGCTCGGCGGAGACCTCGACCTTCGTCGACGTCAGGCGCAGCGGATGGCAGAGCGGGATCAGCTCGGCCGTCCGCTTCGCCGCCTGGATCCCGGCGATCCGCGCGACGCCGAGGACGTCGCCCTTCTTCACGTCGCCGGCCCGGACGGCCTCCCAGGTGGAGGTCTCGAGCCGGACCCGCGCCCGCGCCTTCGCGACCCGCTCGGTCTCCGCCTTCCCGCCGACGTCGACCATCCGGGCGGCGCCGGTCTCGGGGTCGATGTGGGTGAGGCGCTCCTCGGTCACGCGGCCGCCCGCCGATCGTCCGCCGGAATGCGCCACGCCGCGAGGGCGAGGAGGAGCCACCCGACCATGAGCGAGACGCCGCCGATCGGGGTGATCGCGCCGAGCTTCGTCACGCCCGAGAGGACCAGCGCGTAGAGGCTGCCCGAGAAGATCGCGACGCCCGCGGTGAAGGTGATCCCGGCCCACAGCGTCAGCGCACCCGGACGACGGCTCGCGACCCACGCCACGGCGAGGAGGGCGAGGGCGTGGTACATGTGGTACGCGACCGCCGTCTGCCAGATCGCCTCGAACCGTGGCGTCTGCTCGAAGACCGACTTGAGGCCATGGGCGCCGAACGCGCCCGTCCCGACCGCGGTCAGGCCGAGCAGCGCGGCGATGACGGCGAAGATCCGCTCCATCGATTCGTTCCTCCACGAGGCGCCCCGCGGCGCCGGGCCGCGATTCTATCCCCAGGCCTGCGGGCGCGGAAGAGACGCCCCGCGGATCGAAGGGTCGGTCGAGCGTTCCGACCCGTCTCGACGGTCCGTCTCGGCGCGCGATCCGTCCTCGCCGGGTCGCCTCGGCCCCGACGACGCGACCGACGACGGGGCCACGGGTTGAGCCTCGAGCTCGCTCCCGAGCGCCGATCGGCACGCCGCGCGCTCTTGGTCGCCGCGGAAGGCGGCTCCGTCACGACGAGGAAAACCGATGCCGATCGAGCACTCGACCCATCCGTCCATCCGACCCGCGGCCCGGCGCCGCCGGAGCCGGCCGCCGACATCGTCCCGCTCCGGCGCGGTCGTCTCGATCGCCGCGGTCCTCGCCGCGGCGGCGTTCGGCTTCGCCGCGGGGCGGGGCACGAGCAGCCCGACTCGCCGACCCGCCCCGTCGAACGCGTCCCGACCATCGCGCCCGGACCCGTTGCGCGAGATCGGCCTCGACGACCCCGACCTCGTCGCCCGTCGTCGCGCGGCGCTCGAGACCCTGCGGGCGACCATCGAGCGACGCGACGGCCGCGACCCGCGCGCGGCCGCCGAGTGGCTCCGGCCGGAGACGATCGACCTGGCGTTCGAGCAGCTAATGATCGAGATCGCCGCCGGTCGCGTCGATCCGATCGAGCTCTCGATCCCCGCCTGGGTGGCGCGCGACGACGTCTCCGACTCCTTCTACGCCCTCTGCGACGCGGTCGGCGCCCTCCGGATCGAGGGGAGCGGCGCCGACGCGCGCGTGCGGTGCACGTGCCCCGACTGGATCGAGCGCGCGGCGACCGACGCCGACGACGTCGGCCTGACCCGCCCCGCCCGGATCGCGCGCGCGTTGATGCGATGCCTCCCCTCGCCGCGCTGGCCGCCCCCGGGCGACCCGGATGTTCCTGCACGAGAGTAACTTGCGACTCCCGCCCGACTCGCGATCAGCTTGCGCGGCGGCCGGGGCGGCCATAGAATGCGAGGTCGTATCCATCACGCCTCTGGCGGAGGAGACCGGTTGAGCGAGGCCGGCCACGAGCAGTTCTTCTGCAAGATCGCCGTCTCGCTGGGCATGCTCAGCGAGTCGGCGATGAGCGAGTGTCTCGAGATCCAGCGCCACGACGCGCAGGGCCGCCGCATCGGCGAGATCCTGATGGAGCGCGGCTACCTCGACCACGCGCAGATCGCGAGGATCCTCGAGATGCAGGGGCTCGGACCGGGCTCCGGCGTCGTCCCCGCGCCCCGGCCGCCGCCCGGGCCGACGACGGCCCGCAAGGACGAGGCGTTCAGCGCGCTCGTCCGGTTCAAGCGCATCGCGGGCGACGGCGACCTCCAGGCCTGCTACGACCTGCACGAGATCCTCTGGGCGTCGGGGAGCCAGGACTACATCCGCATCTCCGAGCGCCTGATCAAGAAGGCCTACGCGGCGAAGAACGACCTCGCCCCGACGCGCCTCGACAACCGCCGCGTCGTCCGGTGCGGGAGCTGTCGCGAGATCTTCCACGTCCCGATCGAGGCCGACGTTCGCTTCGTCCCGTGCACCGCCTGCAAGAACCTGATCTCGAAGAAGGTCGACCGGCCCAGGCCGGAGCCGCCCCCGAAGCCCGCGCCTCCCCCGCCGCCTCCCGCGGCGACGCCCGCGCCCGCCCCCGCCCCGTCGCCGGCGCCCGCACCCGCCGCGCTGCCCGAGCCACCGCCGACCTCGGCGCCGCCGGCGGTCGCGCCCCCGGCCGCGGCCAAACCCGCCCCGAGCCGCCGCGAGGAGAGCAAGCGCGTCTGGAAGCCCCGCTTCTGATGGAGTCCGCGGGGAAGGGCGCCATCACCGACGAGGAGATCGCGCCGCTCCGCGCCGAGCTCCCGATCACCGAGCGCCATCTCTACCTCGACAACGCCGCCGTCGCGCCGCTCCCGCGTCGCTCGCTCGACGCGATGACCGCCTGGGCCCGGAGCGTCCACGAGCGGGGCGGGCTCGACGAGGATGCCTGGGAGGCGATGGCGGCGACCACGCGCGCGAGCGCCGCGCGGGTGCTCGGCTGCTCGAGCCCCGAGCGGGTCGCGTTCGTCCGCAACACGAGCCACGGCCTCTCCCTCGCCGCCGCCGGCCTGCGCTGGCGGACCGGCGACGCGATCGCCTACTTCGCCGGCGACTACCCGAGCAACGTCTACCCCTGGGAGGTCGTCGCGCGTCGCCACGGCGTGCAGACGCGCCCGGTCCGCCATGAAGCGGGCGGACGGGCGACCGCCGACGCGCTCGCCCCCGCCCTCGAGGACGGCCGCGTCCGCCTCGTCGCCGTCAGCTCGGCGTTCTACGCGACCGGCGCCCGGGCCGACCTCGACGCGATCGGCGCGCTCTGCCGGGAGCGCGACGCGCTCCTGGTCGTCGACGGCATCCAGACGCTCGGCTTCGAGCCCGGTCGCCTCGACGAGCGCGGCATCGACGTCCTCGCCGCCGACGGCCACAAGTGGCTCCTCTCGGTGCCCGGCTGCGGCGTCACCGGGTTCTCCGAGCGGGCGATCGAACGGATCGACCCGGTGATCGTCGGCTGGAAGAGCGCCCGCGACGCGTTCGACTTCGACCGGGTCCGCGACGGCGCCGACGTCGCCCCCGATGGCCTCGCGCCCGGCGCGCTTCGCTTCGAGGAGGGGAGCCCCGACTACGCCGGGATCGCCTGCCTCGGCGCGAGCATCGACCTGCTCCTCGACCTCGGCCTCGACCGCGTCACCGAGCGGGTCCGCCGCCTCGCCGAGCGCCTCGCCGAGGGAGCGGGCGCCGCCGGGCTCGTCCTCCGCTCGCCCGCCGACCCGAACGCGCGCGCCGGCTTCCTCTCGATCGCCCACCCCGACGGCGACGCCGCGACCGCGACCGTCCACGCCCGCCTCACCGAGGGCTCGGTCGTCGCCAGCCTGAGGCGCGGCTCGCTCCGGCTCGCGCCGCACGTCTACACGACCGAGGCCGAGATCGACCGCGCCGTGGCGCTCCTCGCCGCCCCCTGAGACCGCCCGGCCCCGGTCCGCGACTTGCAGACGCTCGGCCATGATCGACCTCGTTCCTGATCTCCCCATGGGCTCGTTCATCCTCGAGGAGCCCCTCGCCCGCGGCGGCTTCTCCGCGGTCTGGCGCGCCCGGGCCACTCCGGGCGCACCGGGCGCACCGAGCCGTCTCCCCGCGACCGTCGCGGTCAAGATCGCCACCGACCCGGCGGGCCGCGCCCACCTCGAGGCCGAGCTCGCCGCGCGCCCGCGCCTCGAGCATCGGGCCGTGCTCCCGATCCTCGAGCACGACCTCGAGATGGACGCGCCGTACATCGTCCTCCCGCTCATCGAGGGCGGCTCGCTCCGCGACCTCCTCGGCGCCCGCGCCCGCCTCTCCGGCCGCGCGGCGACGGCCCTCGCCCTGCCCATCATCGACGTCGTCGCATCGCTGCACCGCGCGGGCGTCACCCACGGCGACCTGAAGCCGGGCAACTTCCTCCTCGAGCCGGAGACCCGCGCCGCGTTCGCGGGCGGGGACATCCCCGATCGACCGAAGGTGTGGCTCGCCGACCTCGGGTCGGTCCCGATCCGCTCCGAGATCGACAACACCCTCCGGACCCGCGCCGGCCACCCCGCCACCCTCGCCTACCGGGCGCCGGAGACGATCGCGACCGCGGACGCGCCGGGACCGGCGGCGGACCTGTTCTCCCTCGGCGTGGTCCTCCACGAGCTCGTCACCGGCACGCCGAGCCCGCTGAGGTTCCCCGTCCTCGAGGTGAGCCGCGAGCTCTCGGCGGCGATCGAGACCGCGACCGCTCGCGACCCCGACGCGCGCTTCCGCGACCTCGATGAGCTGCGCGAGGCGCTCCTCGCCAAGCCCGAGTGGCGCGCCGCGCCGGGACGTCGAACGCCGGTCGGCTCGATCGTCGTCGACGAGTCGGCGCCGGGCGTCCTCGCCTTCGAGAATCCCGTCCACCGACACGAGGAGGTTCGCTGGTCGTGGCTCGTCGGCCTGGTCATGCTCCTGACCCTCGGATGCGTGATCCAGGCAGGCCTGACGTGGGGAGTCCTCGCCGGCGGGAAGCCCGCCCTGCTCTTCCCGGCCGCCTTCATCACGATCTGGCTGCTCGTCGTCGGGTACGAGCTCCGGCGAGTCCTCCGGGCCATCGCGTGGCAGCGCGGCGGCCTCGAGAGCGTCGGCGTGACCCCGGACGAGATCGTCATCGAGCTGTCCCGGCCGTGGTTCCGGGCCGGCCGCACGACCCACCGCCTCGCCGACGCCTCGGACCTGCGGGTCGCCGCGGAGCCGGTCGAGCCCGACGGCGACCTCGGCTGGGCCCGCTTCGGAAGCGACGACCCAAGGCGCGGCCGCACCCTCGCCTTCGACCTCCCGCGAGACGGCTCGGTCGTCCGGCTCGGAGCGCACCTCGACGAGACGACGGCGGAGCAGGTCCGGGCGATCCTCGTCGACCGCTTCCCGACGCTCGGGCGAGCGACAGATTCGCTGGTGTGATTCCTGGACCTGACCCCTCGATTCACACCAGACAGATTCGCTCATGGGATTCCAGGGGTCAGGTCCAGGATTCACACCAGAGGGGCCAGGTCACACCAGCCGCTGCGACAGATTCGCTCGGTGCTACTGCTCCTGGGCGCGCCGGCGCTCGAGCTCTGCGACCATCCGACGGAGCTCGCTGACGCGCGGGTCGTCGCCGGCGATCTCGATGACCAGCCGGAAGTCGGCGATCGCGCCGGCGAGGTCGCCGATCTCGACGCGGGCCCGCGCCCGCTGCTCGAGGGCGATCCCGCTCCGCGGGTCGATCTCGATCGCGCGGGTGAGGTCGGCGATCCCCGCCTCGACCTCGCCCCGGCGGATCCGGAGCTTGCCCCGGGTCACCCAGGCGCTGATGTAGTTCGGATCGGCGGCGATCGCGGCCTCGAGGTCCTCGAGCGCCCCGTCGAGATCCCCGATCGCCTCCCGGGCGTAGGCGCGGTTGCGCCAGCCCTGGGCGTAGCTCGCGTCGATCTCGACGGCCCGGGTGAGGTCGGCGATCGCCTCGTCCATCCGGCCGAGCTCGCCGAGCGCGTGGGCGCGGTTGTTGTAGGAGACGGCGAAGCGCGGGTCCCGCTCGATCGCGGCCGTGAAGTCGGCGATCGCCCCGGCGTGATCGCGCGCGGCCAGGCGAGCGCTCCCCCGGTTGTTCCAGGAGGAGGCATCGTGCGGTTTCAGCTCGATCGCCCGGGTCGCATCCTCGATCGCCGCGTCGAGGCGTCCGAGGCTCCGATGGAGCATCCCGCGGAGGGTGTAGCCCTCCGCGTACTCCGGGTCGGTGGCGATGGCGAGGCTCGCCTGCTCGAACGCCGCGTCGGTCTCCCCCATCAGGCGAAGGGCGTTGCCGAGGTTGTGGATGACCGGAACGACCTTCGGATCGATCGCGAGCGACCGGCGGAAGTCGTCGGCGGCGGCCTCGAGGTTTCCCCGCTTGGCGTTCGTCATCCCGCGTCCGTTCCAGACGAACGGCCGGTCGGGGGCGAGGTCGACGGCCCGATCGAGATCGCGCATCGCCGCCTCGAAGTCGCCGAGCCGGCCCAGGACCGTGCCGCGCTGGGCGAACGCGCGGGCGCTGCCGGGGTCGAGCTCGACGGCCCGGTTCGCGTCGCGGAGCGCGCCCTCGACGTCGCCGCTCTCGTAGCGGGCGCGCGATCGGTTCGCCCACGACCGGGCCAGCATCGGGACGAGCGCGATCGCCCGACTCGCGTCCTCGAGCGCCTCCTCGTAGCGTCCCCGCTCGATCAGCGCCGACGACCGACCGGACCACGCCAGGCCGAGCCGAGGCTCGAGCTCGATCGCCCGACTCAGGTCCGCGATCGCCCGGTCGAGGTCGCGCTCGTAGATCCGGGCGAGCCCCAGGTCGCGCCAGGCGGTCGCCGCGCGCGGCGCGAGCGCCACCGCGCGCTCGAGGTCGTCGATCGCCTCGGCGTAGTCCCCCATCGTCAGCCGCGTCCGCCCGCGCTCCTCCCACGCCGCCGCGAGCTCGGGCTCCGCCTCGATCGCGAGGCCGAGGTCGGTGAGGGCGGCATCGAGCTGCCGGGCGTCCAGCCGAAGCGAGCCGCGGCCGAGCCAGCCCTCGGCGTCGTCGGCCGGGATCGAGTCGAGGTCGAGCTGCCCGAGGCGGCGCCGGACCTGCACCCAGAAGGCGCTCTCCCGGCCGAACCGCGAGCGGGCCTCGATGAGCAGCGCGAGCGCCTCGGGCCCGCCCAGCCGACACAGGGCCAGCCCGGCCGGCACCGCCCGGATCGGATCCGGCTCGACGAACCCGTAGGCGCCCAGCGCCCCGATCGCGACCGCGTCGCGGATCGCGATCCTCCCGAGCGCGTCGCAGCAGAGCCGCGCGAGGAGGAGCCGCGGCCGCCCGAGGGCCCGCTCCAGCTCGGAGGCGAAGTAGGAGCGGGCTTCGAACACGCCCGCGTCGACGCTCCCGGGCGGTCGCTTCCGGTGCAGGCGCATCGCCAGGCGCTGCCTCGCCCGCGCGAGGAGCGCCTCGTCGTCGGGCGCGACGGCGTCGCCGGGACCGAGACCTCGCCACCGTTGCAGCGCCCCCTCGAGCCCCTCGATCCGTGTGCCCCCCGCGCGCGCCTCGTCGACGGATGGCTCGGCGGCGCGGCGAAGCAGCTCGGCGGTCGCGTCGCGGGCCTCCGCGGTCACCTGAAGGAGCGCCGTCGCGATCCGACCGACGGTGTCGGCGTCGCCGAGCGCCACGAGCCGGAACACGGCGTCGTCGTAGCCGTCGAGGCGGCGCGCCATCGCTCCGCTCCGGCACTCCTCGAGGATCGCGTCGACCGCGGCGAGGCGCCGCTCGACGGCGGCGTCGCGCGCGGTCCCGACGCTGCCGAGCGCCTCGGCGGCCGCGCCGTCATCGACGCCGAGGTTGGTTGCCTTCTCGAACGCGCTCGCCGCGATGCTCCACTGCGCCTGGGCGACGGCCGCCTCGCCGAGCCCGATCGCCGCCTTGAAGCGGTGCTCGCGCGCCACCCGGCTCTCCGGGTCGATCGTGAGCCAGCGCCCCGCCGCCTCGAGCGCGTCGAGGCCATCGGCGAGGAGCGGCGCGTCGCCCGAGCGCGCCGCGTGACCGGCGCCCGCCGACGAACCCACTCGGTTCCCCGCCCACGCGGCGCGCGCCTGCTCGAACTGCCCCCACGCCGTCAGCGCGGAGCGCCGCGCCTCGCCGACGAGGCGGTCGCGCTCGTTGAGGGCGGCCTGGCGCGCGGCGACGACCGCGCCGCCGATCCCGGCGACGCCGAGGAGCGCCGCGACGAGGAGGGCGCCGGCGAGCGGCCGGTTTCGGGCGATCCACCGCCTCAGTCGGTCGCCACGACCGAGCGGGCGGGCCGTGATCGCTTCGCCATCGAGCCAGCGACGCAGCTCCTCGGCGACGTCGGCCGCCTTGGCGTAGCGGAGGCGCGGCTCCTTCTCGAGGCACTTCATCGCGATCGTCTCGAGGTCGGGGTGGACCGACGCATCGACGCTCCGCGGCCGGTCGGGCTCCTGATCGACGAGCTTCGGGATCAGCTCGACGAGGCTCTGCGCCTCGAACGGCGGCCGCCGGACGAGGCAGTCGTAGAGGAGCGCTCCGAGCGAGTAGATGTCGGAGGCCGGCCCCGTCTCGGCGCGCGCGCCGCGCGCCTGCTCGGGGCTCATGTAGAGCGGCGTCCCGATGAGCTGCCCGGTCATCGTGAGCGCCCCCTCCTCCATCTCGGAGTCGAGGTCGCGGGCCGCGCCGAAGTCGGTCAGGTGGGCGACGCCCTCCCAGTCGATGAGGACGTTGTGCGGCTTCACGTCGCGGTGGACGATCCCCTCCTCGTGCGCGTGGGACAGGGCGAGGGCGATCCCGCGGGTGATCCGGGCCACCTGCCGCGGCGGGATCCGGTCCCGCCGGATGAGCCGGTCGAGCGTCTCCCCCTCGATGAAGTCCATCACGATGAAGGGCCGGCCGGCCTCCTCGCCGACCTCGTGGACCGCGACGATGTGGGGGTGCTTGAGCCGGGCGACCGCCCGCGCCTCGCGCACGAACCGCTCGACCATCCGCGCGTGCTGATCGCCGAAGCCGCCGCGGATCATCTTGATCGCGACGAACCGCTGGAGCCCGCTGTCGAGCGCCCGGTAGACGACGCCCATCCCGCCGCGGCCGAGCTCGACGAGGTCGACGTAGCGGCCGATCGAGCGGGTGTGCTCGAGGCTCCCACCGGTCGGCGCCCGGAACGCGCCGCGGGACCTCTCGGCGCGCGCCTTCGCCCCGTCGGCCCACTTGCGCCCCGACGTCGCGGTCAGGCGTCCGGCGGGGGCCGGCGGCGGCGGGGCCGCGCCCGTCGTCGGCGGAATCGAGCGCGGCGCTGGCGTCATCTGCAGACCGCGCGCGGCCCGCGGGTTCGGCGTCGCCCCGGGCATCAGCCGCCCGGGCGCCGGCGTCGCGCCCGGCGGGAGCGTCCCGCCCGGCCTCCCCGGCGCGGGCGTCGCCCCGAGCGGCGGCGCGCCGTAGGGGGTCGCCCCCGGACGAGGCGTGACGCCCGCGTCTCGCCGATCCACGGCGAGGCCGCGCCGCGCGACGACCGCGGCGAACGGGACGCCGGCCGCGTCGGCCTCCTCGATGAGGGCGGGGAGCTGCGCCGGGTCGATCGAGCCGGACGCGACGAGCTGCTCGGCGAGCTCGCGGTCGTCTTGCGGCAACCCCGAGAGCGGATCCGGGGTCACGCTCAGCTCCCCCGGCGCCGCCGGGCGCCATCGAGCTGGGCCCGGATCTGCGCGTGCGCCGGGTTGCTCGCGGGGACGAGCTCGAGGCCTCGCTCGAGGTCGGCGATCCCCTCGTCGAGACGTCCGAGCCGGAT
This sequence comes from Planctomycetota bacterium, assembly GCA_029260755.1. Classification (GTDB taxonomy): domain Bacteria; phylum Planctomycetota; class J058; order J058; family JAJDCQ01; genus JAJDCQ01. Next base: position 21,439 of record JAJDCQ010000163.1, on the reverse strand, counting down.
GAGGAGCCGCCCGCGCTCGACGACCGCGTGGCCGCTCCGGGGCGAGATCGCCACCGCCCGATCGTAGTCGGCGACGGCGTCCTCGAGCCGGCCCTGCTCGGCGTGGATCGACGCGCGCGTGAGGAACGCGGGCACGTAGCGAGCGTCGACCTCGATCGCCGCGGAGAGGTCCTCGAGGGCTCCGGCGACCGAGCCCGACCTCTTCCGGGCGAGCGCCCGGTTACGCCAGGCTTGCACGTTGTCGGCGTCGAGCTCGACGGCGCGGGTGAAGTCGGCGATCGCCTCGTCGAGCCGGCCGAGCTCGGCGAAGGCGTTCCCGCGGTTGTTCCAGGCGACCGAGAGATCGGGCGCGCGCTCGATCGCCGCGCCGTAGTCCTCGACCGCGCCGGCGAGGTCGCCCTTCTCGCGGCGAGCGTTTCCGCGGTTGCTCCACGATTGCGCGTCGCCGGGGTCGAGCTCGATCGCCCGGGTGGCGTCGGCGATCGCCTCGTCGAACCGACGCTGCGCGCGCCGGATCATCCCGCGAAGGGTGTATGCCCCGGTGTACTTCGGATCGACGGCGACCGCGCGGTTCGCCTCGACGAGGGCCGCGTCCATCTGCCCGAGCAGCCGGAGCGCATTGCCGAGGTTGTGGATCACCGGGGCGTTGCTCGGGTCGAGCTCGAGGGAGCGGCGGAAGTCGGTGATCGCCAGCCGGAGGTCGCCGGCGCGGGCGTGGACCAGGCCTCGCCCGTTCCAGACGCTGGCCGAGTCGGGCGCGAGGTCGACGGCGCGATCGACGTCTCGGTAAGCGCCCTCGAAGTCGCCGAGGGCGGCCCGCACGGTGGCCCGGATGTTGAGGCCCTCGGCGTCGCCCGGGTCGAGCTCGACCGCGCGATTCGCGTCACCGACGGCGAGCTCGAGCTCGCCGTCGGCGAAGCGCGCCCGCGCCCGGGTGCGCCATCCGATCGCGAGGTTCGGCGCGAGCCCGATCGCCCGGCTGGCATCCTCGACGGCGCGGACCCGGTCGTCGCGCTCGATCCGCGCCGACGCCCGGATCGCCCACGCGGTCGCGAGCGCGGGGTCGAGCTCGATCGCCCGATCGAGGTCGGCGATCGCCCCGTCGACGAGCCGCTCGAGGAGGCGGACGTGGCCGAGGTCTCGCCAGGCCCGGGCGTCGCCCGGGTCGAGCGAGACGGCCCGCTCGAGATCGGCGATCGCGGCGGGACGCTCGCGAAGGCGGAGGCGCGCTCGGCCCCGGTCCGCCCACGCCTTCGCCAGGCCGGGGTCACGCTTCACCGCGCTGGTGAGGTCGGCGACGGCCCCCTGGAGCTCCCCCTTCTCGAGGCGCAGCGTACCGCGCTCGAGGTAGCCCTCGGCGCTGTCGACGCGCAGCTCCGAGGCGACGCCGGTCAGGGCGAGGCACCGCCGCACCCGGGTCCAGAACGCACCTTCGGGGCCGAACCGGGCCCGGGCGACGAGCAGGATGCGCTCGGCGCGCGGCCCGCCGAGCCGGCAGAGCGCCTCGGCGGGCACGACCGCGCGGAGGGGGTCCACCTCGGCGGCGAGGTAGCGACCGATCGGCTCGACCGACGAAGGCCCGCCGATCCGGCCGAGCGCCTCGCAGCAGAGGCGCGCGAGGAGGAGGCGCGAGCGACCGACGGCGCGCGCCTGGTGCGCGGCGACGACGGCGCGACCATCGAGGTCCCGGGCGTCGAGCGAGCCCGGCGGTCGCATCCGGACGTCCCGCATCGCCAGGCGCTCGCCGGCCGCGGCGAGGGCGGCCTCGTCGGCCGGGTCGAGCGCCCCGACCGGGTCGAGGGCGCGCCACCGGGCGACCGCGTCGGCCAGGCCAGGGATCTCGGTGACCCCCGAGCGCGCCTCGTCGTCGGTCGGTCGGCTCGCCCGGAGATAGAGCTCGGCGGCGCTCTCGCGCGCGTCGGCGCTCACCGCATCGAGCGACTCGCCGAGGGCCGCCGCGGTGTCGGCGCCGGCGAGGCCGACGAGGGTGAAGAGGGCGTCCTCGTAGCCCCCGGGGCGCCGCCCGATCGCGCCCGAGACCGTCTCCTCGAGGAGCGTCCGGACGATCGTGCGGCGCTGCTCGCGCGCGAACGAGCGGGCGGCGCCGAGCTCGGCGTCCGCCGCGCGCGCCAGGCGGTCGTCGACGCCGAGGCTGCTCGCCTTCTCGAAGGCGCCGGCCGCCACGCCCCACTGCTCGTCGTCCCGAGCGACCTCGCCGAGCGCCATCGCCGCCCGGAAGCGGGCGCGACGCGCGGTCTCGTCGGCCGGCTCGAGGGTCAGGCGACGGCCGGTCGCCTCGAGCGCCTCGAGGCCGAGGGCGAGGAGGCCGTCGCCCGCCTCGGGGCGATCCGTTGCCTGACGGCGGGCGTCCTCGAACGCGCTCAGGGCGGCTCCGGCCGCGTCTCGCGCATCGACGAGGATCCGATCGCGGGCGAGCTCGGCCGCGGCATCGCGCTCGGCGCGGAGGCGATTCTCGCGGCTGGCCGCGACGGCCGCGACGACGGCGATCGCGACGACGGCCAGGCCGAGGGCCGCGAACGCGCCGGTGGCCACGCGGTTCCGGCGCGCCCACCGCAGCAGACGCTCGATCGCGCCGATCGGACGGGCGAGGATCGGCTCGCCCTCGATGAACCGCTGGAGCTCGGCGGCGAGCTCGGCGGTGCTCCGGTAGCGGAGACGGGGCTCCTTCTCGAGGCTGCGCAGGACGATCGTCTCGAGGTCGGCCGAGATCGTCGGGTCGAGCCGCCGCGGCGGCTCGGGCTCCTCGGCGACGGCCTTCTGGATCACGACCATGGCGGTGGCCCCGTCGTGAGGCGGCCGCCCGACGAGGGCGCGGTAGAGGACGGCGCCGAGCGCCCAGAGGTCGGTGCGTGGGCCGACCTCGTCGTTGCGGCCGGCGGCCTGCTCGGGCGACATGTAGCTCGGCGTGCCGAGGACGTCGCCGGTCATGGTGAGCTTCTTCCAGCTCCCGACGTCGCGGGCGAGGCCGAAGTCGGTCAGGTAGGGGATCCCGTCGCGGCCGATCAGGATGTTCTGCGGTTTGACGTCGCGGTGGAGGACGCCCTCGCCGTGGGCGTGCTGGAGGGCGAGGGCGATGTCGCGGACGATCTCGGCGAGGCGGGCATGCGGCACCGTCTCGCGGTCGAGGAGGGCCTCGAAGCTCTCGCCCTCGATCATGTCCATGACGAGGAACGGACGACCCGCGTGGAGCCCGACCTCGTAGACCTTCACGATGTTCGGATGGGCGAGCTTCGCCGCGACGCGCGCCTCGCGGACGAACCGGTCGACGTCCTCCTGCTCGATCCCGAGGCCCGCGGCATCGACGATCATCTTGACCGCGATCTGCCGCTCGAGCGCCGGGTCGAAGCACCGGTAGACGACGCCCATCCCGCCGCGCCCGAGCTCCGACAGGATGTGGTAGCGCCCGATGACGTCGGGCACACTCGAGACGGGGCGGAGCGAGGGGTGGCTTCCGGAACCCGAGCCGAGGGGGACCTCGCCCGCGCTCGAGGGCGGTCGATCCGGCGACGGGCTGAAGCCCGGCCCGAAGCCGGTCGCGGCTCCGGGCGGCGCGCCGGGAGTCCCGGGCGAGCGGTCCGGCGCCGGGCTGAAGCCCGCGTGGGCGATCATCGACCCGGGGTTGGACGGCGGACGGAGCCCGAAGCCGGCCGACGGCGGCGCGAACGACGACGCGTCCGGCCCGGGCGAGACCGGTGGAGCCAGATGGGGCCGGACGTGGCTGCCCGAGTCGGGCGCCGGCGACTCGACGACGCCGCCGCAGCGGGCGCAGAAGCGAAGCTCGCCGGCCCAGGGTCCGCTCGAGCTCGGCGACGCCGTCTGCTCGTGACCGCAGACGCGGCACCGGACGAGGCTCCCCCATGCTGGAGGACCGGGCACGGAGTCCTCCGGCCGGCGCGGGCGGTCGCTCGGGGGCTTGGCGAGCTTCGGGCTGTCGTCGATCGGCACGCGGATCCTCGCACGCGGAACCGGGGTGATCGACGATGGCAGCTCGGGGGAGGCCGCGCAAACGCGGGCTCCCGCGGACGATAGGGAGATACCCTACCTGGCCGCGAGGAACTCCAGCAGGGCGCGGTTGAAGGCCTCGGGCTGCTCCATGTTCGGCAGGTGCCCCGCGCCCTCGATGACGACCTTCTTCGCGCCGGCGATGTCGGTCGCCAGCCGGTCCGCGATCGCGATGAAGTCGGGCTGATCGCGCTCGCCAACCACGACGAGCGTGGGCGCGGCGATCGCGTCGAGCCGGCCGATCGGCTCGGGTCCGTCGCCGCGGTCCTCCGAGACGGCCGGGTCGCGGAAGTGGCCGTAGTCGTAGCCGTCCATGATGGCGCGAACCCGGTCGACGAAGCCGGGGTCGGCCCGTCCCGCGCCCGCGCGCCCGTGGACGAACGTGTCGACGAAGAGCGCGCCGGCCGTCTCGAGGTCGCCGCCTCCCCCGGCCTCGTCCATCGCCGCGGCCCGCGCGACGAGGTCGTCGGACCAGGCGTGGCCCCGGACGGCGGAGTCCACCGCGACGAGGCCGGCGACCCGGTCGGGGTGGGCGAGGGCGAGGTCGACGGCGATCTCGCCGCCCATCGACAGGCCGACCAGGTCCGCCCGGTCGATCTTCAGCGCGTCGAGGAGACCGACGAGATCGGCCACGTCGCTGTAGCCGGCGGACGGGAGGCTCGACCGCCCGAAGCCGCGGACGTCGTAGCGGACGACGCGGCGCCCGGCGGCGGCGAGCGGCTCGACCTGCGCGTCCCAGCACCGTCGATCGAGGAAGAACCCGTGGATGAGCACGACCGGAGCGCCCTCGCCCCGGCTCTCCCAGTGGATCCGGGCGCCGTGGATCTCGGCCTCTCCGGTGGTCGGTGCGGCGGACATCGTGGCGGGCTCCTCGGGTGGTCGGGCGCGCCGCGGAAACTGTCGCGGCGAACGACGATGCTCTAACAAAAACGCTCCTCCACCGCGAGGAGTCGCGCTAAGCTGGGGCCGTGCGAGTCCTCTGGATCCTGCTCGGGCACGGCTGCGTGATCGTCGGCGTGGTGGGAATCTTCCTGCCGCTGCTGCCGACGACGCCGTTCCTGCTCCTCGCCGCGTGGGCCTACGGCAAGGGCTCGCAACGCTTCCATCGCTGGCTCATCGAGCACCCGCGCCTCGGCCCGGCCGTGATCGACTGGCGCCATCACGGGGTGGTGAGGCCGCGCGCCAAGCTCCTCGCCGTCGTCTTCGTCGTCGCATCGATGACGTACCCCCTGGGGTTCGCCTCGTTCCACTGGGGGCTCAAGCTGACGGCCGGCCTCACCGGCGCGGCGGTGCTGAGCTTCCTCCTGTCGCGGCCATCGCGACCGCCGGCGGGGGCGACGAGCGCGCCCGAGCTCGCCCGCGAGTCGACGACGCCGGCCGAGGCGACGCGCGCATCCGACGACGGCGACCGGGCCCGGACGACGCACCCGAGGGGCGAGCCCGTCGCGTAGCCGCCGGCTCCGATGGGGCTACCGCTCGTTGTAGCCCTTGCCCGCGAGAACCTTCGAGACGCATCGCTCCGCGCGGGCCCCGCGCGTCTTGCTCTGCTTCGCGCCCGACACGTAGAGGATGTGGCTCCGCCGGCGACCGGGGGTGAGGGCCTCGTACGCCTCGGCCAGCAGCGGATCGGCGTCGAGCCGCGCCTGGAGCTCCTCGGGGATCGGCTCCGTCGCCGACCTCGGCGGGACCCGCTTCCCCGCCCGCTCGGCCTCGATCGCCTGCTCGATGAGCTTCGCCGCGATCGCGCGTCGCGCCTGGACCTGCTCCGCCGAGGTGAACTTGAGGTATCGGGCGATCCGGGAGTTGGGACCGGGAGCCTCGAGCACGCCGTGCTCGTCCTCCAGGATCGCGCCCTTGAGGAAGCTGAGGGCGCAGAAGTCATGGAGCGACGCGATCATCACGACGTTCTTGCCGTCCAGGGTGTAGCACGGAGAGCCCCACTTCATCTCCTCGGTCAGGCCGGACTCCGACAACAGCTCCCGGAGGGCCAACAGGGTTGCCGTCCAGCGGTGCACCTTGCACTCGGCCGTCCTGTAGCGGTCGCAGCGGCCACAGCCGTCCTGGAGATAGGAGTCCACGCTCGTCGTGTTCATGAACCTTGCTCCTCGTCTCCGGAGCCTTCGTCCGGAACGACCTCGGGCTCCGCGTCGGACGGCTCCTCCTCGAAGAGGCGCTGGAACGCCTCGGTCGCGCGGACCGCCGCGAGGTCGCCGTCCTTGACCCGCGCGATCTCGATCTGCTCGACCAGCGTCGCGCGGAGCGACTGGAGCCGCCCGAGCCGCTCGGTCCCTTCGGGCTCGGCCGCGATCGCCTCGTCGACGCGGGCGATGTAGTCGCGCCGGTGCATCAGATCCTCGGCGATCCACGCGACGGCGAGCCCGCGGAGGCGCTCGGCGTCGGCCTCGTCCTGCGCGTCCTCGGCGGAGGCGAGGCTGGCGATGCAGGCGCCGCGGTAGAGATGCCCGTTCTGGAGGTCGCGCCGGACGCGTTCGTCGGTGAAGGCCTGCTCGAAGTGGTGCGTCGCCTTGCGGAACGCGCGGGTGCGCATCGTGGCGTAGGCGACCTTGAGATGCCCGACCGGATCGGTCGGCTCCGAGGAGCCGCTCGCGAGGGCGTGCTCCTCCTCGACCCGCGCCGCGACCTCCTCGATGCGGGCGAGCTCGGTCTTGGCGGCATCGGGCGCGCCGGCTCCCTCCGTGAGGGGACGGTAGACCGCCAGCGCCGCGCGGAACGCCTCGACCGAGCCCGGCAGGTCGCCCCGGTCGCGCTTCACGTAGCCCACCTTCACGAGCGAGATCGCGTAGTCGCGGCGCGCCCGCCCGCTGCTCGGATCGAGCTCGTGGAGCGCGCGCATCGCCGCGACCGCCTCGAGGGCCGCGGCGATCGCCGCGTCGAGCCGGGTCGCCTGCCAGTGGACCTCGGTGAGCTTGCCCCAGACGACGGCGCGGTCGCGCAGCGCGCTCGCATTGCCCGGATCGAGCGCGGTGAGCTCGCCGGCGATCTCCCCGGCCTCCTCGTAGGCGGCGAGCGCCTCGTCGTTTCGTTCGAGGGCGAAGAGCGCCTCGCCGAGCTTGATCAGGGCGACGACGACGTCCCGGCGGACCCGGACGTCCTCGGGCACGCCGTCGGCGAGGCGTCGGGCGATCGCGAGGCTCTCCTCGAGCGACGCGCGGGCCAGATCGAGGTCGCCCGTCATCCGCCGGAGATAGCCGACCTGGTTGAGCGAGACCGAGAGGCCGCGGAGCGCCACCGGATCCTCGGGCGTCGCCTCGACGGCCGCGCGCGCGAGGGCGAGCGCCTCGTCGATGAGGGCCTTCGCCTCGTCGAGCCGCTCGAGCTGCACCAGGAGGAAGCCGGCCCGGTCGAGGACGCTCTTGAGGTCGCGGTCGGCGCCGACCGAGTCGCTCCGGGCGGCGATCTCCCGGCGAACCTCGATCGCGCGGCGGAGCCACTCGAGGGACTGCTCGCCGCGGCCGAGGGCCTCGAGGAGGGCGCCGCGGCGGATCCACGCCTCGGCCAGGTCGGCCTTCGCCTGGAGGTCGGTGGCGTCGAGCGAGACGAGCGCCTCGACGAGCTCGCTCGCCTTCCCCGCCGCCGCCAGCGCGCCGGCGACGTCGCCGCGCGCCTCCAGAAAACCGGAGATCTGGAGATGCGCCTGGGCGAGGTCTCGCCGGGCGGTCGCGCTCGTCGGGTCGCGTCCGAGCCGCGCGACGAAGAGCGCCTCCGCCTCGCGGGCGGCGGCGATGGCGCGATCCAGACGGCCGAGCCGCTGCTCGACGCGCGCCGCGCGCGAAAGGGCCGTCGCGACGGTCCGGGTGAGCTCGGAGTCGGCGGCGTCGCGAGCCGCGAGCTGGCGCGCGACGGCGAGCGACTCCTCGAGCCGCTCGAGCGCCTCCTCGGCGCGGTCCGCCGCGATCAGGACGTCGCCGAGGTCCTGGAGCGCGATCACGAGCTCGCCCAGGACGTCGCGGTTCGGGTCGCTGCCATCGTCGGCGGTGAGCGACCGGAGGAGCCGGACCGACTCCTCGGTCGCCGCGACGGCGCCGGGGATCTCGCGCCGGATGAGGAGGTTGTCCCCGTAGAGCCGGAGGGCGGCCGCGAGCTCGTAGCGCACCTGCTCGTCGTCGGGCTCGGCGGCGAGCAGCCGCCGCGTCTGCTCGACGCTCTCGGCGAGCCCCTCGCCGGCCTCGACCGATCGGCCCTGGCGCTCGAGGACCGACGCGACGCTCCGGAGCGAGGCAGCCAGCCCGCGCCGGACGATCACGTCGTCCTTGCTCCGCCCGACGATCGCCCGGTAGGCCTCCAGCGCCGACCGATGCGCGCGGAGCGCGGCCTCGAGGTCGCCCTGCGACTCGTGGACGCGACCGATCCGACCGACCGTGACCGCCTCCTGGATCTGGAGCCAGTCGTTGGAGGGATCCTCGGCGGTGAGCCCCGCGTGCACCTCGTAGGCCACCTCGAATCGCGCGAGCGCCTCGTGCAGCTCGCCGAGGTCCTCGTGGAGCTCGCCGAGCCGTCGCTCCGCCTGCGCGAGCGAGGTCCGCCGTCCCACGCTCCGCGGATCGCGCGCATGGAGGCGCCGGGCGAGCTCGGCGGCGCGCGTGTAGAGCGCCTTCGCCTCGCCGAGGTTGCCCGCGACGACCCACGCCCGACCGAGCCGCCCGAGCGCCATCGAGACATCCTCGACGGCCGCCGGGCTCGGGTCGATCTCCGGCTCGGCGGCGAGCCGTCCCTCCATGATCTCGACTGCCTCGGCGAACAGCGCGCGCGCGCGCTCGACCTCGCCCGATGTGTAGAGCGCCTCGCCGAGCTGCAGCGACACGACGGCCACGTCGCGGTCGAGGTTCGGGAGCTCGGTATCCGACCGGATGGCGCGGAACTCGGAGAGGGCGGTCTCGAGGAGGCGCCGCGCGGCGTCGGTCTGCCCTTGCCGCTTGAGCACCTCGCCGAGGGCCGAGCGAAGCGCGGCCGTGTCTCGCTCGGCGAGCGGTCGATCGGGCGCGTCGACCTCCGAGCCGGCCTCGGGCGGCGCGACCTCCCGCCAGCGGCCGGCCACGTCGATCGCCTCCTCGAGGAGGGCGCGCGCGCGGGCGAGCTCGCCCACGTCGTCGAGCACCCGCGCGAGCTCGCGGAGGCTGTAGACGAGGTCGCGCAGGGCCACCGGATCGCGCGGCGACCCGGCGACGAGCGCGCGGCTGACGCCGAGGGCGCTCTCGAGCGAGACGATGGCGGGCTGACTGCCGCCCGCCTCGCGGGCGAGGTCGGCCACCTGGCGATGGGCCTCGGCGGCGTCGATGCTGATCGGCGCGTCGCCGACCTCGGCATCGCGGAGCTTCTCGAAGCCGGCGAGGGCGACCTCGAGGAGGCGACCGCGGGCGAGACGCGCCCGGGGACCGGCGACGTCGTCGAGCTCGTTCCGGACCTCGTGGACGAGCGAGGCGAGCGCCTCGCGCGCGATCTGGGCGCGGCGGGAGGCGATCGTCGCCTGGCGCTCGGCCTCCGCCTGGGACTTCCGCGCCTCCTCGCGCTGGCGCTCCGCCTCGGCCCGCTCGGTCTCGGCCTCGCGCTGCTTCTCGAGGGCGACGCGCCGCCCTTCCTGGACGGCGCGGACGTAGACGACGACGCCGAGCAGCGCGAGGACGACGAAGGCGGCGAGCAGGTTCGCGACGGTCCGGTGGCGCCGGTAGCCGAGGCGCACGCGGCGGGGGAGCGACGGGCGGCGCCAGGTGATCGGCTCGTCGGCGAGGTAACGCTCGACGTCGGCGAGCACCGCCTCGGCGCCGCGATAGCGGTCGACGACCTCGGGCTGGAGGAGCCCGAGGAGGATCATCTCGATCTCCCAGGGGAGCTCGGGGCGGAGCTGGCGCGGGCGCGGCGGGAGCTCGCCGGCGAGCTTGCGCGTCTCGACGCCGCGGGTGCCCGCCTCGTCGTGATCGAAGATCCGGCGGCCGGTGAAGAGCTCGTAGAAGGTGGCGCCGAGGCCGTAGAGGTCGCTCGCCGGGCCGACCTCGGCCTCGCCGTCGAGCGCCCGGAGCTGCTCGGGCGACATGTAGGCCGGCGTGCCGAGGGTGGTGCCGGTCTGGGTGAGCAGCGTCCGGCTCTCGCTCTGGCTGCGGGCGATGCCGAAGTCCATCAGCCGCACGCGGGCGCCGCCGCCGTCGGGGTCGGCCTCGCGCTCGACCATGAGGTTGCCCGGCTTCACGTCGCGGTGGATCAGGCCCTGGGCGTGGACGGCGCCGAGCGACGCGGCCGCCTGGCCGAGCCACGCGGCGAGGGCCCGATGGTCGGGAGCCCGCTCCGAGGTCGGGTCGCGGAAGACCGCATCGAGGGTGCGCCCGTCGATCCACTCGAGGGCGAGGAACGTCTTCACGGGCGCCGAACGTTCGAACGCGGCGAACCACTCCTCGCCGGAGAGGTCGACGCCGCGCGGGCGGCGCCAGGTCTCCTCGCCGAAGCCGATCACGCGGGCGATGCCGGGATGCTGGAGCTGGGAGAGGTAGCTCGCCTCCTGCTGGAACCGGACGCGGGCGTCCTCGTCGAGGCCGTCGTGGAGGACCTTCAGCGCCACCTTGCGGCCGGTCGAGAGCTGGCGCGCGACGTGGACCGTCGCGAAGCCGCCGCGGCCGACCGGGGCGCCGACGAGGTAGTCGCCGACGATGACGCCGCGGATCTCGTCGGGGCCGAGCTTGCGCAGGAGCGCCTCGAAGTCGCGGGTCTGGGTCTCGGCGCGGCCGAGGATTCGCGAGAAGGCGAGGAGCACCTCGCGCCCGCGGGTCTCGTCCTCGCGGGTCGTGCCGTCGGGTGAGACCTCGAGGGCGGCAAAGGAGCGGGTGAGCCCGGCGAAGCTCCACGCCGTGCCGTCGCCGTCGGTGTGGAACCACGGGGCGGGACGCTCGTCCGCGAGCAGGCACGGCCGGTCGGCCGCGTGGAGCGCGACGAGCGGTCGGAGCGCGGCGGCGGCGTCCTTCCACCAGGCGTCGTCGGTCGGGCTGTCGTGGACGACGCGATTGCGGAGCGCGATCGGCATCGCGAGGAGGGTGCCCCAGCGGAGGCGACGCGCGGAGGTGCCCGTGAGGGTCGCGAGCGGCTCGAGGGCGGACTGGAGCTCGGCGTCGGCGCGCCGGTCGGCCAGGCTCGCGACGTCGCGGAGGATCGCCGCGTTCCCCAGCGCGGCGCGGGCCTCGGCGCCGCCGTCGCGCAGAGCGTTCCGGCGCGCGGCGCGGAGCGCGGCGAGCAGGCCGTTCCAGGCGCCCCACGACGGACGCGTCAGCCCCGCGATCGCGCGGGCGAGCTCGGGCGCGGGTCGGCCGGCGCGGTCCCAGTCGGCGAGGGCGAGGAGCGCCATCGTCCGGAAGTCGGCCTCGAGGAGGCCGAGGGCGCGGCGAACGAACGGCTCGGGCTCGAGGGTCTCCTCGAGGAGCTTCGCGAGGTCGGACATGGCGGCTCGTCCTCGGGGCGAATCGGGAGGAACGAGCCTAGTCCTTGAGGCGGAGACCGTCGAGGATCATCGAGATCAGGGCGTCGGGGATCTCGGCGAGCTCGCCGAGGTCCTCGCCCGAGAGGAAGGCGAAGAGGAGCTTCTCGACCGAGCCGACGACGGCGAGCGCGCTCACCCGGGGATGCACCGGGCGCCAGAGCGCGTGGGTGCGCGCGGTGGCCGTGAGCGAGACGGCCTCGTCGGCGATCCGGGTGGCGAGGGCGTGGATCGGGGCGCGGGCGCCGGCCGAGGGGGTGCGCATCTCCTGGAGGTAGAGCTTCACGACGAGCGGCTGGAGGAAGATCGCGCCGGCGAGCTTCTCGGCGAGGAGCTGGTAGGCGGCGAAGAGGCGCCGGTTCGAGCTCGCCTTCTCGAGCGCCGCCTGGCCCTCGCGAAAGGCGTCGTCGACCTGCGCGGCGAGCGGGGAGACGATCGCCTCGACGAGGTCGGCCTTGTCCTCGAAGTACCGGTAGAAGCTGCCCTTGGCGACGCCGGCGGCGCGGACGATATCGTCGATCGTGACGCCCTCGATCCCCTTCTCGAGGAAGAGGTCGAGGCCGGCGTCGCAGAGCTCGCGGGTGCGGCGGCGCCGGTTCTCGTCCCGCTTGCCGCCCGGCGGCCCGGGGCGTTTGGAGGGGAGACTCCGGGGGAGACGCTCGCTCTCCGCGGCGTCCTCGTCGGTCACGGCGACCGGCTCGGGATCGGGCTTCTTCGGGATGGTGCTTGACATTTCAGGAAAAAGTGACTATCTAGTCATTAATTGACCGCAAGATTCCTGACCACTGAGTCACTCTATCACAGCGCCGGGGAGCGACGCCATGACCGCCCACGAATTCGTCCTGCACCTCGCGATCGGCATCCCCGCCGGCGTGCTCGCCTCGAACGCCACCGAGTGGTTCGTCCACAAGTACTTCCTCCACGGCCTCGGCCGGGTGAAGAACACGTTCTGGGCGTTCCACTGGCACGAGCACCACAACCTCGTCCGGAAGCACGGCGGCTACGATCCCGACTACGAGCAGCCGCTCACCGGCGGGTGGAACGGGCAGACCAAGGAGGTGGCGGCCCTCATCGCATCCGTGATCGTGCTCATCCCGACAGCGTTCCTCGTGCCGGGGTTCTTCCTGGGCGCGGCGTACTCCTCGCTCAACTACTACATCAAGCACCGCAAGAGTCATCTCGATCCGGAGTGGGCGCGCCAGAACCTGCCGTGGCACTACGACCACCACATGGGTATCGATCAGGACTGCAACTGGTGCGTCACCCGGCCGTGGTTCGACTGGGTGATGGGGACGCGGGTGCCGTACGTCGGCACCGAGCGCGAGGCGCGGGACGTCGAGCGGGCGCGGAAGCGCGCCGAGGCGACGGCGGAGCGCGCGCCGGCGAACGAGGAGTCGCTGCCGATGGCCGCGTAGGCGAGAGCGACCGATCGACAATGAGAGCGGAGCGCCCCGCCGCGGCGAAGCGCTCCGTTTCGCATCTCGGGATCGGGAGAGCGACTAGCCGCCGGCCGGCGCCTTGCCGCCGCGGCCGAACATCCGATCGAGCTCGGAGCCGACGGCATCGGCCGTGATCTCCGCCCCGACGAGCACCTTGGAGGTGCCCTCGAAGATGAAGATCGGGCCGGCCTTGCCCTTCGCATCGGGGCGGTTCTTGTCGAGGTACTTGTCGAGGACGTCCTTCGCCTCGGCCTTGGTCAGGTCGATCGTGCGGAGGACGACCTGATCCTTGGTCTCCTCGACGATGTCGAGGAAGAGCTTCCGCGCGGCCGCGTGGGCCTCGGCCTTGGGATCCATGAAGACGCTCACCCGCTGGGTGGGAGCGGCCGGCTTGGCCGGGTCGTGGCTGTGGGCCGCCCCGCCGCCCTCGTGGGTGTGCGGATCGCTCGACCCCGCGTGGCTGTGGCCGCCGGCCGCGGGAGCAGGAGCGGCGCCGAGCGTCTCGAGCGCCTTGTCGATCAGGGTGACGATCACGTTCGCACCGACGAAGAGCTTGCCGCCGTAGTAGAACTCGATCGGCGCGCCCTTGCCGGGCTCGAGGCCCGCCTTCTTCTCGGCGGCGAGCATGCGGTTGTAGCCCTCGAGCGTCGAGGCGTCGACCTCACGAACCGCGACGCCGGTGCGCTTGCTCCACTCGACGAGGCGACCGATCACCTGGCGATACGCGTCGCCCTCCTTCGCGAGAACGAACAGCAGGCCCTCCTTGGGAGCGATGACGTTCGCCTGGAACACGACGCGCGCGACCGGGTTGACCGGGTCGGTCGAGTGGATGAAGAGGACCGGCTCGTAGGTCTTCACGCCGACCGGCGGAGTGACCTCGATCTGGAGCCAGATCCGACCCGGGAGGCCCTTCGGCGTCGGCGTCGGCGCCTCGATGATCTTCGCCGTCATCCGGCCGGTCGAGGTGCGGAGCCGCGTGATCTTGGTCGGGGCGTCGGGCGTCGCCTTGGTCGAGTTGATGAAGATCCGACCGACGAACGGCGCGTCCGCCTTCACGGCTCCGAGGCCGAGCGTCCAGTCGGCCTTCTCGCTCAGGTCGATCCCGACGGCGGCGCCGGTCGCCTCGGCCTCGGCGGTCCCGGCCTTGGCACCATCACCGGCGGGAGCGGGCGCGGGCGCGGGCTTGCCGTCGCCGGGCTTGGCGTCCTGGGCGAGGGCCGGCGTCGCGAGCGCGAAGGTGACGAGCGCGGCGCCGAGCACGGCAGCCGTCGAACGAAGAGTGAGCTTCATCGCTGGTACTCCTGTCGAGATCGAATCGATTCGAGCCTCGGCCGAACGGCCGGGCGTGCTAGTTCTTCTTGGGCTTCAACCGCTCGTGGACCTTCACGAGGATCGCCTTGACCTTGGGGTCCTGCTCGGCCTCGACGGCCGCCTCGAGCGCGCCGATGGCCGGAGCCGCGTCCGCGCCGACGCGCGCGAGCGCCGCGGCGGCCTGGATGCGGACCTCGGAGGAAGCATCGGCGAGCGCCTCGCCGAGCGGGCCGACGAGCTTGTCGGGAGCGCCGCGGGCGACGAGGCCGGCCAGGAAGCAACCGGCTCCGCGGACGCCCGCGTCATCGCTCTCCAGCGCGCGCAGCGCGGCGTCGACCGGAGGCTCGGCGGAGACGGTGACGAGCGCGACCGCGGCCGCGCGCCGGATCTTCGTGTCGCCGTCGGCGAAGAGCAGCTTCTCGAGCGCCGAGGCCGCGGCGGCCGCGTCCGATCCGATCTTCTGAAGGGAGGAGGCCGCGGCCAGTCGCACCTCGGGCGCCTCGTGCTCGAGGGCAGGCAGCAGGAAGTCGACCGCCGCGGAGCCGAGCGCTCCGAGCGCCTCGGCCGCCGCCTTCCGGAGCGCCCGATCCTTGCCGCCGAAGCAGGCGGCGAGGGCGCGGGCGACCTCCTTGGTCTTGCCGCCGGCGTCGATCGTCCCGAGCGCCGAGGCGCTCGCCGCCCGCACGTTCGTCGGCGCCGAGGCGTCGGCGAGCACCGCGAGGAGCGCCGGAAGAGCCGCCTCCCGGCCGGTCGCCCCGAGCGCGCCGAGCGTCCGGGCGGCCGTGCTGCGCAGCCGGGCGTCGCCGGCCGTCGTGAGCGCCTCGACGAGCGCGGGGACGGCCGCCGCCGCACCGTCGCCGAGCGAGGCGACGACGCTGATCGCGGTGAGGCGCACCTCGATGTCATCCGAGGTGCCGATGAGCTTCCCGACGCGCGCCCCGGCATCGTCCGGATCGGCCGCCACCCGCCGCAGAGCGCGTAGAGCGGCGAGCTGAACGGCCGACTCGGGGTCCTCGAGCGCGCCGAGCACCGCCTCGGCCGCCTCCGGCGTGCCCTTCCCGACGACGAGCAGCCCGATGAGGGCCGCCGCCCGGACCGACGCATCGTCGGCGCCGACCAGGGTCACCAGCAGCGGCACCGCCTCCTCCCCGATGCCGGGGAGCGCCCGGACCGCCGCGGCGGCGAGCTCGACGTCATCCGCGTGCGCCGCCTTCGAGAGCGCCTCGAGCGCCGATCCGTCGACCCAGCCCGGGATCGCGCCCAGCCCCCGCGCCGCGGCGAGCCGCTTGCCGGCATCCTCGTCGCCGAGGTCCGCGACGAGCGAGCCGACGAGCGCCGTGCGCGCCGCGACGACCGGCTTCTCGCCCCCCGAGCCGACCCGGCGAAGCGCCCTCCCGATCGCGTCGCGGACGGCGTCGTCATCCTCGACCCGGAGCCGCGACCCGAGAAGCTCGACCACATCGGCGGCGCGCGCCGGACCGACGTTGTAGAGCGCCTTCGCACCGACGAGCCGCACCTCGACGCGCGCGTGCCCGAGGAGGTCGGTGTAGACGGCGACCTCGTCCTCGACGAGGGTCCGCAGCCGCAGGACCGACCCCGCCGCCACCCGCCGGACGGCCACGTCGTCGTCATCGAGCAGCTTCGTCAACGCCGGGACCCCGTCCTCGACCGCCGGAGCGCCGATCCGCAGGAGCGCATGCATCGCATGGATCCGCACCCGCGTCTCGGAATCGCCGAGAGCACCGATGAGCGCATCGAGAGCCGGCTCCGCGTCCGGACCGAGCTTCGAGAGCTCGGCCGCCGCGGTGGCGCGGACCTTCGCATCGTCGGAGGCGAGCTGCGCCGCAAGCTCCTCCGCCGAGGCGGGAGCCTCCTGGGCCCGAGCCTCCGCGAACGGAACGAGCGTGACCGAGACCGCGACGACGAAGGTGAAGGCGAAGGAAGGCATGCGCATGGGACCACTCCCGGTTCGACGGGGAAGAAGGCGAGCCGCGCATTCTCGCGTCGGCGCGCCGCGATGCAAGGGTCACCCGGAGGTGCCGGGCGATTCTGGACTCAAGCCGACGGCCCCGGGCGCGGAGCGCCCGGGGCCGTGGTTGCTGCCTTGTTGCCGGAGACCGGCGTTGCTACTTAGTGGGTCGTCGGGACGAAGATCGAGGTGATCTGGAAGTTCGTCCTGACGGCGGCGCCCCCCGCGTTGTCGATCACCGTCCCGCGGAATGCCACGTCGTCACCCGCCCCGGCACCAATCGCCGCGAGATCGACGAGAGTGGTCACCGCGAAGACGTCGTTCACCGGCGTCAGGTTCCCGACGAGCGGGTCGCCGTCGTCGTCATTCACGTCTCCGTCGTCGTTGAGCGCAAAGGTCGCAACGCCCTGCACGACGTTCGCGAAGGCGCCGCCGTTGATCGAGACCTGGATCTGGATCGTGCCCGTGTCGTCGGTGCCGTCCTCGTCTGCAGTGAGGACGCCGTTGAACGTCACGACCGCGAAGCCGTTGTCGACCGGTGCGGTGAATTCAGTGTCGACGTCAGCCCCACCGGCCGAGAAGCGCGCGACGGCGTCACCGACACCCGCCTCGTCGAGGAGGTCGGCCGCCACGATCGAGGCGTCCTCGATCACGTCGTCGCCCACGGCGGCAGCAGCGCCACCGGCGACCGCGTTGTTCGCCAGCTTGGCGTTCGTGATCTGGTCGTTGCCGATGTCGTTGGTGCCGATCGATCCGTCCTCGATCACGTCCTGGTCGGTGCCGAGCTCGCCCTGCACCGCGATGAGGTCTTCCAGCTTGTCATTCGTGATCTCGTCATCGCCGATGTCAGCCGTTCCAATTGAACCGTTCTCAATGACATCGTCCTGGAGAACGCTCGCCGCGCCGGCGACAGCTCCCGTTCCGGCGATGCCGGCGTCATCCTGGAGGTCGCCGTTTCCAATCGAGTTGTTCTCGATCACGTCGGCCGAGACGACACCGGCCTCACCCGCGACGGCGATGTTCGCCTCGAGGTCGACGTTGCCGATCGACCCATCCGCGATCACGTCGCGCGCGCCAGCCGCTCCCTGGACGGCGACGGCAGCCTGGAGGTCGATGTTGCCGATCGAGTTGTCCTCGATCACGTCGTCGCCCGAGCCGTTCGCGCCCTGTACGGCCGCGTCGTCCTCGAGGTCGGCGTTGCCGATCGAGCTGTCCTCGATCACGTTCGCCCCGACCGCGCCCGCGGCACTTCCGGCCACCGCGCCGTTGCCGGCGACGGTGTCCTGGAGGTCGTCGTTCGTGACCTGGTCGTTCTGGATGTCGAGGCTGTTGATCGTGCCGTTGGCGATGTGGTCCTTCGCGGCGCCGCCGCCGGAGACCTGACCGGCCGCGATCTCGTCGGACTCGACCGAGTTGGTGCCGAGGTCGTCGACGTTGATGGTCCCGTTGGCGATGTGGTCCTTCGCGCCACCGCCACCGGAGACCTCTCCCGCGGTGATCTCGTCGGAGTTGACCGAGTCGGTGTCGAGGTCGTCCTCGTTGACGCTGGCGTCGAGGATGTTGTCGGTCCCGCCGCCAGCGCTTCCCTGGATCTCCTGGTCGCCGACGTCGCCGTTGCCGATCGAGAGCGGCTCGATCACGTTCTGGCCGACCGCCGTCGCCGAGCTTCCGGCCACGGCGCCGTTGCCGACGATGATGTCCTGAAGCTGCGCGTTCGTGACGGAGTCGTCCGCGAGGTCGAGGCCCTGCAGCGTGCCGTCCTCGATGTCGTCGCTGTCGATCGAGCCGTCCTGGATCACGTCGACGAGACCGTTCTGGGCGTTGCCACCCGCGACGGCGCCCTCGCTGACGTTGAGGACGAACGGCTCGAGGTCGGCGTTGTTGAGCGACGCGTCCTCGACGACGTCGTTCTGACCGGCGGGGCTGGCCCCACCGGAGACCGCGCCGTCGCTGACGTTGATGACGAACTGCTCGAGGTCGGCGTTATTGAGCGACTCGTCCTCGACGACGTCGGCCTGCCCGAGCGCGCTCGAGCCTCCCGAGACCGCCGGAACGCCGGTCACGACGTCGGCGAGGTCCGCGTTGTCGACCGAGTCGTCGAGGATGTTGTCCGTCCCACCCCCGTTGCCGCCCTGGATCTCCTCGTCGCCCACGTCGAGGTTGCCGATCGAGCCTTCCTCGATCACGTCGGCCAGGGTTCCGGCGTCACCCGCGACGGCGCCGGTTCCGACGCCGACCGAGGCTTCGAGGTCGGCGTTGTCGATCGTGCCGTCGGCGATGTTGTCGTCGCCGCCACCGTTGCCACCCTGGATCTCGCCCAGGCCGATGTCGGTGTTGCCGATCGAGTTGACCTCGATCACGTCCGTCTGACCCGGGCTCGCTGCGCCAGCGATCGCGCCGGTGCCGACGCCCGCGTCCGCCTCGAGGTCCTCGTTGCCAATCGTGGCCGGTGCGATGTTGCTCTGCGCGGCGTCATTTCCGTTGCCGGCCGAGCCCGCGATCACCTGCGCGCCGAGGTCACTGTTGCCGATCCCGCCCGCCGATCCGGTGAGCGAGTTGAGCGCGATGTTGGGCGCGACCACGAGGTTGCGACCCGCGACCGTGTTCTGGGCGATGTTGCTGTTGGCAACTCCGTCCGGGAAGGAACCGGTGATCGTCTCGGCCGAGACGTCACTGTTCGCGATCACGAACGCGCCGCCGGCGGCCGGATCCCGAGCGCCGCGAAGCGACTCGTTCTCGACCACGTCGTCCTGACCGAGGGCGCTGATCCCGCCACCGGTGACCGCCGGCGTGCCGGTGGCCGCGTCGGCGAGGTCCTCGTTACCGAGCGAGTCGTTCTCGACGACGTCGTTCTGGCCGTTCGGGCTGGTGTCGCCCGCGACCGCCGCGAGGAAGCCCGCGTTGTTCTCGTCGGAGAGGTCCGCGTTGTCGAGCGAGTCGTCCTCGACGAGGTCGTTCTGACCCGTCGGGCTCGACCCACCCGCGATCGCGTCGGCGCTGATGTCCTCGTTCAGGATCGTCTGGTTGTTGATCTCGTCGGTCGTCACCGCGTTGGTGTCGATGTCGATCGCGAGGATCGAGTCGTCCTCGATCGTCCGGCTGTCGATCGCCTCGTCCGCGATGTCCTCGTTGAGGATCGTGAAGTTGAGGATCTCGAGCGTCGTGACCGAGTCCGGCGGAAGCGCTCCGATGAACCCGTGGACGTGGTGCGCATCGGCCACGTCGGCCGGGTCCCCGTCCTCGTCGATGTCGACCGTGTTGGTCAGGACGCCAACGATGGTGAAGTCGAGAAACGCCTCTTCGTCCACGATCGGGATCGCGGCGACGCCCGTGTTCGGGAAGTTGTCGAAGAAGACGAGGCGATCCTTCGGAGCGACGTTCGCCGGGGTCCCCGCGCTGTCGAAGTTGCTCTCGATGACGAGGACGTCGATGATGTCGCCGTTCCCGAGATCGCGCTGCTGCAACACGCCACCGTTGTCGGTCAGACCGTTGTCGCCGAGCTGCAGGACCGGGATCCCGGCGTCGAAGACGTCAACATTCGTCTCGCCGTTGACCTTCGTCACGTCGATCGCGGCCGTGTCGCTGACGTCGCCGTCCTCGATCGTGAGGTCGGCGAGGTCGTCGGTGTCGATCGTGCCGTTCTCGACGACGTCGACGCCCGCGACGGTGCCGCCGCCCGCGACCGAGTCCGCGCCCATGTCCTCGTTGAGGATCGTGGCGTCCTCGATCTGAAGCGTGGTCACCGACTCGTCGGCGAGGTCGATCGAGTCGATCGAGTTGTCCTCGATCACGTCGACCTGACCGACGCCGGCCGCCGCGCCCGAGACAGCGTTCGCCAGGGCGAGGTCCGCGTTGTTGACGGAACCGTTCTCGATCACGTCGTTGCCCGCGCCCGCGCCGCCGGAGACCGCGTTGGCGCCGAGGTCGATGTTGGCGATCGAGGCGTTGACGATCTCGTCCGACGCCACCGACCCCGTTCCGAGGTCGTCGATGTTCACGGTGCCGTCGGCGATCGTGCCGCCGTTGCCACCGACGACCGAGCTCAGGCCCATGTCGTTCGGCCCGATCGAGCCGTCCTCGATCACGTCCTGCAGCGCGCCGAGCTGACCCGAAACGGCGTTGTTATCGGCGAGGAGATCGTTCGTGATCTGGTTGAGGGCGATGTCCTCGGTGAGGATCGTCTGGTTGTCGATCTCGACCGTCGTGACGCTGTCGGCCACGAGGACGTTCGCCGCGGCGTGCGCGTGGTGCGCGTCCGCGAAGTCGACGCCAGCCGCGAGGCCGTCCGCCACGTCCACGTCGAAGCTGTTGGTGAGCAGCGCGACGCTGTCCTGGTCGATGAACGAGGAGGTTCCCCCGATCGACTGGTCGAGGAACGTGATCCGCTCGCTGATCGCGTCGTTCTGCCGCGCGATGATCAGCGTGTCGTGCTGGAGACTGAGCGGATCCAGGTTCCGGAGAAGAAGCACGCTATCGAGCGCGTTCTGACCCGCGTCGAGCTCGCCCTCGAGCTTGCTGACGAGGATCCCCGCGTTCGCGTTGATGTCGTCGTCGGTGATGCTGTCGTCCAGGATCGTGCCCAGGTTGCCACCGACGACCGAGCCCACGGCCATGTTGTTCGCCGCAACGGTCGCGTTCGCGAGATCCCCCGCGGCGCCGCCGGTCACGGTGCCGTCGGCGATGGTTCCCAGGTTACCGCCGACCACCGAGGCGGCGCCCATGTCGACCGCCGCGATCGAGGCGTTGACGATCTCGTCCGACGCCACCGACCCCGTTCCCAGGTCGTCGATGTTCACGGTGCCGTCGGCGATCGTTCCGAGGTTGCCGCCGACCACCGAGCCGACGCCCATGTCGACCGCCGCGATCGACAGGTTGACGATCTCGTCCGACGCCACCGACCCCGTTCCGAGGTCGTCGATGTTCACGGTGCCGTCGGCGATCGTGCCGCCGTTGCCGCCGATCACCGAGCCGGCGCCCATGTTCGCCGCGGCCACCGTCGCGTTGGCGAGGTCGCCGCCCGCGCCACCCGTGACGCTGCCCGGAGTGATCTCGCCCGTCGTCCCCTGACCACCGACCTCGCCTGAGGCGATGTTGGTGTTCAGGATCGTCTCGTTGTCGATCTCGACGTTGGTGATCGAGTTCGGCGCGATCCCGTTCGCCGCGTGCGAGTGCTCGTTGTCCGCGTTCTGGATTCCGTCCGAACCCGTCAGCGCGCTCACGTTC
>JAJDCQ010000162.1 GCA_029260755.1 Planctomycetota bacterium | reverse complement strand
GGGGTCTGGACTCGTACCGTCGCAATAAGCCCGTAGGGGTCCGGCCTCGGATCTTCGCAATACGGCCCATATTGCTCATAACCGAGACCTGACCCCTTCGGTCGACCCCTGGGATCGGACCGGGACGGGCTCTGACCCTCGGGTCGAGACTGCCGGAGCGCGAGCCGGAGGAGAGCGGGCGACCGCGGTCAAGAAGAGATGAGGCGACGGAAACCGGGCACGGGCACGGGCACGGGCACGAAAGGGGGAACGGGGAACAGCAGGTGTTCCATGGCATCCGCGTCGGCAATGAACTCCGGAGGCGGCAGCTCGCAATCCGCGCCAATCCGCGCACTCCGCGGTTCCACTCGTCTCGTTCAGCGCCGGGAGAGACCGGAACCGCGGATTGCGCGGATGACGCGGATTGGCTCGGACGTCGCCAGGCCGTTGCCGACCGTCCAGTTCTCAGGGAACGGGTGGCTAACGGGCAATGGCCAACGGAGAACGGAGAACGAAGGGCAACGGCCGCACCCCCTCAGCGCCAGGTGCGCCCCAGCAGCCGCCTGATCCGGACGTCGTTCATGATCTTCGCCAGCTCCGGCGTGTCCCGGATCCGGTCGGGATACGTGAACCCTCCCGTCCATGCGTTCTGGAGATGCTCGATCGCCTTCTCGTCGTCGCCGCGCTTCGCCTCGAGGCAAGCGTACCAGTAGTGGATCAACCCGAAGTCGGTCGCCGGCGCGACCGCGAGGGCGTGGTCGAGCGCCGCCTCGGCCGCGTCGAGGTCGCCCCGGCCGAGCTCGGCGGCTCCGAGGTAGGTCTCGATCAGATAGAAGTCGGGCTTCAGCTCTCGCGCCTTCAGGAGGTCGTTGCGCGCCTCGTCGTAGCGACCCTGGTGATAGCGGACGTACGACCTCAGGAAGTACGAGCTGTAGACGACCGGGTTCGCGTCGACGATCTCGTCGACCCGGTTCGCCACCATCGGGAAGAGGCGCAGGATCGGCCCGAGCCGCCCCTCGACCTCGAAGAAGGGCTCGGCGAGCGACGGGTCGAGGTCGGCCGCCGTGATCATGTCGATGAACGCGTCGGGGAAGTTGAGCTGGCTCACCTGCCACGAGATGCTGCCGCGCTTTCGATAGGCGAGGCCGTAGCTCGGGTCGGTCGTGAGCGCCCGGTCGAGGAAGAGCCGCGCCGTCGTGATCGCGTCGCGATCCTCGGCGGCGTCGGCCGCCGCGACGAAGAGGCTCGCGTCGCGCCGGTTTCCGGTGATGGTCTTTCGCCGGTCCTCGAGGTCGGTCCAGAGCGCCTGGGCGTCCTCGTTCTTCCGGAGCCGGGTCAGGAGCTGCGCTCGCTCGAAGTCGAGGACGTAGCGGTCGGCTTCGCTCGCGCCGACCCGGTCGGCGAGGTCGAGGCCGGCCTCCGCTTCCGCGAGGGCGGCGTCGAAGCTCGGGCCGTCCTGGCGGAGCGTCTCGGCCCGGACCGCCACGACGTGCGCCGCCATCGGGCTGTCGCCCGCCGCGTTCTGCGCCCGGGCGAGCTCGTGGAGGACCGCCTCGAACCCGCGCCCCGGCTCGAAGTCGCGCAGGATGTAGGCCCGGTCGACGGCCGCCATCACGCACGCGGGATTCTCGGCCAGCGCCCGGCGGTGGACGACGAGCGACTCCTCGTCGCGCCCGAGGAAGTGATACGTCCGCGCCCTCCGCCACGTCGCCTCCGCGAAGCCGGTCCGCGCCTCGGATGCGCGGAACAGGAGCGCCTCGGCGCGCGTCATCCGCTGCGCGAACCGGCGCGAGTCGGTCGGGTCGTTCGACACCTGCTCGAAGACCTCGAGCGCTCCGGCGTAGAAGCGGGTCGCGTCGTCGCGCGCCGTCGCGTCGAGGACGAACGCCCGCCGGAAGTCCTCGAGCGCCTCGTCCTCGTCGCCCGCGCGCCGCCGCCCGACCGCCCGGAGGCGGTAGGCGTCGGGGCGGTCGCCGTCGAGGTCGAGCGCCTCGGCCAGAGCCGCTCCGGCGCGCTGGTCCTCGTTCTGGGCGAGGGCCACCCGGGCCTGGCCGACGAGGCCGTCGTAGACGCGGGCGGGGTCGGCCTCGCCCTGCTTCGCGAGCGTCGCGACCCGGTTGAACTCCTCGCCGGCGGGGCCGACCCGACCGGAGCGGAACTGGAACCGGCCGAGGGCGAGGTGGCTCGCGATCGTGAGGTCGCGGATGCGGTTCACGACGGCGGGCGTGAGGAGCGCCTCCTCGCCGCCGTCGGTCGCCGGCGCCGTCCCCGCGGCGAGCTGGCGGTCGCCCTCCTCGATCGCCTCGCGGTAGAGCCGCTCGATCCGGCCCCGCTCCTCCTCGTCGATCGTTCGCCCGATCGTCCGGAGCGTCCAGACGTCGGATGCGCGGGCGCGCAGCAGGAGCGCGTCCACCCGCTCGTCGGACGCGAGCCCGCCCGGCAGGGGCAGGGCGAGGGCGGCCTCGAGGTCCGCGATCGCCCCCTGAAGATCGTAGGCGGCGCCGTTCGGCCCGGCGTCGATCGACTCGAACCGCAGCCGTCCGCGGAGCAGCCGCGCCCGCTCCCAGCCGAGGGCGATCGCCCGCTCGGCGTCGTCGAGCGCCTGGCCGACCTGACCGGCGCCGGCCCGCGCGCGCGCCCGGGCCTCGTAGGCGCGCGCGTTCTCCGGGTCGCGGGCGAGGAGCGTGTCGAGCGCCTCGCGCGCCTCGCGCGCCAGGCCCAGCGCGAGCCGCGTCTGGGCGAGGAGGAGGAGGGTGTCGTCACTCGGGCGCGCGAGGGCGGCCTCGCGCAGATCGCCGAGGGCGTCCTCCGGCCGGCCGAGGGCGAGGAGCGCCTCGCCCGTCACCCGCTTGATCGTGCCGAGGAGCTCGCCCTCGGGGCGCCCGCCGGCGAGGGCCGCCTCCTCGACGGCCAGGGCGAGCGCCTCGTGGGCGAGGGCGCGCGCCTCCTCCGCCTCGCCGCGGACGAGCGCGATGCGGGCGAGGCCGAGGGCGGCGCCGGGGCGGGTCGGGTCGATCCGGCGGGCGCGCTCGAAGTCCTCGGCGGCCCCATCGGCCGCGCCGTTGCTCCGTCGGGCCTCGCCGCGCTGGATGAGCGCGTCGACCCGGTCCGGCTCGAGCGCGAGGGCGCGGTCGAGCGCCTCGAGCGCCCGTCCGCCCCGACCCCGCGCCGACTCGAGGCGCGCCCGCCGCACCCAGACCTCGCTCCACTCCGGCCGCTCCTCGGCCGCCCGGTCGAGCGCCGCCTCGCAGGCGTCGTGCTCGCCCTCGGCGTAGGCGACCGCCGCCTCGAGGAGCGCCTCGCGGGCGCGCACCCGGCGGGTCACCTCGCCGACCGTCAGGATCGCGGCCGGCACCGAGATGAGGATCGCCGCGATCGAGGCGATGCGCCCCGGGTGGCGGCGGACGACGCGGAAGGCCCGCTCGATCGTCCCGACCGGCCTCGCCCGGACCGGCTCGCCGCGACAGAAGCGCTCGAGGTCGGCCGCGAGCTCGGAGCAGCTCTCGTAGCGCCGCCCCGGCTCCTTCTCCATCGCGCGCATGATCACCGTCTCGTGGTCGCGCGGGAGGTCGGGCCGGCGGCGCCGCGGCGGGTGGGGATCCTCGTAGACGACCTTCTCGAGGATGCCGGTCACCTCCCCCTCGGGGTCGAACGGCGGCGCGCCGACGGCGACCTCGTAGAGGGTGACGCCGAGGCTGTAGACGTCGGTCCGCGGGTCGACGGGCGGCCCGTCGAGGAGCGCCTGCTCGGGCGACATGTAGATCGGCGTGCCGACGACCGTCCCCGGGCGGGTGAAGCTCGCGCCGCCCGCGTCGGTCCGCTTCGCCAGGCCGAAGTCGGTCAGCACCGCCTGCTCGTCGTTGTCGGCGACGGTGACGATGATGTTGTGCGGCTTCACGTCGCGATGGATGACGC
Organism: Planctomycetota bacterium; assembly: GCA_029260755.1. GTDB lineage: Bacteria > Planctomycetota > J058 > J058 > JAJDCQ01 > JAJDCQ01. The sequence continues at coordinate 29,751 of JAJDCQ010000162.1, read as the reverse complement.
CCTCGTCGTGGGCGTAGTCGAGCGCCCGGGCGCATTGAGCGCAGAGCCTCGCCGCGCGGATCGGGTCGAGGGCGCCGTCGTCCTCGACGAGCTTCTTCAAGGTCGGGCCGGGGACGAGCTCCATCGCGAAGAAGTGGACGCCGTCCTCCTCGCCGGCCTCGATCACCGGGACGATGCCCGGGTGGTTGAGCGCCGCGGCCGCGCGCGCCTCCTCGAGGAAGCGGCCGCGCGCCACCGCGTCGAGGCCGAGCGTCTCGGGCAGCACCTTGAGGGCGACGGGGCGGTCGAGCCCCTCCTGGACGGCCCGGTAGACGATCCCCATCGCCCCGCGGCCGATCTCCTCGGCGAGACGGTAGCCGCGGAGGCGCCGGCTCGGGCGCCACGGCTCGATGCCGGTGTCGATCGGCGCCGGGCCCGTCCCGCTGAGCGCCTGCTCGCCCCTGGGCGTCCCCCGCTCGAGGGCGGAGTCCGACGGACCCGGCGCGAGCTCCTCGAGCGGCGGGAGCGCCTCGACGGGCACCGCTCCGTCGATCGCGCGGACGATGCCGGTCTCGGTGCCAGAGGGCGGAAGGGCGAGCCGCCCGCTCACCGCCTGGGCGGGCTTGCTCCCCGAGCCGCCGGCGCCGCGGCCGTTGCCGCCGCTCTCGTCGCCCGCCCGCTCGGCGGCGCGGGCCTCCTTCGCGCGGCGCTCGCGCGCCGTCTCGAGGAGCTCCTCGATCTGCTCGCGGGTGAGGTCGCCCTTCTGCTCGAGGAGGTCGGCCACGCTCACATCGAGGCCGAGGGCGCGGACCTCGCGGGCCTCGCGCTCGCGCTCCGCGACCCGGGTCGACGAGATCAGACCGGCGTCGACGGCGAGGCGGACCAGATCGCGGTCACGATCGGAGGTCATCGGCTCTGACGTTGAAGCGCTTCATCAGGCGCTGGAACGCCTGCCGCAGCATCCCGCTCTCGCGGGCCGCGCTCGAGATGTTGCCCTGCGTCCGCTCCAGCAGCCGCCGGAGATAGCGCGCGGCGAAGACCTCTTTCGCGTCGGAGTACGGCTTGTAGAAGACGTCGTCCTCGTCGGCCGCCGAGCCGCGGACCTGCTCGAGCTCGATGTCCTCGGGCTCGATCTCCGAGCCCTTCGCCAGGAGGGCGGCCCGCTCGACCACGTTGCGCAGCTCGCGGACGTTGCCCGGCCAGTGATGCCGGACGAGGAGGCGCATGCCCTCGGGGCTGAACATGGTCGCCGCCTGGGCGTTCCCGGTCTCGGTGATGTCGGCCAGGAACGAGTCGACCAGGAGCGGGATGTCCTCGCGGCGCTCCCGGAGCGAGGGGAGCTTGATCGCGATCACGTTCAGGCGGTAGTAGAGGTCGTCGCGGAACGTCTGCTCGCCGATCATCGTGGAGAGGTCCTTGTTCGTCGCGGCGATGATCCGGACGTCGACCTTGACGACGGCGTCGGCGCCGACCGGCCGGACCTCGTCCTCCTGGATGACGCGGAGGAGCTCCTTCTGGACCTTGTCGGAGATGTCGCCGACCTCGTCGATGAAGAGCGTCCCGGTGTCCGCCGTCTCGAAGATGCCCTTGCGGTCCTCGCGCGCGCCGGTGAACGCCCCCTTCACGTGGCCAAAGAGCTCGCTCTCGAGGACCGAGTCCGACAGCGCGGCGAAGTTCTCGCTCACGAACGGACCGTCCTTGCGGCGGCTGTTGTAGTGGATCGCCCGGGCGACGAGCTCCTTGCCGGTGCCGCTCTCGCCGTAGACCATCACGGGGATGTCGCTCTCGACGACGCGGTCGAGCAGCCGGAAGACCTCCCGCATCTTCGGCGACTTTCCGATGATCCGGTCGTAGTTGTACTTCGACTCGAGGGCGTCCTGCTGGGTCCGGACGCGGTCGCGCAGCCCCGAGAGCTCGGCGCTCTGGGTGGCGACCTCGACCTCGAGGCTGCGGGCGCGGCGGATGAGCATGTCGCTCTCGTCGCGCACGGCCAGGTGGCGCGTCGCCGCATCGACGGCGATCGCCGCGTGGTCGGCGATCGAGTCGAGCAGCTTCACGACGGGGCCGTCGAGCAGGTTCGGCGTCTGGCGGTGGTCGAGGTAGAGGACGCCGCGCACCCGGCCGCGGAGCTTCAGCGGCAGGACGCCGACGCTGCGGAGGCCGAGGCCGGCGACGCTCATCGTGCTGGCGTAGCGCTCCTCGCGGCTCGCGTCGGCGAGGATGATCGACTCGCCCGAGCGGAGCACCTCGCCGGCGATCGTGCTCGAGATGTTGAACGCCGGCTCGTCGAGGTCGAAGCCCTCGAACCGACGGGCCGCGCGGAAGCCGGGGCGCCCCTCGTGGTCGGTCATGATGAGGAAGCCACGCTCGGCGCGGCTCACCTCGATCGCGCAGTCGACGACCAGGTCGAGCAGCCGCTTGATGTCCAGCTCGCCGGCGAGGGCGTGGGTGACCGCCTGGATCTTGCGCAGCCCGAGGATCTCGCGGTGGAGGTCGTCGGGCGAGAGCTTCTTGATCTCGGCGGCGGTCCGCTCGACGTGGGCGATTCGCTCGCGCGCCTCCTCCGACGGCTCGCGGGCGTAGGCGACGGCCTCATCGAGCTCGGCGGCGATCGTCCGGCGGACCCCGGCCAGGGTCGGGTCGTCGCCGTCGGTGAACGGGGCGGCGAGCGGTCGGGCGATCGCGGCGTCGACCTCGTCGAGCGCCGCCTTGAGCTCGGCGACGGCGCGCTCGTGCTGGCCCGAGCGACGGACGGCGCGGGCGTGCTCGAGGCGCGCGAGGTTCCGCAGGGCCGCGAACGGGGCCGGCGACGTCTCCGCGTCTTCGCCCTCGCCCTCGGCGTCGGCGGCCGCGGGATCGGTCGCCGCGATCGCGCGCTCGAGGTAGGCGATGCCGGCGCGGACGTTGCCGGTCGCGGCCAGGTGGGCGCCGTAGTCGAGGAGCGTGGCGGGGAGGCCGCCGGTGACGCGCGCCGCGAGCGTCCGCGGGAGATGGCGCCGGACGCTGCCGTCGTCGCCGCCCGAGTCCTCCCCGTCCTTGGAGGTCTCCTGGCTCTTGTCGCGCCCGCGCCCCTTCGGGTCGCCCTTGCGGCTCTGGGTGGCGAGATCCTCGAGGCGTTCGAACGCGTCGAGCGCGCGGCGGAGGTCCTCGCCGGTGCCCTCGCGGTTGCCGGCGGCGGTGCGGATCCGGCCACGTAGGCGGAGCGCCGCGCCGCGGCGCTCGGCGCTCTTCGCCTTCTCGGCGATCGCGATGGCCGCGTCGGCGAGCTTCTCGAGGCTCGCCGATGACGCCGCCTCGTCGTCGGACTCGGTGCTCGGCGGCGAGTGAGCCACCGCCGCCGCGAGCCTCGCGATGGCGATGTCGCTCTTCGTCGCCGCGCCCAGCTCGTCGTCGACCTCGAGACTCTCGACGGCCTCGCGCGCGCCGCGGGCGTGGGCGCCGGCGTCGTCCTCCTCGTTCGCGTCCGCGCTGGCGATCGCCGCGCCGGCGAGGGCGAGCGCGCGGGCGACCTGCGACCGGACGAGCGCCGCGCCGTCCTCGCTGCCGCGGCGCAGGCGGGCGGCCTCCTCGAAGGCGCGGGCCGCCGGGAGCTGCATCCCGCGGGCGGCGAGCGCCTCGCCGCAGGTCATCGCGAGGACGGCCAGCCCCTCGTCGTCGCCGGCGGCCTCGCGGGCGGCGCGGTCCTTGGCGAAGGCGTCGAAGAGGGTGGTGTCGTCGCCCGTCTCGTCGGCGAGCTGCCGGAGCGCCTGGTAGACGAGGGTGGCGACCTCGGGGCGGCTGGCGAGCTCGTCGAGGTCGGCCGCCTCGCGGTAACAGGCGAGCGCCGCGGCGCGGTCGCCCCGTCCGCGGTGGAGCGCGCCGAGGTTCATCAGGGTGACGGCGCGTCCCTGGTCGTCGCCCGCCTCGCGGCGAAGCTGCAGCGACTTCTCGTAGGAGGCGAGGGCGGCGTCCTCGTTCGACTCCTCGCGCTCGAGCAGCCCGAGGTGGTTGAGGGCGTCGGCGAGCTTGACCTTGTCCTCGATCCGCTCGAACGCGGTGATCGCGCGCTGGAGATAGAGCCGCGCCTTGTCGCGCTCGCCGAGGTTGCGCTCGACGTCGGAGAGGCCGAGGAAGATCTCGGCCACCTTGCCGAGGCCCTGGCCGTCGCCGAAGCGGGCGAGGGCGCGCATGTAGTACTCGCGGGCTCCCTCGTAGTCCCCTTGCTGACGCCGACCCTCGGCGCGGGCGAGGAGGACCTGGCCGAGGTGACTCGCTCCGAAGTCGTTCGCCAACGGCTCGCTCCGGACGGTGCCGCGCGGACGGCTCGGGTCGCGCGGGGTGCAGCGCTACGACGGCGCACCAGGTTGGATGCAGGAAATGCCTATCCCGACATTCTAGCAGGGGGTTGTGGGGGGCACCAAGGGGCGGGGAGCGAACCCTGGTCGTCGTGACGGAGGGGCGCGGAGCGGGTGACGGTGCCGTGACCGGGGCGACCCACCCTCGAGGAATGCGGAACCACATCCGAGCTCTCCTCAGCCTCATCATCGCCACGGCGCTCGTCGCGGGCGTGGCCGGCTGTCGCACGTGGGTGGTCCGCTGCAGCGGAGGCGGGACCGAGGTCGCGGAGGCCTTCGTTCAGCACCGAGAGCGGCGCGCCGAGGAGCTGACCCGACTCGGCCACGAGGCGCTCCTCGAGCACCGGTGGCAGGAGGCGGCGAGCATCCTCCACCGCGCGGTCCTCGGGCAGGCCGGCGAGGAGGCCGAGGAGCTCCACGACCTCGCGGTGGCGCTGCGCGGGGTGTTCCGGACCGAGGAGCCGCCGCCGCCCTGGGAGCATCCGGAGGCCGGCGCGATGACCGATGCCGAACGGCTCGCCCGCGCCGAGCTCTGCGCTCAGGCCGCGAGGGCAAACGCCGATCGGCTGCGGTTTCGCCACGCCGAGGCCCAGGCGGAGATCGCCGTTGCCCTCGACCCCGGCGACGAGGCGTCGGCCCGGCTGCTCGCGAAGATGCGGTTCCTCCTCGACGACCCTGGAGACTGCCCCTGGTCGTGCTCCCTCGCCGAGCTCGAGCGCCTTCGCGACGCCCGCTGACTTTTCGAGGGATGATCTCGCGCCCGCCGGGATACCCTCATCGGGGGAGCCTTTCGCCCGGAGGAGCGTCCGTGAAACGTCCGCATCGAGCAGCCGCCATCGCGATCGTTGCGCTCTTCGGCGTCCTCGCCTTCACCGTCTCCGGGGCCCGCGCCGAGGATCCCCAGCCCGCCGATCCGCCGGTCGCCCTCGGCCGCCACCTCGGTCAGCTCCGCTCCCCCGCCACCGGGCGGACCGCCGCCGAGGGGCCGGGCCGCGCCCTCTCGCCGCACTGGCCGCTCCTCGGGGACGGCCTCCTCGTCCTCGTCGGCGAGCGGCGTCTCTCGATCGCACGCCTTCGCGACGGGTCGGCCGCGCCGGGCGACGGCCTCGCGCCGGGCAGCAAGCTCGGCGCCCTCCTCGGCGACGGGAACGACACGACCCTCTCGGGCGCCGTGCGCTGCGGCGGCCTCCTCATCGCCCCGTTCGTGACCGACCCGGGCGAGGTCGAGATGCAGCGCGGCACCGTCATCAAGAGCGCGATCGCCCGACGCCAGCTCGTCGCGTTCGACCCCGCCGGCCCCTCGAGAGAGTGGGAGCACCGCCGCGTCCTCGCCGACGCCGGCGATCTCGGCCTCGTCTCGTTCGCGGCGCCGCCGATCGCCGACGCCGACACCGTCTACGCGACCGGCACCCTCACCCGCGGCTTCGTCCAGAGCTGGATCGCCGCGTTCGATCCCGCGTCGGGGAAGCCGCGCTGGTCGCGTTGGCTCGGCTCGGGCCAGGTCGAGCTCACCCTCTTCGGCGAGCAGGCGGTCGAGCCGCCGTGCGCGCCGCCGCTCCTCGCGGACGGGATCCTGTACCACGCGACCGGCCTCGGCTTCGTCGCGGCGGCCGACGCGGCGACCGGCGAGAAGCTGCTCCACGTCCCCTACGACGCCGCCGAACGCGCCCGCGGGTGGCGTCCGGGATCCCCGGTCCTGGTCCCGGGCGAGGGCGATGGGGAGGCGGCGACGCCGCCGATCCTCGTCGTCGCGCCGCTCGACGCCGACGAGCTCCTCGGGATCGACGCCTCGCGCCTCGACGCCTCGCGCCTCGACGCCCCGCCGGGCGCCGACGACGCCGGCGACGACCGCATCCTCTGGCGGCGACCGCGGCGCGATGGCGCCTGGCTCATCGGAGCGACCGACGGACGGCTCTTCACGGCCGGCGACGACACGGTCCGCGCCGTCGACGCGCGCACCGGCAAGGGCATCTGGCGGGCGCGCCTCGACGAGGGCGAGCGGATCGCCGGGCGCGGGCTGCTCGCCGGAGACCACGTCGTCGTTCCGACCGACGTGGCGCTCGTCCGGATCGAGCGGACGACGGGGCGCATCGTCGATCGTCAGCCCTTCGAGGGGCACGCCGGCGGCCACCTCGCCGCGACGGCCGAGCGCGTCGTCGTGTGCACCCGCGACGACGTCCACATCTACGAGAACGCGGCCGGCGACTGACTCTTCTGCGGGGCCGTTTGCCGAACCGCAGGCGAAGCGATTGCCGACGGGCGACACCCGCGGGTGGGCGGCCTGCTTCGGGAGGTCCGGGCGGGCCGAGCCAATGCTTCCCGATCGGAACGTTGCGGGGCAGCCAGCGCGGGGGTCTGAGCGCCGGTTGCCGCTCCCTCGAGACCGGGTTGCCGAGGCGAGCTCCCCTCCCGGGCGGCAACCGGACGACACTGACCCCCAATGCCGGCCCGCGGAGAGTCGCCCGAACCGAGTCTTCGCCGCCGGTGCGGACTCGCGAACCCACCACTTCGATCGCGCAGACGGCCCCGGGGCCCCGCATCGCGCGAACCCACGCCCTGGATCGCGCAGACGGCCCCGGGGCCCCGCATTGGGGGTCAGTGTCGTCTTCCTGCTGGCTTGGGAGGGGAGCAGGCTTCGGCAACCCCGCTCCGACAAGCAGCAGGAAGCGCTCTGACCCCCGCGCTGGCTACCCAGAAGAGCTCCGAACGGGAAGCCACCGCTCGGCCCACCCGCGAGCTCCGAAGCAGGCCGCAGGCCCGATGGCACCGCCCGTCGGCAGTGTCTCCTCAGAGCACCGTCGCGGTCGGACTGACCGAGACGCCGTCTCTCCGCCGCCGGCGACCGTTCGATGACCGAGCACGGACGGCGCGGTGATCGCGGCTCCCCATCCTCCTGACGGTCCGAGCGTCAGGGGGAACCACGATGCGAACGCGAGCCACGTCCTCTTCCTTCTTCGTCGTCAGCGCCGCCGTCGCGACCTTCGCGGTCCTCGGAGGTTGCTCGAGTCCGCCGTCCATCGAGGACCTCATCGTCGAGTCGTGCGCCGCCGGGCCCGTCTCGCCGGCCGTTTCGTCGATCGACCTCGTCCGGGCGGAGGAGCGCGTCCTCCGCATGTACCACCACTATGGCCTCGGCCGCGACCGCTACGTCGAGCGAGCCTACGGCAAGGCCGCGGACGAGTTCCGGGCGGCGATTCGCATCGCCCCGAATCTCGACACCGCTCGCGACCTCCTCGAGCTCGCCGAGCTGCTCGAGCGGCGGCGCCGGGATGACGGGGCGGTGATCGAGACCCGGGCGCGCGAGGGGATCGCCCGGACGGAGACGCCGAGCGCCGGCGCCGCATCGACCGAGGAGGAGATACCCTTCCCGGAGGTGGTCTTCCCGAGCAAGGAGCAGTGGGAGAAGATCCGGCGGCGCGACCGCATCTCGCCGACCCCGGCGCCGGACGGGTCGGGGACCTCGATCGCCGGACGCGAGGCCGCGACGACCTACCTCGACATCTACGACGTCGGCGACCTCGTCGGGTACACGCCCGCCGGCGGCGACCCGGTGCCGGGCGAGCTCGACGTCGAGGAGGTGGTGCGCCTCCTCGTCCGGCTCGTCGGCGACGCCGGTCACGCCGAGGACTTCGATATCGAGCATCATCGCGGTCAGCTCATCATCCACGGCCACCCCGCCGCGCAGCGGGTCGTCGAGATGACCCTCCGGGGGCTCCGCGCGACCGTCGCGCGCTTCCCGATCTCGATCGAGGTCGTCGAGCTCCGGGTCGATCCCGAGCTCCTCCGGGACGCCGGGATCGCGCCACCGGGGAGGCCAGCCTCGGGGGTGTGGGCCGCGCTCGCGGCGGACCTCTCCCTCGACGCCCTTCGGGATGTCGCCGGTCCCGACGCCTTCGGCCGGCCTCGGAGCCTCGTCGTCGCGGACGGGAGCTGGATGACGTTCGACATGCGCCGCCAGGTCGCCTACGTCGCCGACTACGAGCTCTCGGGCGGCGGCACCTCGTCGACGGACGCCTTCGAGGTCGCCGATCCGGTCATCCGGACGGTGGCGGACGGCTTCCGCCTCGAGGTGCGTCCGGTCGCGAGCCACGACCGCCTCTCCCTCACCTTCGACCTGCATCCGAGTCACGAGGCCGCCGTCCTCCGGGACGTGCCGACGACGGCGATGCGCGGCGAGCGGACGCTCCGCGTCCAGGGCGCCTCGTCGACGACGACCGAGGCGCGGCTCTCGACCACGATCCCCGACGGCGCGTCGTTCGTGATCGGCGGCCTTGCGCCCGGCCGTGTCCTGGTCGTCCGGGCCGAGCTGATCGATCTCTCCGGCGAGTGAGCCGCGTCGATCGCTCCGCTCGGGCCCGCAAGCGTCCCGCGCGGCGTGCCTTACGGTGCACCGTGGCCCCCCTCCGGGCGGCTGCGCGGCCGGGCGGAATGCGTTAGAATCGGCCCTTTCCGCACGCACCGCGCGCGCCGTCCGAGCGCGAGCGCAAGCCGGTAGGGTCGCATGGCTTACCGTTCCGTCGTCCGGGTCTACGCCACGAGGCAGGAGCCGGACTACGACTCTCCGTGGCAGTCGCAGACCCCGGCCAATGGCACCGGCAGCGGGGTCGTCATCGGCGACGGGCTCGTCCTCACCGGCGCCCACGTCGTCACCAACGCGACGTTCGTTCGCGTCCAGAAGGTCGACGAGCCGAACAAGCACATCGGCCGCGTCCGCTCGATCTGCCACGACTGCGACCTCGCGCTCCTGTCGATCGATGACGGGGAGGCGTTCATGCGCGGGGTGACCCCGGCGTCGCTCGGCGAGCTGCCCGACCTGCGCGACCGCGTCCAGGTCGTCGGCTACCCGGTCGGCGGCGAGGAGATCTCGATCACCGAAGGGGTCGTCAGCCGGATCGAGGTGCAGCGCTACCGTCACAGCGAGCGTGGCCTCCTCGCGGTGACCGTCGACGCCGCGATCAACCGCGGCAACAGCGGCGGCCCGGTCTTCCGCGACGGGAAGGTCTGCGGCATCGCGTTCCAGACCCTCTCGAACGCCGAGAACATCGGCGAGCTGGTGCCGGCGCCCATCATCAAGCGGTTCCTCGAGGGGACCGAGCGCGGCCTCGACCTCGCCATCCCCTCGCTCGGCCTCCGGACGCAGAGCCTGGAGAACCCGAACCTCCGGAAGAGGCTCGGCCTCGCGCCCGACGATGGCGGCATCCTCGTCGCGTCGGTCGATCACGGGGTCACCTCGAGCGGCGTGATCGAGCCGGGCGACGTCCTCCTCGTCGCCGACGGGCTGCCGATCGCGAGCAACGGGTCGGTCCGCTACGCCGGCCGCTATCGGACCCACTGGAACGTCGTCCTCGCCGACCACTTCGTCGGCGAGACCCTCCCGGTGACGGTCCTCCGGAAGAAGCGTCGCCTCGACCTCGACCTCGAGCTCATGCCGATGCGGCGGCTCGTTCCGCTGTGGCAGCACGAGCGGCCGCCGACCTACTTCATCTACGCCGGGCTCGTCTTCCAGACGCTCGGCCTCGACTTCCTCGCGACCTGGAATCGGTGGTGGGAGCGCGCTCCCAAGGAGTTCCTCCACCACTACTACTCGGGCGTCGCGACGGCGGGGCGGCGCGAGGTCGTCGTCCTCACCCAGGTGCTCGCCGACGAGATCAACGTCGGCTACGACGCCCTCTACGACGAGAGCGTCGTCGAGATCAACGGCGAGCCGGTCCGGGACATGGCGGACTTCGTCGCCCGGGTCGAGGCGAGCAACGGGACGGTCGAGATCCGCACCTCGCGCGCCGGCCTGATCGTGCTCGACACCGACCTCGTCGCCGACGCGAACGCGCGCGTCCTCGCGCGCTACAACATCTCGAGTGATCGGTCGGCCGACCTCGCCTCGGCGAGGACGGAGACCGGTCGCGCGGGCCGCCGCGAGCGGACGCGGCGTCCGGTGAAGAAGAAGACGAAGAGACGAGCCGCCCAGGGGAAGAAGCGCGCGCCTCGACGAGGCGCCGCCGCGACCCGGGCGGCCAAGAGCGGTTGACGAACAGGGAGGAGCCCAGATGAGCTCGGACTGGGCGGTGCACGTCAGCTACGACCTCGAGTCGTACGGCGGCGAGGATGCCAAGCTCCAGGCGGAGGTCGGCGAGCTCGCGGCGAAGAGCGGCGCGGGCGATCCCGTCGTCACCGAGAACCTCGGCCGGCGCATCCTGACGTTTCAGTTCGCGTCCCGGCCCGAGGCCTTCTCGATGCGCGACGCGATCGACCGGTCCGATCGCCACGGGCTCGAGGTCCAGATCGTCGACCCGGCGAGCGCGAGCAGCCCCGCGCTCGACCTCGACATCCTCGAGGACAGCCACGAGGACATGCCGACGGTGGGCGCGCCGCCGCCGGAGGAGAGCGGTCGGTTCCGCTCGATCAGCGAGCAGCCGAAGAGCGAGTTCGAGGTCGACCTCGGCGACCTCTCCGGGCAGGCCGAGGTCGAGCCCGAGCCGACGGAGCTCGAGCTGTTCGACGAGGAGGCGGACGTGCCGGCCGGCGCGAACGCCGCCTGCATCGCCGTGTTCGGCGTTCTCAACGGCCAGACCGGCGACATCCTCGACGAGAAGGTCTCGAACCTGATCGTGAAGGGCACCCAGCACGTGATCCTGAACATGCGCAGCGTGACCGACATGGACAGCGCCGGCGCGGCGCACCTGGTCGCCTGCCAGGAGCTGCTCGATCACCAGCGCGGGAGTCTCCGGCTCGTCCTCCTCGCCCCCGGCGTCGAGACGGTCTTGCTCCGGCTGAACCTCGGGAAGAAGATCCCCCGGTTCGAGTCGCGCGAGAAGGCGCTCGAGGGCATCGGCGGCTGACCGATCGAGTGGCCGTTAGGCATTCCTGACGAAGAGCCCGCGGACGTCCTCGATCATCAGATACGCGCACGGGACGACGTAGAGGGTGAGCAGCGTCGCCATCGCCACGCCCGAGGCGATCGAGAGGGCCATCGGGATCACGAACTGCGCCTGGAGGCTCGTCTCGAGCATGATCGGCAGCAGTCCGGCGACGGTCGTGACGGTCGTCAGGAAGACGGCCCGGAAGCGCACCCTTCCGCTTCGGGTCGCGGCGAGCAGCGCCGAGTGCCCCTCGCGTCGATGGCGGTTGATGAAGTCGATCATGACGAGGGCGTCGTTCACCACGATGCCGGTGAGCCCGACCATCCCGAAGAGGCTGAAGAGCATGAGGGGCGAGCCGACGATCGCGTGCCCGAGGATCGCGCCGCCGAAGCCGACCGGGATCGCCATCATGACGACGATCGGCTGGACGTAGCTCCCGAAGAGGAGGGCGAGGATCGCGTAGATCCCGATCATCGCGATGACGAAGCCGGCGAGGAGGCCGGCGAGCGTCTCCGCCTGCTCCTCCTGCTGGCCGCCGAAGACGAACCGGGTCGAGGGATGGGCCGCCTCCAGCCGGGGCAGGTGCTCCTCGCGGAGGCTCCCGACGACCGCGTTCGCGTTGGTGACGGCGGTGTCGACGTCCGCCGTGATGCGGACGACCCGGCGCCCGTCGCGCCGCTCGATCCGGGAGAGGCCGCGGGCGCGCTCGATCTCGGCCGCCCACTCGAGGGGGATCACCGAGTCGTCGGGCGCGCGGAGGCGGAGCCCCGCGAGCTGGTCGCGGGTGCGGCGGAGGTCGGCGTCGTAGCGGACGCGCACCTCGACCTCGTCGCGGCCACGCTGGATCTTGCGGACCTCGCGGCCGGCGAAGCCCGCCTGGAGCTGGCGGGCGAGGGCGTCGACGGTCAGGCCGAGCGAGTCGGCCGCGGGCTGGAGGTCGAATCGGAGCTCGCGCTTTCCGGGCTCGAGGTTGTCCTCGACGTTGAAGACGCCGGGGTAGCTCGCCAGGGCGACGTGGAGCTCCTCGGCGACCTCGACGCCTTCGGTGTGGCTCGGCGCCATCACCCGGAGCTCGATCGGGGGGCCGCCCGGCCCGTGGGTCGTGCCGCCGATCGTGACGCTCCTCGCCTGCGGGAACTCGCCGGCGAGCTCCCGCCAGCGGTTGAAGATGGTGATCCCGCGGGTCGACCGCTGCGAGCTCCGGGCGAGCTCGACCTCGACCTGCCCGGTGTGCGATCCGCTCTCGCCGGCCCGGACGAGGATCCGGCGGACGACCGACCCGCCGTCGCTCGCGGGCGGGAACTCGTCGCGGAGGTCGCGGGCGGCCTGCTCGAGCCGGTCGAGGACGCGCCTCGTCTCGGCCAGCGGCGTGCCCTGCGGCATCGTGACGTCCGCCTTGACGCGCTCGGCGTCGAGGCGCGGGAAGAAGACGAACGCGGGGCGACCGCTCGCCACGGCGCCCGCGACGACGATCAGGAAGGCGAGCGACAGGGCCATCACGACGTAGCGGTTGCTGACCGACCAGTCGATCGACGGGCCGTAGACCGACTCGGCGAAGGCGTCGGTGCGCGCGTCGATCCACGCGCGCATCCGGGCGAAGCCGCGCTTGCGGTCGCGGGGCGGGCGGGCGTGCGCCAGGTGGGCGGGGAGGATGACGAGGCACTCGACGAGCGAGGCGAGGAGCGCCGCGACGACGGCGACCGGCATGATCTTGATGAACTTGCCCATGATCCCCGGGATGAAGAACAGGGGCAGGAACGCGATGATGGTCGTGCTCACGCTGGCGATCACCGGCCAGGTGACCTCCTGGAGCCCCTCGATCGCCGCGTCGACGGTGTAACCCTTCTCGCGCATGTGGCGGGCCATGTTCTCGGCGACGACGATCGAGTCGTCGACGAGGATGCCGAGCACCATGATCAGCCCGAACGAGGAGATCATGTTGAGGCTGCCGCCGAACGCCTCGAGGAAGATCATCGTCGCGAGGAACGCGACCGGCAGCCCCGCCGCGACCCAGAACGAGAGGCGGGTCCCGAGGAAGAGGAGCAGGATCGCGAAGACGAGGAGCAGGCCCTGGAGGCCGTTCTCGGTCAGGAGGCTGAGGCGCTCGACGACGGCGATCGAGTCGTCGCGCCAGATCTCGAGCTCGAGCCCCTCGGGCAGGCCGGGCGCCTTCGTCTCGATGTAGTCCTCGACCGCGCGGGCGACGACGATCGTATCCTCCTCGCTCCCGCGGCTGACGGTGATGACGGCGGCCCGGTGCGACCGCTCCTCGCCCGTCGGGATGACCGCCGCGGCCTCCACGTCCTCGGTGAACCCATCGTCGACCGAGGCGACGTCGCGGAGCAGGATGCGCGTTCCGTCGGGACGGGTGACGACCGGGATCGTCCCCAGCTCGCGCCCCCAGCGTCGCTCCTGATTGACGCGGAGGAGCTGCTCCTCGCTCGGCCCGCGCATCTTGCCGACCGGCAGGTCGAGGCTGCCGGCGGAGATCGCGCGGCCGACGTCGTCGAAGCTCAGGTGGAACCGCTGGAGGTCGGCCTCCCGAACGGTGACGTTCACCTCGTAGGGGCGTAGCCCGGCCACGCCGACCGACTTCACCTCGGGCAGCAGCAGCAGCTCCTCCTCGATCTCCTTCGCGACCGAGGTGAGCGTCTCCTCGCTCGCCTCGCCCCAGAGGACGAGGGTCATCACGACGGGGCGGTTCACGATGAGCTGGACGTTCGGCTCGTCGACGTCGTCGGGGAAGGTGGTGATCCGGCTCACCTCGTTGCGGATGTCGACGAGGGCATCCTCGGGGGCGCGCTCGTCCGCGTCGATCTCGGCGCTGACCGAGGCGAGGCCCTCGGACGAGGTGCTCTCGACCTTGCGGACGCCGTCGAGGCCGCGGACCGCCTCCTCGATCTTGATGGTGACCGAGCGCTCGATGTCCTCCGGGGTCGCGCCGGGGTAGACGGCGGTCACCTGGACGCGGTCGAAGCTGAACTCGGGGAACATCTCGCGGCGGAGGGTGCGGACGGTGATGAGCCCGCCCACGACGAGGAGGATCATCAGCAGGTTGGCGAAGACCGGGTTGCGGACGGCCGCCGCGAGGATCGCCTTCATCGCCGCTCCTCCGCGCCGTCGGCGCCGCGGACGGCGACGACCTCGAGCGCGAGGCCGGCGGCGACCTTCTCGAGGGGCGAGACGATCAGGCGGTCGCCCGGGTGGAGGCCGGGTGGCGCGTCGTCGTCGGCCGCGGGCGCCGGCTCGACGACGAGCCACTCGCCGACGCGACGGACGACCCGCACGTCGAGGACGACGAGGCGGCCCTCGCGGCAGGCGTAGACCCGGCTTCGCTCCTGGAGCGCCTCGGCGGGGATGACGAGCCGCGCGTCGAGCGGCGGCGCCTGGAAGCGCGCCCGGCAGAAGAGGCCGGGCAGGAGCGGCGCTTCGCCCGGGCGGTTCTCGATCCTCACGATCGCGCGGATCGTCTGGCTGTCGGGGTCGACTGGCTCGAAGCGGACGAGGCGACCGGTTCGGCTCGTGACCGCGCCGCCGACGGTCTCGACGGCGACGACGGGCGCCTCGTCGCCGGTGCCGGCGGGCGGAGGAGCGGTGCCGAGGAGCGGCGTCCCGAGGAGCGACGCCTCGTCGATGGGCAACGGGATCGGCAGCTCGACCGCGTCGATCGCCCACAGCGAGAACAGACGCTGTCGCGGGGCGAGGAGCTCGCCCGCCTCGACGTCGACGCCGGCGAGCTGGCCGCGGAACGGGGAGACGATCGTGGCGCGGGCGCGGTTCTTCCGGGCGAGGGCGAGGGCGCTCTCGACCTCGGCGAGGCGGGCGGCGGCCGCGAGGATCTGCGGCCCGAGCTGGGCCTCGGTGCTCTCGAGGGCGGCGATCGCCTCCTCCTGACGGACGGCGGCGACGCGGGCGAGGTCGAGGTCGCGCTGCGGCTCCTCGCCGATCTTGAAGAGCCGCTGGATCCGGTCGACCTGCTCGGTCTCGAGGGCGTGGAGGCGACGGGCGGCCTCGAGGCGCGCCGCGAGCGGGTCCCGCTGCGCCTCTAGGCGCATCTGCTCGGCGGCGGCGGCGTCGCGCTGGGCGACGAGGCGCTCGACCTCGCGGTCGAGGTCGTGGCTGTCGATCACGACCGCCTCGGCGCCGGCGGGGAGGATCGCGCCGTCCTCGAGGTCGGCGTGGGTGCTCGCGACGGGGCCGCCGACGATGGTCGAGACGTCGACGCGGCGCGAGGCTCGTGTCCGACCGAAGCCGGCGCCGACGGGCTCGATCGCGCGCGCGCCGACCTCGTGGACGATGACGCCGACCTTCGTCGCGGTCTGCTCCTTCCGGGGAGGCTTCTTCTTCGAGGCCTTGAGGGCGGCGAAGACGCCGCCGGCGGCGCCGAGGATGAGGACGCAGGCGAAGACGGTGGCGCCGACGCGGGGCCAGAGGATCTCCTCGCGTCGATGCTCGTCGGCGTGCGCGCTCATCGAGTGACCCCCTCATCATCGAGGCCGAGGCCGCGGAGGAAGATCCCGACGATGTGCTCGGTCAGGGTGGGGATCTGCGTCTCGTCGAAGACCTCCTGGCCGAAGAGGATGTCGAGCACGGGGCGGGCGTGTTTGAAGAACACGCACTGCCCGATGAGGCTCAGGCAGTGCAGCCGCCGGCTTTCGGCGGAGAGGTCGGGGCGCGCGTCGGCGATGATCGCGTCGAGGTGGCCGAGCATCGGCCGCATGAACGTCTCGACGACCTCCTCGAGGGCGCCGGTCGGGTCGGCGAGCTCGCGCGCGATCAGCCGTCCGTGCCAGCCACGATCGACGGCGAGGATGCGCTGGAGGAACGAGGTGACGAACGCGCGGAGCGACGTCGCGACCGCCACGCCCTCGGACGTCTCGGGCGAAGGGTGTTGCTCGTGCGCGCGAGCGAACGCCCAGCGAATCGTCTCGCGATGGAGTCGTTCCTTGTCGCCGAAGTGGTAGTGAATCGCCGCGACGTTGACCTCGGCCCGATCGCAGATCCGGCGCACGGTCGCGTCGCGGTAGCCGACCTCGGCGAAGGTCTCGCCGGCGGCCTCGAGGATCCGCTCGCGGGTCGTGGGGGAGGTGGTCGTCTCGAGCATGAGCGCTCCAAAGCAAGCGATTGAAACAGCCGATTGAAACAGGCGTTGGATTCTAGGGATCGACGCAAAGCCCGTCAAGTCATCGAGCTAGGAGGGAGGGGCGCCGGGAAACCGTAAAAAAACTGGACCTGACCCCTCGGGCGGAAGTGACGGCCAGGCCAGATGTTGCGAGGGCGCCCGCAACACGCCCATCCACAGCCACTTACCCCACCAGGGGTCAGGTCCAGTATTTTTACTGTTTAGGAGGGGGCTCAGTCGCCCTCGAGCCGGGCGATCCACTCGCGGCTCGACGCGCCGTAGCGCTGCGCGGTGAAGACGAGCTCGTCGATCGACGGGTCGACGGCCTCGTCGAGGCGGCGGGCCAGGCCGAGGCTCTCGATCGTGTCGTCGAACCCGTCCTTGGCGTCCTCGAAGTGGTTTCGCGCCTTCGCTCGCTCGGCCGAGCCTTCGGGCACTCCGTCGACGATGAGGGCGCGGCCGTCGGCGTGCGCGACCAGCGCCTGGCCGAGGGCGGCGACGGCCTCGCGGTAGATCGCGAGGGCGCGGCGCTTGGCCGCCTTGCTCGCCCGCGGTCCGCGCGGGAGCGGCTCGGGCGGCGGCTGGCCGGCGCGCCAGAACAGGTTGAGGCTCTCGAGCGCCGCGCGGAGCGTCCGCTCGTCGTCGGGGCTCTCGCCGAGCGGGCTCGCCTCATCGCGCTCCTGATCGAGGGTGACGAACCGGACGCTGCCGTCGAGGAACAGAACGTGCCGTCCGTCGCGATGGGCGCCGACCCGGCCGGCGTTCGCCCCGGCGGTCCGGTCCGCGGAGATCGCGGTGCGCGGGTCGGAGCCCTCGGTGGGGCGCCGCGCCTTGATCCAGCCGTAGGAGAACGCATCGGTCGTCCGGACGTCGCCGTCCTCGAAGGCGAAGTCCTTCACCGCGCTCGCGTCGATCTCGGCCGGGGCGTCCTCCGATGCCGGACAGACGAAGGTCGAGGCGTCGTCGATGTAGCCCTCGCGGACGAGGAGGGCGAGGGCGGGCCCGACGTCGTCGGGGGCGTCGTCCCGACCGCCCCGGATGTGAGGAAGCTCGCCGTGGTCGCTCGCGTAGGCGATCGACGCGGCCGCGATCGTTCGAAGGCGGTCCGCGCAGCCGGTCCGAGCCGAGTCGTCGCGCGCCCGGGCGGCGACCGGCGCGGCGAGGAGCAGGAGGAGGGCCACGGCCGCGGTCACGGCCAGGAGATCGGTCGCGGTCGCGCCGCGCTCGGAACGCTCGTCCACAGGTCACCTCCGTCGGCGTCGTCCGGCGCGCCGCGCGGCGATCCTACGCGGCGGCGGGCCGCGGCGCGAGGTCGGGCTCAGTCGGTCGTGGTCCACCTCGGGTTCAGAGCGACCGATGGGAACTCGGACCGAGCAGGTCGCCGCTCAGCGAGGCCTCGCGTGAGCGCCGATCAGCGTCGGGCCACGAGTGCTCGTACCTCGCGCGCGATCAGCTCGTCGCCGACGCCGAGGTAGCCGGTCTCGTCGAAACGAACCGTCGTGCGAATGAGGTCGGTGCCCCAGAGAGCGAAGAAGCGCACCCCCCAGCAGCCCGAGGCCTGGCTCACCTCGATCCCGTCGGTGCCGAGGCGGGCGTCGAGCGCTTGGATCGCTCGCTGCTCCTCCGCTTCGAGGGACGGCCAGGGGATCAGCCTTCCGGAGTCGCCGATGACCCGATAGTGATCCGACGATCGCAGAGCGCGGATCGTGAAGAGCGCGAACTGGATACGGAGCGAGTCGTCGCGAAGGCGCAACCCCGCGTCCCGTGCGTAGTCCCGGATGGTCGTCAGCCGTGGGCCGAAGAGTCGTCCCTCGCCGTGAGCGTCGATCCCGATGAGATCCCGGCGCGGGTGGTAGCGGTCGATCCCGCTCACCGAGACGACGGAGCCGGACTCGAAGAACGGTGCCGATGGCCGCGAACGACGCGATCGCGGCGAGCCGCGGAATTGGTCGGGTGACCATGTCAGCGCGTGGGCGGGGCGCGGTCGAGCGGGATGCGCCCACCAGCTGGGCGCGGCGGAACGGCGACCTTGTAGTGCTCGAAGCGGCCCTCGGGGCGCTCGAGGCGACGCACGGCGATCGCGTCCGGGCCGGCGCCGGCGAACCATGGCGCGAGCTCGATCGCGTGCCAGTCGTTGCCCGCGGCGGGCACGAACGTCGTGCCGAGGGCGAGGTCGAGGCGCCGGCTCTCGGGCTCGAACACCATCGCCTGGCAGTTGAGGAAGTCGAGCGCGACCGCCTCGAGGAGCGCCCGGAGCGTCCGGTTGGTGAGCGGCCGCGGCTCGCTCGCGAGGAGGTCCGAGAGGCAGCGGCTCCGGGCGTCGCGCTGCACGGCGGCGGCCGCGTCGGTCGGTCCGTTCGTGCAGGTGACCGTCCCGGCGTCCGGCGCGAGCGTCGCGACCGACCCATCGCGCTGCTGCCACGCGGCGACCACCTCGTCGGCGTCGGCGATCGTGCAGAAGTCGCCGGTCGCGACCGGCGCGTCGGCGAGGAGCGCCTTCGCCTCGGCCGCGCTCGCGCACGTCTCGAGCATCCTCCGCATCCGGAAGCCGAGCGGCTCGGCATCGCTGCGGCGATGACTCTCGAGGTTCAACAGGATCATCGTCGCGACGCCCGCATCGTTGATCCCGCTCGTCACCGCGGCGAAGCCCGGCCAGCCGACCGAGACGAACGGGCGCTTGCCCGCCGGGCGCACGAGCAACACGACCGTGAACGGGCCGACGACGTCGGCCGGATGGAAGTCGAGGTTCCTCGCGACGGCGAGCGGCGCCCCGCCGCGCGCCTCGCCCCACGCCGCGACGACGCTGCACCGGGTCTCGACGACGAGGTTCGCGGTCAGGAGGTCGTCCCAGGGGACGCCGGCGGCGTCGGCGACGGCGCGCAGCTCGCGCCGATGGTCGTCGGGGATCCGATCGGCGAGCGCGCGGGCGCGGCGGCGCGTCTCGGGGCCGTCGCCGAACGCGGCCAGGCAACGCGCGACCTGCGCGCGGATCTGCTCGCCGAAGAGCGTCCCGGTCTGGCGCCCGATCTCCTCGGGCGTCCCTCCGACCTCGGCGAGGGTCACCCCGTCGCGGACGACGATGCGGGCGGCGCGTCCGTCGAGGCCGTCGCTCGGCTGGTCGAGGGCGCGCGCCCGATACGGCGTCCCGACGCTGAAGTGGGAGCAGCCGCTCGCCGTCGCGAGGGCGACCGCGCCAGCGGTGACGGCGATGACGATTCTCGATGTCGTTGCTCTCAACGTTCTCCTCCGTTCACTCCCGTCGGGGGCAGGCTCGGATGCTCGGGTCACGCGGTTGTCACGCGTCGATTCGAATTCGCGAAGGGGGTCGTTTCCTGGCGCGAAACGTGGCGCCCGGCGCCGTGGCCGCGGCGACGGGCACCCGCGCCCCGAGCGCATCCGGCGGTCGCGCGGGCCCGTCGGGGCGGTCCGAGGTTTGCGATTCCCCGGGCGGACCCGTTCCAGGACCGAAAGGGAAAAGGAGATCAATGACCCAGCAGACGTCACTCCCCACGCCGACGCATCCCGCCGCGCCGAGCGCCCCGCTCACCCATCCTCCCGCCGCGCCCTCTCCGGCGCCCGCGAGCCTCGCCGCCACCCCGGCGGGAGCGGTCGTCGATCCGACGACCGAGACCACCTCCGACCGTTCCCACAAGCGGCTCGCCGTCCGGTCGCACAGTCAGGTGATCTACTTCTTCCCGACGTTGCTGGCGGCCGCCGTCTCGATGTTCATGGCGCCGTCGTCGGGCGCCGCCGGGTCGGCGAACCTCTTCCTCGCCGTCTTCTTCGGCAACCTCCTGTTCGTCCTCTTCGACTTCAACTCGCTGCGGACGCTCATCGCGACCCTGTTCCTGCTCGTCGGCGGGTTCGCGGCCTACTCGTTCGGGTTGATGACCCCGCTCACCGACCGGCTCGGGTTGCTCGACGCGACGATGAACACCCACGCCTTCGCCCTGTTCGCGCTCTTCCTCGGCGCGCTCGTCCTCGGCGACTACGTCTGGAGCCATCTCAACCGCTGGGAGTTCAGCGCGAACGAGGTGAAGCACATCCAGGCGTTCCGCGGGCACACGGCGAACTACCCCGGCCGCGGCCTCCGCTTCCAGGTACGGACCAAGGACGTCTTCGAGCGCCTCCTCCTGGGCGCCGGCACGATCGTCCTCCTCGTCGGACGCAAGAAGGTGCTGATCCCGAACGTGATCTTCGCCCACCGCAAGGTCCGCAAGCTCGAGTCGTTCATCCGCACGACCGGCGTCTTCACCGACGAGGACGACGTGTTCGACGACGACCTCGAGGACGAGGACGACCTCTAGAGCGGAGCCCCTCGGGGCTCCGGAGACAGGGAGGACGGCTCGGTGTGCCCCCGAGCCTCGCCCCGGCGGGAGACCGCCGGGGCGTCTCTCTGTCCGCCGAGATCGGGACGGTCAGCGGAGCTCGTCGAGCAGCTTCCGCGCGCGGGGCACGAGCTCGTGGGTCGGCGCGACCTCGAGGAACCTCTCGAGGTCGGCGATGGCGCCCGCGGGGTCGATCGTCTTCTTCGCCGTCGCGCGCTGGTAGAGGGCGAGCGGCGCGTCGGGCTCCATCCCGAGGGCGTGGTCGAGATCGGCGATCGCATCCTCGGTCCGTCCGAGGAGGAGCTTCGCCGTGCCGCGGTTCGTCCAGCTCGCCGCCTCACCGGGGTCGAGCTCGATCCTCCGGTCGAGGGCGGCGACGGCCCCGGCGAAGTCCTTCCCCTCGATGCACGCCGCGCCGAGCCGCCCCAACGTCACGACGTGGTCGGGCCGGATCTTCGCCGCCCTCGCCAGGTCGGTCATCGCACGGGCGGAGTCCTTCGAGAGGAGGGCGAGCAGCCCGCTCCGCGCCCACGGCTCGAACGCCTCGGGCTCCAGCTCGATCGCCCGATCGGAGTCGTCGCGGCTGCCCGCGAGGTCGCCCGCGTCGTGCTTGGCGCCGGCCCGGATGAGCCAGCCGTTCATCTCGTCGGGCTCGAGCGCGATCGCCCGGTCGAGGTCGACGATGGCGGCCTTCGGATCGCCGCGGGCGTGCTTGATCCTCCCGAGGTTGCGCCAGGAGAGCCCGTCGTTCGGGTCGATCTCGACGGCTCGTTCGGCGTCCTCCTGCGCGCCGGCGAGGTCGCCCGCCTTCTGCCGGGCGGTCGCCCGGTTCGCCCGGGCGAGGAGGTGGTCCGGGTCCAGCTCGACGGCCCGGTCGTAGTGACCCAGGGCGGTGTCGAAGTCGCCGCGGCGAAGCTCGACCGTGCCGAGGTTGCACCAGGAGAGCGACCGCTTCGGGTCGAGCTCGAGCGCCTTCTCGACATCCCGCTGCGCCGCGGCGAGGACCTCGGCGTCGTAGCCCTTCCCCTCGTCGTCGGCCAGTCGCATCCGCATCCCGCCGCGACTCGACCAGGCCGGCGCGTAGGTCGGGTCGATCTCGATCGCAGCCTCGTAGAGGGTGCTGGCCGCCCCGTAGTCCTTCGCCTCGTAGCGCGCCCAGCCTGCCTCGTAGATCCGACGCGCGGCGAGCCGCTCGGGCGTCTCGGTCGGCGCGGCGGCCTGCGTGCGCCGAGCCGCCGTCTCGAGCTCGTCGATGCGCGCCTCCAGGGTCGCGCGCCGCTCCTCCCACCGGGCTCCGCGCCGGGAGCTCATCACGAGCTGGGCGCCCGCGAACCCCGCGCTGATCGCGAACGCGACGCCGAGGGCGATCACCGCCGCCCGCAGCTTCCCCGCCCCGTCTCCCCGCGGCGGGTCGATCCGCCCCGATCGCCCCGACCGCGACGACGGGAGCGGCAGCGGCGTCAGGACGACCCGGTGGCGCGCCGATGTCTGGAGCCAGCTCTCGAGCGCGCCGGCGAGGTCGGCCGCGCTGCCGAAGCGCGATGCCGGCGCCTTCTCGAGGCAGCGCAGGACGATCGAGTCGAGCGACGGGTCGACGTCGGGGCGGCGCGCCGAGGGTGGCTCCGCCGGATGAGTCAGCGTCGCGAGGACGATCTCGACGACGCTGCGGCCGCGGAACGGGGCGACGCCGGTGAGGATGCCGTAGAGGGTCGCGCCGAGGCCGTAGACGTCGGCCGACGGAGAGCTCGTCCCCGACTGCTGGGCCTGCTCGGGCGATGCGTAGCCGGGCGTCCCGATGAAGCGACCGTCGATCGTGAGCGAGAGGCCGGCCTCGGGATCCTCGAGGTCCTTGGCGAGGCCGAAGTCGGTCAGGCGCGGCTCGCCGTCGATCGCCACGATCACGTTCTCGGGCTTGATGTCGCGGTGGACGACGCCCTGGGCGTGGGCGGCGTCGGCGGCGCGGGCGATCTTGGCGATCACCTCGACCGCGTCGCGGACCGGGAGCGGTCCGTCGCGCGCCATTCGCCGCGCGAGCGATTCGCCCTGGACGAGGTCCATCACGATGTAGGGATGGCCCTGGTCCTGTCGTCCGACCTCGAGGACGTTCACGACGTTGGGGTGGCGGACCTTCGCGAGAGCGCGCGCCTCGCGCGAGAAACGCTCGAGCTGGCGGGCGTCGGCCTGGGTGAGCAGCTTGATCGCGACCTCGCGCCGGAGGCGCGGGTCGCGGGCGCGGAAGACGACCCCGGCCGCGCCGCGACCGAGCTCGCCGGTGAGCTCGTAGGGGCCGACTCGCTGGGTCACGTCACCTCACCTGCCGACCGCCCGCCGCGACGGGCGGTCGGTCAGCGGCCCGTCGTCGTCACTGCCCCATCTCGCGGATCCACTGCTCGAGCATCTCGAGCGCCGCCTCGTCGACCTCGGCCGTCGCGAGCGGCGGCATGACGCCGGTCCGGCCGCGGTGCCGCATCCGCTCGAACAGGGTCGACCGCTCCGGCTCGCCGGGTCGAATGATCCGCGCGCCGCGGCCGAGGCCCATGCTCGACTGGGCCGGCGGCTCGTCGATCATCCGCGCCGCCGAGAGCGGGATGTCGTGCCGGAGGTCGATCCGCGCGTTGCCGGGCGCGCCCGGCCGGTGGCAGAAGCTGCAGTTGGCGTCGAGGTAGGCCCGCGCCCGACCCGCCACCGAGCCGCTCCGCATGCGCGTCGGCAGCCGCGCCGGCAGCTCGTCGGCGTCGATGTGACCCCGATCCGCGAGCGCCTCGATCTGGCCGCCCGTGTTGAGCTGCGCCGTCGTGATCCCGAGGAGCACGCCGGCCGCTTGCGTGTGGCACTTGAAGCAGTCGCTCTGACTCGGGAAGTACCAGCGCTGGCGGGTGACGCTCCCGTCCGGCTCCTGGATCGTCAGCGTCCGCGTGCTGCTCCGCTGGGCCGCCCGCGCGTCGGTCCCGGCCTCGTTCCAGATGTAGGTGAGGGCCGACCAGCCGCCGCCCTCCTCGCGCTGGATCACCCGGGTCTCGAGGAGCGTCTTGGTCGACGGGTCGCCGCGCACCCGCTCGTAGTGGAACGTCTTCACGAACCGCGCGCCGGGCGGCGCGTCCCATCCGAGCCCGTCGCGCGGCAGGAGCTGTCCGCCGGCCGGCAGGTCGATGTGGCGGTCCTTGGAGATCCCGTCGCTCCAGAGGGCGGCGTTGACGGTGTAGGGGATGCTCCGGTCGTTCGCGTCGAGGCCCGACGCGCCGCCTTCGAGCTCGTCGAAGATGTCGGTGTCGGCGATGAACGCCGCGTGGGCGGCGGCCGGCGGCGCGCCCCCCTCGAACCGGTAGATCCGGCCGTCGAAGGCGCAGGCGAAGAGCTCGCCCGACGCGTCCTCGCCGAAGCTCGAGATGTTGAGGCGGCTCGCCGTGATCAGGTGGACCGCGACGCCGTCCTGAGAGCGCCATCGCCGCGACGGGAGGCTCCGCTCGCCGCCGCGCTTCGCCGACCAGACGTTGCCGGTAACGTAGTCGGCGAACACGTAGCGGCCCTGGAGCCATCCGATCGTCGGCCCGCGGTAGACGTAGCCGCCGATGATGCTCTTGCCCTCCTCGGCCGGGTAATGGAGGACCGGGTCGATCGCGTCGTCGCCGGGGCTGCTCCGGTCGAACGATGAGAAGCCCTCCCAGCGCCGCCAGCCGAAGTTGCCGCCGCTGCCCGGGACGACGTCGACCTCCTCGTAGCGCTCCTGACCGACGTCGCCGACCCAGAGCTCGCCGGTCGACCGGTCGAACGAGAAGCGCCACGGGTTGCGCATGCCCCAGGCGAAGACCTCGGGCGCGCCGCGCTGGCCCGACGCGAACGGGTTGCCCGACGGGATCCCGTAGGGGCGGCCGCTCCGGCCGCGCCCGTTCGGGTCGATCCGCAGGATCGTGCCGAGGTGGGTGAACGTGTTCTGGCCGTTGCGAAACGGGTCGTCGGCCGCGCCGCCGTCGCCGAGGCCGATGTAGAGGTTGCCGTCGGGGCCGATCGCCAGCATGCCGCCGTTGTGGTTCTCGTAGGGCTGGCTGACCCGGAGGAGGACCTGCTCGCTGAAGCGGTCGATCTCGCCGCCGTCGATCGCGAACCGGCTGATGACGCCGTCGCCGTCGGAGCGCCGCTCGCTGTAGTGGACGTAGGCGGTGTCGCCGTCGAAGGCGAGGCCGAGGAGGCCCTGCTCGTTGCCGCGCATCGTCACCTTCCGGCGCAGGTCGAGGACGACCGACAGATCCGACCGGGTGACGTCGGGGCGGTTCGGGAAGCGGTAGATCATCCCCTGCTGCTCGACGACGACGACCTCGTCACCGCCGCCGGGCCACGCCGTGAAGTAGACGGGCCGGAAGAAGCGCAGGCGCGGGAACGCCGGCACGAGGCGCAGGTTGGGCGGCTCGTCGTCGCTCGACTCGGGGGCGACGACGCTCACGGCGTCGGTCACCGTCTCGTCGTCGACGCGGAGGTCGCGCGGTCCGAGGACGGCGCGCCGGTCGACCGCGACCGAGAGGGTCATCCGCGTGCCGGCGGCGTTCGTCGAGACGTGCTCGACGGCCAGGTTGGTGTCGCGCCGGCCCGACCGCCGCAGCTCGACCCGCGGCCCGCCCTCGGGCGCCGGGAGGAGCTCGCCGCGGACGATCACCTCGTGCGTCTCGCCGAGGGCGACCTCGTCGGGGCGGACGCTCGTGATCGCCATCACCCCACGCGACCAGACATCGCGGCGGCGCACCGATCGGCTGACCCGCCACGTGCCATCGAGCGTGCTCGGCTCGTCGCCGACCCGGTAGCTCGCGGTGTAGCGGGTCGACTCGGCGCGGTCCTCCTCGCCGAGGAGCGCGCCGGCGATCCCGGTGACCGAGCCTCGCGACTCCCAGGCGAACGCGAGGCGGTCGCCGTCGACGCGCGCCGGGGCGCTGAACTCCTGCTTGCCCTCGGCGAACCGGTAGGCGCCGCGGACGTTCAGGCGACCGGCGTCATCGAGCGTGACGTGGACGGTGCCGGTGTAGGCGCCGAGCTCCTCGTCGGTGCCCTCGGCCTTCCAGGTTCCGACGAACCGCTCGTCGGCGGCGGCCGGTCCGGCGAGGACGGCGAGGATGGCGAGAAGCGCGAGAGCCCCGCCGGCGAGGGCGAGGCCGCGCCGGGTACGAAGGTGCATCATTGTCTGGAATCCCCCGGGTTTCCCCGATGGTAGCGTCCGGTCTCGCCCGTCGCCATCCGCCAGCGAGAATGAGGCAATCCCCGGCGTTTCAAGGCGATGGAGATCCCGCATCACCTCGCGGGGGGCGACCCCCGGAGCGCCGGATGAGCGCGATGCCGAGCCCGAGCAGGACGACGGCGCCGCCCGCCCACTCGAGCGGCAGGATCACGAACGCGAACGCGCCGGGCAGGAGGGTCGCCAGGGTGAGCTTGCTCGCGGTCGTGAGCGGCGGGTTGAGGAAGACGGTGAAGCCGACGCTGCTCGCGGGGAGATGCCGCAGCAACCACGTCCAGACCGCGAACCCGAGGACGGTGCAGCCGAGCGAGAGGTAGAGGAGCGCGGCGAGGCCGGCCCCGTCGAGGGCGAGCAGCTCCGGCCCGCCGCGGAACGGGGCGATCGCGAGGAGCGGCAGGCTGCCGACCAGGATGCAGAGGTAGCTCCAGGTGATCGGCGAGCACGCCCCGCTGACCGGTTTGCTGACGATCGAGTAGAGGGCCCAGGAGAGCGGCGCGAGCGCGGTCACGATGACCGGGACGGCGCCGCCGCCGGTCGCGCCGCCGGCGCTCCACTTGGCGGACGCGATCATCACGAGCCCGACGAGGGCGACGACGAAGCCGGCGACCTTGCGCCGCGAGAGGGGCTCGCCGAGCACCGCCGCCGAGAGCAGCATCAGGAACAGGGGCGTGAGCGCGGTCTCGACCGAGGCGATGGGCGCCGAGACGCCGTGCTCCTGGCCCCAGTAGAGGGTGAAGCTGTAGGCGGGCGTGCAGAAGAGGCTCGCCAGGACGACCCGGGCCGGGTGCGCGCGGATGACCGCGAGGGTCTCGCTCCGCCGGATCAGGAGACAGTAGACGCCGCAGATCGGCGCGACCGGGATGAACCGGGCGACGGTGAGCTCGAGGGCCGAGAGCTGCGCAGCGGCCCGCTCGGCTCCGACGAGCCAGCCGGCGGCGACGAAGCTGTTGCTCCAGACGAGGAAGAGGCCGAGGGCGGCGGCCGCGATCGCCAGGGGCGGCCGCGCCTCGAGCGGCGGCGCCGGCGCGGGCTCGGCGGCGTCGTCGTCCTCCACCGTCAGTCGCCGCCGCGCGCCGCGCGGATTCGCCGGAGCTGCGCCCGCGCCTCGATCGCGTCGGCGCCGCGGGGATCGAGGCGTGTCACCATCTCGAGGTCGGCGATCGCGCCCTCGACATCGCCCTTCCGCTCGCGGAGCACTGCGCGGTCGAAGAAGGCCGGCACCCGACGCGGGTCGGCCGCGACCGTCGCGTCGAGGTCCGCGAGCGCGTCGTCGATCCGGCCGAGGGTGACGTGGAGCTGCGCCCGGTCATGGAGCGCGGGCGCGAAGTCGGGCTCGAGGGCGATCGAGAGGCCGAAGTCGGCGAGGGCGGCCTCGTGGTCGCCGTCGCGCATCTTGATGCTCGCCCGCGTCGCGTAGGCGCGCGCCGTCGGTCGTCCCGCGATCGAGACGTCGATGTCGGCGAGCGCCCCCGCCCGGTCGCCGCCGCGCCAGCGGGCGAGGGCGCGGTTGTAGATGATCTGCGGGTCGCGCGGGTCCTTCGCCAGGGCGAGGGCGCGGTCGAAGTCGGCGATCGCGCCGTCGGAGTCGTCGAGCAGGTCCCTCGTGATCCCCCGGTGGATCCACGCGGGGGCGAGGCTCGGGTCGAGGGCGATCGCCGCGTCGAGGTCCTCGAGCGCGCCGCCGAGGTCGCCGAGCTCGCGCCTCGTCACGCCGCGCTTGCTTCGCGTGCTCGCGTCGAGGGGATCGATCCGGATCGCGCGGTCGAGGTCGGCGGCCGCGTCGCCGAGGCGCCCCGCGACGAACTTCAGCCGCGCGCTCTCGACCCACGGCGCCGCCTCGGCGCGCGCCGCCGCGGTGCGCGCATCGGGCTCCTTCGGGCGACTCGCGGCGGCCTTCTCGACCGCGGCGGCCGCGGCCGACTCGCTCTCATCGAGCCTCGCCTCGAGCGCGGCCCGCTCGGCCTCCCACGCCCGGCGCCGGCCGTCGAGGCGCGTCTCGGCTGCGGTCACGCGGCGGTCGAGGTCCGCCCGGTCGCGCTCCCACTCCTGGCGAGCCCGGAGGTGCCACCACCCGATCACCGCGGCGGCCGACCCGGCCAGGAGCGCGACGACGGCGAGCGCCGCCGCCGCCCGCCCCGCCGCCGCGACCTGCGCGGGACGCGGACGCGAGCCCGGGTGATCCCGGAGCGGCTCGCCCCGGATGTGGCGCTCGAGGGCGTCGGCGAGCTCGGCGGCGCTCGCGAACCGATCGGCGGGCTCCTTCTCGAGGCACCGGAGGCAGATCGCATCGAGGTCGGGCGGGACGTCGGGGCGGACGCTCGATGGCGGCTCGGCGGCGCGCGAGAGCGTCGCGACGATCACCTCGACGGCGGTCCTCCCGGTGAACGGCGGCTCACCGACGAGCAGCCCCCAGAGGGTCGCTCCGAGGCCGTAGACGTCGCACGCCGGCCCCGGGTCCCCGCGCCCGCGGGCCTGCTCGGGTGAGGCGTAGCCGGGCGTGCCGATGAAGCGCCCCTCGATCGAGATCGAGTGGCTGCCATCGTCGAGGTCCTTCGCCAGGCCGAAGTCGGTCAGGAGCGGCGCTCCCGACCGCGCGATGATCACGTTGTCCGGCTTCACGTCGCGGTGGACGACGCCCTGGGCGTGGGCGACGTCGAGGGCGCGGGCGAGGGCGGCGACGATCGTCGCCGCCTCGCGAACCGGGAGCGGCCCTTCGCGTCCGAGCCGGGCGCCGAGCGACTCGCCGTCGACCAGGTCCATCACGATGTAGGGGCGCGCGGCGTCGTTCGCGACCTCGTGAACGGCGACGACGTTCGGGTGGCGGACCTTCGCGAGCGCCCGGGCCTCCCGGGCGAACCGCGCGATCTGCGCACCGGTCGCGCGCGTCGCGTGGAGGACCTTGACGGCGACCTCCCGGCGCAGGCGCGGGTCGAAGGCGCGGAGGACGACGCCCGCGCCGCCGCGGCCGAGCTCGCCGATGATCTGATAGGGTCCGACGCGCTCCATCCCGGAGATGGTGGCACCGAGCGGAGGTGGGCGCGAGCCTCGCGGGCGCGGTCAGGGGGCCGGTCGGCCAACCAGGGGTAGTGGAGCCTTTGACCGTTCGGCGAAGCGATGGTCGACGGTCGGGGCCCGCGGGTGGGCGGCCTGCTTTCCCGTCGGGAGCCTCCGACCGTTCGGCGAAGCGATGGTCGACAGTCGGGGCCCGCGGGTGGGCGGCCTGCTTCGGCGCTCGCGGCTTGGCCAAGCCGTGGCTTCCCGCTCGGAGCACTTCTGGGTAGCCAGCGCGGGGGTCAGAGCGCTTCCTGCTGCTTGGTGGAGCGGGGTTGCCGGAGCCGGCTCCTCACCCAAGACAGCAGGAAGACGACACTGACCCCCAATGCGGGGCCCGGGGTCCGCGGCGCGATCCGTGGGTGGTCTGGGCGCGCAGAGCGGCGCGATCCGTGCGTAGCCTGGGCGCGCAGAGCGGCGCGGTCCGGGAGCTCTGGTTCGCGGGGTTGCGTCATCCAGGACGTGGCGCGCGACGGGCACCCGGGCCGGCATTGGGGGTCTGTGTCGTCCGGTTGCCGCTTGGGAGCGGCGCTCGCTTCGGCAACCCCGTTTCGACCAAGCGGCAACCGGCGCTCTGACCCCCGCGCTGGCTGCCCGGCAACGTTCCGATCGGGAAACATCGGCTCGGCCTGTCCGTGCGCTCCGAAGCAGGCCGCCTGCCCGCGGCCCCCGACCGTCGGCAACGACCTAGCCCGGATTGCGACCTAGCCCGGGCTAGAGCTAATGCCTGGAGGTTAAGCTCCAACTCCCTGCCGCGAAGCAGCTTTCCCTCCCTCCTGAGCTCGTCTGCTCGAGTCGAGCCCCTCTACAAGCGTGTCGATCAGATTCACCGCTCGCGCTGGGCAGGCGCGCCCTGGCAGAC
>JAJDCQ010000161.1 GCA_029260755.1 Planctomycetota bacterium | reverse complement strand
CAACGCGACGGGAGAGGGCCGCGCGAACGGAGCGGCCGCGATGGCCTCGCAAGACAATGGGCCACGCCGTCGGGAGACGCTCGTACTCTTGCCGCGCCGCGGGTCGGCTCGCGGGCAGGCCGCGGGACATTCAGCAGTCGGCGCCGAGCGCGCCGTTGCCCTGCCGCCCCCCTCCATGAGCGAACCGATGACCGCCCGGAGAGAGCGAGCCGCGTGACGTCGGAGGGGGCGGCGCAGGACCGCGGTTCGCCGACTATTCCCGCTCGGAGCGGAGTGTGGCCTCGTCGCGTCGTTGGGGGGGGGTAGGGGTTCGGCTTAACCTCCAGGCATTAGGGCTAGGGCTAGCGACTGGCCGGGGTCGTCCGAGAGGCTCCCCTCGTTGACCCGCGGGCGGCGGTCGCGTCACCATCGGTTCGTGACCGTCAACGCCCCCGACCCGCGCTGGCCCGAACGGGCGGTGCCGCCCGATCGGCCGGCGTCCGCTCCGCCCGGGCCGCCTCCGCCCGGAGCGGTGCGCCCGCCGCCACCGGCGCATCCGCTCGCCGGTCCGCGTCCGGCGCCGGCCGCCTCGGCGCGGATCGGGCGCTACACCGTCGTCGGGGAGCTCGGTCGCGGCGGCATGGGCGCCGTCTACCGGGCGTTCGACCCCGAGCTCCGGCGTCACGTCGCAATCAAGGTGCTGCTCGAGGGGCGGGGCGGCGCCGGCGGGGAGCGAGCCCGGACCCGGTTCGCGCGCGAGGCCCGGGCGACCGCGCGGCTGCGCCACCCGGCGATCGTGAGCGTCCACGAGGTCGGCGAGCACGAGGGGCGCCCGTTCCTCGTGATGGACCTCGTCGAGGGAGAGCCGCTCGACGAGACGCTGAAGCGTCAGACGCCGCCGCCGCGGCGGCTCGCGGCGCTGGTCGCGGAGCTCGCCCGCGCCCTCGCCCACGCCCACGACCTCGGGATCATCCATAGTGACGTGAAGCCGGCGAACGTCCTCATCGACCGGGAGGGACGCCCGAAGCTGACCGACTTCGGTCTCGCCCGCGACGTCGATGCGAGCCGCGACCTCACCGTCGACGGGCAGTTCCTGGGGACGCCCGCCTACGCCGCGCCCGAGCAGGCGCGCGGCGATGCGAGCGCGACGGGCCCGCGCTCGGACGTCTACGGCCTCGGCGCCGTCCTCTACCACGCGCTGACCGGACGCGCGCCGTTCGGCGGGAGCCAGGTCCTCGAGGTGCTCGGGCGCGTCTTCCACGAGGACC
Organism: Planctomycetota bacterium; assembly: GCA_029260755.1. Taxonomy (GTDB): domain Bacteria; phylum Planctomycetota; class J058; order J058; family JAJDCQ01; genus JAJDCQ01. The sequence goes on along the minus strand of JAJDCQ010000161.1, from coordinate 44,849 downwards.
CCGAGCCGCCCCGCCGCGTCGACCCCTCGATCCACCCCGACCTCGAGACGATCGCGCTGCGCTGCCTCGAGAAGGAGCCCGAGCGGCGCTACCCGAGCGCGGGCGAGCTCGCCGCCGACCTCGACCGCTTCGTCGCCGGCGAGGCGATCGCGGCCCGGCCGCTCGGTTGGCGCGATCGGCTCCGTCGCTGGGTCCGTCGCAACCGGGCGCTGGCCGCGACGGCGAGCGTCGCCCTCGTCGTGATCGCAGGTCTTCTCGTCGCGGGCATCGTCGGGGTCGTCTTCGCGGTCGGCCGCGTCCGGCACGAGCGCGATGCCGCCCGGCGCGAGCGCGAGGACGCCGAGGCGGGACGGGCCCGCGAGGCCGAGCTCCGGAGCCGGGCCGAGGCGGCCGAGGAGCGCGCCCGGGCCGAGGCGAGCGCGGCCGGAGCGGCCCGGGCGTCGGCCGAGTCGGCCCGGTCCGAGGCGGAGCGGCATCTCTCGCGGGCGCTCGTCGAGCGTGCCGAGCGGCTCCTTTCGCTCGGTCGGCCCCAGGAGGCCTGGGCGCTGTCGGCCCGGGCGGTGGAGCTCGACGACCACGGCGACGCCCGGATGGCGCTCTCCCGAGCCCAGGCGATCAGCCCGCGCCTCGACTGGGTGAGCCCCTCGCGACCGCGCGGCGCGATCGGAGCGCTCGCCTGGAGCGACGACGGCTCGGCGGTCGCGATCGGCTCCGACGACAAGCGCGTCTACGTCTACGACCCGCAGAGCGGCCGCCTCATCGTCGCCCTCGACGGACACACCGGGCCGGTCCGCGCCGTCGCGCTGGCCCGCCGGCGCGAGACGTGGTGGCTGGCGTCGGGCGGGGCCGACCGCGACCTCCGCATCGCCGAGATCGACGCCGCCGGCCGGGTCCGGGCGACGCGCGTCACCCGCGGGCACACCGCGGCCGTCACCGGTCTGGCGTTCGCGAGCGGCGGGGCCGCGCTCGTGAGCGCCGACGCGGCCGGCTCCGTCCGCCTCCTCGATCTCGGCGCCGCCGACGATGACGGGGACGCCGCCGACGACGACGACGACGGCGTCGCGCTGATCGGCGAGACGGGGCAGGCGGTCGGCGCCCTCGCGGTCGCCCCCGATGGCCGTCTCATCGGCGTCGCGACCGACTCCGGCGTCCGCCTGATCGCGATCGACGGCTCCGATCGCGGGGCGATCGACCTGCCGGCGACCGGCCCGATCGCGTTCGGACCGGCGACGTGGCCGCTCGCGGTGGGCAAGCGCGACGGCACGGTGAGCCTGTGGAAGCCGCGCGCCGAGCGCGAGCCGTCGAGCGCCGGCTACGTCCGGGTGGGTCGCCTCGCCCTCGCCGCGAGCGCGGTCACCGACCTCGCGTTCGCCGGCGACGGGACCCTGGCCGTCGCGACCGACGAGGGCTCGGTTCGCCTCGCCGACGCCGACGGCTGGCGCGGCGGCGCCGTCCCGGTCCACGCCGGCGCCGTCGCGGGGCTCGCCTTCGCGCCGGGCGCGGGCGGGCAGCTCGCCACGATCGGCGACGATGATCAGCTCCGCCTCTTCGATGTCGATGCGCTGCGGCGGGCGACCCCCGAGGCGCCTCCGGTCGCCATGGCCGAGCTCGGCGGCCACGCTGCCGAGGTGAGCGTCGTCGCGGTCAGCCCGAACGGGGAGCTCGCCGCGGCCGCCGAGCACGGGAGCCCGAAGCGGGGAACGAGGGCGCGGATCCGTGTCTTCGCGCCGAGCTCGGGGGAGACGCTCGGCTGGCTCGCCGGCCACGACACGCGCCGGATCGGCGTGCTCGCGTGGAGCCCGGGCGGGGCGCTCCTCGCCTCGGGCGGGGAGGATGGCCTCGTCCAGCTCTGGGATGCGAAGGCGCTCGAGCACGTCGCGACGCTCGAGGGGCATGCCAGGAGCGTGAACGGACTCCTCTTCCTCCCCGACGGGGCGACCCTCGTCTCGGGCGAGGGAGGGGCGGGCGCGATCCGTCTCTGGGACGTCCGGACGCGCGCCGGCCTGCCGCCGCTCGACGAGGGCGGCGAGGGGAACGACGGCGTCGGCGGGCTCGTCGTGAGCCCCGACGGGGCGACGCTCTTCGTCTCCCGAGGCAGCGGGAAGATCGAGGCGTGGCGGCTCGCCGACCGGACGCGGATCGACCGCCGCGGGGTCCAGCCCCGCGGCGCGGGCATCCTGGCGATCAGCGGCGACGGCGCCCGGATCGCCGTTCAGGGGCCCGGCGGCACGATCGAGGTCCGCGAGGCGGGGCGGCTGCGCGAGCGGATCGCCGTCCTCGAGGGGACCGACCTCGACCTCGGCGTGAACGGCCTCGCCTTTCATCCGACGCGTCCCGATCGGCTGGCCAGCGCCTCGGGCGACGGCCTGGTGACCCTCTGGGATGTCGCGACGGGCGCGACCCTCGCGTCCCTGCGTGGTCACGGAGGGAGCGCGGAGTCGGTCGCGTTCACGCCCGACGGCGCCGCCATCCTCTCGGGCTCGCTCGACGGCACCGTCCGGCGCTGGAGCTTCGCGCCCGAGCGGGGAAGCGTGATCGCCCACACCGGGAAGCTCAGCGCGGGCGCGATCGAGTGGAGCGACGCGGCGGACGCGATCGCGTGGTGCTCGGGGGCCGAGATCGTGCTCGTCGATGCGCGTACGAGCGCGGAGCGGCACCGCTGGACCGCGCACGAACGCGGCGTCATGTCGCTCGCGTTCTCGCCGGACGGCGCCCTCCTCGCGAGCGCCGGGCGCGGCGGGGAGGTCGCCGTCTGGCGGCTCCGTCGGGGCGAGTCGCCCGATGAGCTCTCCCGGATGACGGGGCACGCGGCCGAGATCCCGGGCCTCGCCTGGACGCCGGATGGCCAGACGATCGCTTCGGGCTCGTTCGACAAGACCGCGCGGATCTGGGCGGCGTCCACCGGCGAGCTTCTCCGAACGATTTCCTCCGACGACGGCGTGATGGACCTCGCGTTCCGGAGGCGGGGCGACGGGGTCGAGCTCGTCCTCGCCCTCGCCCGTCGCAAGCTCCGGGTCGTCGATCCGGAGACGGGCCTCGATCGCGCCGTGTTCGACGTCCCCGGGCAGCTCCTCTTCCGGGTGGCGGCGAGCCCCGACGGCGCCATGCTCGCGCTCGCGACCAGCCAGGGCGGCGGCAAGGGGATCGTCTCGCTGCGGGACGCCGAGACCGGGCGTGAGCTCGCGCGGGTCTCGGCCCACGCCGTCATGGCGCTCTCGCTCGCGTGGCGACCCGACGGCGGCCTCCTCGCGAGCGGCGGGCCCGACAACACGATCCGGGTCTGGGATCCGCGGGACCTCGCCGAGGTGACCAGCCTGACCGGTCATGGCGGAGGGATCACCGCGATCACCTTCTCGGGCGACGGCGCCGAGCTGCTGAGCGGGTCGGCCGACCGGACGATCCGTCGGTGGGAGCTCCGCGCCCTCGGCGCGCCGGCCGCCGAGCTCATCGACGAGGCGCGCGGGGCCACCGGCCTGCGCGTCATCGGCATCGAGGCGGAGCCGTTGCCGAGCCGCGGCCTCGTTCGTCCGCGCGGCGCGCGCTGACGCGAGAGAAAGAGAGACGCGCGAGAGGCCACGTCGGCCCCCCGCGCGTGCGAGAGAGTGAATGTTCGGTGTCTGGGAGCCGTGCGGCTACCGGGTGCGGCTCTCGAGGATCCAGGCGATCTCGCTCCGCTCGAGCCGGGCGATCGCCCGGTCGACGGCGGCGCGCACCTCGTCGCTGCGGTCGTGGCGCGCCGTGAGGACGGCGTCGATCACCCGGGCGCTGACGAGCTGATCCTCGGTCAGCTCGGCGAGGCGACCGCACACCTCGATCGCGTCGGCGCGGAGCTCGGCGTCGCGAGCCTCGATGAGGCCGGCGTCGAGGGCGCGGCGAAGGACGTCGTCGACGAGCTCGTCCTCGCCCACGCGGATCGCGAAGACGGCGAGGGCGGCGAGGGCGACCCGCCGCAGCCGCGGGTCGTGGTGATCGAGGCCGGCCGTCGCCGCCGGCATCGCGTCGCGGGCGACCGAGCGGGCGAGGCGGGCGAAGCCGCGCTGGCTGCGGACCGGCAGCTCGGTCAGGAGACCGCTTGTCCGGAGGATCGCCTCGGCGTCGGCCGCGTCGATCTGCTCGAGGGTCCAGTCGGTCGGGAGGCGGAGCGCGACGGCCTCGATGAGGCGATCGGCTCGCTCGAACGCGTCGGCCGCGCCGGCCAGGGTCGAGCCGCCGTCGCGGCGGGCCCGGACGACGTCGTAGGCGTGATCGAGCGCCTCGCCCGAGAGCACGCCGCGGGCGAGGAGGTCGGCGATGAGTCCCTCGGCCCGGTTGCGGGCGAGCGGGTCGGCGCCGTCGTGGTCGGCGTAGCGGTCGATGGCGGCGATCATCGTCTCGAGCCCGAGCGCCTGGAGCCGGCGGCCGATCTGGGCGGCGAAGCGGTCGTCGCCGGCCCGGTCGGCGAGCCCGGCGACGAGCTGGGCCGCCGCCTGCTCGCGCGGGGCGGCCTCGAGGGTGATCGCGCCGGCGGCGACGAGGTCGGCGAGGCACCACGCGGCGGCGAGGCGGTCGGCGTCGTCGTCGGTGGGGTCGGCGAGGACGGCGACGATCCCGTCGATCGCGGCCGGGTCCAGCGTCTCGAGGGCGGCGTCGAGACGAGCCCGATCGGCGTCGTCGATCGAGACGGCGTCGCGGATCAGGGCGCGCTGGGCGGCGACGGTCTCCTCCGACGGCGAGGCGCCGGTCGAGCGAACGAGGAGGAATCCGGAGAGGACGAGGACGCCGACGCCGACCCCGAGGGTGAGGGGCGAGACCGCGCGGTTCGGCGTGGGTCCGACCTCGGCGGCGGGGACGGCGACGAACGGCGCGGTTCCCCGGGCCTGACGGCGGTCCGACCTCGATCGCTGCCTGCTGTTCATCGCTCTCCTCGGCTCTCGACTCCGGCGACGGCGGCTGGGTCCGTTCTCGGTGGTGTTCATCGCGTCGACTCTCTCTCTCTCTCTCTCTTCTCTCTCCGCCGCGCTCCCGCGGCACCCCGGGTACGCCCGGGCCGGTCGCGCGCTCTCGGAACTTTCTCGAGAACGGGCTGTGGGTGTCCGGGGACGTCACAGAAGTGCTGTCGGAAGAGAGCCTTGGGGATGTCGGGTCGGCGAGGAGGCAGCCGGATTACGCGCCGCGTCGTCGGGCGTTCTCGTCGGCGCTCCGGGGCAGGACGGCGATCGGGGCGGCGTGCAGGAACCGGTCGTGGAAGAGCGACTCGGTACTCGCGGCGACGAGCTCGACGACCTGGGCGTCGCCGAACCCGGCGGCCCGGAGCTCGCGCAGGTCGATGTCGGAGATGTATCCGCCGGTGTCGAGCAGGTGATGGACGAGATCGAGAGCTCGCTGCACCGTCGGGTCGTCGCTCACGCCGAGGCGGGCGTCGAGGAGCTCGTGCTCCGACAGCCCGAGCCCGCGGCCTGCGGCGCTCGCGTCGGCGAGGCACCGGGCGCATTCGTGCTCCTCGGCGACGGCCAGCCGGATCGCCACCCGGAGCGCCGGGTGGAGCGCTCCCGCGACCGAGGGGCGCATCTCCTCGAGGGCATGGGTCGCCTCGGCGATCGACATCATCATCAGCAGCCTCCCCGTCGGCGTGACGGCGAGTCGCGAGCGGATGGCGTCGGCGTTCGTCGAGGTTCCCATGGTTCCTCCCGGGTCGTGGTCGGTCAGAAGCGGAAGTCGAGCCCGATCTCGAGCAACGTCCCGTCGGCGTCCGCGCCGAAGCGGTGGCTCGCCTGGCCGAACACGGTCCAGGCGTCGGTGATCCGCCAGTCGGCGGCGAGCGAGATGCGGGTGACCTTGAACGTCTCGTCCTCGTCGCCGACCCGGGTCAAGAACTGGCACGACGCGGATGGCCGGAGCGAGACGCGGCCGTCGGCGAGCGGCACCGATGCGCTGATGAGGCCGCCGTAGCCGTCCGCGATGCCGCTGAAGACGCTCATCGACACGCTCGCGCCCGGCAGCCAGGGCAGGCCGCGCTTGCTCAGGCTCACCCGCCAGCGGACGTCGTCGTCGTCGCTCCCGTCGACCTGGTTGTAGGAGATGTCCTCCGAGAGCCGGATCCCCCACGGCAGGTACTGGGTCAGGTTCACGAAGTAGCGCCAGCTCCCGCCGTCGAAGATGTCGTCGAGGAAGGCCTCGTCCTCGATCTCGAGGAGGTCGCGCTCCGCCCGGTTGTCCGAGCGCTCGAAGTGGTCGACGCCGACGCGGGTCCGGAGCCAGTCGGTGATCCGCCAGCTCGCGAACGCGTTCAGCCGGGCGAGGACGACCCCCTCCTTCACGGCCGCCCCGCCGACGTCGGCGTCGACCTGAGCGCTCGTGAAGAACGAGAGGTTCTTCGTCACCTCGAGGCGCTGGTCGAGGAGGAGCGAGAGGCGGTCGACCTCGCCGTCGAAGAGCGAGACGAGCAGCCCGGCCGTGCCGGTGTAGTAGAGGACGGGGCGCTCGCCCATCTCGAGGGTGGCGTAGGCGACCGCGGTCGGCTCGTCGACGGACGGGATCAGGTCGACCCGCTCGGGCTTGAGCCCGAGGATGCCGCCGAGCCGGAACCCCTCGGCGAGCTCGATCTCGGCGAGGGCGCCATCGAGGAAGCCGACGCCGGGCAGGGCGCGGGGGATGAAGCGGCCGAGCCGGAGCTGCCCGTCGTCGCCGAGCGGGTGCTCGAGGACGAAGAGCTGGAGGTTCGGGCGGATCTCGTCCTGGCGGGAGTTCTCGAACCCCGGCCCGAAGCGGTACGAGAGGTCGCCCTGCCACTCGAACGCCCAGGCCGAGCCGCCGATCCGCCCCCAGCGTCCGTCGAAGGTGGCGCGGCTGATGTAGATGTCCCGGTCGCTCTCGCTCGAGATGTCGGCGGTCTGCCGGAGCCGGATCCGGCCGCGGAGGATGTTCGCGTTGTCGGGCAGGCCGACCGACCGACGGGCGCGCGTCCCCGCGAGGAGGGGGACGAAGTCATCGTCGAGCTCCTCGGCGCGACGGGCCGGCGGGCGCTCGGCGTCGCGACCCCGGCGACTCGGGAAGAGGCGGCGGCGCTTGGTAGTCGTCGTCGCGCCCGAGTCGGTCGAGCGCGGGCGCGGGAACAGGCGGCGTCGCGTGGAGGTCGGCTCGGCGACGGGCGCGGGCATCCCGGGCTCGGGCTCCAGGCCGGGCTCCGGCTCGGGCTCGGCGGTCGTGTAGAGCCGGACGAGGAACCCCGGCTCGAGCGGCTCGCCGTCGTCGAGGCGCTCGACGATCCGGCAGAGGGCGCTCCCGCGGGTCAGGTTGGTCACGCGGACGCGGGCCGCCTCCTGCCCGTCGCGCTCGACGTAGCCCTCGGCGCCCTCGTGGAGACCATCGTCGCGGCCGGCGTCGACGTAGACGCCGTCGGCCGTCTCGAGGCTGACCGAGCAGATGACCTCCTCGGCGCGCGCGTGCCCGACGAGCAGGACGCCGACGACCCCGAGGATCGCCGCGACCGGCAGAATCTGCCGTCCGCGTCGCTTCGATCGGGCTCGCTGGGTCGGGCGCATGACGAGTGACTCGATGCAAACCGCGCGCCTCGAAGGTGTTCTCGATCTCGGCCCGATCCAAACCCCGCGGCTTCCGGGAGGTTAGGGGTAAAACCCTACTCTCCCCAAACGCCCGTCGCCGCCGAAATCGGCGGCGACGGGGGGAATGGCGTGCGGATCTTGCCGGGTCGTATGCACGACCGGCACTCGTCTCGGGTCAATCGCCGTTGGGGTGGCAGGACAGGCACGCGGACGACTCGAACCGGTAGCCGTTCACGTTCCGGTGATCCCCATTGGTGTTGTTCTGCGTGTGACACCCGCTCCCGACGCAGCGGAAGGTGCTCGTGCTCCCCTGGTGGCAGGTGGAGCAGGTCCGGCGATGGTCGCCGGTGAGCGGGAACAGCGGGGTGTGGTTGAAGCTCACGTTGCCCCACGCGCTCGTGGTGTGGCACTGGGTGCAGTCCTGCGGCAGGCCGGCCGCCGTGTGCTCCGGCGCGCCCTGGAAGTCGGACCGATGGCAGCTCATGCAGTCGCTCGGGATCGGGCCCGGCGTGCCGGGGCCGTGGCAGCGGGCGCAGTCGAGGCCGCCGTGGCCGGCCTCGAGCGGGAAGAAGTCGTGGTTGAACGCCGCGCCGCGGAAGCTGGTCGTCGTGTGGCACTGGGTGCAGTCGGTCGAGAAGCCCGAGTGGTCGGGCCGCGCCGTCTGGTAGTCGGTGCGATGGCAGCTGATGCAGTCGTTCGCGATCGGGCCGGGCGTGCCGGGGCCGTGGCAGCGGGCGCAGTCGAGCCCGCCGTGTCCGGCCTCGAGCGGGAAGAAGTCGTGATTGAAGATCGCCCCGCGGAAGGTGGTCGTGGTGTGGCACTGGGTGCAGTCGGTCGAGAAGCCCGAGTGATCCGGCTGGGCGCGCTGGGCGTCCGCCTGATGGCAGCTCACGCAGTCGCTCGGGATCGGGCCGGGCCGGGCGCCGTGGCACTGCTGGCAGGTGACGCCGTCGTGGCCGCCCTGGAGCGGGAAGAACCCGTGATCGAAGACGGCGCCCGAGAAGCTGACCGTGCTGTGGCAGAGCTCGCACTCGGTCGAGAAGCCGCTCGCCTGGTGGTCCGGGCTCGCCGTGACGTAGTCGTTCCGGTGACAGCTCACGCAGTCGCTCGGGATCGAGCCGAACACGCCGCTGGTGTGGCACTGGGTGCAGCCGAGCCCGGCGTGACTGAACGTGAGCGGGAAGAAGTCGTGATCGAAGCCGGCGCCGCCCCAGCCGGCGGTCGTGTGGCAGTCGATGCAGTTGGTCGAGAACCCGCCGTGGTCCGGGACCGCCCGGGCCGCGTCGTCGCGGTGGCAGTCGACGCAGTCGCTCGAGACGGCCGTGAACGCGCCGCCCTGGTGGCACGAGGCGCAGGCGACGGTCGCGTGGCCGAGGGTGAGGGGGAAGAAGGCGTGGTCGAACTGCGCCCGGCTCCAGCGGGTCGGGTTGTGGCACCGCTCGCAGTCGTTGGTCCAGCCGTTCGAGGCGTGGTCCGGCACCGCGCCGGCGAGGTCGCGCTGGTGGCAGAGATGACACTCGGTCGGCGCGCCGCGGAACTCGCCGGTCGACGAGTTCGGATGGCACATCACGCACGAGACGGCCACGTGCGCGCCGAGGAGGTCGAAGCTCGTGTCGGCGTGCGCCTCGACGAGGCCGCCCGGCTGCCAGGTGTCCTGAACGTGGCAGGTGTCGCAGCCGAGGCCGAACGAGCCCTGATGCGGGTCGAGGTGACAGCCGGCGCACCCACGGGCGAGGAAGAAGGTGACCGGGCCGCGGTCGTTGTGGCAGCGGAGGCACTGGGCGCGGCCGTGGGCGCCCTCGAGGGCGAAGCTCGTCTGCGCCTCGTGGTCGAAGGTGAAGTCGGGCTTGAGGACGTCCCAGCGGTCGGGCAGGTGGCAGATCGAGCAGTCGCCGGGGAAGGTGTCGTGCGGGACGAGCGGGCCGAAGGCGTCGTCGTTCCAGCGCTCCTGCTGGAGCTCGAAGGTGACGCAGCTCGGGCCGGCCGCCCAGACGAGCAGCAGCGCGATCGCGAGGATCGTGCCGCGGCGCTGCGCGCGATGGACGCCGATGGGGCGAGCGATTGGCTGGCTAGCGGAGGTCATGGCAGTCCCTGCACTCGATCCCGAGGGGCCGGTAGCGGATGAACGTCTCGCCGGCGCGCGTCTTCACCGACGGGTGACAGTCGAGGCACGCGACGCTCTCGTGAGACCCGTCGAGCGGGAAGCGGCTCCGGTCGTGGTCGAACCCGGGCGCGTCCCAGGCGGCGGCGGCCTCGTGGCACGCCTCGCAGTCGGCCACCCGACGCCGACCGCTCCGCGTCTGGAGCGTGGTCGAGCGTCCGGCGGGGCCGCCGGCGAGCTGGCCGCGGTGCACGTCGGTGTGGCAGGCGCCGCACGCGGTCGGGGTCGCCCGGTAGACGACGACGCCGCGGTCCTCGGCGTGGCAGGAGGCGCAGTCGGCGTCGCCGTGCCGGTCGATGAGCGGCCAGTCGGCGCGAGCCGCGTGGTCGAACGGACGGATCGTCCAGGACTCGGACGTCTCGCCGTGGCAGCTCGCGCAGTCCACCGACGCGCCGAACTGCCCCGCGTGGACGTCGTCGTGGCAGTCGGCGCAAGCGGTCGGCGTGCCGACGAACCGGCGGACGCCGGTCGTCGCCTCGACCCGGTGGCAGGAGGCGCAGTCGGCGTCGCGGTGCGCGCCGGCGAGCGCCCAGGTGTCGTGGGCGGCGAGGCCGTAGGCCGGCGGGTCGAGCCGATCGCGCTCGTGGCAGTCGAGGCAGCCGTCGTGGGTCGTCGCGAACTGCCCGCCGTGGACGTCGTCGTGGCATCCCTGACAGGTCGTCTCGTGGCGGAGGTAGCCGTCGGTGGCCGGGTCGGGGTAGGCGACGTCGAAGCTGGCCCGCGGGTCGTGGCAGCCCGCGCAGGCGACCCCGTCGTGGGGCGCGGCGAGGCGGAATCCGGTGCTCGCGTGCGCCTCGGCGGTCATCGCGGGCTCGGCTTCGGACCACCGCTCGCTGCCGCTCGGGTGGCAGCCGGCGCAGTCGTCGCCGAGCGGCGCCCGGTGGGGCGAGTCGTGGCAGTCGGCGCACGCGCTCGGCGTCTCGGCGAAGCGGCGGACGCCGGCCGCGTCGTTCGCGTGGCATCCGATGCAGGGGACGGCCAGGTGCGCCCCGGCGAGCTCGAAGCTCGCCGCGTGATCCGCGATGGCGAAGGCGGGCGGGCGGAAGCGGTGGCGGTCGTGGCACTCGAGGCAGGCCCGGGCGTCGCCGCCGTCGGCGACGAACTGACCGGCGTGGATGTCCTCGTGGCAGCCCTGGCACGTCTCGGGCGCGCGGGCGTAGTCGGCCGCGGTCGCGTCGGGGTAGCGCTCGGCGAACGGGAGGGCGGCGGCGTGGCAGGCGACGCAGTCGACCGTCGCGTGCGGTCGCTCGAGGGGGAAGCCGGTGCTCGCGTGGAGCTCCGGCGTGATCGCGGCCGTCGCCTCGGTCCAGGTCGGCGCGCTCGCGGGGTGACAGTGGGTGCAGCGCTCGCCGTTCTCGGCCGCCGGCCACGCCGCCCGGTGCGGCGACTCGTGGCAGGCCTCGCACTCGGCGCCCTCGACCAGCCCGAACGGGAGCCGGTCGCGGATCGGCCGCCCCGTCTCGGCGTCGACGCCGCTCGGCTCGGGCAGGTCGTGGCAGGCGGCGCACTCGACGTCGTCGTGGGCGCCGGCCAGCGGCAGGTGCTCGTCGTGATCGAACCCGGGGGCCTCCGCGAAGCTCTCCTGCGCGTGACAGCTCTCGCACCGCTCGGTGGTCGCGGACGCATCGCCCTCGACCCGGTGCGGGTCGTCGTGGCAGCCGGCGCACGCCTGCGAGAGCCCGAGCCACGTCTTCGCGCGCCCGAGGTCGGGGTAGGCCGGGACGAGGTGGTCGAGCCGGTCGTCGGCGACGCTCGCGTGGCAGTCGATGCACGCGAGCGCGTCGTGCGCGCCGGCGAGCTCGAACGCGACGTGGGCGTGGTCGAACGCCTCGGGGTCGCCGCCGGGCCAGCTGATCGTGCTGACGAGCTCGAACTCGGCGCCGTTGTGCTCGCCGTGGCACGGCAGGCAGGTGAGCTCGGCCTCGGCGGCCTCGGACCCGTCGTCGGTCGACGCCTCGGCGGCCGCCCGCTTCAGGAGCCAGTCGTGGAGGCCCTCGCCGCGGTCGAGCTGCGCGACGATCTCCTCGTGGCAGCCGAGGCAGCCGGCCGTGAGCCCGCCGTCCGCATGGCAGCTCTCGCATCCCCAGAAGAAGTTGAGGCTGGTGATCTGGCCGTGCGGCGAGGCGAGGGCGCCCGGCATCGGCGACTGGAGGGTGACGAAGGCGCCGAGCCCGCAGAGGACGAGGATGCCCACGATGACCGGGGCGCGCGAGAGGCGCGGGGCGGCGTCGGCGGGCTCGTGACCGGAGCTCATCTCAGGACCCCGTGAGGACCCAGAGGGCCCCGAAGCGCAGGGCGAGGACGATGTGGCCGGCGGCCACGACGAGCATGACGATCGCGAGCCAGCGGTGGAGGAACCGCCACGAGCTCATCGCGAAGCGGAGCTCCTGGTAGCGCACCAGCCAGTGGCGCTCGCGGCAGAGCTCGGTCGCGACCGGGAGGATCTCCTTCGCGCGGCGCCGGAGGGTCGCCGACGCCTGCACGGCGCGCCGGAGGTGGTCGAGGTCGCGTCGGAACGCGCGGTCGCCGGCGATCAGGCAGGCGATCGCGCCGACGAGGCTCCGCTCGGCCTCGGTCGGATCGAACCGTCGGACCGGCCGCAGGAGCGTCTCGGCGACGCCGAGCCGGAGGAGGACGTCGCGGTGACGGGTGAGGCGGCGACGGAGCTCCTCGTACTCGAGCTCGTGACCCTCGATCGACCTCGGCACCCGCGCGTAGAGCCAGCGTCCGATCACGCCGGTCGTCACGACGACGAGCATCGCCACGAACGCGACCGTCCCGTGGGTGCTCTTCGGGGCGAAGGCGCTGTGGGCGACGATGAGGCCGGGTCCGAGCAGCCCGGTCGCCACGTGGAACGCCATCCAGCTCCGGAGCGACCCGACGCCTCGCAGCCGCGCGAGCTTCTTGCGGAGGAGGTAGGTCAGGTTGAGGAGCATGAGGACGGTGCCCGCGATCCCGAGCGACAGGCCGACCTTGCCCGAGGGGCGGAGCAGCTCGTGGGCGGCGTGGAGCGGACGCTCGGCCACGGGCAGGAGGTAGTAGCCGGCGTGGACGGCCACCAGGCTGCTCAGACCGATGGCGCCGAGGATCCCGGCGCCGAGGACGAGCTGCGGAGCGATCGGGCGGTCGGTGGTGGTCATCGCCGCGAACCTCCCCGCGGCGCTCTCCCGCTCGTCGCTCTCGGGCGACGGGGAGCGCGGGCGGACCGCGTCGGGACGCGATGGATGGCGCTCTTGGTATCGGTGCGAACCTCGGCGCCCTCGATCCGGACCGCGCTGCCGATCGACGATCCGGCGGGGGCGCCCATCTCGATCCCCATCGACTTCAGGAGCGGGAACGGCGGCACGCCGCCGGCGAAGACGAAGACGGCGCCATTCGGGATCTCTTCCTCGCCCTTCGCCGCATCGGCGGTGACCCGGAGGACGACGTGGTCAGCCTCGATCCGGGCGACGTTGCTGCTCATGACGAGACGGATCCGACCGGCCGCGACGAGCTCGCCGATGCGCTGCTCGTTCTTCGGCTTGACCCGGAAGAAGTGAGGCTTACGGTAGGAGAGGGTGACGACGTTGCCGGGCTGCTCGGCGAGGGCGCAGGCCGCCTCGATCGCGCTGTCGCCGCCGCCGACGACGAGGACGTGCTCGTCGCGATAGCTCGCGGCATCCATGAGCTGGTAGAGGACCTTCTCGGCGGCCTCGCCGGGGACGCCGAGCCGGCGAGGCGTGCCGCGTCGGCCGAGGGCGAGGACGATCGTCCGGCACCGGATCTCGCCGGCGGACGTGCCCGCGGTGAGGACGCCGTCGGCGTCGCGCGAGACGGCTTCCAGCTTCACGCCCGAGTCGATCCGGAGCTCGTAGTCGGCGACGATCCGCTCGAAGAGCTCGATGAGCTCCTCCTTGAGATACTCGTGGCGCTCGATCGCGCGGCCGACGAGCGGCAGGTCGACCGGCTGGGTGAGGGTGAGCTTGCGCCGCGGGTACTTCCGGACGGTCCCGCCGATGTCGTCCATGTCGATCGTGCGGTAGCGCAGGCCGAGCTCGACGGCCCGCAGCGTTGCGGCCAGACCGGCGGGGCCGGCGCCGACGATCAGGACGTCCTCGACCGAGGCGTCGCCCTTCGCTCGCTCGAGGTGGGCGCTCCGGCCGACGGCCGAGAGGGCCTGGGTCCCCTGGGCGACCGCGTTGCGGATCAGGGCGTAGCCGCCGAGCTCGCCCGCGATGAAGATCCCCGGCACCGAGGTCTCGAGCTCGTCGTCGAGCTTCGGCATGTCGGGGCTGTTCGCCAGCTCTCCGAGGCCGACGGTGATCGCGCCGACGGGGCAGGCCTCGGCGCAGAGAGCGATGCCGATGCAGCGGCTGCCGTGGATGACGGTCGCGACGCCGCGGACCATGCCGAGGACGTCGTGCTCGGGGCAGGCCTCGACGCAGGTCGTGCATCCGATGCACAGGAGCGGCTCGATGACCGGGTGCTGGGTGAGGGGCGCGTGGGTTCCGCGCTCCCGCGCCTCGGCGAGCTGGGCCCTCACCCGCCGGGAGCCCGCTCGCTCGATCCGGCGCTGCCACACCGCGACCGCAGCCAGGACGGCCCCCACCACGATCGCGATCAGCCAGGTTGCGCTCATCACCCGGTCGGAAGCGCAAAGCTCGCTCCGGCGTCGCCTGGCTGTTGTAGTGAGCTGATGATACGGCACTTGGGTCGAAGTGCGAGATCGTCCGAACCGGGCGTGCGACCGTCACCGTGCGGATCTTGCCGGCAGGAGACGCGCCGCATCGGGAACGGCAGGAACGCTGCAGACGCATCATCCACGCGTACTGAGCGCGCTCGTGCCCCAGATCGAGGTAGCGGGCTTCTTGTTCCCTCGGCATCGATCCCCTCGACAACCAGGCCCGCCTCCACCTGCCCGGCATGAGGGGAACCCGCCGGGCCGAGCCGCCCTCGGGGTCTCCACGATCTCTATGGGCATCCCGACACGCGCCGCTTCGCCGAGGCGATGCTCGACCTCGGCCGCGACAAGACCTACCGTCTCCTCCGCGCGGCCCGCGCCTACGAGCGATCCCCGATCGTCCGCGAGGCCTTCGAACGAGGCGAGATCTCGTACGGCAAGGTCGACGAGATCGCCCGGCTCTCCCGCGGAGACGACATCGAGCGCTGGCTCGATCTCGCCCGCGAGAAGCCGCGGGACGTCCTCCGGGAGGGGATCGACCGCGACGAGCGGTTTCTCCCGCCCGACGGGCCGAACCGGATCACTCGCTTCGAGGTCGAGGCCGACCACGGCATCATCAAGATCTCGGGGAAGGCGCCCGACGGAACCCTCATCGTCGAGCGACCGCGGGAGTGCCGGGATCGTGCTCTCGTCTGAGCGACCCGCCGTCCGGCGGACAAGACGATCCTGATCCCGCGGGCTGGCCTCGCAGCGAGACAATCCGACTTCGGGCGTGAGGCCGACCGCCGAACGGGCCTTCCCGGCTCGCCTATTGTGATTCCAGGGGTCAGATTCCAGGGGTCAGGTCCAGGATTCACACCAGAGGGGCCAGGTCACACCAGCGACTGCGACAGATTCGCTCGTGTGATTCCTGGACCTGACCCCTTCGATTCACACCAGAGGCTCGGTGCGAAACGTTGTGGTCCGTGCGATGCCGGCTCCGAGCCGAGGCTGTTACGCGCGCGCAACTCCCGCACGGTGCGAGAGGTTGGGTTCGCGCGGCTCCGACGCTTGGCAAGCGCCGTTGCGCCGCGCAACGGAGACGGCGGCGGGCCGCGGGCGACCGTGAGTGGATAGCATTCCGGACGCCACGCCCGCGGGATGGACTCGTACTCTTGCCCCCGCGGGCTGGCTCGCAGCGATGGGATCCGAGGTTCGGTCGTGAGCGCCGACCGCGGATCGAACCTGACCGGCTCGATGCGAGGCAGGGGGCGGCGACGGGTCGAGGACGAGGCGACCTGCTCCCGAGCTGGTCTCGGGCCGCTCACCGAAGGTCGAGGTAGCGGGCCCGGTAGTAGGGTAAGTCGCCGAGACGACCGGCGACGTGCCCTGTCGGGCTCAGAGGTCGAGGCCGAGCTTCTTCACCTTCGAGTAGACGGTTCGGATTGCGAGCCCCATTGCCTTCGCGGCGCGGGTCTTGTTTCCGTCGAAGCGGTCGAGCATTCGTTCGAGGTAGAGGCGCTCGACCTCGGCGAACGTCATCTCGGTCAGGTCGCGCTGCGCGTTCTCGTCGCCGCGGAGCACCTCGGGGGAGAGGTCGTCGGGGAGGACGACGTCGTCGTCGCAGAACGCCGCGGCCCGGGCGATCACGTTCCGGAGTTGCCGGACGTTGCCGGGGAACCGGTAGGCTCGAAGCCGGTCGAGGGCGGCGGGCGAGAGCCTCACCTCCTCGCGGCCGAGCTCCTCGAGGAACCGCTGCGCGAGCGGCGCCACGTCCTCGGGGCGGTCGCGGAGGGGGGGGACCTCGATGGTGGCGACGTCGAGTCGGTAGTACAGGTCGGACCGGAACCGGCCGGCGGCGACCTCGGCGCGGAGGTCCTTGTTCGTCGCCGCGATCACGCGGACGTCGGCCGTGAGCTGCCGCCGTCCGCCGACGCGGCGGAACTCGCCGCTCTCGAGGAAGCGCAGGAGCGCCGCCTGGACGTCGGGCGGCATGTCGCCGACCTCGTCGAGGAAGAACGTTCCCCCGTCGGCGAGCTCGACGACGCCGAGGCGACGATCGACGGCGCCGGTGAACGCGCCGCGCTCGTGGCCGAAGAGCTCCGCCATGGCGAGGGTCCGCGGGATGCTCGCGGCGTTCACCGGGACGAACGGACCGTCGCGCCGCCCGCTGGCGAGGTGGATCCGACGGGCGACGACGTCCTTCCCGACGCCGGTCTCGCCGAGGACCAGGGCGGGGACGTCCGCGCCGCCGAGGCGGTCGACCAGGGCGAGGAGCGCCTTGGTCTTCGGGCTCGCCGCGATGAACGGCGCGGTCACCGGCGGGGAGATCCGGCGCCTCAGGGCGGCGTTCTCGCGCCGGAGCCGGGCGCGCGCGGCCGCCGCGGCGACCGCCTTCTCGAGCTCGTCGAGGTCGACCGGCTTCTTGAGGTAGTCCGACGCGCCGAGCTTCATCGCCGCGACGGCCGTCTCGACCTCGGCCTGGGCCGTCATGACGATCATCTCGACGCCCGGCAGGCGGCGGCGGAGCTCGGGGATCTGCTCGGTCGTCACCGCGGAGCCGACGTAGAGGTCGAGGAGGGCCACGTCGACGCCGGTGTCCGCGTCGGCGTCGACCGCGTCGAGCCGCGGCCAGACCTCGTCCCAGCTCGCGCACGAGATCGTGCGGTAGGGGTCGCCCTCGAAGGCGAGCTCGAGGGTCTCGAGCTGGCGCGGGTCGTCCTCGACGAGGAGGAGATCGATCGGTTCGGGCATCGGGGCGGGGCTCCTCGTCAGTCCTCGAGCGTCGTCCGCCGCTCGCCGGACCAGCGGACCAGGCGCCCGTCCGGGCTCTCGATCCGGAGGCGGAGGACGAGCCGGTTCACGGCCGTCCCGGCGGCGGACCGCTCGCGCGTCGCCTCGAGCGTTCCGGCGAGCCGCTCCTCGGCGGCGGGCGTGACGGTCGGCGCCGGGAGCCCGGCCCTCGCGAGGAGGCCCCGCTCGGCGTCGCCGGCGACGAGCCGATGGGTGCCGGCGCGCGTCAGGCCGGCGGCGATGCGATCGGCGACGCGCGTCAGGTCGATGTGGTCGGACGTCGCGTTGCGGATCGCGTCGCGGGTGATTACCAGGCGGCGGGGCGCGTCGCCGCCGAGCCCCTCCACGGCATCGCGGAGGAGCCGGTCGACCAGCCCGTCGAGCGCCGCGGCGAAGCCGCCGGTCTCCGCGCCTCGTGGCCGCCCGACCGACGCCTCGTCCACGAACGGGATGAGGCCGGTCCGGAGATCGACGAGGCGGACGGCGAGGGTGTAGCGACGCGTCGTGGCCTCCTCGACGCGCCGGACGACGCCGGAGAGCGAGCCGAGGAGGACGAGGTCGGGCGCGGGGCGCGGATCGCCGCGGTCGACGACGTGGACGCGGGCCACCTCCGCGAGTCGCCCTTCCAGGCGGTCGACGATCGGACTGACGTCGATGTGCTCGGAGGTCTTGTTGCGCGGCTGCGTGACCGCGAGGACGGGGCGGGCTCCGTCGCCGAGCGGCCCCGTCTCGGCCGTCAGGCGCTTCGCGATCGGATCGACGAGGCGGGCGAGGTCGGCGGCCGTGAGGCTCTCGATCCACGAGTCGTCATCGTCGTCGCGGAGGGGGACGGACCGGATCTCCTGGGTCGAAGCGATGAGCTCCCCGTCGTCGGCGACGAGCGAGACGGAGAGGATGAGGTCGGCGCCGCGGCGCTCGCCGGCGGCGACCGAGAGCTCGACGAGGCGGCCGACGAGGCGCGCGTTCGGGCCGGATCCGCCGGCGGCCGCGGCCGCGATCGAGCGCCCGACCGGGCGCAGGTCGACGTGTCGCGCGGTCATGTTCCGGATCGAGCCGGGGTCGACGGCGGCCGGTCGCGTCGCCTTCGCGGCGAGGTTCCGGCCGGCGGCGTCGGTCAGCTCGGCGAGGGCGACCTCGAACGGATCGGGCGCGGGCGGCGCGGGATCCTTCGGCGGGTCGTCGTCGCGGGCGCGCGCCGGCGCCAGGGCCGCTCCGAGGCCGACGACGAGAAGCGCTCCAGCCAGCCAGATTCGACCCATCACGACCTCCCCGCGCGCTGCGTGACACGACCCTACCGCGTCCCGGTCGGTCGCGAAACCTCAGGGGAGGTCTTTGGCCGTGCGGAAGCCGACGAACGGCTGCCGGTCCTCGGGCGCGAGCGCCTCGCGCGCCGCGCATCGACTCCGACCGGCCCGCGGGTCGTAGCTGAACGCGCCGCCGCGGACGATCGCGAGGGCGGCGTTGCTCGCGGGCGCCGAGGCGGTCCACTCCATCGCGTTGCGACCCATGTCGAGGCATCCGAACGGGCTCTCGTCGCCCGCGTTCGCGCCGGGCGCACCGAGCGCGTCGGGGGCTCCGACCGCGTCGCGGGCGTTTCCCCAGGGAAAGAGGCGACCGTCGGTGCCGCGCGCCGCCTTCTCCCACTCCCGCTCGGTCGGGAGGCGCCGCCCGGCCCAGCGCGCGAACGCGTCGGCCTCGTGACGGTTGATGCCGACGACGGGGAGCTCCGCCGAGCCGGCGACGCTCGTCGGGTCCGGGCCGTCGACGTCGGCCGCGCGCCGCCACGCCCAGCCCGCGTCGCTCCACAGGCGGCGCTCGCCGTAGCCGCCGGCCGCGACGAACGCCGCGAAGCGCGCGACGGTTACCTCGGTCCGGTCGATGAGGAAGCCCTCGACCATCTCCTCGGTCGCCGACCCGGACGCCGATCCGCGAGCGTTGCCCCCGAGGAGGCACGGCCCCGCCGGGACGCGAACCATCCCTTCGAGCTCGGGCGAGGCTGGGATCGGCGCCGGCAGCGGGAGAACGAAAAAGTCGAGCACGAAGGCGTCCGACCGGTAGGGGAGACGGGTCTCGACGAGGCCGTCGCCGGACACGCGGAGGACGCCGTGGGTCGGCAGTCGCGCCGCGACCGGAAGCTCGCCGCTCGCCCCGCCGAGGTCGACCGGCTCCCACGCGCCCGTCGGGCGCCAGTCGTCCTCGTCGAACCGCCTCACATCGACGCGCATCCCGTCGCGGATGCCGCTCAGGTTGACCAGGCGGCTTCCGGTGACGAACGCCTCGACGATCCGGAGCGCCTCCTCCTCGTCCGGGTCCAGGCGAAGGACGGCGCGGGCGGCGTCGAGCGCCTCCGAGATCGCGGCGCGCGCCTGCGCCCGGAGCGCGACCGGGTCGTCCTCGCCGGCGAGGAGGCCGAGGTCCGCGCGGTCACGCTCCGCGATCGCGGCGCGCGCCCGCTCGAGCTCCCCGGCGACCACGGTCGCCGTCAGCATCTCGAGCCGCGCCCGGCGCTCGGCGACGCCCGAGCCCTCCGGCGCGTCGGCGCTCACGGCGCCGAGCAGGTCGCGGGCGCGCCCGACGCCGCGCGCTCCCCCCTCCTCGAGCGCTCCGTCCACCTCGGCGAGCTGCTCGGCGAGCGCGCCGGCCCGGGCGCGCTCGCCGGCGCCGACCCCGACGGCGACGACGGCCGCGCCCATCGTCGCCGCGGCGACGATGCCGGCGGCGAGCGCCCGGTGATGGCGCCACGCCCATCGGCCCAGGCGAGTGATCCCGCCGATCGGTCGGGCGAGGATCGGCTCGCCCCGGAGCCATCGCTCGAGGTCGTCCGCGAGCTCCGCCGCGCTGCGGTAGCGATCGTCGGGGCGCTTGGCCATCGCCTTGCGCACGATCACGTCGAGCTCGGCCGGGAGATGCGGCACGAGGTCCCGCGGCCAGCGCGGCTCCTCGTTCACCACCTGGAGCATGACCGCGCGGCCGTGCGCGCCGCGGAACGGCGGGGCCAGGGTGAGCGCCTCGTAGAGGGTCGCCCCGAGCGAGTAGACGTCGCTCCGCCGATCGAGCGGCAACGCCCGCGCCTGCTCGGGCGACATGAACGCGGGCGTCCCGACGGTGTCGCCCGTCCCGGTGAGGGTCGCGTCGTCGTCGTCGCGGGCGAGGCCGAAGTCCATGACGAGGGCGCGGTCCTCGGGCGTGATCATGATGTTGCTCGGCTTGATGTCGCGGTGGAGGATGCCTCGGTCGTGGGCGTGGTGGATCGCGCGCGCGGTCGCCGCGACGAGGCGGGCGGCCCTTTCGGGCGAGACCCGCTCGACCTGGTCGTCGAGGATCGCGCCGAGCGAGCGCCCCTCGACGACCTTCATCGCGATGAACGGCTGGCCGTCCCCGGCCGCGCCGTAGCGGTAGACCGGCACGATCCCCTCGTGATCGAGGGCGGCCACCGAGCGCGCCTCGCGGCGGAATCGCTCGTGGGCGCTCCCGGACGCGGCGAGGTGCAGGGGGAGCACCTTGAGGGCGACTCGCCGATCGACGCTCCGCTCCCGGGCGAGGTAGACGACGCCCATCGCGCCGCGGCCGAGCTCGCCGATGATGTCGAAGTCCCCGATCGCGTCGGGCGGCGGCCGACCCGCGCCGGGGGCGGGCGCGTCGCTCTCGCCGTCGATCCGGGTCGGGAGCTGGGACGAGGTGACCGACCGGGGGCCGGCCACGCTGGCGTCGTCGGAGGCCGGCTCGCTCATCGCCCGTCTCGGTCGCGAGGGCCGCCCGAGGCGAGGGCGCGGAGCTGGGCGACCGTCCGGTCGAGGACGGTCTCGAGGAGGCGGCGCTCGCGGGGGTCGCCCGCGCGCGCCGGGTCGGCCGCTGCGACCGTCCGGAGTCGGTCGCGGCGGACGAGGGTCGACGCGGCGAGCTCGAGGAGGCGCGCGGCGCCGAGCCGCTCGAGCGGATCGTCGGCGACCCGGAGGGCGGCGAGGCGGTCGTGCTCCGCGCTCGCCTCGACCCGCCAGCGCGCGAGCGCCTCGGCCCCATCCACGTCCCCGATGAGCTCCTCCCAGGCGCGCCGGCGCGCGAGGAGGCGCTCGAGCTCGCCGGTCAGGGTTCGGGCGAGCGCCTCGCGCTTCTGCTCGAGGACCCGCGCGACCGCGTCGGCCGCGCCGTCGCGCCGGCCGACGAGGGCGTCGAGCTCCCCGTGCTCGGCCCGCGGCGCGTCGGCGCCCGGGTCGAGCCCCGCGATCGTGCGGAGCCGCCCGGCGACGATCGAGACGATCCGCCGGTGCAGCGTGGCGAGCTCGCGCAGCCGCGCCGTCCCCTCGGGACCGTCATCGGCGAGCGCCTCGGCTCGCCTCCGGAGGTCGGCGGCGAGCAGCTCGGCACGCCGGAGCTGGCGGTCGAGCTCGTCCGGATCGACCGCGTCCGGCCCGAGGCGCTCGCTCTTCGTCCCGGCGCGGGTCCGATCGACGAGCGGCGCCGCGTCGCGGACGAGGGTCTCAGCGAGGAGGGCGACCTGCTCGAGGGCGCGCTCGGCGTCGCCGTCCTCGAGGACTCCGCGGCGGCGGAGCGCGTCGACCCGACCGGCGTGCTCGGCCGCGATAGCCTTCGCCGAGACCGGGGGGCGTTCGCCGCGGGTCTCGGCGGCGAGGAGCCCGTCGACGAGCGAGGCGATGGCGCCGAGGTCGTCGACGGCATCGGGGTGGTGGGGCGCGAGGAGGGCCTTCGCGTCGAGCGGCTCGACGAGCTCCTCGACGCGGCGGAGCTCCCAGCGGAGGGAGGCGAGGGCGGCGTCTCGATCGGACGCCGCGTCGAGCGCGCCGAGGTCCGCGACGAGGACGCCGGCGATCTCGAACGCCTCGGCGAGGAGGCGTCGCTCGTCCTCGATGCCGGCGAGCTCGGTCTCGGGCTCGCCGATGTAGACCGGCACCTCCCAGCGGGCGGGCCGGTCGATCCGATCGCGCGTCTCGAGCGGCTGACGCTCGAGGTCGAGGACGAGGACGACGGCGTAGAGCCCGTGTCGGGCCGATCGCGCGTCGGCGAAGGTGAGCGCCACCTTGCCGTCCCGGGCCACCTCGACCGCGCGCCACGATCCGTGGAGGGCGCGCCCGCCGAACGAGAGGGCCGCATCGAGGCGCGTGCCCGGCGGTAGCCTCGTCGCGAGGGAGAGCTCGACCCGGAAGGGCGCGGCGGCGGCGCGGACGACCGTCGGCCGAAGGCGGTCGTCGGGGCGAGCGATCGCCCCCGCGAGCGGGATGAGAGCGAGGGCGGCGAGGGCGGCGGCGACGCCGCGGGGGAGGCTCGGCCGAGGTCGCCGAGCGGTCACCGGACCCAACGGAACGAGACGACCTCGAGCGGGCCCTGGAAGGTCAGAGTCACGTCGTCGAGAACCGGCGAGACGTTGAGGGGCGGGGCGTCGGCGCGGTCGTAGGTGAACTCGACGGAGAACTCGACCGACTCGCCGGCGAGGATGATTCCGGGACGTCCGGCTCCGCCGCCCGACGAGGAGGAGCCGCCGCCGGCCGCGAGGTCGATCGCGTCGAGCGGCCGTCGCGCACGGACCGTCCGGCCCGTGGCCGGACGCGCGCCGGCGGTGGCGCGGTCGGTCGGGGTGGCCGTGGGGGCCGGAGATGCGTCCGGCGACGCCGTGGGGGCGGCGGGGCGGTCGTCTCCGTCTCGGTGCCCGTCTCTCGAGAGCTTGTGGTCGAGACGCTCCTGCTCCCCTTCGAGGTCGTGCTGCTCGTCGGCGTCGATCCGGGCCAGACGGTCTGCCCGCCACGCCTCGGACGCGGCGACCTGCGAGGCGTGCTCGGCGGGGGTGATGTCGCCACGGGCGAGCTCGGCGTCAGCCTCGGCGATCTCCTGATCCGCCTGGCCGTGGGTCTGACGGCGCTGCTCGGCAGCCTCGTCTCGATGCTCCTGCATCCGCTGCTCGGTCTCGGCCCGCTCGTCGTCCTCGTCCTCGTCCTCGTCGTCGTCATCGTCCGACTCTTCCCCGCCGGACTCGTCGGGTTCGAGCCCTTCGGTCGTCGCGGCGCTCTGGGGAGCGTCCGGGGCGTTCGGCGCCACGAAGTCCGAGCCCGGCGGCGCGACGAACTCGACGCCGCGGATCCGAAGCCCGACGCTCGCGTCGAAGACCTCGGCGTCGAACTCGATCGACCCGTAGCCGTCCGGGAGCTGCTCGGTCCAGACGAGCGCGCCGAGGCGCGCGTCGTGGAGGAACGCGGGGAACTCGCCGACGAAGCGGCCGACGACGCCCCGCCCGGCGGACCGGAAGCGCTCGGGCGGCGGGGCGTCGGCCCGGGCCGCGCCGTCCTCGGTCAGGACGATCTCGTCGAAGGTCACATCGACGAAGCGTCCCGTGCCGGCCGCGTCGAAGCTGCCGCCGAGCTGGAGGCGCGCGTCGTAGGGCGGCGCTCCGGTGTGTGGGCCGAGCTCGGCCGGCTCGCGGAGGCGCGGGGGGACGCGGGCGCCGTCGATGACGACCTCGTGGTCGGTCCCGTCGCGCCACGCGAGGGCGAGGTGATGCCACTCGTTCGGCACGCCGGCGCCCTCGATCGACGCCTCGACGAGGCTCCGCGAGAGCTCGAAGGGGACCGGGAACGCCTCCGCGTCGTCGTCGCCGAGGTCGTAGAACAGCCGCTCGGACGCGATCGCGAGCCGCTCGCCGCGGCGGGTGACCCGCACCTCGTGCTGGACGCCGACCGTGGCGGTCAGGGGATGGGTCACCCGCACGATCGGATCGTCGATGGCGCCCGCGTCGAGCTTGAACCAGAGCTCGAGCGATCCTTCGACCAGCGAGAGGGTGTCCGACGAGGTCGTGAACGTCCGGCGCTTGGTCCGGGCCTCGTGGACGCCGTCGGGGAAGAGGTCGCCGCCGGAGTCGGCCTCGAGCGGCTCGCCGTCGTCGCCGTCGAACCGCAGGGCGGTCCGCCCGCGTTCGATCAGGTGGCGCGCGACCGCGGTCCGGGCGGAGACGCGCGCCTGCTTCTGGAGCGCGCCCGGCGTGGCTCGCGCGAGCGCCGTCCCGAGCGCTCGCTCCGCGGCGGGCACGTCGCCTGCGACGTTCGCGCGGCCCCGCGCGGGCGCGAACGCGTCGGCCTGGGCATTCTGACCGCCCTGGTCGAGCTGGGCATTCTGGTCGCGCTGGGCGGCGCTCGGGCCGATCTGGACGTCCTGGTCGAGCTGGCCGCTCGGGGCGAAGCCCGCCGGCTCGGTGCTCGCCGTGGTGGCCGGGTCGATCGCGAGCGCGTCGATGACCTCGTCCCGCGCGCTCGCCGCCGATCCCGCGGCGACCCGGGAACGGAGCACGGGCACGTCGGTCCGGAGCTGGACGTAGCCGCTGACGGTCGAGGCGCCGACCGTGCCCGCCTCGCACAGGGCGTTCGGGAAGGTCGCCGTCGCATCGTGCTCGCCGGGCACGCGCGCCGCCTCGAGCTCGCGCTGGGTCGTGATCCGGGCGAGGTCGTAGATCCGGACGACGCTCTCGAGATGGGCCTCGGCCGCGACCGCCCCGTCCGGATCGAGGACGCGCCCGATCGACTCGATCTCGTAGACGCCCATCGTCAGGAAGGTGAGCTCGGTCGTCGCGACGGCCAGGTCGGCCTTGCCCGCGCCCCGGTTGATCACGCGGTCGGGGTTGAGCTCGGCGATGAAGAGGTTCGGGTTCGCGTTGACGAGGAGCGCGATGACCTGCTCGCTCGAGAGCCCGCCGGTCGCCGGGTCGCGGAGCGACTCGGCGAGCTCGCCGAAGCGACGCCAGCTCGTGATCGGGCCGGCGTCGAGGTCGTCGCCCTCGCGGCGGCGGATGATCTCGTCGGCGACCCGGCGCGCCTGCGGCTCGGTGATGGGCGCCTCGCCGCGGAGCGCGAGCCCGCGGATGGCCGCGATGAGGACCGGGCGGCTGGCGGTGTTGACGTTGATCGGCGCGCGCGGCTCGCGCTCGAAGCGCGGCACCTCGGCGCCGGGGCCGGCGGCGATGGGGCGCGTCGTGCTCTCGTCGATCCAGGCATCGACGCAGACGTAGTCGCGGACGAGGGCGTAGTCGGCCGCGCCGATCACCTCGGCGAGCTCGACCTCGGACCGGAAGCCGCCGCGCGCATCGCGGTCGCTCACGATCGCGGCGCCGCGCCCGGCGATGGGGTCGATCGCGGTCAGGCCGCGGTCGGCCCGCTCCTGGGCGATGGCGCGGCCGAGGGTGTCGAGCATCGGCGCGAGTCGCTCGCCGGGCAGTCCGAGGTGGATCTGACTGGCCGTGTCGGCGATGCGCAGGACGTAGCGGTCGCCCGCATCGCGGAACGTCGCGCCGAGGACGCCCGACCACGCGCCGGCGTCGTCCGTGCCCGCGGCGAACGACGGATGGCGCGCGTCGGCGAGGGCGACGCCGGCGCCGCTGCCGGTCTCCTCGTCGCCGTGGAAGGCCCACGGCGCATCGGTCGTCGGGAACGGCTGGTCGAGCTCGCTCGTCCGGAGCTCGGCGATCGCCCGCTGCCAGCCGGCCTCGGCGAGGAGGCGCGCCTTCTGGTCGAGGACGTGATTCGCCGACGCGAGGCGCTCGTGGCGCATGACGGTCATCATCGCGGTGATGAAGACGGTCAGGAGCGCGAGGACGGCGAGGGCGACGATGAGGGCGCTCCCGCGGCGGCGGTCGGACTCGATGCGAGGGGGCGAGACGCGGGGCTTCAAGACACCACCCCCTCGTCCGCGATCGGGAGCCGGATCACGAACTCGGCGCCGCCGAGCTCCTCGGACTCGCCGACCGCGATGGTGCCGCCATGGGCCTCCACGGCCTGCCGCGTCATCGCGAGACCGATGCCCGAGCCGCCTTTGCGTCCCCGGACGAACGGGTCGAAGATCCGGGCGCGGTCGGCCTCGGGGACGCCCGGACCGTCGTCGGCCACGGAGATCTCCGCGCCGGCGGGCCCGCGTCGGGTCGAGACGCGGATCTTCCCGCCCTGCGGCAGCACATTGGTTGCGTTCCGGATCAGGTTCTCGACGGCGCGGGTGAGACGGTCTCGATCGACCGCGACGGTGACGTCCGTGGGCGCGCCGTGGGCGATCGCGAGCTCGATCCCACGCTCGACGACCACGTCGCGCAGCCCCGTGCAGACGCCGTCGACGAGGCCCGCGACGACGACCGGATCGCGGGCGAGGCCGATCGACCCGCGCGAGTAGTCGAGGATGTCGCGCGCCATCCCGTCGATCCGAGCGCACTGCTCGGTGACCGCGTCGAGGAGCCCGGCGTGCTCGGGGTCGAGCTTGCGCGCGGCGAGCTTCGCCCGGAGCCCGATGATCTGGAGCGGGCCGGCGAGGTCGTGGAGGACGAAGCTCACCGCCTGACCGAGCGAGGCCAGACGCTCCTCGCGGCGACGCCGCTCCTCGGCCCGGAGCCGCTCGATCGCGATGCCGGCGAGGTCGACGAACGCCTGGGCGAGGTCGGTGTCGACGCGCACGAACGCCTGGTCGCGCCGGTCGTCGACGTAGACGCTCCCGATCGGGCCGGAGCCCGCGCGGATGGGGAGACACAGGACGCTGGCGATCTCGAGGGTCTGCACGCTTTCGATCGCCTCGAGGCGTCCGTCGGCCACGGCGCCGCCGGTCACGATCGGGCGCCCCTCGCGGGCGACCTCCTCGGCGATCGTTCGCGAGAGGGTGAACGGCTCGGGCGGGAGGTCGCGACCATCGCGGTGCAGGGCCGTCTGGAACCGGAGCTCGCCGTCGTCGCGCAGGATGAGGAAGCCGCGCTGGCCGCCGGTGATCTCGAGGATGTTCGAGACGATGAAGCGGAGCGTCGCGCGGAGGTCATCCTGACCGGCGAGCGCCGCGGCGATCGCCTGGAAGCGCTCGAGCGCGTGGCGACGGACGACCTCGGAGCGGGGGCCGCCGTGGCTCGGCGCGGCGGACTCGGGGCCGGTCGCGATGAGGCCGTGCGCCGTCCGCAGCTCCCGCCGCAGGCGCTCGTTTTCGACCCTCAGCTTGTCCCTTCCGATGATCCGGTCGAGCAATGGACTCTCTCCGCGACGTGGTGCCTACACGAACGGCGTACCAAGAAACGCGATCGAGTCTCGACAGGGACTTACGTCCGCCGCCACCATCTCGTGGCACGGAACGGTGTGCAGATTCTGCTGGGTGGCATGGAACGTCGTTCCATCGGTTGGGGGTGAGTTAGGGGGCGGGCGTTCGCCAGATCCGCACCGTCTGATCGTCGCTTCCGCTCGCGACGTGCTCGCCGGACGGGGAGAACGCGACCGACCAGACGGGGAGCTGATGGCCTTCGAGGCGGTTCAGCAGCTTCCCGTCGATCGCGAAGACGCGGACGACCCCGTCGGAGCCGCCGGTCACGATCCGGTCGCCGGTCGGGGAGAAGTCGACCGACCAGACCTCGCCGTCGCCCGCGGCGATCGCGCGCTCGACCCGCCCCGACTCCAGCGACCAGAGTCGGACTTGGCCGTCGGCGCCGCCGACCGCGACGAGGCTGCCTGAGGGCGAGAGCGTCGGCCCGTAGGGTCGGCCGGCGCGCGCGTCGAGGGTGCGGACGATCTCGCCGTCGGGCTCTGCGCGGATCTCGAGGCGTGAGCCGGCGACGGCGACGTAGCGATCGCCGTCGAGGAAGACGACGCCGGGCTCGTCGCCCTCGCCGTCCTGCTCGGCCGCCAGCGTCCGGACGAGCTCGGAGGTGTCGGGGTCGAAGAGGGCGATCAGCCCGTCGGACCCCTTGGTGACGCGCGCGGCGAGGAGCACCTTCGCGCCGCCCGTCCGCCAGAGGACCGCCTCGGGCACCCAGGCCGCCTGCCCCGAGATCACGCCGCGGCTCGTCCCGTCGATGATCGACCAGAGCCGGAGCGTTCCGTCGACGCTCGCGCTCGCGACGACGTCGCCGTGGAAGGCGAGGCCGCCGATCCGGTTCCCGTGCGCCGGGATCTCGCGGACGAGCTCCCCCTCGGCCGCGCTCCAGAGGCGGACGACCCCGTCCTTGCCGGCGCTCGCGAGGAGCTCGCCGTTTCCGTGGAAGCGGACCGACGTGATCGCGCCGTCGTGGCCCTCGAGGACGTGGAGGGGGCCGGCGCTGGCGCAGCCCGCGCCGCCGGCGAGCGGCGCCATCGCCGCGAGCGCGACCGCGGGCGCGAGGTGGCGGCGTCTCACTGGCTCGGTCCTCCGTCCGCCGCGGCCTCGAGCACCTCGGAAGGGACCGGCCAGATCCGGATCGACTCGTCGCCGCCGGCCGCCGCGATCTTGCTCCCGTCGGCTGCCCATACGACGGCCCGGATCCGGTCGTACTGCCCGTCGTAGCCGCCGACCCGCACGCCATCGGCGATTCGCCAGACGTCGACCTCGCCGGTCCAGTTGCCGGTCGCGACCAGACGGCCGGTCGGGTCGAAGGCGACGCCGCGGATGTGCGTCTCGCCCTCGACCTCGATCGTGCGGACGACCTCGCCCGTCTCGACGTCCCAGACGCGCGCCTTGCCGTCGTCGGCGCCGCAGGCGATCCGCGCGCCGTCGGGCGAGAAGGCGACCGCGTGGGTGAGGCCGCCCGGCCCGGCCAGGATCCGAACGAGGCGGCCGTCATCGGCCGAGAGGATGCGGACGCGGTCGCCGTTCGTCGTCGCGAGGAGCTTCCCCTCGGGGTGGTAGGCGATCGCCGAGACCATCCGCCCGCCGCCGGGGATGCGGCGGAGGAGCGAGCGATCGGTCAGCGACCAGATCGCGGTGATGTTGTCGTCGTAGGAGACGGCGAACGTGTCGGTCACCGGGTTGACCGCGACCGCGAGGGCCGGCGGCTGCTCCTCCTCGCCGCTCGTGTCGCCGAGGGTGTGCTCCAGCCGGCCGTGCCGCGCGCTCCAGAGCCGGACCGTCCCGTCGACGCTCGCCGTCACGATCGTCTTGCCGTCCGCGGTGTAGCCGATCCCCCAGACGCCGCCGGTGTGGCCGAGGAGGGTGCGAAGCTCCTCGCCGTCGTCGGTCGCCCACACCCTGGCGGTGGCGTCGTCGCTGCCCGACGCGATCCGGTGGCCGCCGGGCGAGAACGAGATCGCCTGGATGAACTGCTCGTGGCCCTCGAGCTCGATGTAGCTGGCGCACCCGCTCGCGAGTGACGCCGCGCCGATGCCCAGGGCCAGGGTCGCCATCAATCCCGCGCGGCTCGCGCTCAACGCTCACCTCCTTCGACGTCGTCGGACGGGCCGCTCGCGCCCCCGCCGATGACCTGGTCGCCGCCCGCGATGGCGGCGCGCATGATCGCGATCGTGTCCCCGGCGCAGCGCTCGCGGAGCGCGACGGCGAGCTCCCACGCGAGGACCGCCTCGCAGATCACGCCGGCGGCGGGGACGACGCACGTGTCGCTCCGCAGGTAGACGCTTCGCGTCGCCTCGCCGGTCGCGAGGTCGACCGTCTCGATGCCCTTGGGCACCGTGGCGATCGGCTTGAAGAGAACGCGCGCCCAGACGGGCTCGCCGGTGGAGATCCCGCCCTCGAGCCCGCCGGCCCGGTTGCTCCCGCGGCGCGGCGGTCCGCCGGCCTCGCCGGGCAGGATCGCGTCATGGACGGCCGAGCCCGAGTCGAGCGAGCACCGGCGCGCGTCCCCGATCTCGACACCCTTCGCGCTCGGCACGGCGAGGAGCGCGCCGCCGATCCGCGCGTCGAGGCGCCGGTCGTGCTGGACGTAGCCGCCGAGGCCGACCGGGACGCCGTGGGCGGCCACCTCGAGCTCGCCGCCGAGGGTGTCGCCCGCCTTCTTGTGGGCGTCGATGAGCGCGATCATCCGCTCGGCGGCGACGGGGTCGGCGCAGCGCACCGGCGAGGCCTCGACGGCCGCGTCGATCTCCTCGGGCGAGAGCGCCGCGACGGCCTCCTCGTCGATGGCCACGTCGCCGATCCTCACGACGTGGCTGACGAGGCGCACGCCGAGGAGCTCACGGAGCAGCAGCTTCCCGACGGCGCCGGCCGCGACGGTGGCCGCGGTGCCGCGCGCGCTGCTCCGCTCCCACGTGCGGCGGATGTTGGTCGTGCCGAACTTGAAGCAGCCGGCCAGGTCGGCGTGGCCGGGGCGGGGCACGGTGACCGGGTCAGGCCACGCGTCCTTCACGTTGTCCCAGTCGCGGTTGCGGACCCAGAGGGCGAGCGGCGCGCCCGTCGTCGTCGGCGCCTCGCCGGCGGCGGCCGAGCTCTCGGGCGGCGGGTAGAGCCCGCCGAGCACCTCGGCCCGGTCCTGCTCGATCCGCTGGCGCTTGCCCCGCCCGTAGCCCTTCTGGCGCCGGGCGAGGTCGGCGTCGACGGCGTCGCCGTCCCAGGCGAGGCCGGCCGGCACGCCGTCGATGACGACGACGAGGCCGCGGCCGTGGCTCTCGCCGGCCGTCACGAAGCGAAGCGGGGCGGGCGCGGTCACGGGAGCAGCTCCGCCACCGCCTCGCGGAAGCGCGGGAACGACTTCCGGGCGGCGCCGGCGCTCACCTCGACCCGGCAGCCCGCCTCGCCGGCGAGGGCGGCGACGGCGGCCGCCATCGCGATCCTGTGGTCGTCGGTCTCGACGCGGTGCTCGCCACGGATCGGGCCGGGCCCGGTCACCTCGAAGCCGTCGGGGCGCTCCTCGTAGTCGACGCCGAGCGGAGTGAGGACCCGACCCATGCTGGCGATCCGGTCGGACTCCTTCACGCGTAGCTCGGCCGCGTCGCGGACGACGGTCTTCCCGCGCGCGCGGGCGCCGAGGACGGCGACGAGGGGGAGCTCGTCGATGAGGCTCGGCACCTCGTCGCCGGCGACCTCGACCGCGCGCAGCTCGCCCGCGTGGGCGACGGTGACGTCGGCGACCGGCTCGCCGCAGACCTCGCCGGTCTCGACCACCTCGACGCGCGCCCCGGCGCGCTCGAGGACGTGGAGGAACCCGCTCCGGCCCGGGTTGACCGAGATCCCGCGCGCCACGACGCGGCTCCCGGGCACGAGCGCGGCGGCCGCGAGGAGAAACGACGCGCCGGAGACGTCGCCGGGGACGACGACGTCGCGCGCACGCAGCCGGGCGGGGCCGACGACGGCGACCGTCCCGTCGTCGCCGCGCTCCACGGTCGCGCCGTAGTGAGGGAGCATTCGCTCGGTGTGGTCGCGCGAGGGGGCCGGCTCGGCGACGACGGTGCGGCCGTCGGCCGCGAGGCCGGCGATCAGGATCGCGCTCTTGATCTGCGCGCTCGCGACCGGCGACTCCCAGCGGGCGAGCGCCGTCGGACGAGGCCGCGCGCCGCGGACGGTGAGCGGCAGGAGGCGGCCGCCGTCGCGGCCGTCGATCGCGGCGCCCATGAGGCGGAGCGGCTCGACGACGCGCATCATCGGTCGGCGGCGCAGCGATGCGTCGCCGACGAGCACCGCGTGGCCGTCGATCGAGGCGAGCAGCCCGAGGAGGAGCCGCGCGGTCGTGCCGCTCCCGTGGCAGTCGAGCGGCTCGGCGGGCTCGCGGAAGCCGGCGCCGGGCGCGTCGTCGTGATGGGCGGCGACCCCGTCGATGATGGCGACGCCGCCGGGCGCCGACGCGATCGCGACCCCGAGGCCGCGGAGCACCCGGAGGGTCGCCGCGACGTCGTCCCCGTCGGGGAGGTTGCTGACGGTGCTCCGCCCGCGCGCGAGCGCGCCGAAGATGAGGGCGCGGTGGGCGATCGACTTGTCGCCGGGGAGGGCGACCTCGCCGGCGAGGCGTCCGGCGGGCTCGAACGTCCAGAAGGTCACGGAGGTGGATCCTCTCCTGAGCGGCGGGCCGCGCATTGGACCAGGGCCGGCGCAGGCGGTCAACGGCGGCGCCCCGACGCGCCGCGGCGGGCGGGTCGGGGCGTCCCGCCCTTCCGGGCGCGTTCTCGGTGTGAGACAATGAAATGAGGGGGACCCCCCTGCCACGGTGGTCGTGACGCCGCGACGCGTCGGTCGTGGCGTGGAGGCCGGCCATCGTCACGCGACGACGAGGAGGTCGCGACCGTCCTTCGCCTCGCCCGCGCGGCGTCGAGGGCCGACGGGGGCGCCGTTCCGGGTCACCACGAAGTTCGTCGCCGACCTCCAGCGTCATCGCGTGCCCGTGATGCGTCGCTGGCGTCCCCACCTCCAATCTCTGTGACGCGCGAGCGATCGGAGCGATGATGGATACCGAGCGGAGCCCCTCCCGGTCGCGCCTGATCCCGGTCGTCACCGCGATCGCGGTCATCTTCCTGATCGCCACGATCGTTCTCTCGGCCGTCCTCGTCCTCGAGAAGCGGCGCGAGGACGCGCCGCCCGAGCCGGTCTCGACGCCGGCCGTGGCGACGGTCGGCACGGTCGCGCCCGGCATGCCGCGGGGTCCGAACCCCGAGGACTTCCTCTCGGACCCCGAGCCGCTGACCGACGAGCTCCGCGCCGTGCTCGCGCCGCTCGGCCTCGCCTCGTCCGAGCTCGATGGGCTCTCCTACCGCGTCGTCGTCGGCCGGCACGCCGGCGCCAACTCGGTCGCGTTCGTCAACCGGCGCCGCGATGTCCTCCTCGTCGTTCACGGCGGCTTCTTCACCCACGACGACATCGACTCCGACGGCCCGATCGTGGCCGTCGGCGAGGCCCACTTCATGGGCGACATCCGCTCGAAGAGCTGGATCTACATCGCCGACCAGGCGTTCCCGCGCGGCGTCGTCGAGGGGCGCGAGATCTACCTCGGCGCGCGCGCCGACGTCATGCAGGTCGACCGGTTCTCGACCACGCCGGCGGTCGTCCCCGCGCCGCCGCGCGGGACGCCGAGCGCCGCGTCGGTCCTCCGCCTCGAGGCGACCCCGGAGGGCGACGCCCCGCCCGAGCCGGCCGCCGTGGTCGGACCCGACGAGCGCGTCGCCGGCCCGATCGAGCACGACGGCCTCTCGATCGAGGTCTGGCGGCTCGAGGAGGAGGGGGCCGACCACGAGGAGGAGCGGGTCGTCCAGTCCAGGTTCGAGCTGCGGTGGCGACGCGGCGCCGACGGACCCGAGGGGGTCGAGTCGCTCTACCGCACCGACGCGAAGACGGCCTCCGACCTCGAGCGGGTGCGCCTCGGCGAGTGGGGCCTCGCCTGGCGACGGTCGGGCGTGGTGTTCGAGCTGCGCTCGCCCGGCGCGCGGTCGTCCGAGACCGGCTACGTGCTCGGCTCGGGGGTCGTGCTCTGCGAGCGGCCGATGGGGATCGCCGGACGTCCGACCCCGCTCGACGACGTCGTCCGGGCGACCCTGGCCGGGTGCGGCGTCCCGGCCGAGCGACTCGATCGACTGGGGCAGATCGTCGCCTCGGGCGCGTTCGGCTTCCGGGCCTCGATCGTGAACGAGGACCCCGGCGTCGTCCTCGTCATCGCCCCCGGCTTCGACGCGCGCGAGCGGGTCGTCTCCTACGGGCCGGTCATCGTCGGGGCGGGCGCGCGGGTCACCGAGGGGATCGTCGCCGACGACGTCGTCTGGGTCGACGAGGGCGCCCGGATCCGGCGCGAGCTCCGCGCCCCCGCCGTGTTCGCCGCGAGCGAGCGGGCCGCGCGCGCCATCCGGCGCCCCGCCGACGAGGTCCGGATCGTGCCGGCGCCGAGCGGCGACTGATCGCGGTCGGGTCAGTCCCCGGCCGGGACCTCCTCGAGCCGGACGTTGACCCGGAGCGTCTCGCCGAAGCCGCCGCGATAGATCGTCCCCGAGGTCGGGGTCGCGTCGCGGTAGTTGCGGCCGCACGCGACCCGGACGTGATCCGGCCCGGTCAGGCAGCCGTTCGTCGGATCGAACCCGCGCCAGCCGGCCCACGGGAGGTAGAGCTCGACCCAGGCGTGGCTCGCGTCGGACTGGATCTTGTTCTCGTAGTCGCCGCCCGTGAAGATGTAGCCGACGCGGTAGCGGGCGGGGATGTTCAGGAGTCGCGCCATGCAGATGAACAGGTTCGCGAAGTCCTGGCAGACGCCCTTGCGGGTGATGAAGACCTCCCAGGGGGTGGTCTCGAGCGTCGTGCTCCCGCTGACGTACTGGAAGTCGTTGTAGATCGTCTGGTTCATGTCGACGAGGGTCTCGACGAGGTCGAAGTCGTGACGCTCGACGAAGCTCATCGCGTAGTCGGTCAGCGCGCGGAGCTGGCTCTCCGGCAGCTCGGGCGGCAGGAGGTACGGCAGCATCATCTGGCGCTGCCAGGGCATCCAGACGAGCGGGATGGTCGCGCGGCGGAGCGGGCTCTTGAGGTGGTCGGTGTTCACCTCGCCCGGCACGGTCACGAGCGACTTCGCCACGATGCTCATCTCGGACCACGGCTCCTCGAACGTGATCCGGACGGTCCGGTTGCCGAAGACGTCCTCGTAGTCGCGGCGAAGGCCGTTGATCGAGATCTTGAGCTCGTACTCGTTCAGGGCCTGCCTGAGGTCGTGGGACGGCTGGAGCCGGAACGTGTGCTCCGAGAGCTCGACCGGCTGCTGATTGCGGTAGATCGTCTCGTGAAAGACCGAGAGCTGGCGGGTCGCTCGCGAGTAGGTCACCCCGCTCGGCTGCGCCGTCGCCGGAAGGCCGACGGGAGCCTCGGCCACGCCCTGCGTCTGCGTCTGCTGCTGCGCGTTGAGGGCGGGCCCGGTCGGGCTCTTCTTCGGCGAGGTGCCGATCATCGTGGCCGGCGCCCGGAGCCTCGCCGAGGCCCGCCCCGGACCGCCAACATCACCCGCGTCGGAGATGGCGGCCGGGAAGGATGGAGCTCCGTTCGCGTGGCTGTCCCACTGGACCTGACCGCGGCGCACGACGAGGAGCTGCCCGTCCTTCATCGGCTCCCAGGGCTCGTCGGAGAGCGGCCGGGTCGACGCGAGGAAGACGGTCCGGTTCTGATCGAGCGCGCCGCCGAAGTCGACGATGATGTCGGTGCTCTCGGCGCGGGTCGTCGCGTGCGGCGGCTTGCGGCGGATCGTGTGGAGGCGGTTGAAGCCCGATCGATCGGCGTGGATCACGACGTCCTTGCCGTCGGTCAGGATCACGTTCGCCGTGCCGAGCTCGTTCACCCGGCGGAACCAGCCGTGGAGGCGCTCCCAGCCCACGTCGGCGAGTCGGCGCGCCCCGGCCGTCCGGAGCTGGCACATCAGCCAGCAGAACGCCCACTCGCTGTCGGTGTGCCCGACCGGCTCGAAGACCGGCGCGTCGCCGAGGGGGAGCGCCTCGTTGAGCTCGCCGTGGAGGTCGCCGTTGTGGGCCATGATGAAGGTGCGGCCGGCGTGGCTCCGCGCGAACGGGTGGGTGTCCTCCTGGGTCGTCCGCTGCGCGGCGCCGCGGAGGTGGCAGACGAAGACGCTGCTCTGGAAGCGGTCCCAGTCGCGGAGGACCTTCGTCATCGCGTTCTCGCCGATCGAGGTCGGATCCTTGATCACGAGGGCGGCGTTGTCCTCGGCCGGATACCACGCGAAGCCCCAGCCGTAGGGCTGCTCGTGGGCGCGGACGGCGTCGACGGTCTTGAGGGTGATGCTCGGGCTGCTCGCGACGTCGTAGGACATCGCGAGCATCTGGGTCATCTCGATGACCCGCTGCTCGGGGAGCTCGGTCTTCGAGCCGGGGATCGGCGAGTGATGGAACGAGCCCGACGGCTTGCGCTCGTCGTCGGTTCCGAGGAGTCCGAAGTCATCCGGCATCGAGCGTCAGCCTTCCTCGCCGTCCGGCGGCGTGGGGGTGGGGTCCGCATCCGGGTCGGCGGAGTCGGGACGAGCCTCGAGGACCCACGTGTCCTTGCTTCCGCCACCCTGACTGCTGTTCACGACGAAGCTCCCCTCGACGAGGGCGACCCGGGTGAGACCGCCCGGGAGCGCCCAGGTCCCCGATCGACCGTGCACGACGTAGGGGCGCAGATCGACGCGCCGGGGAACGACCGCCCCGCGCTGGGCGTCCCACGTCGGGCACGTCGAGAGCTCGACGAGCGGCTGCGCCACGTAGCCGCGCGGGTTCGCCTCGACGCGCTGGCGGAACTCGGCGATCTCGGCCTCGCTGGCCGTCGGGCCGACGAGCATCCCGTAGCCGCCGGAGGCGTCGACCGCCTTCACGACCATCTTCGGGAGGCGGGCCAGGACGTGACGGCACTGATCGGGCTCGGCGCAGCTGAACGTCTCGACCTGCGGGAGGATCGCATCCTCGTCGAGGTAGTACTTCACCATCGCCGGGACGAAGGGGTAGAGCGCCTTGTCGTCGGCGACCCCGTTGCCGACCGCGTTCGCGATCACGACGTTCCCGGCCGCCCAGGCCCGCATCAGCCCCGCGACGCCGAGGAGGCTGTCCTCGTTGAAGACCTCCGGGTCGAGGAACTCGTCGTCGATGCGCCGGTAGAGGACATCGACCGGCCGCGGGCCGCGCGTCGTCTTCACGAACACCCGGTCGTCGTGGACGAAGAGGTCGCGCCCCGTGACGAGGTCGCAGCCCATCTGGCGGGCGAGGAAGCTGTGCTCGAAGTAGGCGGAGTTGTAGGGACCCGGTGTCAGGATCGCCAGGCGCGTCCTCGAGGCGTCGAGGGGCGAGAGGCTGACGAGCGCGTCGCGCAGCTTCATCGGGTAGTGGTCGACGGTCCGGACGTGGGCCTCGGCGAAGATGCGCGGCATGACGCGCTTCATCACCTTGCGGTTCTCGAGGACGTAGGAGACGCCGGACGGCGTCCGGAGGTTGTCCTCGAGGACGACCAGCTCGCCGTCGGGTCGGCGGATCATGTCGATCCCCGAGATGTGGATCCTCACCCCGTGCGGCGGGACGAGCCCGTGGATCTCCTTGGTGTAGCCGCTGCTCCCGAGGACGACCTCGCGGGGGATGACGCCGTCGGCGAGGATCTTCTGATCGCCGTAGACGTCGGCGAGGAAGGCCTCGAGCGCCACGATGCGCTGGGCGAGGCCTCGCTCGAGGCGATCCCAGTCGCCGGCGCCGACGGTGCGCGGGATCAGGTCGAAGGGGAAGATCTTCTCGACGCCGCGGTCGTCGCTGTAGACCCGGAAGGTGACGCCGCTCTTGAGGAAGGTGCCGTCGGCGAGGCGCTGCCGGGTGCGGAAGCGGTCCTGGCCCATGTCGTCGAGCAGGGCGACGGCGCTCGCGAGGGCGGGGCGGGGCGAGCCGCTCCTGTCGAAGAGCTCGTCCCACGCCGTCTCGAGCGGCGCGTAGCCGTCGAAGAGCGGCTGGCCCTCGTTCCGAGCGCCGCGGGCGGAGCCGCGGCGGGCGCGGGCCGGCCGCCGACTCCGTCGGGCGGTGCGCTCGCTCGGCTTCTTCGTCGACATGGTCCGTCTCGCCTCGGCCGCGGCCCGGAGCCTCGCGGCGGGTCATGATACCCGGGCCCTCGGGGCGCGGGAAGCGCATCGGAGGCGACCGGGGAGGGGCCCGGCCGCGCGCGCGGGACCCCTCGCCCCGCCGTCGGTTGAGTCGCCGCGGGGGCCCGGGCTATCGTGGCGGCGCCATGATCGATCCGACTCGACCGTCCCCGTTCCCGCGTCGCCGCGTCACGACGGGCGCGATCCCCGCGCTCATTGTCATCACCCTCTCATTGATGGGAGCCCGCGGCGCCCGCGCGGACGACGACTTCGTCCCGCCCGAGGACGGCCGCGTCACCGAGGCGCAGATGGACGCTCTCGCCGGATGGCTCGGGCGGCTGCGGGGCCGTCTCGATGCCGCCGGCGGCGACCCGGCGCCGCTCGCCGCGCTCCTCGCCCGGGCGCGGGCGGACGCGAAGGCGTTCGCCGCCGATGCGGGCGCCGTCGGCCTGTCGACGGACGAGCTCGCCTGGGTCGCGGACCGGGTCGCCGCGATCCGCGCCGCGCTCGCCACGGTCGGCGACCGTCACGTCGCGCGGGTCGCCGAGCGCGCCGACGAGGCGGCGGCGTGGAAGGGGGCCATCGAACGGGTCGGCCCGGGAACGCTCGGCGCCGAGGAGATCGCGACGGCGCGGACGCTGACGCTCGAGGCGCAGGCGCGCTTCCAGAAGGCGCACGACCGCCTTCAGCGCCGGGCCCGGGCGATGGACGACGAGCTCCGGCGAGCCGAGCGGGCGGTCCGCGACGCGCCCGACGATCAGGCGCGGGCTGCGGCCCAGCAGCGGATGGCGGGCCTGCGGCATCGCTACAACGCCCTCCAGGACCACTGGATCGACACGACGCGCGGGATCGACCTCGCCAGGCGAGCGGCCGTCGAGGTCGGCGCCGACGGGTGGCCGGCGGACGCCGAGGCCGTCGCGGCCTGGCGTCGCTGGGCGGCGTCGGCCGGCGCGCTGATCGAGGCCGACGCCGCCATCGCGCTCCAGCACGCCGAGGCGCGCGCGCGTCGCCACGCGGCCGGCGCGGTCGACGAGGCGCTGCTCGCCGCGGACCCCGCCCTGAAGCGGCACCACCCCGACGCCGTCGCGCTCGTCGTCAACCGCGCCGCCGACATCGAGCGCGCTCTGGGGCCGCACCTCGCGCCTCCCGCGGGCGGCGACTGACCCGCCGGTGGGCCGCGAGCGCTACACCCTGACGTTCACGCCGGCGAACGAGGAGCGGCTCGCGGCGTTCGTCTCGCTCGCGCTGAGCGGGGCGGCGACGCTTCGCGTCCCCCGCTTCCCGCCGGGCTGCGTCTGCTGCGGGGCCGAGCCGGCGGCGCCGCGGCCGGCGGCCGTCGGCGACCCGCAGATGGCCGTCGTCGAGCCGATCCTCGTCCCGGCGTGCGCCGACTGCTCGGAGCACTACGCGCGGTCGGCGGGCGTCCTCCCGATCCTCGTCACCGTCGCGCTGCTCGTCGGCGCCATCGCCGCGCTGGCCCTCGCGTGGTGGACCCGCGGCGCTCGCCTCCCTGACGACGCCGCCGGCTGGTGGTGGTGGCTGCTCCCGGCCGGCGCCTGCTTCCTCGGGATGGTAGGGTCGCTCGTCTTCATCGATCGCGATGTCGACCACGGCGAGGGGCACACCGGCCCGGTCGGCATCGGCTCGGTCGCGTCGCAGGGCATGGTGGTCGTCAACACGCCGTCGACCGTCCTGCGGGACGCCCTCGTCGAGCTGAACGAGGGCGCGTTCGAGGTGACGGTCAAGACGATCCGGCCGCTGCTCTGACCGCCCCAGCCGAGAGAGAGCGAGAGCGCCGATCCGGGCGGGGCCGCCGGCAGGCCGACCTGCCGTCGCCCGGGACGGCGTTGCCCGTCCTTGGCTCGTCCTCGGGCCCGTCTGCCATAATCGTCGCGTGACCGACGACGGACTCGAAGACCTGCGTCGCGCCATCGGCCCGGTCGACGGGCCGGCCGAAGCCTCCTCGAGCGGCGGGGAGCAGCGGGTCGGCGGATGGGTCCTCGAACGCGAGATCGGGCGCGGGGGGCTCGGCACCGTCTACCTCGCCCGCCGCACCGAGGACGAGGACGTCGAGCCCCACGCGCTCAAGCTCTTCCGCGGCGGCGTGAACCGCGAACGCTTCGAGCGGAGCTGTGCGCTCGCGCGGGAGCTCGATCACCCGAACCTGACCCGCGTCGTCGATGGCGGCGTCGACCGCGATCGTCCGTTTCTCGTGATGCAGCTCTGCGAGGGCGTCTCGCTCGCCTCGCTCCGCCAGGCGCGCGGCGGAACGCTTCCGCCCGAAGAGGCGCGGCCGATCGTCCTCGGCGTCGCCTCCGCCCTGGATCATCTGCACGCGTCCAACGTGATCCACCGGGACGTGAAGCCGAGCAACGTGATCATCGGGCCCGACGGCGCGGTTCAGTTGACCGACTTCGACCTGCTCCGAACGATCGACGACGATCACGGCGTCACCAAGACCGGCACCGCCCTCGGCACGGCCGCCTACATGTCGCCCGAGCAGGTCCGGGGTCGCGACATCGATCACCGGAGCGACCTCTTCTCCCTCGGCGCGCTGTTCTTCGAGCTGCTCGCCGGGCATCCTCCCTACGGGCGGGGCTCGATCGTGAGCCTGGCGTCCCGGATCCTCACCGAGCGACCGGATTCGATCGCCGAGGTCGCCGACGTTCCGGCCGCGGATGCCGACCTGATCGACCGATTGCTCGCGTCCGATCCGGACGAGCGACCGAGCTCTGCCGGCGAGGTCATCGCGA
The DNA here is from genome assembly GCA_029260755.1 of Planctomycetota bacterium. Taxonomy (GTDB): domain Bacteria; phylum Planctomycetota; class J058; order J058; family JAJDCQ01; genus JAJDCQ01. Next base: position 4,753 of record JAJDCQ010000161.1, on the reverse strand, counting down.
TCCTCGACCAGCGTGCGAGCGGGCCGGAGGCTGGCTCGGCCGGTCGGACGTCGTCCCGTGCGGGGGCGGGGAGCGGTCGCCGTCTCCAGCGCTCCTCGAGCGGTCGTCTCGGGTCGACGGGCCGCTCTTCGCGCCGGACCTCGTCCCGGCGAGCGGCGGCGGTCTCGGAGCGGCGCGTCGCCGGGGCGACGGCCCGCGGACCGGGAGGCCTGGTCGGGCTGGCCGCGGTCTTCGGTGGCCTCGCCCTCGTCGGCGGGCTCGCCGCGACGATCGTGACCGGTCCCGACCCGGCGTCGCCGAGCCCGGACGCACCGATCGCGGGCTCGACGCGCAGCGCGATCGGCGCCGACCCGGTCGCGCCGGAGGCCGCGCCGCCGACCGGCCCGCCCGCGGGCGACGCCTCGACCGGGAAGGGTCCTTCGGAGCCTGTGACCCCGGTCGAGCCGCCGGCGTTCGAGGAGCTCATCCGTCGCGCGAGCGCCCACGGAGCCCGCGGCGAGTGGGAGGCCGCCGCCGGATCGGCGCGCGAGGCGCTCGCCCTCCGCCCCGACCATCCGTTCGCCACGATGCTGCTCCGGCAGGCGCGCGAGAACGGCGTCGCGGCGGACCCGAGCCCGGCCTCGCGAGCCGACGCGTCGCGCCCCGCGACGGCGCCGCGGTCGGACGAGACGCCGGGACCGGTCATCGGCGGCGGCCCGGAGCGGGAGCCGCCGGCGGCGGCGGCGCCGCCGCCGCCGCCGCTCGACCCGCACGACCCGACCGAGCTGCGTCGCTTCGAGCGTCGCTTCGTCATCTCGGCGCACCCCGAGGGGGTCTTCGACCTCGAGTGGGCGCCGGACGGCGATCGTCTCGCGTCGGCGTCGGATGACGGAGTCCGGATCTGGGACGGCGCGACGGGCCGAGGGCTCGCTCATCTCGATGACCGGGGAACGCGCGCGCTCACCTGGAGCGGGCAAGGCGACGTCATCGTGACGACCGGCGGCGGTCGCATCGGGCTCTGGGATGCGGCGACGGGCCGCCGCACCACGCTCTCCAGCAAGAGGTCCGCGCGAGAGATCACCGACGTCGCGTTCGCCTCCGACGGGCGCTCGCTCGTCACGAGCGGCGGCGGTCTGTGGAACGAGCACCTCGATCTCCTCCGTCCCGCCGGACCCGGCCTCCGGGTCGCCCGGCGTCCCGGCGCGGAGACGATCGCGACGGGCCTCGACGCCGTCGAGCTCCGCGCCGGCCCGCGCTTCGATGTGCTCGAGGTCGCGTGGGTCGTCGAGGGCGACCGCGTCGAGGCGATCGCCTTCTCCTCCGATGGCGAGCACCTCGCCGTCGGCCTCGGCTCGGGGAAGCTGCTGCTCGTCGATCCCGAGGTCGGCGGGGCATCGAGGACCGTCGAGGCTCCCGCGCGGAGCGACGGAGGGGAGGCCGGCGGCGTGGCGGCCGTCGTGTTCGACGCCGCGGGAGGCATCGTCGCGGTCGGTGCGATCGGGCGCGGCGAGGTCACCCTCGTCGACGTCGCGAGCGGCGCGCCGGTCGGCGGCCTTCCGCTCGCCTCGTCGGGCGAGGGGCTCGCCGCGAACGTCGCCTCCCTCGCGCTCTCGCCCGACGGGCGCTCTCTCGCGGTCGGCTGCGCCGACGGGACCGTCGAGATCTGGAGCGGGATGCCACGCGGTCAGGCGATTCGCGAGCCCGAGCTCGTGCCCGATCCGGATCCCGACGCCGGCGGCCCGGGCGACCCCGACGGGGGAGGGGGAGAGCCCGCGCCGGAGCCCGACGGACCGCTCGACTGGATCGAGGTGGCCCTGGCGCACGAGGGCTCCGGCGCGAGCGGTGACGCGCTGGCGGCCTGGAAGAAGGCCTGGAAGGCGCGGCCCCACGACCCGCTCATCCGCGACTCGCTTGCTCGCATCAGCGAGCAGCTCGGCGCGGATCCGACCGCGTTCGCGGTCCTCGACTCCTTCCGGCATCCGGCCGGGGATGTCTTCCTCGTGGCGGCCGACGGCGACGGTCGCCGGGTCGCCGCGGCCTCGCGCGGCGGCACGGTCGTCGTCTGGGATACGCGCACCGGCGCGATCCTCGCCGAGCGCGCCCACGACGTCGACGTCAACGCCCTCGCGCTCTCGCCCGACGGGCTGACCGTCGCCGCGGGCGGCGAGAGCAAGAAGATCGAGGTCTGGGGCGTCGAGCGCGGCGAGCTCCTCTTCGAGCGGGTCACGCCGTTTCGGGTGACCGCGCTCGACTTCGCCCCCGACGGCGAGGTGCTCGCCGCGGCGAGCGGTCCCGCGGAGCTCCTCGACGCGCGGACCGGAAAGCTCCGCGGTGAGCTCGAGCTCGACTTCGCCGCCCAGACGATGCGCTTCTCGCCGAGCGGCAAGCTCATCTCGGTCGCCGCCTGGAACGGTCCCGTCCTGGCGTTCCATCCCCGGGGCGGCCGGGCGTGGACCGGCGGGACCGACGACGAGAGCTTCGCCGGCGCGGCGTCCGAGAGCCTCGTCGCGATCGTCACCCGCTCGGGGACGATCCGCGTCCACGACGCGGCGGACGGCGCCGTCGTCGCCAGCTTCCCGCACCCCGACCAGGCCGGCCGGTTCGGCTCCATCGCGTTCGGTCCCGGGGGCAGCCTGGTGACTGCGGGCGGAGCGGTCCGGTTCTGGGATCCGCGCTCGGGCTCGAAGGCGCACGAGCTCGCCCTCTCGACAGCGAGCGTCGCCGCCGGGCGAGGCGGCCGCTTCCTGGTCACGGGCAGCTTCTCGGGCGAGGTGAGCCTGATCGGCGCGCCGGGCCTCGTCGATCCCGATCGACCTCCGGTGGCGAGCCTCGCGTCGACGCCCGACGCGGTCGCCGCCCGTCTCCTGGCGCTCGCCGACGCCGACCTCGCGGAGGGCCGGCCGCGCTCGGCCAAGGCCGGCTACGAGCTCGTCACCGCCACGCTGAGCGAGACCGAGACCTACCGCGCCCGACGGCGCGAGATCCGCGACGTCCTCCGCGACGCGGAGCGCGCGATCCGGAACGCGGAGACCGAGGCGAAGGCCGCGTTCGCGCGGGCGACGCGCGTCGGGAGGACGGACCCCGATCGAGGTCGCGCCCTCCTGCGGGCGTTCCTCGACAGCCACCGCCGGAGCGATGTCGTCCGTCAGAGGCGGTCGGAGATCGTCGATCGCCTCGAGTCCGGGGACGACGACTGACCGGCTCGGCCGGACGCCTCTCGCCCCGTCCGGATCGCCGCGATCTCCGACCGGCGCCCTGCGGACACCGATCACGCGATTGCGGCCCGGTCCGCTCCGGGGGTAGCATTCCGCGCGCGCTGGCCGAGGGGTCGGCGCCAAGCACGTCGAGCGGATAGAGATGCGGATCCGGATCAAGCACGAGACCCGTTACGAGTACGACCGTGAGACCTCGCTGGGCCCGCACGTCGTGCGCCTCCGCCCGGCCGAGCACGCGCGGGCGAAGGTGCTCTCCTACAACCTCGGGATCGGCCCGGAGGCCGAGGTCCGCTGGCAGTACGACCCGTGGGGCAATCACATCGCGCGGGCGACCTGGCCGGCCGGCGCGACCACGCGCGAGCTGTCGGTCGTCGTCGACGCCGCCTTCGACATCCGCCCGGTCAACCCGTTCGACTTCTACCTGGACGACGGCTGCAAGCAGGTGCCGTTCCGCTACCCCGATGGGCTGGCGCAGGAGCTCGAGCCGTTTCTCCTCTCGGTCTCACCCGGCCCGCTCCTGCGCGAGTGGATCGAGACGGTCCCGTTCGATGGCGACACGATCCAGTACGTGATCGACCTCAACGGCCGGGTCGCGCAGGACGTCGACTACATCATCCGCAACGAGGCCGGCGTCCAGACGGCCGAGGAGACGCTCGAGCTCGGCCGCGGAAGCTGCCGCGACTCCGCCCTCCTCCTCGTCGACGCGATGCGCGCGCGCGGCCTCGCCGCGCGCTTCGTCAGCGGCTACAGCATCCAGCTCGCCGACGAGGGGGTCATCCCCGACCTCCCCAAGGGCGTCGTCGCCGACGTGATGGACCTCCACGCCTGGGCCGAGGTCTACCTCCCCGGCGCCGGCTGGATCGGCCTCGACGGGACGAGCGGGCTGCTGTGCGGCGAAGGCCACATCCCGCTCGTCGCGACGGTGAACCCGGCCCTCGCCTCGCCCGTCGACGGGACGCTCAGCGAGACCCGGACGACGTTCCACGTGTCGATGGAGGTGATCCGCCTCGGCCACGAGCCGCGCCCGCGGATGCCCTACACCGACGAGACGTGGGAGGCGCTCCTCGCGGCGTCCGACGGGGTCGACGCGCGACTCGCCGCCGAGGGGTTGACGCTCACCTGCGGCGGCGAGCCGACCTGGACCTCGCGCGAGAACCCGCGCGAGCCGGAGTGGAACACCGAGGCGATCGGCCCGACCAAGCTCTCCCAGGGGCTCCGCCTCGTCTCCGAGCTCCGGTCTCGCTTCGGGCAGGGCCCGGTCGTCCTGCACCGGATGGGGAAGCAGTATCCGGGTGAGAGCCTTCCTCGATGGATGTTCGAGCAGATCTGGCGGGCCGACGGAACGCCGGTCTGGCGCGACTCCGCCCGGCTCGACCTGAAGTCGCCGCCGCCGCCGGGCGTCCCCGGCGTGGCCTCGATGACGCGCGCGCAGATCGACGCGGGCCTCGCCGACGGTCGCCGCTTCGGGGAGGCGCTCGCCGCGCGCCTCGGCGTCGAGCCGCGCCTCCACCCCGGATTCGAGGACCCGTGGCACCACATCATCGAGGAGGAGAACCTCC
>JAJDCQ010000017.1 GCA_029260755.1 Planctomycetota bacterium | reverse complement strand
GCCGCCACACCCTCGCCCTGGCGGGGTATGTGGCCGTCCCGGCCGGGGCCCCTTTGGGGGCGTTGCGCGGCGGGGGGCCCGCCCCGCCCCCCCCCGACGCCGCCGGCCTCGCGCGCGCGTCGAGCGACGTCGACGAGCTGCTCGCGGCCGGCCTGGCTGCCTACGCCGCGGCGCACGGTCTCGAGGCGATCGTCCCCGACGATCCCGACGCGGCGACCGCGATGAGCCGGGCCGCGCTCGGCCTCGCCGAGGTGGCGGAGGCGACGGAGCACTGGAGCATCGCGCGCGGGGCGCTCGATCGGGCCGCGGCGCGCGGCGTCGAGACGGACCGGGCGCGCGAGGCGCGCGCGCGGGTCGACGCGGCGCGCGCGCGCCGCCTGGCCGAGCGCCGGCGCGAGGTCGGCGAGATCCTCGACGAGGCGCGCTCCGGCGCGCTCGCCGCGCGCCCGGGCGGGCGACGAGCCGCGCTCTTCCGCCTCGTCGCCCTGCAGGACCGGCAGACCGTCCGGCTGCTCGTCGAGGAGCTCGACGAGATCGTCGAGGAGCTCCGCGAGGCGGCTCGAGTCGTCTACGGTCGGGCGCAGCCGACGCCCGAGGAGGCGGCGCGCGGCGAGCCTTTCCTGCCGCACCTCGAGGAGATGATCGAGGCGCGCGTCGCGGGCGAGCCGGGGAGCGCGATGCCCGCTCCGCTCCAGGCGATCTACTTCACGGCGCATCGACGGATCATCCGGCGCGCGCGCGACGCGGTCGGCCCGGGCGTGCCCGTCGATCCGTTCGCGCTCGCGCAGGAGCGGCGGATCGGCGAGGGAGGCGTCGCGGTCGCCATGCTCTGCTGTCAGGCGCTCGGCCGGATCGGCATCGAGGAGGGCGCCGTCGACGCGCTCGGACGCTACCTCTGGGCCGAGGAGGGCGAGACGCGGGCGGTCCACGCCGGGATCGCCCTCTGCCTCCTCGGCGGGGCGCGGGCGCAGCGGCTGGCCGTCGCGGCGCGGCGCCGGTTCGACGTGCGCACCGGGCCGTACTGGAACCAGGTCGGACGCCACGCGTGGCGATTCGAGGGCGACCTGCCGCTGATCTCCGAGGACGGCCAGGGCTACTACGAGCGAGCGATCGTGCGCCGGGCCGGCGGCGACATCGAGGGCGCTCTCGAGGACCTCGGCCGGGCCATCGAGCTGCTGCCCGACGACGACCGGCCGCGCGGCGACCGGGGCAACCTCCTCTCCGACCTCGGGCGCTTCGAGGAGGCCGAGGCCGACCTGAGCGTCGCGATCGAGCGCCAGCCGAGGCTGGCGATCGCGTGGGTCAATCGCGGGGTCGTGAGGCGGCGCCGGGGCGACGTGCGGGGCGCGCTGGACGACTTCGAGCGGGCCATCGAGCTCGACGACGAGATCGCGGTCGCCTGGAACGGCGTCGGCAACGGCCTCACCGACCTGGACCGCTTCGCGGATGCGCTGCAGGCCTACGCCCGCGCCGTCGACCTCGACCCCGACTACGCCGAGGCGTGGTGCAACCGGGGGAACACGTACCTGGCGCTCGGCCGGCGCGACCTCGCGCGGGCCGACTACGACCGCGCGATCGCGATCGATCCCGGGCTGGTCAGCACCTGGACGAACCGGTCCTTTCTCCGCTACCAGGAGGACGACCTCGAGGGGGCGATCAGCGACGCGAGTCGCGCGATCGAGCTCGCCCCCCAGTTCGCCGACGCCTGGAACAACCGCGCGATCGCGCGGGGCCAGCGGGGCGACCTCGAGGGAGCCATCGCCGACGCGTCGCGGGCGATCGAGATCGAGCCGGACGACCCCGCCTCCTGGGGCAACCGGGGCACGGCGAAGATGTTCGCCGGCGACTCCGAGGGCGCGCTCGTCGACCTCACCCGCTGCCTCGAGCTCCGACCGAACGACCTCTCGATGCGCGCCAAGAAGGTCGACGCGCTCGTCCACCTCGGCCGCCGGGACGAGGCGGTCCTCGAGATCCAGGAGATGATCCGCCGCGCCCCGACGGGGTCGTCGTGGGTGGGGGAGGCCCGGGCGCGGATGGCCAGGCTCCGCGCGGGCGACTGAGCGGCGCCTTGATGCCCCACCGCGTTGCGGAGAGACTCTCGCCTCACTCCGTGGAGGGGAACGGTGAGCAACCAGACGCAGCAGCAGGGCGGCGCGCCGGGGACGGGCGTCGCGGGACCTCTCGTGTTGATCGGCGCCTCGGCCCTCCTGGTGGTCGTGGCGGTGCTCGAGCCCTGGAGCTCGAGCTCGGCGCCTCCGGTCTCGCCGATGGGGGCCGCGGCCCCCCGCGGCGGCGGGATGAGTGGCGGCGGCGTCGGTCCGGTTCGGAGACCGTCGGGGGCGCCGGCCGGCGGTGGCCGGTCGCCGAACGCGTCGCCGTCGATCGCCTGGGCCGCGCCGGAGGGCTGGGTGGAGGAGCCGCCGGCGAATCAGATGCGCGTCGCCCAGTACCGGCTCCCGGCCGCGGACGGCGACGCGGAAGATGCCACGATGGTCGTCGCCCGGTTCGGCGGAGACGGCGGCGGGATCCAGGCCAACATCGACCGCTGGATCGGTCAGTGGCAGGCCGCTGACGGCTCGCCTCTGCCGCGTGGCGACGTGAACATCACGACGCGCGCGGTCGGCTCGCTCACCCTCACCTCGCTCGTGCTCTCGGGGCGGTTCGTCGCCGCGGTCCAGCCCGGCGCGGCCGAGAAGCACGACAAGGCGAGCCACGCGATGTTCGCGATGCTGATCATCACGCCCGAGGGGCTCTACTCGTTCAAGGGGGTCGGGCCGGCGGCGACGATGGCGCGCTGGCAGGAGTCGCTCGAGGAGTTCCGGGCGAGCATCATCGAGCGGTAGAGGGCATCGTCGGCGGAGGGCTCGCCGCCGGCCTCACTCTCCGAACAGATCGGGCGTCTCGTCGGCGAGCGCGTCCTCGACGCTCAGCCCACCTCGGATTCGCGCGGTCGCCTCGAGGAGCGCCTCGAACGACGGGAGCGTCTCGCCGCGGCGGGTCGAGTCGTCCTCGAGGACGCGCGTGACCGGCGGCGGCGCACCCTTTTGCAGCAGGATCTCGATCACCGCCGCGTCGGGGTCGCCCGCGGTCTCGTGACGCGTCGCCCCCACGTGGATGCGCAGCCGGGTCGCGGCCGGCGCGACGGTGCAGAAGAGCACCTCGCCGCGATCGACGCCCCAGACGAGGCGCGCGCCCCCCCCCGCGACGACGTCGTGCACGCGCGGGGCGAGCGCTCCCGAGGCGAAGCGGTCGATCAGGCCGCCGGGCTCGGTCCCGCCGAGGCCATCGAGGAGATCGCCGATGCTCGGCTCCGCGGCGCCGCGGTGGCCCGAGCCCTCGAGCGAGCGGAAGCGCTCCGTCAGGCGGGCGGGTAAAGGCTCGGTCGAGCTTCGCCACGTGTCGTCGGTCACGTCGAGGATGATCACGGTCGCGTCGGTCGGGATCGGGACCTCCTCGGATCCCGATCGCGCCGTCCCCTTCTCGAGGTCGACAGTGAGGAAGAGCCCCGAGCCGAGCTTCTGGGTGACGAGGCCGGGCGCGACGATCGCCGACCCGGCGAGCTGGAGCAGTCCCTGGGGCGATCCGTCGCCTGCGATCAGGAGGAGCGCCCGCGGGTGTCCGTCGGTCCGCCGGTGGACCAGGCGCGCCCCGTTCCCCTCGTCGTCGGTCGCCGCGACGGTCCGGTAGAGCTCGGGGTCGGTGAAGGCGAGGCCGGTCGCGGCCAGGCCGAGCGCCGCGGCGAGCGCGGTGACGATCGCGAGCGGAGCGTGTCGCCGCGGTGACCGGGCCCAGGCGGGAGGCGCGTCGGCCAGGACGTCCGGGAGATCGAGCGCCGCGAGGCGGGCGCGCGCCCGGTCGAGGATCGTCTCGAGGTGCTCGCCCGCGTGGGTGAGCCCGCGCCCGCCATGGGCTCCGGCGTCCCAGACGAGCCAGGGCGGGGCCGGCGCCAGGACGATCAGGTCCTTCCAGGCGAGCCGGCGCGGGCCGAGGAGGAGCGCGTCGCTCGTGAGGGAGATCCTGGTGATCCCGTAGCGCCTCGCGGTGACGACGCCGCCCGCCAGGATGACGAGGATCTGCACCGTCGCGACGCCGAGCCCGGCGTGGAACCCGAGCTCGCCGAGGCGCAGCCCGAGGATGACCGCGGGCGCGAAGACGAGCGAGACGACGGTCACGATGATCGCGATCGTCGCGCCGCGGGAGAGCTCGCCGCCGAACGTCTCGGGCACCTCGCTCGGGCGCTCCTCGCCCGGCCGCCCCTCGAAGACCGCGAGCGCCGCCGCCCGCGCGTCCTCGTCGGGAGCCGGCACGAGGAGCGGAAAGAGCAGGTCATGCCAGCGCGGGCGCCCCTCCTTCCCGAGGAGCAGCCCGTGGCGGGTCGCGCGGAGAATGGTCAGCTCGCTCCGCGGGTAGGCGAGCCCCTTGCCGAGCGACCAGGGCAGCGAGAACGTCGCGACGTCGCCACGGAGCTCGCACCGTCCGTAGCGCCGGCGGATCGCCACGAGCGCGAACAGCACCGAGGGCAACGGGAGGAAGGCGAGCACGCCCGCCCAGGCGAGGAGGAGCGGCAGCCCGCGCTCGCCGCCGAGCGGGCCATCGGCCGTCAGGAGCGACGGGCCGAGCTGCCCCACGCCGATCAGGAGGATCCCGGGCGAGCCGGCCACGAGGAGGAAGCCGAGGAGCAGGAGCGCCCACACCCGCTTCGGGACGGGGCGGACGAAGCTCGGGGGCGCGTCGGCCTCGCGGGGCTCGGCGGCGGCGTCGGTGGTCATGGCGGGGCGACTCCCATCCGTTAGAGTGTCGGGCGAGGCTTTCGTCATGTCGACCTCCCGAGACGAGCTCCCCGAGAGAATCGCCGCGTTCGAGATCACCGGCCTCCTCGGCGAGGGCGCCACCGGCCGGGTCTATCGCGGCCGCGACGCCGAAGGCCGCGACGTGGCCGTGAAGGTCCTCTCGCCCTCGCTCGCCGGCGACGACAGCTTCGTCATCCGGTTCGAGCGCGAGGCGCGCGCCGCGGCGAGCCTCGACCACGAGAACGTCGTCGGGCTCATCGCCTCGGGTCGGGAGGACTGGTCCGGCCTGCGCTACATCGCGTTCGAGTTCGTCGACGGAACCGACCTGTCCGAGCTGATCGAGCGCAGGGCGCCTCTCGACGAGCGCCTCGCCCTCGAGGTCGCCCGCGCGATCGCGGCCGCCCTCGACCACGCGAACGCCCACGGCCTCGTCCACCGCGACCTGAAGCCGGCGAACGTCCTCATCGGGCACGACGGACGGGTGAAGCTCGCCGACCTCGGCCTCGCCAGGCGCGCCGACGAGAAGCTCTCGGCGACGCGGACGGGCGACATCATCGGGACGCCGCACTACATGTCGCCCGAGCAGGCGAACGGCGAGAGCGACCTCGACATCCGGAGCGATCTCTACGCCCTCGGCCTGATCATCTACCGGATGACGACCGGGCAGCACGCGTTCTCGGCGGCCGGCTCGCTCGCGATCCTCGCGAAGAAGCTGACCGAGCCCTGCCCCGATCCCCGCGCGCTCCGCCCCGGGCTCGCGGAGGCGACGGCGGCGCTCGTCGCGAGCCTCACGGCGAAGGAGCGGAGCGGCCGCCCCGATCGGCCCGCCGAGGTGGTCGCGGAGATCGAGCGGATCATCGCGACGCTGCCCGCGCGGGCGCCGACCGAGCGCTCCCTCGCGCCGGTGCGACCGAACGCGGGAGGAGTGCCCGCGATCGCCATCGCCGTGGTCGCCGGAGGAGCCGCCGCGATCCTGGTCGTCGTGGTGATCGTCGCCGTGAGCGTCCTCGCCTCGCTCGGAGGGGGCGACGAGAACGATCGGGACGACGCCGGAGCGCAGGTCGCGTCGACCGAGGACTCGGGCACCAACACCGACAGGGCCACGGACACGGGCGCGGGCACGGACTCGGGCACGGGCACGGACTCGGGCACGGGCACGGGCACGGGCACGGGCACGGACGCGGACCCGCACACGGGCCCGGGCACGGGCCCGGACACGGGCACGGGCGCGGACACGGGCACGGGCACGGCCACGGACACGGGCACGGCCACGGCCACGGACACGGGCACGGGCACGGCCACGGCCACGGGCACGGCCACGGCCACGGACACGGGCACGGGCACGGGCACGGCCACGGGCACGGCCACGGGCACGGGCGCGGGCACGGCCACGGGCGCGGGCACGGCCACGGGCGCGGGCACGGCCACGGCGGCCGGTTCGCCAGCCTGGTCCGCCCCTCCCGACCTCCCCCTCGCCTCCGCTCATCTCACCCTCACCGCCGGCTGGTCTCTCACGATCGATCGCGCCCGCACCGGCTCGGCCGCGGGCGTCACCGATCTCGCCCTCGCCTCCGACGGCTCGGTCTGCATCGCCGGCGCCGGCGACCCGACGCCCCGGCTCTGGCGAGCCGGCACGAACGCGCTCCTTCCCGAGACCCCCGAGGCCCACGGCGGGCGCGTCCTCGCGGCGGCGCTCGCCCGCGACGGGACGACCGCGTTCACCGGCGATGAGAACGGGTTCGTCGTGCGCTGGCGCCTCGCCGACCGTCTTCCCGCCGCCCGGTCCCAGCTCGGATCGCAGGCGATCGGGGCGCTCGCCGTCGGCGCCGACGGCGAAACGCTCGCGGTCGGGACGGTCGCCGGCGAGGTCCGCTTCGGCGGCCCCGTCCGGCGGGTCTATCGCGAGCACAGGGGGCGGGTGCTCGCGCTCGCGTTCCTCGACGCCGACCGCATCGTGACGGCGGGCATCGACGGTCGCCTCGCGATCTTCGACCGGCGCCGGGTCGCCCGCCCGGTGGCGACCTCGCCGACCGCGACGTGGCGATTCACCGCGGCCGCCTTCGCGCCCGAGGCGGGGCTGGCCGTGACCGTGCGAGGCACCGACCGTCGCCTGCAGCTCTGGCGCCTCGAGGGGATGACCCGGGCGGCCGTCCTCGAGCCGATCCACGCCGCCGACGTCCTCGCGCTGGGGCTCTCACCCGACGGCCGCCGCCTCGTCTCCGGAGCGAGCGACGGCACGCTCCGCCTCTGGGACGTCGAGCGCCGGGCGCTCCTCGACGAGGTCGACCTCGCCACGATCGGCCAGGTCGCCCGCGAGGTCGCGTTCGCCGGCGACGGTCGGAGCTTCGTCGTCGGGACGTGGGCGGCCGAGGACGATCAGGCGAAGCGAGCGCCCGGAACCGCGGCCTCGATGCTGCTCCGGTTCGAGCTGCGCTGACCCCTTCGGTGCGGCGGGTGCTCTACTTTCCGAACGGCGCATCCAAGGCACCGCGAGGAGCAAGGAGCAACCATCGGCCTGACCCCTGTCGAATTGACCCCTGACGACTCGCGTCAGGCTCAGTCTGTTGAGGGAGAACGTCCAAGGAAGAGTGGAACCGGACGTGTCCCCGCCAAGCAGCTCGCGTTCATCTCGCGAGAGTTCTTAAGGACGCGACGAGGTCCTACCCCGCTACAACCGGCGAACGTTGGCGCACCGAGATGGTCCTGCGCTGCCCCCTCCGACGTCACGCGGCTCGCTCTCTCCGGGCGGTCATCGGTTCGCTCATGGAGGGGGGCAGGGCAACTTCGCGCTCGGCGCCGGCTGCTGAATGTCAAACGTCTCGCCCCGCGCCAGCCCGCGGCGTCGCAAGAGTACAGGGGGATCGTGCGGGCGTGACCGTCCGGTCGCCCGGTTCATCCGGCCGCCCGCAGCCGGTTCACGGCTCGACGCGAACGTCTCGAGTCGAGACGGATCGCCGCCCGATCGGCCCACAGATGATACGGCAAAAACCCTATAATTCATGAAACATCGAACCCCTCCCGAACGTCTTACTAGTGGAGGAGGGGATCCATGAACACGACGACCGAAGCGATCGTTCTCGAGCTCCCGCCGCGGGAGCACAATCTTCCGCCAGACGTGGTCGATGCGCGCCTCGCGACGATCACGCGAGCCGCGCGCCAGTGTCGCGTCACGAAG